>JBDRTG010000001.1:0-25376 GCA_043824255.1 bacterium
AAGACGCCAGTGATTTTTTAAAAAATACTCTGATTCAGCCTTTTTAGTATAATCAATATCCTGCTGACATATATACATCCAAAAAGGAATGCCCATATAAACAAAACTGCATTTTGCCTCTTTAAGACGTTCTGCTGCTCTAGAATTACCCAAATTGCCGCCCCAGTCTGTTTGAAAACATATAATAGCCTTATCTTCAGCTTGCAGCTGGTTTATGCCATAGCAGGATAGTAATAAACTTAGACACAACACAACAACCACTCTCACATACATTCTTCTTCTCATAACACACCTCCATTTTTATTGTTTATTATTTCTTTCTTGTAGATTCTCTTACAATCAACTTCGGTTCCAAAACAATTTGTTCACATTCAGTATTTCTTTTCTGAATTCTTTCTACTAATCTTTTTATAAGATATTTAGCTTCTTTTTCTCTAGAATGTCCTATAGTAGTTAGAGGAGGATTGCAATATCTACTCATTTCAATATTGTCAGCCCCGACAATGGCCATGTCATGTGGAATCTTGAGCCCTGCTTCATTAACAGCTCTTATAGCTCCAAGTGCCAGAAAATCATTGTTCATAAACATTGCTGTGGGTCTTTCTTTCATCTCTATAAAGTCTTTAGCTACGGTGTATCCGTCTTCCATATTATAACCTTCACAGTGCTTTATTAGAGAAGGCTCAAGTTTTATGTTATACTGCCTTAATGCCCTTTTATATCCTTCAACTCTACTGGGTCCGCTCATCATTCTTCTCCTGTGAGTGGTTTCCACACAACCAATTCTTTTATGTCCCATCTCAATTAAATGCTTTGTTACAATAAAACCTTCCTTTTCTCCATCAATTGATATCCAATCTATGTTTTTAAAACCATACATCTTACTCCGGAAGACTACAGGGACATTGTCTTTCTGTAATTTAGGGAAATAATCCTTATTCTCCTCCAATAAGGGAGAGTTTAAAATTAATCCATCTACTACATGTTGGTACACTGTCTCCAGGAACAGACGCTCATTACTGGAATTCACATCTTCTAAAAACAGGTATGTTTTATAGCCTTTCTTCTTTGCCTCTATTTCGATGTATTTACATGTTTCCATATATACTGGATTTATGTCATTTGGAATTACTATTCCTATGGTGTCCGTTTTTTTGAGTACCAGACTTCTTGCAAGAGGACTGGGGGCATATCCTAATTCCTTTGCTACAGCTTTTATTCTTAATCTTGTATTTTTATTAATTGTTCCTGTGTTATTTAATGCCATTGAGGCAGTTGATACTGCAACTCCTGCAACCTGAGCTACTTGTTTTATGTTTACTGCCATATAAACCCCTTTATGAGTACGAAAATGGTAACGACGCAAGATACGTATTTAAAAATTATAAATCGTTTCATATTGTTATTATACAATATACAATTTTATTGTCAAGGGTGTTTTTGCGAAAAATGGTTATTTTATCTCAGAGACCATTTTTTTCTGAAGCGAAATAGTTTTCTTTTCCAGAGCATCAATCCTGCGGCAGAAATCTACAAACTTGGGATAATCTGAAGGAGAGATTTCCTGAGGAAAAAGTTCAAAGTGCTGTTTTACTTTCAGTGTGTTTTTGTTGAACGTAAATTCAACTAGATATTTGCCGAATTTACTCTCTTCAGTAATGTTTTGAGGTACGTCCTTAATTATAAAATTATCAGGGATATTTATATCAAACTTTTGACCTAGATATAGAGGAGTAAATTTAAGCTTTATTCTGATCGGGAATTTTCGCTGGGTTTTTTGTATATATTTTTTGCTGAGTTCAAGTTTAAAAGGAATAGGGTTGAATATAAACTCATCATCTTGTCCCGATACCTGTTGGAGAAAATCAGATATCTTAAATTTATATTTTATACGGAATGGTTCTTCAGGATTATCTATATTTGGGAATTCTGCCTTTTCTAATACAGGCTCTCCAAAGGAGTTTGCCAGACCTTTTTCAATATATTTACCCCATAGATTTTTTTCTATGCCCTCAAGAAAAACAAGTCGAAATAAAGCGGATAAATTGCCCGGATAGGTTTCCTCTGCCAAACAATCAGATTTTCCGTTAATATCTCTGTTAATATTTATAACTAAACTTGTTTCTGCACCATTAGCTGAAAGATCCAAAGGAGGAATTTTGCATATCTGATAATTAGTTGTATTAAAAACAAGTGCATCTCCATTTGTTAAACTCGAAGAAATTTCGCCAAACTTAAGATATTTGTTGCTTATGTCAAGCCAAACATTGTTCCCCTGAAGATTAAGTTTTACAAGTGGTGTTGAAAAAGCGCCATAATAGGGTGCAGCCATTTTTGCAAATGTATTGGGTCTTACAAGAACATAAGTTGCATCCAGCCCTGCTATATCCAACATTACTTTTAGCAAAATAGCTTTATTTCCACTTTTTTCTGCTAACGTAGATATTGCAGGTTCAAACTTACTACTGTTATGTTTAATAGTCCTGTTTATATAATAGTATATTGCCTCTGCCTTTTCATGAGGGGTGTTACAATCCTTTATAATTTCATAGGTTGTATCTTTAAGTGTAGATGTAACAACAGATGTTCCCATAATTAAACTTCTGTAGAGATCACTCATTTTATCCAATTTCATAGAAGCCGTTATAATAATATTTGGTAATACATCTTCTTTTGGAGGCATCATAACCTCTTCTGTAACACCTGGAATGTTATAGCATTCGAACTGAACAAGTTTTTTATTGCCTTCCAAGTTTTTTTCTTCCTTTACTATGTTCTCCCCTAAATTTCTAGATATATATGACACATTAATGTCTGAGGGGAATATTGCAGTATAACGAGACCAAAGAACCGCCTCATTAAATGCCTGGAAATAGAATGGAGGTAATCTAAAATAACCTTTAGCAATATTATATGATTTATGTTCGACTGTATATTTATACTCTATCACTGCATCCTTCTCTAATCCATGAATAGAGTAGGTATTTTTCCCCTTTATCTTTACAGGTTCCAATATTGTTCCGTCTTTAAGGAATACTCTTAATTCTTCCAGGTTCCCAGGGATGTAAATTTCACCATATTTTTCTATCCCTATTTCACTGAGGATTTTAACTACCTTATGTACTGTTTCTTTATAACTGCCGTCTGTATTAAGAATTATAACCTGCCCATTGTATAAACTTGCAGTGTAGGCATTTGGAAGTTCGCTTAGATCTTTATTATCCGAAATTAGTTTTACTGTATTAAATTTCTTTAAAGTATAGGGTGCTGTACTTGCTTTTATTTCAGCTAACAGGTTTCTGAGTTCATAATCACGTGGATTAAGCTTTAAGGCAGATTCCCATGCTTCTATTGCACTATTTGTCATATTCTCAGAATAGAAAAGGTTCCCCAATAGTTTATAGCACATACTGTATGTTGGTATAATGTCCAGAATATCTTTATATTGTTTGTATGCGCCTCTGTAGTCTCCCAATTTAGAATATAATCTACCCAATTCCAGCCGTAGATCTGTTCTCAATGGATTAGCTTTTATACTGGCATTATACTGTGCTACTGTCTGATCATATTTGCCTTGCCTGAGTAATAAAGAGACAGGTATATTGCCGATTTTTTTATAGATCCTTTCTGCGTTATTAAACTGGTTCCTGTCAGTGTATAACTTTGCTTTGAGGACTAAGGCATCTTTTAGCTCTGGATTGATTTTTAAAGCAAAATCAATGGATTTTGTGGCTTCTAAATCCCATCCTCTATTCCTGTAAACTCTTCCAAGATCAACATAGCCATGAGCAAACTCAGAATTTATTTTTATTGTATGTCTAAATTTCTCTATTGCTTCTTCATATAACTTGTTTCTCTCAAAATATAGGCCCAGGGCTCCTAAAGCGGGTACATACTGGCTGTCATATTCGATAACTTTATTGTAAAAATCCTTTGCTTTGTTTTCTCTTTCTATTTTTGGGAGAAATCTGGCTTGTTCATACGTCTTGCCGATTGCATACAAAAATCCTGAGAATTTGGGCTGAAGCTCTACCGCATTCTTTAGGTATTTTATCCCCTTATCTTGCAGTCCTTGGAAATAAAGAAGTCTGCCAGTGTGATAGTAATTCAGCGCTTTATCATCTAAACATTCAATATCATTGCGAGGGAGAGACTCCCGAAGCAACTCAGTTTCAGGTTGCCACGTCGTACTCCCGAAAGCTTTCGGGACTTTTGGAACTCCTCGCAATGACGCAGTTGATAAGTTATCCGTAAACTTTAGATTTGTACAGTTTTTTTCTTTCAGGTCAGTTACTCTTAACTTAAGTGTCCAGCTGCCTAATTCTACCTCACAAACAGACTTGATAAGCAGAGAATTCCATCCTTCCTCCAGGGAAACAGGAAACGAATTAGTAAGAGGATAGAAATTCTTATATCTGTCACATACAGAGACGCATTGATAGTTGACCCATGCTTTCCAGGCACATGGTGTTTGGAGCTTGAAAATCACATCCTGCCTAAAAGGAGAATATATAAACGTCAGCGCATAAGCGCATCCAACATTTGGCTTAACTATCTGTTTAAAGTCGACTAAGCCATTTATAAAGATATTTTCAAAACGTCTCCAGCGAATTTCTCCAGGATATCCATGATAACTAACACTGAGATTGAGCTCTTCTTCCGGGAGGAATTTCTCATAGAAACATGAGCGTCCAAATTTCCCAAACGGACCTATTACTGCCCATTTAGTTACATATCCAAAAGAATCATATATTTTTTTAGCCTTTTTTGGCTGATGAGTGAGGTTATAGAATTTTACCAGAACTTGTTTTATGAGAAACTTGTTTCCCTGATTACTTATCCCTTTTTTTAATGTCTTCTCGAGAATCTTAATAGTTTTTTTATAATCCCTGAACTTGTTAAACTTGTTAGATGAGTTCAACAAGCTTTGTAATGTAACCGCGCTTCCTATAGAATCAGGGTCTTCCTTTAATATTTTCAGCCAGCTATTCAGCATCTCGTCATATTTACCTCTGGCTTCATATGCAAAAGCCATCCCCTCATATGCAGACAATGCATCTTTATTCTGGCCAATGTCTTTGGAGAAATATTCAATAGCTTCGTCATACCTGTTCTGATAAAGAGCCTTCCAGCCTCGAGACAAAGAATCAGCAACTGCATTTGCGCCTGTTGCTAAGCATATAAGTATTACTAGAGCGAAATTTTTAAATAATCTCATTATTCAGCCACGGGTATCTTTTTAATTATTATTTCCTTGCTTTCGTTCTTATCTATGTCTGCAGCGAATTTACGAAATTCTGAATACTCTTCAGGCGAAACTCTTGAGACATCTAACTGAAGCTTTATTTTAACTATAATCTTATCAGGTAATTTACCATATATCATTGATAGAGAGCCGAATTTGCTTTTAAGTTCAACATCTTGAGGCAAGTGAATTGCTTCATAACCTTGTGGGAGCAAGAATTCAGTTGTTTTGTTATCCATAAATGGATACGAAAGTAAGAGATCATGTTTTCGTATACTACTTGAAGCATACCTTTGAGTAAGTTTGTGCCTTAACATAACAGGATTAAATGAAAAACCTTCGGAAACAGGTTTTAAGAACTTTGGCACACTGACAGCATAATTGTATTTTATAGGAGTATCCAGTCCTGATAAATCAGGGAAATGGATATTTATTACTTGCACACCTTCAAATATGGTGTTTAATAATTTTTCAAACTCCTCCTTTTGCTTTGAAGGAATTTGGAAAAAATATCTAATTCCAGAACAGAATGCTCCACTAACTATTTCTGTTCCGCCAATGTATGCGCTGCCATCGTTTTTTAATAGTACATTTTTATCTGAAATGCGGTTATTAGGAATGCCTGCGCTAACAGGTATTGCAGATAATATGCCCTTCCTTCGCTTCAGGTCTACTACAAACACACCGACTCCCTGATCCATCCATGGTATTTCATTGATACTGCTATATTCAGCAGTGCCATCCAGCCAGAGCTCTTTTCCACCCTTAAGTCTGATATGACATATTGCGTGATTAAATAAGCCAAGAGAGGCTTGGGATAAATCAAATCTGCCTCTGGATCTTGTTCTTACAAGTACAATTTCCGAAGGAATCCCAGCTTCTTTAAGCATTGTCATAATCAGTAGAGCTTTATCCTTGCAGTCACCGAATTTCCTGCTAAATACCTGGCATGCTTTATATGGCTTATAACCATGTATGCCGAATTCCAGAGCTACATATCTAATTTTCTTAACAACATAATTATATATAGCTTCAATCTTATCAATTTCTGTATTCTTATTTTCTGTTAATGAGGCTACTATCTTTTTTATTTCAGGAGATGATTCCATCTGATCCCTTGTAAGATCAGCGTACCACCTAGCCATATCTGTCCAATCCTTAAATGTAGATATAAGCAGATACGGAGTAATCTCTTGGTAAGGAGGCATACTCAACTCTTTGTCTATTTTTTCAATGTTCCTTTTCTCCCAAATATAGCTAATAGTATCAGCATGTTTATCATAAATTTTTCGGGGAATGATATGGAGCTTTGGGCTATAAAAATAAAATTTGCGGTGTTTTGGAGCAATGAGAATATATTTAGAAAAAATTATAGGATTTGTATCTTTAAACAGGAACATATTTCCAAAGTAATCACCATATATATTGCCCCCTATATCGTTGACCTTGTATTCAAAATCAACAATATCCCCTTTTTCAAGAGAACTAAACTTAATGGTTTTTCTTCTGTAATCATAGTATAGTCTATACTGCGGGTTGGATGTGGACACGTCAGAGAATTTATAATAATCCATTGTTGTTCCATCTTTCTTTATAATGCGCGCTTTTTTAACAATAACTTCCTGGTCTCCAGGCACATAATATATGTTGAGATGATTAAAATCCTTTACCCCTTTATCTGTAAGAACTTTAATGACTTGATGTACATATTCAGACGAAGTGCCATCCACATATACCCGTGAGATCGCTTTATCAAGAAGATAAACAGCTTCGCTATCAACATGTTTTAGGTTATTTGCAGAATTGATTATTGCTGTTATGTTCTCCGTGAAATTCTCTTCATAAGCTTCTTTCTTTGGACTCACAAATTCCTCATATTTCCTGAGCCATGTATAGTCAGGCTTTATTTTCAAAGCCTTATTAATAAACTCTTCAAACTTTTCATAATTACCGATACGTCGATATAGGAGCCCTAAACTTGAAAGTATTTCATAGTTCTCCGGACAGATTATCATTGCTTGATTACATACTTTAATGGCGTTATGGAATTGGTGTCTGTTGGCATATATCTTTGCCATGCGAAGATAGCTCCTCGTATCATACGGATTCAAGGCCGACATTTCACATAGTCTATTCAAGGCTTCTGAGCGCTTGCTCGTATTTAGTAAAATTTTAATAATTTTCTCTCTTGCATAATTATCCATAAAATCTATCTCTGAAAGCTTTCGGAGTTGTGTTAAAGTTTCTTCCTGTGAATGATGCTCATAATAGCGAATTATACTATTCTGCGTTTCTTTCTTATATGTAGGAGCATCTTTTATCCCCTCAAGCAAAGGAGGAATAAGCGGAGTTAAACCCTGTTTTGAGTAAATAGAGATTTTTAGACAAATTGCCGGGAGAAATGATGGATTAATATCAAGACATTTATTAACTATATCCAGGGCTTTTGTCAGGTTATTAGCATTTAGGTAATATTTTGCTAGTTGATAAAAGGCTATTGTAAAATTAGGATCTAATTTAATAGTTTTCTCTAACAGTTCCCTTCTTTTGTTTGGTTGATGTGCAAGATTTGCTCCAAGATAGTTATAGAAAGGATTATCAGGATTTAGTTGAATCGCTTTTGTTATACATAGAAAATCCTTATGTTTGGTTTCATCATACGGCATGCTTTTATTGTATAGATATGCTAAATAATAATAGAGTCGTGCATTATTCGGGTCAGTTTTGATGCTTTCTTCAAGGCGGAATATATTTCCAGAGCTAGTCTTGTCAGTATCTTCCACAGGAACATGTTCTGCTATCTTTGCAGGTAAATTTGCGCGAACCTTTAGTCTTGATATACGTTTGCCGTCTGGAGATGTTATCCTGAAGAGCAATCCCCATTTCTCCTGTTTTTGACAGAGTTTAATCAGGATTTTGTTCCATCCTTTGTTAAGAAAGACCCTTGCATGACTCTGATCAAATCGTGCAGCATGATAATTATTATTGCTAAAAACTAATCTGTTATTTAGCCATATCTTAATTGCATCATCATGTCCCATTCTAAATGCAACTTCTCTTTTCTTATTTGATTTAACAAATGTTAGTAGATAACTACAGGTGTTTTTATTTGGTCTAAAAATAGCTCCAAGGTCAATGAATCCTAACGGAGATTCAATATTTATATGCCTCCATTTTACTTTTCTATCCTTACCCTGATATTCAGAAGAAATTTTTATTTCTGTCTCAGGCGGGTATTTTTTGTCAAAACCTGTTTTCCCATCATTGTCAAAGGGGCCTATTACAAACCAGTTTTGAATAAAACCAAGTTTTGCACACAAGCTCTTTGCCGCCTCAATTTTCCCATCTTCAAGGTATAGTTGCAGCATGAACCATTTAGCAAGAGATTTTAGTGATTGGTTAGATTTTCTGCCTTTTCTTATATATTTACAGATTTTTAAGACGTTTGTTTTATTACTGATACTGAAACGCATATCAAAAATTCTTCTTAGATATACCTCCTGCTGTACGCTGTCGGAAGTCTCTCTAATTAGCTTTTCATACAATGCAAATGCTTTATCATAATGCCCCTTTGCTTCCTCAGACAGTCCCGAGTTTTCTAATCTGCTGATATCATCTATATTTGGAGTTGTATAACCCGCAATTGGAACGAAAAGTATGGAAATAAAAACAAGAACGAGAAATAGAAATTTTAAATTTTGAATTTTGAATTTTAAATTAATCATTACAAAACGTATCTTGCAGTACGAACACCCTCCGAAAATCTTTCATCAATATAACATTTTGCGGCTTTACAAGCAATAATTTAAAATCAAGAAATTTCCCATTTTTTGTTGACGTCTCAAGCAATTCTAAGTATAGTAAAAAGCGACAGCAAATGTTCAATGATTAACATTATAGCCAATTATGGAAAATATTTTAATTAATCAATCGGTAGCTATACTATGCGATGGGAACAATATTGAACGGAGTATCCATGAACTCTCTAAAACAAAAAACGCAATGATCAATTTTGATAAGTTGATCCCGAAATTGCTAAATGATAGAGGATTAAACAGGCTAATTTATTTTAGGGAAGGTAAGTCCATATCTTCGAAATTCGCTGATAGATTACATGAAAACTATTATGGCTCTGTTATTCCGTGTCATAAATCTGCCGATATTCCACTTTCTATCAAAGCAACGCAACTCGCTTCAAAGGTTGACACCATTATCATTATGTCAGGGGATTCGGATTTTGTGGATTTGGTTTTGCATCTGAAAGGGGAAGGTGTAAGGGTAGAAATTGCTGCGGTAAGAGAAACAGCTGCCAGGATATTAATTGATGAAGCAGACTATTTTCATGAAATAACCAAAGAAGATTGGTTTGTATATAAATCACCGAGAGATACAAAGGTGGAAAGAAGTTAAGAAGTTTATAATAAGTCGTTGGAGCAGTGCTCGTTGGCATCAGATAAGTTACAGCCTAACCAATTGAAAATTGTTTTTCATAGAATGTACCTTGTAATATCAATATCTTCAACAAACCCTTCCAGTTTTTTCTTTACATACGCTGCATTTATAGATATTTTTTTTCCGCTTTCCTCAGGCGCATTGAAGGATATATCCTCCAGCATTTTTTCCACAACAGTATAAAGGCGTCTGGCTCCTATATTCTCTGTTTCCTGATTTATCTTGAATGCTATAGAGGCAATTTCACGAACAGCATCTTTTGTAAACTCAATCTTAACATTTTCTGTTTCCAGAAGCGCTATGTATTGTTTAATCAATGCGTTGCGAGGCTGTGTGAGTATTTTCTCAAAATCACCTTCGCTTAAACTTGAGAGTTCGACTCTTATTGGAAATCTTCCTTGCAGTTCAGGGATAAGGTCTGAGGGTTTACTCACATGAAAAGCGCCAGCTGCTATGAATAGAATATGGTCTGTCTTTACCATTCCATATTTTGTTGCAACAGTTGTTCCTTCCACAATAGGCAGTATATCTCTCTGCACTCCCTCCCTTGACACATCAGGACCGGATTGCGACTTAACGCCTGCAATCTTATCAAGCTCATCTATAAATACTATGCCGGAATTTTCTACTTTGGATATAGCAGTACGAATAATCTCATCCATGTCAAGCAGTTTTGCCGCTTCTTCCTGAGTGAGGATACGTCTTGCTTCCTTAATAGTTGCTTTTCTTTTCTTGCTCTGTTTTGGCATCATTTTAGAAAACATGTCATTAAAATTTATTCCCATTTCTTCTATGCCGGAACTTGAGAAGATTTCAACCATTGGCATTATGTGATTTTTCGTCTCGAGTTCAACCATTCTATTATCAAGCTTGCCATCAGTAAGTCTCATTTTTAACTTTTCCCGTGTCCTTTTAATTTGATCTTCCTTTTCTCTATCATTAGTTTTGTTCTTTGCAGGGGGCAGGAGCAGATCTAACAGTCTTTCTTCTGCAATCTCAGAAGCCTTGATCTCGACGCGGCGACTCTCAGCATCTCTTATCATCTTTACTGCAAGGTCAGTCAGATCCCTTATCATAGATTCTACGTCTCTACCAACATAGCCAATCTCTGTATATTTTGACGCCTCAACCTTAAGGAATGGCACCTGAGCCAATCGCGCAAGGCGTCTGGCAATTTCTGTTTTTCCTATGCCTGTTGGTCCGATCATAATAATATTTTTTGGAGCAACTTCATCACGCAGTTCCAAAGGCAGTTTCTGTCTGCGCCATCTGTTTCTCAAAGCTATCGCGACAGACTTCTTTGCATTGTTTTGTCCGATAATATATTTATCAAGCTCTTTTACAACTTGTTTTGGTGTTAACGCATCCATTAGAACTTCCTCCCTAGAGTTTCTCTACAACTATCTGGTCATTTGTATATATGCATATTGAAGCAGCTATTAAAATGGCTTCCTTAACGATTTCTGCTGCTGAGAGGTCTGAATATTTTATTAGCGCTTTAGCTGCAGCAAGCGCATAAGGACCTCCTGAACCTATGGCTAATACTCCGTCACTTGGTTCAATAACATCCCCATTGCCAGATATAAGAAGCGAATAATCCTTATTGACAACAGCGAGCAAAGACTCCAGTCTTCTTAGAACTCTATCTGTGCGCCAGTCTTTTGCAAGCTCAATTGCAGCTCTCTGAAGATTGCCGCTATGCTCCTCCAGCTTTTTCTCAAACCTTTCAAAAAGAGTAAAAGCATCTGCTGTTGCTCCTGCAAAACCAACCAGCACTTGGTCGTTATATAATCTGCGCAGTTTTTTTGCATTCTGCTTCATAATAGTTTCGCCCTGTGTAACCTGACCATCACCGCCTATAGCCACTTTTCCCTTATGTCTTACAGTAAGAATTGTAGTTGAGCGTGTCATTTTTCTCCCTCCATGAACTGGTTTTTAAACCGCAAAAAAATCCCCATTAATATAACACCTTGTAGCTTTACAAGCAATATGTTAAAAAATTCTAAATGGATATTTTTCTAAAGAGCCTTTATTTCCTGCCTATTGTTCCTATAGGAGTCCTGGCAGGGTGGTGGGCTAATAAGCATTTGTCCCAGAAAGTATTTGTGTATATCGTTTATGTCCTGCTTTTTGCTACAGCAATTAAACTGATTTTCTAATTCGTTACCGCTTTTGTCATTGCGAACCGAAGGTGACGTTATCTCGCCTTTTTGGATTGCTTCGTTGCCATGCTTCTCACAATGACATTTTTGTATTTTTTGTTGACATTTCAGGCAATTTTGGGGTACGGTAGCGTTAAAATAACACCAAGTGTTCAAGGAGGAGATGACCTTATGCTTGAAATAGTGGGCAAGAAAATTGATCTTGAGAAATCGGAACTTCTATACGATGAGCCGATCTCAAATGAATGTTTCTCTGCCAATTGGATCATCCACAGCGGTGATTGGCAGGTTCAGGACGAGTGGCTTACAGGGAAGAATCCTGCCAATTGTCCGGGGATGATATTTCTGAAGGGGGATTATCCGGGAAATGTCATAGTGGACTTCGAAGCGCGAACGGTCTTACCCTGCACGCATGATATCGATTTCATGTGGAACGGCAGTTGGGACAAAGATAAGAATCAACGAGGCCCTGCCTACGTTGCAGGTTTAGAGGGATGGTGGACTGGGAAAGTGGGCATTGAAAAGTCTCCTGACTACAAACTCACCGCCGCAACTCCATTGTTTGATTTTGACCCCGGACGAACCTACCACATTCAAGGGGGGAGTATTGACGGTCATTGCTTCATATTCGTAAATGGGCAATTGGCTCTTGAAGTGACCGATCCTGACCCCATCGACTCCCAGAGATTCACAAAAGTAGGATTTGAAGCGTATTGCAGCCATATCCAGATTCGGAATGTGAAAATCATGCGCCTCGCTTGGCATCCTGTCCCTCTTAAGTACTCGCCAGAATTCTAGGAACGGAAGGGGAGTCGAGGTTAGGCGCTGGCGTTGACTAATTTAATTTAGAAATAAAAATTAGAGAATTATGCGATTTAAAGAACTGGGACTTATTGAGCCTATCTTAAGAGCTCTCAAAGAAGAAAAGTATACTGAGCCTACATCAATACAAGTTAAGGCTATTCCACTCATTCTAAAAAGAAATGATGTATTAGGCAGTGCTCAAACCGGGACAGGTAAAACTGCGGCTTTTGCTATTCCAATCCTGCAGCACCTCTTTCTTGATCGTCAGCATAATAACAGCCCGCGCAAAATTAAGTCGCTCATCGTAACTCCTACACGCGAATTGGCGATTCAGATCGCAGAGAGCTTTACTACGTATGGAAAATTCACTGGGATCAAAAACACAGTCGTTTTCGGTGGTGTGAAGCAAGGTGCACAAACGAATGCCCTTCGCAAAGGTGTCGATATTCTCGTTGCAACGCCTGGAAGGCTTTTGGACTTAATAAATCAGGGCTTCATCAGATTAAATGACGTCGAATACTTCGTGCTGGACGAAGCTGACCGGATGCTCGACATGGGGTTTATCAATGACATTCGAAAGATCATCGCCAAATTACCAACGAAACGGCAGTCTTTGTTTTTTTCAGCAACAATGCCGGAAAATATTGTAGAACTTTCGAGGAAAATTTTGAGAAATCCTATGAAAGTTGATGTAAGTCCCATTTCCTCTACTGCTGAAACTATAAAGCAATATCTGTATTATACCAATAAATCAAGTAAGAAAGATTTGCTGCGTCATATACTTCAGTATCAAAAGATCGATCAGGTATTATTGTTTTCCAGAACAAAACGTGGTGCTGACAAAATAGATCGTGACCTAAAAAAACATAAGATTAAATCAGCAGCTATACATGGTGACAAAGAGCAAAATCAAAGGCAAAAAGTCCTGGCGCAATTTAAAGCCGGAGAAATTAGAGTGTTGGTGGCAACAGATATTGCCGCAAGAGGTATTGACATTGACAAACTAAAATATGTCATCAATTATGATATACCTAATATAGCCGAAACATACGTCCACAGGATAGGCAGATCCGGTAGAGCAGGGGAAGAAGGTAATGCTATATCCCTTTGCGAACCTGAAGAAAATGCTTATATAAAAGATATCGAAAAATTGATAAACCAGAAAATAGAACTTGTCAAAGAAAACCCTTATCCTCAAACAGAAAAGCCAATGACAGAAAACGAAAAGAAGGAATGGGACAAAGAGAAACAACAAAGAAGACAAGAATACTTTGCCACGAAGAAACAAAATCCGGCTAGGTCAAACTCATCAAGGTTTTCCAGGCGATCCAGAGGACGCTAACACATACTAAAAACTGCTGGCAAATGATAGTATCATGTGATACTAATTTAAATAATGTTGCAAAATCAATATGACATTGTAATCATTGGCGCAGGACCGGCTGGTTTGATTGCGGCTATTGAAAGCTGTAAACCTTCCGCAAAAATATTAATTCTTGAAAAGATGCATAACCCTGCGCTGAAACTAAGGATTTCAGGAAAAGGACGATGCAACATTACCAACGATGCTGAATTAGAGGATTTTATTTCGCATTTTGGCAAAAACGGAAGGTTCCTGAAGTTTGCTTTTGCGAATTTTTTTAATACAGATCTTATTAAATACTTTGAAAAGCTGGGTGTTCAGTTTAAGCTTGAACGAGGAGGGCGTTACTTTCCTGAAAACGATGATGCAGGGGAGATTGCAAACGCTTTGCTTAACAAAGTAAAATCGCTAAATATTCCCATTTCTACTAATTCAGAAGTAATCAACATTACAAAATTACCTGATAAAAAATTTACTGTTACAGTTAAAAAGAATACTCATCGTATTCAAATAAAAGCAGATAAAGTTGTGCTTGCAACCGGAGGAAAATCATATCCCAGAACTGGTTCGACCGGAGCAGGATTTAAACTGGCCTCTCAGCTTGGACATGCAATTACCCCTATTTCTCCATCTATTGTGCCTATTGAAACTAAAGGCAGTACTGCAAAAAAACTTCAGGGATTAAGCTTAAAAAATGTAAAAGCGCAGGTATGGTGTGGGAACAAGAAGGTTGATGAACGGTTTGGAGAAATGCTGTTTACTGATTTTGGCCTCTCCGGCCCGATAATTCTTTCTTTGAGCAAAACTGTTGTAAAGCTTGTTGATGATAAAGAAAAGGTGTTTATCTCCATAGATTTAAAACCTGCTCTTGGCCACAAAATGCTTGAGCGAAGAATAATAAGAGAAATAACTGAGCACAGCAAACAAGGTTTTAAGAATTTACTAAAAAAACTACTGCCGGGGAAACTAGTTCCTGTATTTATCGAGAAATTAAAAATTTCAGGAGAAAAGCAACTGAGCCAGATTAATTCTGAAGAACGCAAGAAACTGAGGATACTGCTGAAAGAGTTCCGATTTGAAGTGACAGGTTACAGGTCATTTAATCATGCCATTGTAACATCCGGCGGAGTCTGCATAAAAGAGATCAATCCCCAAACAATGGAATCGAAACTTGTCAAAGGCCTATATTTTGCAGGTGAAATTATTGACGTTGATGCTGATACAGGGGGATTTAATCTGCAGGCTGCTTTTTCAACAGGATGGATTGCGGGCAGAGCTATAAAATAGGACATTTCTAAATGTGCTTGACATAGATTTGATACAAAGCTACAATAAACCAACTATATAGTTGGAGGAGAATATGAAGAGTTCAGGGATGGGAATCTATGTCCCAAAGTTAAGTGATAGGCTTCGCGGAAGACAGATTCCACATATTGGGGTTCTGAACAGGGAAGAATTAGAAGAAGTAATTGCTCTTGGAGAGTGGTTTCGAGAGAACCGTTATGATGCGACTTATGTGGATCTTCTGAAGGGGCGTGTGCAGTGTTTGTTGTTTGTGTACGAATCCACAAGAACCAGGCTTGGGTTCTCAGCAGCCATGGCACAGCTGGGCGGATCCACAATGTATATGGCAGCAAAAGATACCCAGATGGGAAGAGGTGAATCAATCGTAGATACAGCACGTGCTATTGACCAATACATTGATGTGTTTTCAGCCCGACTCTGGAAGCATGAGGATATCGAGCTGGCTTGTAAGAATATGAGTGTACCTGTTCTTAATGCGTGCACACCCCTTGACCATTCTACGCACGTAATTGGTGAATTAATGGCAATTAAGCAGGCTAAAGGCAAGCTTGAGGGGCTTAATCTGGTCTATACCGGTATGGCAAGAGGTATATTGCATTCATTTATCAGGGTTTGCCCAGTTCTTGGAATTAATCTTACTCTGGCGGTTCCCGCTTCTTATGCAGAAACTATTAACCAAGATATTTTGGCAGAGGGTAAGAAAAAGGCAGAAATAGCTAAAACACGACTTGAGGTTTGTAGTGACTTAAAAGAGGCTGTAAAGGATGCTGATTTTATTCAGGCAAGTACTTTGATACGGAGTATGCTTGCTGGTGAACAATCGCCAGAAGAAAAAAAAGTTAAAATACCTGAGTGGACAGTAACAGATGAAATCCTTAATTGTGCAAGAGCTGACGTGTTGTACAGTCATTCTGGTCCTGCTCGCAGAGGTGTTTGCGTCACTGATGAAGTTATGGATGGACCAAGGTCAATTATTCCTCAAGAGGCAAAAAATGCCATTTATTCCAAGAAGGCTCTGTTGGCTTTGATAGTAAAATAGAAAGGGAGTTTTATGGATAAAGTTAGAATTGGTATTGTTGGATCAAAATTTGCCGCTGATTTCCATTGTGATTCATACAGCAGAGATAGAAATGCTGAAGTAGTAGCAGTTGCAGCAATTGACAATCTTGAGGAGATTTCCTCAAAGTGGAATATTCCCAGCACCTATGAAGACTATAAGGAAATGTTAAAACGCGATGACATTAGTCTTGTCTCTGTCTGTGTACCAAATTTTCTGCATCATGATGTAGTTATTGCTGCAGCAAAGGCAGGAAAGCATGTAATTTGCGAAAAACCCCTTGCCACTACTATAGAAGATGCAAAAGAAATGATTGAAGCATGTAAAAAAGAAAGAGTAAAACTGTTTTACGGTGAGGACTGGTGTTTTGCTCCTGCGCTTATGCGTACAGTCGAGATTATTAAAGAAGGAGCCATCGGTGAGGTTCTCTATGTTAAGGCAAAGGAGACTCATAATGGTACTCACAGTGCGTTTGCCAAGAATGCAAAGTATTGTGGAGGTGGCTCTCTAATTCATCTTGGTATTCATCCGATTGGATGGATTCTTCATTTTCTTGGTAATCAGGGTAAGAACAGGGTTATTGAGGTAATTGGTAAGACAAACGCCGGTGGAGAAGATAACTATGTTCACAAGGATAATAGTGGAGAAGACTGGGCCTTAGGAATTATAAAGTTTGCCAATGGCGAGCATGCATTTGTGGAAGGGAATTATATTACTGTAGGTGGTATGGATGATAGAGTTGAGATTTATGGTACTGAAGGTGTGATCAAGGTAGATATGACATTTGGCTCGCCTGTAAGTGTATATAGTAGGCGTGGGTATTCATATTGTATTGAAAAGGCTGATAATACACTCGGCTGGACCAAACCAGCCGTTGATGAATTCTACAATCTGGGCTATGTTAGTGAGCTCGCATATGTTGTTGAGTGTGTGTTAAATAATAAGGAGCCCATCTATGATCTCAGTGGTGAAATGGGGCTGAAATGCATAGAGATTATTCAAGCGATGTACCAGTCAAACAGAGAAGCGAAAACAGTCAAAATATAATTATAAAAAAGCATGTTGCAAATGGCAAAATTTACACAAGAGGATTGTTTGATGCCCTTTGAGATACCAGGGCTCAAGTTCAGAAACCAGTTTATTGTCGCTTCAGGTCCAACTACTAAACATATAAGTCAAATTATTGAAGCTGAACGCTGTGGCTGGGGCGCTGCTAGTCTGAAGCTTGCTATAGAACCTGCTCCTTATATCAATCGCAAGCCAAGATACAAATTCTGGAAGAAGGAGGGCTATCTTGCATTTTCTGCTGAGACCAGACTAATTCCTGAGCAGATGCTAAAACTTCTTGATCAATCCCGCAAAAAGACAAGAGAGATTAAACTTATTGCCAATATCGCCTATGTTGGTAATAAGGGTATGGCGGGTTGGGTTAAGATGGCAAAGAAATGTGTTGATGCTGGTGCTCATGCTATTGAGCTTAATATGTGCTGCCCAAATATGTCATTTAATTTAGAGGTCTCAGGCGAGGATAATCATACACTACAAAGCGGTGCCAGTCTTGGACAAAATGCAGAGATTGTTGGTGCCGCGACTAGAATTATCTCAGAAGCTGTTGATGTGCCAATAGTTGTAAAACTGACACCTGAAGGAGGTAATATTGGTCAGGTAGCCAGGGCCTGTTTTGAAAATGGCGCCCGTGTTGTTGGCACTACTGCTAATCGTCTGGCTATTCCTGAATTTGATATTGCTAATCCGGCTAAAGGACCATATAGATTGCAGCATGAGCCATCAATGTCATGTTTCTCTGGTGAGTGGATAAAACCCTTGTCCAGACGTGATGTTTTTGAAATGCGAAAAGCTTGTGGATCCGAAGCGATTATTCTTGGCACAGGCGGAATCTGTGATTATGTTAGTGCTGTTCAGATGATGATGTGCGGTGCTGATATGATTGGCATCTGCACTGAAACAATGAAACGCGGTTTTGATTTTTTGCCTGATCTTATTAAGAATATCAAGAAATTCATGGCTGAGCATGGCTATAAGTCTTACAGGGGTTTTCGTGATAAGGAGGTTGAGGCAATTTATACAGCTGATAAACTTACATTGGATGATGCGTATGCTCAGGTTGATCCTGAGTTGTGTACAGGCTGCGGCAGATGCATGAAAATAGGTCATTGCTATGCTATCTCAATAGTTGATAAAAAAGCTGTTGTGAATCCCGAGGATTGCACAGGATGTTCCACATGCATGGACTTCTGTCCAGCTAATGCAATTTCTTTTGTAAATAAAAGATGAGCAAAAAAGTTCTTGTTCTAGCAACAAGTTTTCTGGATTCTTTAATCTCTCATCCTGCGAAGGAAGGGCAGGCTAAGAAAATGCTGGATGAATTATCGGAGAATTCAAATGGAGAGATTGAAATAATTTATCGCTGCGAAAGAAATCCTGAAGAACCCTTAAAAGTAGAGGAACTTAAAAATATTACTGCGGTAATTGCTGATCTGGAAAAATATGACAGGGAATTGTTATCTCAAGTGGGTATAAAAGCAGGAGGTTCTTTAGAATTGATAGCAAGATATGGAATAGGTTATAGCTCAGTGGATGTTAAGGCTGCCACTGATTATAGAGTTATAGTTACAAACTGCCCGGGATGTAATGCCCTACCCACTGCAGAATGGACACACTCTACAATTCTTGATGTAGCTGGACGACGAATTTCTCATTACAGGACTGCCAGTCAGGGCAAACCCAAAGAGGGGCTTTCTCGTCTGGATATCTCAGGCAAGATTCTGGGAATAATTGGAACTGGGTTGATAGGTAAACTAGTGCTCAAATTAATGAATGGATACGAGATGAAGGTTATTGCTTATGATCTCTATCCGGATAAAAACTGGGCAACCCAAAACAATGTTGAATATATGGAGCTGAATAAATTATGCCAGACCGCAGATATTATAACCCTGCATGCAGCAGCTAATGAAACTATTATCAGGAAAGAACAGATTGATTTAATGAAAGATACAACGATTTTAGTGAATTGTGCGCGAGGAATTTTGGTGGATTACAAGGCTGCTTACAATTCAGTCAAAGCAGGAAAAATCTGGGGTTATGGGGTTGATGAAATATGGCAGGATAAGAGTCTATCTTTAGAAGGGTTGAATATCATTGTCAGCCCACATGTGGGTTCAGATACAGATAAGGGGAAAATCGGTATGCAAATAATGTCAACCCAGGCAGTGATTGATTTTTTAGAAGGGAAGATACCAAAGCATGTAATTAATAAAGAGGTGCTGCAATTATGAATAAAAAACAAATTCTTTTAACAAGAAAAGGACTGGAGAATCCCGGATGGAAGGATACAGGAGTTTGTCTGCCTGAATTTTCCATGGATGATATGTTGAGTAGAACCAAAGTATATCCCACATGGATTCATATAGCGCCCGGGAACCTTTATGTAGCAGAGATTGCTCCTATCCAGCAAGCATTACTTGAATCTGGAGAGGCAAGAGAAGGAATTATAGGAATAGAGACATGGGATGAGGAGATAGTGGACAGAGTTTATCATCCCAGAGATAACCTTCGAATAAGTATAGCAATGTCTTCAAAAGGAGAAAATCAGATAAAGCTTATTGCTTCTACTGCAGATGTGCTGTATGCAGATACTTCCAGACAAGGGCAGTGGAAGAGAACATTAGAATATTTTGCCAAACCTTCTTTGCAAATGGTTAGTGTTACTTGCACAGAAAAGGGTTATAAAATCCACGATTCTCAGGGAAATGTTTATCCTGTGATATTGGAAGATATAAAGAATGGACCAGGAAAAGCTACACATCTCATGAGTAAGATAGCGAGTTTTGCTTATCATCGATATAAGAATGGTAGTACTCCAATAGCATTTATTAGTATGGATAATTGCTCAAAAAACGGGGAAAAACTATTTGATGCGGTTAGCTTCATTGCTAAAGAATGGATTTATACCAGCAAACTGGTAGAAAAGGAATTTCTAAGATATTTAGAAAGCGAGAAGGTTTCTTTTCCATGGACCATGATTGATAGAATAACCCCCAGACCATCTTCGGGAAATGTTGAATTGCTTAAAAGCAAGGGAATTGAAAACATGGATATCATAAAAACGCGCAAAGGAACATTTGCAGCGCCTTTTGTGAATACTGAGCCCATATCTTACTTAGTGATAGAAGATAATTTTCCCAATCGAAGACCGCCTCTGGAAAAAGCAGATCAATCCAAAAATAGAGTAATTCTTGTGAATAGTTCTGAAGCAGTAGATAAGTGTGAAAAAATGAAACTTGGAACCTGCCTTAATCCTATTCATACCACTTTAGCAACTTTTGGCTGTCTCTTAGGATATGATTATATCTTTCAGGAGATGAATGATCCCTTATTGAAAGAGCTGGTGTATAGACAGGCTTATGAGGAAGGTCTGCCGGTAGTAGATAATCCTGGAGTAATTAATCCTGAGGAATTCCTGAGGCAGGTATTAGAAGAGAGGTTAGTTAATCCTAATATTCCTGATACTCCTCAGAGAATAGCTACAGATACATCCCAAAAAGTAGGGGTCAGGTATGGAGGCACAATAAAAGCATATGGAAAGAATGCCAAAAATTTAAAATATATTCCCTTGGCCATTGCTGGATGGTACCGATATTTACTGGGCATTGACGATAGAGGAAAACCATTTGAATTAAGTCCTGATCCTTTACTTAAAGAACTTAAAAAATATATAACTGGAATTGAACTGGGAAAACCAGAGACTTTAGGGAATAAGCTAAAACCTGTTCTCTCTAATAAGGAGATATTCAGTTTGGACCTTTACTCTGTTGGCATTGCCCAGAGGGTTGAAGAATATACAAGAAGAATGATAACCGGTATTGGAGCTATTAAAAAGACATTACAAAGTGTTTTAGGGGAGGAGAGAAAATGACGGAGAAAATAATTAAGTATACCGAAATTAAATCTGCAGATAGTTGTAAGTATGACGGATTATCGTTAGGAGAGGTTATGTTAAGATTTGATCCCTATGATGTGCCTACTGCTCAGGCTCGGGAAATGAGAATCTTTCAGGGTGGAGGAGAAACCAATGTTGCTTGTGGTCTATCTTATACTTTTGGCTTACGTACCGGAGTATTGACTGCCTTAGTTGATGATGTAATAGGTAAAAATATTGGGAATCAATTTAGAGCAGCGGGAGTGGATACCAGCAAAATTATTTGGTTTAATACTGAGAATGATAGTTCCAGATTCTCTACGGATAAAAAGGGTACTTTGATGAATGGAATCAATTTTACTTATACAGGGAAAGGAGTTATTCCATCCGATACCTGTTATTACAGAGGGCATTCTGCAGTAAGAGAATTGAAAGAAGGTGATTTTAACTGGGATAGGATATTTGGAGAGGAGGGAGTAAGGGTATTTAATACAGGTGGTATTTATACATTAATTTCACATTCCTCTTCAGGGCTTGCTATAGAGGCAGTGAAAAAAGCAAATGAGTATGGCACTTTCGTGTCTGCTGATTTGAACTATAGGTCAAAAGTAGAACCAGATAAAAGCAAAGCTCAGCAGATCAATCAGAAAATCGCACCTCTCTTAGGCTTCTTGGTAGGTAATGATTCTGATCTAAGTGATGCTCTAGGTTACAAGACCCAAGTTGCCAAAAATGCACCTTTTGATGAATGGATAGATGCTTATAAGAAAACAATTGCGCAGGTGGCAAAAGATTTTCCAAACTTAAGTTTAATTGGTACTCAATGGCGAGGGGCTACTAACGCTGATCTGATAAGCTGGGCTGCAGTATTATACGATGCTTTAGCAGGGAACTTTTATGTATCAGCTCTCAGAAAGGATGTTCCAATCAAGGACCGTACTGGTGGAGGAGATTCTTATGCCTCCGGGGTTTTAGCTGCATTGTTAAAGGATAAAGACCTACAGACCGCTGTGGAATGGGGGGCATCCCATGGTATGCTGGTCCAAGAAACGCCTGGAGATATTACTATGATGGATCAGAAAGCAGTAGAAGCGGAAGTAAAAAGAGTTCTGGCTGGTGGAGGAGTTAAGGCTTCCAGATAAAATCTTAATAATTTTTGAGGAGAATTAAAAATGTCAGATTATCAAAGAGATAGAATTCGGGTAGATAGAGTTATCCGCAAGAGTGGAATAGTAGTGGTGATGAATAAGAATCATGTTAAGGAACCAGAACATATGATTACTACTATGTTGGAGATTTATAAGGCAGGGTATGTAGCCGAGTGTACGTTTCGGATTGAAGAAGCTATCTTAAAAGAAGGAATGCAAGAACTGACAAAGAAAAGAGCAGAATGTCCTAAAGATAACCCTTTTATACTTGGAGTTGGAAGTGTAATCAATCCAAAAGAATTAGAATCAGCAATAGACATGGGATTTGATATGATTGTAGCTCCTGCCAACGTTATGGGAGGTTACGGTGAGGGAAAAGACTTTGTGAAGCTCACCCGGGAAGCAAATGTGTTTTCAGCACCTGCAATACTTAGCCCTACAGAGTTGCAGTATTTCATCGAAAGAGATGATGAATTGGAACCAGATGCAATTAAGGTTTTCCCTGCAAGTGTTCATGGACCAAGCGGGATCAAGGCTTTACTTGCTCCTTATGTCAGAGAAAGACATGCTAGTCGAATTATAATGCCTACAGGTGGAGTAGATTATGAAACTGGGCCCAAGTATCAAGAAGCGATTCTTTCCAGGGGATATACTCCTGTTCTGGGTATGTCTGCTCCTCTTAAATTAGTGGAAAAGGAAGAAAAGCCAGGAGATGTTGAAACAGTCAGAGGATCTTTGGCCCAGTTCAAACAAAAATTCAGCTGATTGGCAATAAGTTTGGCACATAGGTTGTAATAAAACTAACTGAATGGTTTGAATATATGCAGGAGAGAGTTAAAAGAACGAAATCTAAAATTCTACAGGCTGCACAGCAGGAATTTTCCGATAAAGGGTTTCATGGCGCAAGAATGGATAGTATTGCAGAAAAAGCAGGGATAAATAAACAACGCATATATGCCTATTTCAAAAATAAGGAGAACCTGTTTTGTGAAGTGCTGAAAGGCTGCTTCCAACTGATAGCGGACCATGAACGCGTTTTTACGGATCTGCTTGAGAAAGATATTCCTCATCTTGAGGATAGAATACTGCGTTATTATATGTCTTTTCACGAAAAATATCCTCATTTCTGGCGGCTTATTGCATGGGAGAATCTGGATGGAGGAAAACGTTCTAATACTATTAGGGGTATTAGAGAGCAACCGTTCAGACATCTGAAAAATTTATATCAAAAAGGTCAAAAGCAGGGGATATATAAAAAAGAGGTTTCTTTTGAAGCATTCATATTCCTTTTATCTGCTGTGTCATTTTTCTATTATTCCAATCAGAAAACTATGTCTCAAACTCTTAATGTGAATTTATTTAATACAAAAATTCAAGATAAATTAGTTCGGGAAATTTTGCTTCTTTTACATCCACAAAGTGGAAAGAGCTAGCTATGGGTAAGCAAGTTGATATAGCAAGTCTTTCAGTTGCACATATTATAGACCGATACGGTGTTAAATTGACGCTGCTGATTGCGTGCGCAATCTTATGTTTGAGTTTTTTGATCATGGCTCAAAATTCTGTTATTTGGCTGATTATAGCCACATTTCTCATAGGGACAGGTTCTGGTATTGCGCTTCTTTCGTTCGTTGTTGAGATTCAGAAAGTGGCTAAAGGTCTGCCTGGAAAATTTATATCCTTATACTTCATGTTGAGCGGTATCATGGGTATTGTGGCAACAGGTGTTGGCGCTATAGTAGTAGCCACTTCCATAATAGGGATTGGTCCATTGATGGTTATTGGTGGCACGATTGCTGCATCTGGGGGTGTAATAACGTTACGATCTCCCGAAGGAAATATACCTATAAAGGCAAAGGATGCATTTTTTTGAAACCATGACACAAATTAGAATAGAAAGGATGAAGAAAAAAGTCAATTATTACCGGCAACATAATGCAAATCTTCTGGCTGAAGTTCCAGCGGAAGCCTTTAACGGTTGGGGCAAGAAAGAGATAGAGATACCGATAAAAGAGACTGCATTTTTAATTATGCATTCATGGAACTACGGGATTTCTCCGAAGTTAGAGTATGGTCCGAATACCAGATTCAAAGGACTCTGGAACGTAGTTGAATATGTCCCACGAGCAATTGAGATCACAAAAAGGGTAGTAGGCCCTCTTTTAGAGAAGGTTCGTTCCTCCAAATTAACCATTATTCATGTGGGCAGCTCAGAAAATTACTGCAAAAATTATCCCGGTTATCAAAAAGCCAAAGCCTTATCTGGTGACCCTTCGCCAATTTTAGAGGGAGCAGTAAAAAAGAATTGGAGCAAGATAAAAACTGTGGAACGGTGTGGCGAAGAGAATCTTCAGAACATCCAGAATGCCCAGAAGTATGTAGATTTTCCTAACATTACCCGGCCACGAGGAAATGAATGGGTAGTTATCAATAGTCATCAGTTGAATGCTTTATGCCGGCGTCTAAAAATATGGAACTTGATTTATACTGGTTTTGCTATTAACTGGTGTCTTTTTGAGAGCCCGGCAGGAATGATAGATATGAGTCGACTTGGCTATGGTTGTTCCACCATCAAGGAGGCGGTAACAGCGGTAGAAAATGATTGGACTGCTCGTGAAGAATTGTGTAAGAAATTAGCACTTTGGAAAATTGCCATGTCCTATGGTTATGTTATAAATTTAGAAGATTTTCTCAAAGCATTGGAAGGGGAAACTAAATAAAATTTGAAAAAGAGGTGCATAGAACAAAAATGCCAAAAAAGCTAAAAAAGTTAACTTTTGAAAAATAAACTATAACAATTTAAAGAGGGAGGATTAGGAAATGTTAGATAAAAGAAGGAAAATTTGTGGAAGCAGGAACTCATTCAACTATGATTTTCTGTGCGTGTTTAAAAACCTT
>JBDRTG010000002.1:0-3518 GCA_043824255.1 bacterium
AATGATAACTGCTGGAAAAACAGTATGGAACTTTCGCCTTTTCTTCTCAGCGGGGGAACTGAATTAGCTGCCCAGCAGACTAAAGCATATATTAGCTATGACCATGAAAAGATTTATATTTTTATGCATTGTTTTGAAAGCGTTCTTGACCCGATACTCCAAAAAATGTCTGAATTTAAAGCAGAAAAAAACGTTCATGATTCCAATGTCTTCGAAGACGATTGCGTAGAGATATTTATTAAACCTTCTTTGGAAAAAGAGGTTTATTACCATCTTGCTGTCAACAGTAAAGGAACAATATATGATGCACGTTGTCAAAATGACACTTATGATAAAAACTGGAGTTCAAACGCAGAGGTTAAGACCCTGGTTGGGGAAAGGGCATGGACAATAGAGATGAGTATTCCCTTCCAGTCCTTCGGGCTGTCTTCCCCTAAAATCGGAGATGAGTGGAGAATAAATCTATGCCGGGAAGAAAAACCATATAAAGAGAATTCCTGCTGGTCTCCTACCGGAGGCGGTTTTCATAAACCGAGCCGTTTTGGTACGATTTCTTTCGGTGAGATGTCTCTCGGCTCAAGAATGGCATCTTTAGGCAATCTGCAAAAAGGGAAAAATCATCTCAAAATTTCCTTCTCTAATTCCAGTGAAAAGGCAGAGGTTGTGAGAGTCAAAACTTTTGTTATTGGCACCAAAGGCCAAACTCAGATAGACAGAATAATTTCCAGGGTATCTCCTGGAAAATTGGAGAATCTTGAAGTTGAATATTCCGCTAATAGTGAGAGCCAGTATATGTTATATCAGTTTCTACAGGATGGCAATCTATTGTATTCCTCTCCGCATTTTCCTTTTGAGGTGGAGACTGTTTTTATAACCAAAATCAGTGCTTTGGGCAAAACTTATACCCATCCTTTAACCGAGTTTTATATAGTCAATGGAGAACTCCTCTGGTTACCTTTAGTCTTGCAGACGAGTATAGAAAAGAAGGAGATTAAGGAATGCGAAGCTATATTAGATATTCCTTATTTTCTGAGATTAATTCCTCACATGAGTAAGGATAGAATCTGGCCCAGCCCGATTAAAATAACTGAAAAGCAAATACGCAAAGGAAATTTTAAATATCGCCGCTATATATTTAATTTTGACTCCAAAAGTATCACCTTCCCGGAGATGAGTTCAGAAAAGGATGTTGTTGTTAATCCATTATTGTTTAAATCAGAGATTGTAGGAGACGAGTTAGAATCGGCCAGGACTTATAAAATATATTATCAAATTTCTTTTAATTCAAAGAAGAAGACAACAGGTGAGGTTGATCTCTTTTTATTGCCACCTTTTAGCCGTAAAACTCCTCAAAACACGGTAATATGTAATTGGCCTGGCGGGGGCCTTTTCTATCGGCCGTTATTTGATAACTTGAATGAGATAGTTAAGTCATGGGAAAAAACCGGTTTCACAATATATGATTATAAATCGGAAATAGAAGGATTTTATAAACAACACAAACTGGTAATTAAATATGGAATCCCGGGCACTCTAACACATTTATGTGGAGCTATTTCTGATATTGGGAAATATCTGAAAAAACATTCTGAATATCAGGCAGTTACTGCTAATGGAACAATAAAGGATGGTGTTGTCTCTCCTGCTCATCTGCTTGAACTGACATCTCCGGTCAGGAATATGATTAAAGGATATGCGGGGAAGATGGCTCTGAAATATCCAGCCCTTAGCTGGGATTATGAAGTGTCTGTTGCCCGACCTGAATCGATTGGTTTCAGTAAGATGAATATAGAATCATTTCGTAAATTTGCTCAGATACCACGGAATATAAAATTGACCCCGCAGATGGTCTTAAAAAACTACCGCCAAAAATGGGTTGATTTCCGGTGTCGTCAAAATGCTGAAATCTGTAAACTATTGCAGGAAGGGATAAAAGAAGCCAATCCCGATTGCCTTTTTTATGTTTACAGCGGCTATCAAGGGGATGTAACCCGGGAAAGATATGGAGTTAACTGGAAATATGTGAGTAAATACGTTGATGGAATATGGTGTGGATATGGCCGATCAAAGGAAAGGATTAAAGATACTTTAAAAGCAATTAATGGTAAACCTCTTGTTGGAGGAGAACTAGTTTGGCTAGGATACGGCAATGTTTATAATCAGAATAAAACAGAAGCGAACCTTTTTCGGCGATTGACTGATTGCGGTGGGGGGATAATGGTTTGTTATGATTGGAATGTGGATGGCAGGTTCTATAAGGCAATTTCGCAGGTTGCTTCGGTTGCCGCCGACTTCGAAGGTTTTTTCAAGAACTTTGACCGGGACGATTCCCTGTCTGAAGTATCGGAAGGAGGCAAAGAAAATGTAGCGGTTTTGAAGAACGGGCAGGAGAGATTATTATTTCTCTTTAACAGTACCGAATCATCTCGAAGATTCAAGATAAAGAATCTTAATCTTTCATCTAATATAGTCGGTATCGATTATTGGGATAAGAAGATAATCAATATTACCCCTTTCATGGAAATTATTGTGCCGGCTTATAAGGTAAAAGTCGTTCATTTACGAGATAAGAAAGATAGCCCTACACCATTTACCCCCCATATTATTAGCCCCTTGGATGAGAAGATTAAAAGTCCAATTCCTTTCCTGATATGGGAAAATAGAAATGCCGGGGGTAATATCTATGAGCTAGAATATTCCCTAGATCGAAAATTTCCTCAGGCAATTACTAAGAGAGTTAGTAATTTATCTGTCAATTATTACAAGATAAATGAACCGCTTGAAGAAAATAAACAATACTTCTGGAGAGTAAGGGCAATAGATGTGGTTACCGGTAAAAAAAGCTCTTTTTCTGAGATTGGTATATTTTTCTTTGAGTCATTATTGAATGCCAATGCTTATCCTCTCTGTTTTTCCCCTAATAATGACGGCAAATATGATTTTGTAACATTTAAGGCTGAAATGCGGAAAGAAACAGAATGGGCTCTCAGTGTTTTGAATAAGGCTAATAAGGCCATTAAGACTTTCTCAGGCAAGGGGGAGGAAGTTTCTGTTTCTTGGGATGGGAAAAATGACAAGGACAACTTGGTCCCTGAAGGAATATATACCCTGGCATTGAAGGTTAAGGGGAATGTTCTGACTGAGAAAAAAGTGGAGTTAAATATGAGGTTCGGCTGTGCTAATCCAGAGATAGAGAAATGGTGTTCCTGGATACCTCGAATTTTTGAAGGTGCTTTGGCAGATAAAGATTACAATACCGTATATAATGACTTCTCTTATTCCTTGATGTTGAAAGGAAACAAAGAAGATTCTAAAGCCTACTGGTCAAACTACCGCACCGGAACTGAGATACCCATAACCGCGGGTAAAGAATATATCTACACAGCTTATGTTAAAACAGAAATGCAAGGTAAAGGACAAGCCAAAATAAGTCTTCATTTCTTCACTAAAAACAATAGATGGGCGGCTATCCCAGGGATTGATCTGGAATGGAAAGGCATAGAGGCAGAATTAAAAGG
>JBDRTG010000003.1:0-16684 GCA_043824255.1 bacterium
GCTTCAGGTAGATGCTACCCGTACCGCAAACCGACACAGGTAGTCAAGGAGAGAATCCTGAGGTGCTCGAGTGAATCGTGGCTAAGGAACTAGGCAAAATTACCCCGTAACTTCGGGAGAAGGGGTTCCTACGTGAGTAGGACGCAGAGAATTGGCCCAGGCGACTGTTTATCAAAAACACAAGGCTATGCTAAATCGAAAGATGACGTATATGGCCTGACACCTGCCCGGTGCCGGAAGGTTAAGAGGGGGGGTCATGCTGACTTGTCAGCAGAAGCTCTGAATCGAAGCCCCGGTAAACGGCGGCCGTAACTATAACGGTCCTAAGGTAGCGAAATTCCTTGTCGGGTAAGTTCCGACCTGCACGAATGGTGTAACGATCTGGACACTGTCTCAACGAGAGGCTCGGTGAAATTGTAGTAATGGTGAAGATGCCATTTTCCCGCGACAAGACGGAAAGACCCCGTGAACCTTTACTGCAGCTTGATATTGGGTTTTAGTATAATTTGTAGAGGATAGGTGGGAGGCTATGATATCTCGGCGCTAGTCGGGGTTGAGCCAACCTTGGAATACCACCCTGATTATATCAGAGCTCTAACCTTGTTCTTTGAATCAAGACATGGGAAAGTATCTGGTAGGCAGTTTGACTGGGGCGGTCACCTCCTAAAAAGTAACGGAGGTGCCCCAAGGTTTCCTCAATACGGTCGGTAATCGTATGTAGAGTGTAAAGGCATAAGGAAGCTTGACTGCGAGACCTACAAGTCGAGCAGGTGCGAAAGCAGGGCTTAGTGATCCGGCGGTTCTGAGTGGAAGGGCCGTCGCTCATCGGATAAAAGGTACTCCGGGGATAACAGGCTTATCTCCCCCAAGAGTTCACATCGACGGGGAGGTTTGGCACCTCGATGTCGGCTCATCGCATCCTGGGGCTGAAATTGGTCCCAAGGGTTCGGCTGTTCGCCGATTAAAGCGGTACGCGAGCTGGGTTCAGAACGTCGTAAGACAGTTCGGTCCCTATCTGTCGTGGGCGTAGGATATTTGAGAGGAGCTATTCTTAGTACGAGAGGACCGGAATGGACGAACCTCCAGTGTGTCAGTTGTCGCGCCAGCGGCATAGCTGAGTAGCTGCGTTCGGAAAGGATAAATGCTGAAAGCATATAAGCATCAAGCCTCCCTCGAGATTTGATATCCCTTTCCCCGAAGAAGTTCGGGGGACTGAAGATCTCCCGTAGACTACGGGATTGATAGGCTGGAAGTGTAAGTGCAGCGATGTATTTAGCTTACCAGTACTAATAGATCGTGAGACTTGACCATAAATTATTTTTTTGAAGAATTCCCGGTAGTTATAGGAGAGAGGAAACACCCGTTCCCATACCGAATACGGAAGTTAAGCTCTCTACCGCCGATGGTACTATTCTGGTGACGGAATGGGAGAGTAGGTAGCTGCCGGGTTTTTTTATTCTTGATTTTTGTTATTTGCTTCGGGCATAATACTAATAGTCTGGGAGGGGATACTGAATGAAAGAAATAACATTACGTAACATAAAAATAAGTAATGCAAATCCTATTGTTTTAATTGCAGGGCCATGTGTTATTGAAGATGAGAAAGTTCCTTTTAAGATTGCAGAGGAACTATTAAAGATAACAGATGATCTGGGAATCCCTTTTATATATAAGTCTTCTTATGATAAAGCCAACAGATCATCAGTCAGTTCTTTTAGAGGAATTGGAATAAATAGGGCATTGGGTGTGCTCTCAAAAATAAAGGAGCAGTTTAATATCCCTGTCCTCTCGGATGTTCATTCAAAAGAAGAAATTACCATGACAAAGGATATTTTAGACGTTATACAGATACCAGCGTTCCTGTCGAGGCAAACTGATTTATTGATAAGTGCAGGCAAAACTGGTAAGGTGATAAACGTAAAAAAAGGACAATTTATGTCTCCATGGGATATGAAAAATGTTATTGGTAAAATTCTCTCAACGAAAAATAAAAAAATTTTACTAACAGAAAGAGGAACTAGTTTTGGGTATAATAACTTAGTTGTTGACTTTCGCGGGCTTTCCACAATGGCGCACTTTGGATATCCTGTTATATTTGACGCAACACATAGTGTTCAACTTCCGGGAGGTATGGGAGCATCTTCTGGAGGACAGAGAGAATTTATAGAGCCTCTTGTCAAAGCTGCTGTTGCAGTAGGTTGTGCAGGTCTTTTTTTAGAGGTTCATATTAGTCCAGAGGAAGCTCTTTGTGATGGGGCGAATATGATATCGGTTAAAGAATTGCCAGATCTGCTAAAAAGAGCAATGTCTATCGATAAACAGGTTAAAAAGGGATAATTTAATGATTCTGAAAACCGCAAAAAAAGTATTAAGAATAGAAGCAGAAGCAATAAGAAATTTAATTCCGAAATTGAATAAGAGTTTTGAGGATGCTGTAAAGCTTATACTATCATGTAAAGGAAGGGTTGTTGTAACGGGCATAGGCAAGTCAGGAATTATAGGTAAGAAGATAGTTGCTACGCTTGCCAGTACAGGTACCCCATCGCTTTTTCTTCATCCCTCGGAAGGTTCACACGGTGATTTAGGGATGATAACAAAGAGTGATATTGTTATAGCAATATCAAATAGCGGGGAGACAGAGGAAATAAATAATCTTTTGCCTTTTTTTGAGAAGAGAAAAGCTAAAATAATCTCAATGACGGGTAGGACGAATTCAACTCTTGCGAGACACAGCGATCTGGTTTTAGATATAGGGGTTAAGCAAGAAGCTTGTCCGCTAGGTCTTGCTCCAACAGCGAGTACTACAGCAACGCTTGCAATGGGAGATGCGCTCGCTATAGCTCTTCTTGAGGAAAGAGATTTCAAAAAAGAGGATTATGCACTTTTGCATCCAGCCGGTAGTTTAGGAAGAAGATTGAGTCTCAAAGTAAAGGATATTATGAAAACAGGAAAACAAATTCCAATTGTTAAACATAATATTACGATGAAAGAAGCAATAGCAGAAATCTCCAAAAAAGGATTTGGGTTTGCATTGGTTTTAGATGCTAACAAAAAATTAAAAGGGATTGTTACAGACGGAGATGTTAGACGTAGTATTAAAGTTGAAGGTTTTTTGGATAAAAGAGTTACCGTGTTTATGAGTAAAAACCCGAAAACAATTGATAAGAATTCTCTTGCAGTAGAAGCCCTTGAAAAGATGGAAAAATACTCAATAACTTCATTATTGATACTTAATAGAAAAGACATACCAGAAGGAGTTATTCACCTTCATGATCTGCTTGGCAGAACTAAGTTTAGGTTTTAAGGTAAATAGATAGCAATGGTTAAAGACATAACGAGAATTGGCATAGTCGGTAATCCCAGGAAGCCGTCCGCTTTAAAACTGGCTGGAGATTTATCTGAGTGGCTAGGCAAAAAAGGGATAAGAGTTTTTGTGTCTCATGATTGCGCAGAGATGCTTTTAGATAAAAAACTGGTTGTAGAAAATGAAGCATTATTATCCGATATAGATATCCTGATTGCTTTAGGTGGCGATGGAACACTACTTAGTGCAGCAAGGCTTGTTTCATCATCAGGCATACCAATTCTTGGAGTTAATCTTGGTGGACTTGGTTTTCTCACAGAGATTAATTATTTGCGAATATATGAAGTTCTGGAACAGGTTTTAAACAACAAGTTTTCTATTGAAAATCGGATGCTGATTAATGGATATGTTTTAAGAAAGGGAAAAGGGAAGGTTTCCCCTTTTTCTGCACTTAATGATGCAGTAATAACCACAGAAGCAATTGCAAGAGTTCTGAAGCTTGAGACTTCTATAGATAAGCAATATGTGACTACATATATTGCAGATGGATTGATTATATCAACACCGACAGGCTCTACAGCTTATTCTCTTTCAGCCGGAGGACCAATTGTGCATCCTGCTCTAAAAGCAATAATTATCACACCAATATGTCCTCATACACTAACTAACAGACCTATTATTGTTTCAGAAAAAAGCTCTATTTCTGTTGAGCCAATATTTGAGACTAATAAAATAGCGTTAACAATTGATGGGCAGATTAAGTTTGATTTAATGCATTCTGATAAACTAGTTGTAAAAAAAGCTCCATATACTTTAAAATTAATTTCATCACCTGAGAATGAATTTTTTACAATACTCAGGAAAAAGCTCAACTGGAGTGGACATTCAGTAAATCCCGAAAGCATTCGGAATAAGTAAAAGGTGCTCTGTTATGCCCAACGTGATTATAGACAAGGAGATGTGCAAAGGGTGTGGGCTTTGCATATCAGTATGTCCTAAAAAAGTGCTGAGTATATCAAAAGTTCAAAATTCAAAAGGGTTTTTTCCTGCAGAGCTTACCTATTCGGGAAAATGTACATCCTGTACATTCTGTGGGTTAGTTTGTCCTGACATAGCAATTCAAATATATAAGTGAAATTCCCATATATACTCTCCCAGATTATTCTGCTCGCATTTATTTTTACATCAATTTTAGGACTTGGTAAAAAGATATTAGATCTTTTTAAATTGAGGATGAAGTCCCTTCTTGAGGAAATGTCCCTATCATTTGGACTGGGATTGGGAGTACTATCTATTCTAGTGCTGCTTATTGGTTTTGCTAAGGGGTTAAATAGATTTTGTCTGTACTCAGTATTATTAATGCTATGCATAATTTCAATCAGGGAGATCAAATACTTTTTTAGCAGATTAAAATCTAGCTTTTCTGAAAGATTTTCAAAAGAGATAATATCTCAACTTCCATATATCTCCGCATTTAGCAAGTTTTTGATAATATCAATAGGAGTAACAATGTTTCTTGCCTTTACAGGGGCATTAGCACCTCCTTTGAACTATGATACCCTTTCATACCATCTTGCATTTCCAAAACTCTATGTGAGAGCCGGCAAGATATTCTTTATCCCTCACAATATGTATTCAAACCTCCCTTTCGGAGTAGAGATGTTATATACCCTTGCTTTGGTAATAAAAGATGGGATATTGGCAAAACTGATACATTTTTCTATAGGTATCTTGTGTGCTTTAACAATCTTTGTCCTAGGAAGAAAATACTTTGACGGGAATGTAGGCCTTTTGGCAGCTGCAATATTTTATAATATGCCTGCGGTATGTTTATCATCAACCTACGCTTTTAACGATCTTGGATTGGTTTTTTATGGTTTACTAATGCTTTTTTGTATTCTCAATTGGTCTAATGGGTTTGCAACCCCTAAAAATGAGATTGTATGGTTAATACTTGCCGGTATATTTTGTGGATTTGCAATCGGCACTAAATACACAGGCGCATTATATTTTATTCCTACTGCACTTATTTTTATTGTGGCTTTTATAGTTCTAAAAAAAGAGAAAGTTTTTAAGAATACATGCAGAAGTGTGCTCTTGTTTATATTTTTTGCGTCTCTGACTTTTTCACCATGGCTTATAAAGAATCTTATATATACTCATAACCCAGTATATCCGTTGTTTTATAGCATCTTTGGCGGCATTGACTGGAACAGAGAGCTTGTCCAAAGGTTTGCCAGATTTCACATATCAAAGGATATGAATGTATTGCATATTGTCTCTCTATTATGGAAATTGCCTCTGAATAATCAAGGGAGTGGAATTTTATTAATATTGCCTGTATTGTTTTTTACTAAGCTTAATAGGAACATAAAAGTATTTATATCATACACTGCACTAGTTTTTATACTCTGGATATTCTTTACGCACCGGATAATTAGGTTTTTACTTCCTTGCCTATCTGTTTGGAGTCTGTTGGCAGCATATACTCTGGTTAATTTTAAAAAGAGTAAGATAATTTCAATAGGATTACATGCCTTTGTTATTGGATTTTTATGCTGGAACACATTTAAATTTGCAGCGACTGTTGGCTTTAACTTCTTTGATGTAGCGTATGGAAAAGTAACAAAGGAAGAATTCCTATCGAAAAATTTTTACCAGTATGGTGCATTCAAATTTATTAATGAAAGGTTACCAGAGAATAGCAAAATTCTATTCGTAGGAGAAAATCAGAGTTTCTACTGCGATAGGGATTATGTTGGAAGCAGTCCTCTTGATGTTAACGATATTGTGGAGATATCCAATGCATCTGAGAATGCCAGCGTTATTTATGATAAATTGAGGGACATGGATATTACACACATATTATATAACGCCTCTGAGGTCAAAAGAGTCTCTAATACATATCGTTCATTTAACTGGAAACAAGGAGCAGAGGCGAGATTCAGCGAATTTATGGCGAGATTTACTACTTGCCTATATTCAAAAAAAGGGGTATTCTTACTTGGATTAATATAGAGGTATATACCGAATGGCAGAGAAAGTCTTAATGTGTGGAAATGGCGCTGTCGGAGAAGGTGCAATTCAGGCAGGATGCAGGCATTATTTTGGCTATCCTATAACTCCGCAGAACGAATTAACTGCGTATATGGCAGAGAGATTAGGTGAACTTGGAGGTGTCTTTATCCAATCCGAAAGTGAACTTGCTGCTATCAACATGGTCTTCGGTGCGTCAGCAGCCGGTGCAAGAGCTATGACGTCCTCATCCAGTCCAGGAATAAGTCTTAAACAGGAAGGGATTTCCTATATTGCAGCCGCAGAGTTGCCGTGTGTAATTGTGAATGTAATGCGTGCTGGTCCGGGATTGGGAGATATAACTCCTTCTCAGGCAGATTACTTTCAGGCAGTAAAAGGTGGAGGACATGGAGATTACAGACTTATTACAATCGGACCTGCCTCTGTTCAGGAGCTTTATGACTGGACAGCCAGAGCTTTTTACTTAGCAGATAAATACCGAAATCCTGTGATGATACTTGGAGATGGTTTCCTCGGGCAAATGATGGAGCCATTGGAAATAAGAAAGATAAAAGAGACGAAGCTTCCTCCGAAAACATGGGCGCTTACTGGTGCAAAAGGTCGCAGGGCAAATATAATCAGGACTCTGATGCTGAAAGTTGGAGAACTGGAAGAGCATAATAAGAAAATTCAGAACAAATATAAAAGAATAGAAAAGGAGCTTATAGAATACGAAGCAGTGTTGACAGAGGACGCAGATATAATATTGGTAGCTTATGGAATGTGCGCTAGAGTTTGTAAAGAATCTGTGTTTCTTTTGAGAAAAGAGGGGATAAAAGCCGGGTTGATTCGGCCTATAACATTATGGCCTTATCCATCAGCAATAATAAGAAAGATAAGTAACAATGTCAGGTATGTTCTTACTGTGGAGATGAGTGCGGGACAGATGGTTGAGGATGTAAAGCTTGCGGTTCTGGGAAGATGCCCTGTGTATTTTTATGGAAGAATGGGGGGAGGAGTTCCCACGTCAGAAGAGATAGTAAATAAAATTAGAGAATTAGAGGTACAAAGGCACAAAGGCACGAAAAAGAAAGAATAGAGATGAAGAAGATATTTGGCAGACCCAAATGTATGACAGACAAACCGTTTCATTATTGTCCGGGTTGTGGGCATGGGATTGTCCATAGGTTAATAGGCGAAGTAATAGATGAACTTGGCATTCAGGATAGAACTATTGGAGTTCCTCCTGTTGGGTGCGCAGTTATTATGTATCATTATTTTAATATAGATATGACTGAAGCTGCGCATGGAAGAACACCTGCTGTTGCAACAGGGATAAAGCGGGTTCATCCTGATAAAGTTGTATTTACATATCAAGGGGATGGAGATCTTGCTGCCATAGGCACAGGAGAGATAATTCATGCAGCAAATCGCGGTGAAAGAATAACCACAATATTTGTAAACAATACTGTGTATGGAATGACAGGCGGACAAATGGCTCCCACAACCTTGATTAGTCAAAAAACAACAACAACTCCTTTAGGCAGAGATGCCAGGCTGATTGGATACCCGATAAAAATCTCAGAAATGCTGGCTGTTACAGATGGATCTATTTATATAGAAAGAGTGGCAGTGAATAAACCTGCAAATATTATTAAAGCTAAAAAAGCCATCAAAAAAGCATTTCAAATACAACTGGAAGACGTGGGATTTTCAATGGTTGAGGTTCTGTCTCAGTGTCCTGTTAACCTTGCTATGACTCCACAGAAGGCTGCAGAATGGATTGATAATACATTGATAAAGACCTATCCCCTTGGGGTGATTAAGGATAAAAGCGGAGAATAGTGATGTCTCGGATTCTTGTAGCAGGTTTTGGTGGGCAGGGAATAGTGTCAATGGGTAAGATGCTGGCATATGCTGGCATGAAAGAGGGCAAACACGTTACCTCTCTTCCCTCATATGGACCGGAAATGCGTGGAGGAACTGCAAATTGCTCAGTTATTATATCGGAAAGAGAAATAGCTTCTCCATTTATATCACATCCGGATACGCTTATTGTAATGAACCAGGCATCATTGGATAAATTTTCCAAACTTGTTTTGAATGATGGACTCATAATTGCAAACAGTAGTCTGGTAAAAATAAATAAGGATATGAGGACTAAGACAAGAGTTGTAGAAATTCCTGCAAATGATGTAGCAGTTGAGCTTGGGAATCTGAAGGTAGCAAATATGATTGTTTTAGGAGCATTTGCCAGGGAAACTGGTGAGGTAAAACTAGATTTTTTAAAGGCAGCTTTAGAAAAAATCCTTCCTCTCAGGAGGCATAATCTTATCCCAATAAATGTTAAGGCGTTGGAGAGAGGATTCAATATATGAAAGGTATAGATATAAACCAGTTGAGACACGTGATAGCAGGGTTTAAGAGTACAAAAGTGCTTGTTGTGGGAGACCTGATGCTTGATAAATTTGTCTGGGGAAATGTGGAGCGCATTTCCCCAGAAGCACCTGTGCCTGTTGTTAAAATTAGTTCTGAGTCCGCTATGATGGGCGGCGCATCTAATGTTGCAAATAATATATGCGCACTTGGCGCAGAGGCATTAATTACAGGAATTATTGGAGACGATATTGCAGGAGAAGAATTTCTGCAGTTGGTAAAGAAACAGGGCATGAATGAAGATGGGATTATTCTAAGTAAGAAAAGACCGACCATAGTAAAGACAAGAATCATCGCTCAACATCAGCAAGTTGTCAGGACAGACAAGGAATTTGTCAGCCAGATTAATGCTGCAGAAGCAAAAAGAATACTTGCATATATCAAATCCAATATGCGTAGCATTTCTGCCATTGTCATATCTGATTACGGAAAGGGCATTGTAACACGGTATCTAGTTAAACAAATTATAAAGTTGAACAGGGAATTTAATTATCCAATTATTGTTGACCCTGTACCGAGACATTTTACATATTACAAGAATACGACCATGATAACACCAAATAATCATGAAGCAGGAGAGAGTCTTAAAACAGAGATAAAGGATGAACAAAGTTTAGTGCGAGTAGGGAAGAATTTGTTAAAGTTATTACAGGCAAATGCAATATTAATTACTCGTGGAGAGAAGGGGATGTTCCTTTTTGAAAGAGATGGTAAGATAGCTAATATTCCAACTGTTGCAAAAGAGGTTTTTGATGTAACTGGTGCAGGAGATACAGTTGTTGGAGCACTTGCATTGTGTCTTGGAAATAAAGCATCAATGTATGAATCTGCATATATTGCAAATCATGCTGCAGGTATTGTTGTTGGAAAACTTGGAACAGCCACAGTATCTATAGATGAACTGAGAAAAAGCCTGGAATGATATTGTATGAAGTACGGTCTACTATCAGATATACATGCTAACCTGGAAGCGTTGAATGCTGTTCTGGAGAAATTCAAAGAGGAACAGGTTGAGAAAAATATATGTTTAGGTGATATAGTCGGCTATGGAGCAAATCCAAATGAATGCGTGGAACTCATCAAAAATAATGATTTTGAATGTGTTGCAGGAAACCATGATTGGGCAGTTATCGGCAAGCAGGATATAGAATACTTCAATCCGATAGCAAAAGAGTCTGTGATATGGACCGCTGACACACTGACTGGTAATAATAAGGAATATTTAGAGCAGCTTGAATTAGAGAAAGAGTTTCCTGAGTTTGTTATTGTGCATGCAACAATACTTGAGCCTGACCAGTGGAAATATATAAGAACAACTCTTGATGCTCATCGCAATTTTGAAAAACTTACGAAGCCTGTGTGTTTTTTCAGCCATTCCCATGTCCCCATAGTTTTTAAAGAAACAGAGCGACCTGAATTTTCCTTTGATATGAGTATCGAAATTGAAGAAGGCACCAAGTATTTAATAAATATTGGAAGTGTAGGACAGCCCAGAGACAAAAATCCTGACGCATGTTATGCTATTTACGATACAGAAGAAAAAAAAGTTGAGATAAAAAGAGTTTCTTATGATATTAAAACTGCTCAAGATAAAATAAGAGAAGCAGACCTGCCTCGGATGTCGGCTTATAGACTGGAAACAGGTGAATAAGTCTATGATTCTAGATGTAAGATGCATGCCTCTCCTCCCAGCAAACACTCTCCAGCACCTCTTACGACGCACTAGAGCTGGTCGGTTCAACATACATCTTGCATCTAAGTAACAAGGGATTAGGTATAAGGTCTAGTCTTATGAACAAAAAACAGACACATATAAAGAAGCTAAAAGAACAAATTGAGTACCATAATCGCAAGTATTACATAGACACGCAGCCTGAGATATCTGACCGTGAATATGATCTCTTAATGCAAGAACTGATACGCTTGGAGCATGAATCCCCTGATTCAATTACCACTGATTCTCCATCACAGCGAGTAGGAGGCTCTCCTCTAAAAGAATTCAGGACTGTTACTCATCGAACACCAATGCTGAGCATAGCAAATACCTACTCTGAAGATGAGATAAGAGAATTTGATGCGCGCGTGAAAAAAAATCTTACAGGAGAAAATGTTGATTATGTTGTTGAACTAAAGATTGATGGAGTGGCAGTAAACTTGATCTATGAAAATGGAATTTTTGCGATTGGAACAAGTCGTGGAGATGGCATACATGGAGATGATATAACCAAGAATTTAAGAACCATAAAGACAATTCCTCTGAGATTGCAAATGTCAGATTCAATACCTTCTGTTCTTGAGGTTCGGGGTGAGGCATATATGACCAAGGATATTTTCAGACAGATAAATAAGGAGAGAGAAAAGAAAGGGGAACTCTTATTCGCAAATCCAAGAAATGCAGCTGCAGGTTCACTGAAACTTCTTGACCCGAAGATTGTTGCGGCAAGGCACCTAAATATTTTTGTCTATGAAATTGGATATATGGAGGGAACTAGTCCTGATGAATATCTGAATAATCACATGACTGCGCTGAACTTACTGGATACATATGGGTTTCGCACAAATCCTCATATTCAGCATTGTAAGGATATTGGTGAAGTTATTGAATATTGCAACAGCTGGCAATCAAAGCGGGAGGAGTTAGGATATGAAACAGATGGCATGGTAATAAAGATAAACTCAATGGGTCAAAGGCACAAGCTTGGTGCTACAGGTAAAAGCCCGCGCTGGCTGATAGCATATAAATTTCCTGCAAAACAGGTTACTACGATTCTTGAGGATATTGTTGTACAGGTAGGAAGAACAGGAATATTAACACCTGTTGCTGTGCTTAAACCAGTTGCTTTGGCAGGAACAACAGTAAGTCGGGCTACATTGCATAATCAGGATGAAATAATACGCAAAGATATTAGATTTTTGGATAAGGTTGTGATTGAAAAGGGAGGAGATGTTATTCCAAAGATAGTAAGCGTTGTAAAAGAGGCCCGCACAGGGAAGGAAAGAGAGTTTAGAATGCCAGATAAGTGTCCTGTATGCAGTGGAGAGGTAGTGAAAGTGGATGGGGAAGTTGCATATAGATGTGAGAATTTGAGGTGCCCTGCTCAACTTGAGAGAAGAATACAGCATTTTGCCTCAAGACGTGCAATGGATATAGAAAGCCTAGGTCCCGCAATTATAACTAGGCTTGTAGAGAAAAAAGCCGTTAAGGATTATGCGGATTTATATTCTTTAAAGTTTGACAATCTTATTAAATTAGAACGAATGGGAGATATACTGGCAAATAAAATAATAAGAAATATCAGAGAAAGCAGAAACAGGTCTCTATCAAGATTGATTTTTGCACTTGGAATTCCACATGTAGGAGTTTTATCTGCAGAGATTTTGGTAAAGAATTTTTCTTCTATTGAGCAATTAAGAACAGCGGGAAAAGAGGAGCTTGAGGCGATAGGGGAAATAGGTGAAATAATGGCAGGTAGTATTGTATGTTTCTTCAGAAGGTCAGACACAATAGAGGTGTTAGGGAAGCTAAAGAATGCTGGGGTAAAAATGGAAGAAGCGGAATCCATTTCAGGTAAAGTTTTTGCAGGCAAAAATTTTGTTCTAACAGGAACACTAACTAAGTATAAGAGACATCAGGCTTCCGAAATAATAAATAGGCTTGGAGGAAGTATAAGCGAAAGTGTTGGTAAAAAAACAAGTTTTTTACTTGCGGGTACTTCTCCGGGCTCTAAATACAATAAAGCTAAGAAATTAGGAATTACTATACTAACAGAGGAAGAATTCTTTGAAATGGTCAATGATGATAATTAAGAAGCTTGTAGTCGGATTTCTTGAAACTAATTGCTATATAGTTGGATGTGAGCGAACAAAAAAGGCTTTTATAGTTGATCCGGGAGCAGAAAGCTCCAGAATTATAGAAGAGGTTAGAAAAGAGCATCTGAGTCCGGAATATATTATTAATACACATGGACATGGAGATCATATAGGTGCTAATAAGAATATAAAGCAAGAATTTGAAGATTTAAAAATACTAATTCATGTAAATGATAAAGATATGCTTATAGATGCTTCTAAAAATCTCTCAGCAGATTTTGCTATGAACTATGTATCTCCTTCAGCAGATATTGTGCTTAACGGAGGAGAAATAATAGAAGTCGGAGACCTCGAACTGGAGATATTGTTTACTCCGGGACATACTCCAGGAGGTATTTCTATTTTTATTAGAAAAGAAAAAACAGTATTTACAGGCGATGCGCTTTTTTGTGGCTCAGTAGGTAGAACGGATTTCCCTTCGGGTTCTGGCATAGATTTAATAAAAGGCATTAAAGAAAAACTCATGGTTTTGGATTCGGATGTTGTTATATATCCCGGACATGGCCCGGATTCTACAATTGGAAAAGAAAGAGAAAGTAATCCTTTTCTTGTATGAATCAATTACTTGACCAGTTTATAGATTATCTTTCAGTAGAACGAGGGCTCTCTGCTAACACATTAGAGGCTTACACGAGAGATTTAACTAAATTCTTAGGTTTTTTGGATAGAGAATCTAGTGTCAGCATAGAAGGTGTAGGTCCAAGAGATATAATAGCCTATCTTATTTATCTTAGAAAAAGCAAGCTTGCCATACGTTCCATTTCAAGAAATCTAGTTGCTGTAAGAATGTTTTATAAATTCCTGGTTAATGAAGATGTAATAAACGATGACCCTACTCTAAATTTAGATTCTCCAAAAACGGGTTTGTTTTTACCGGAAGTGCTTTCTCAGGATGAAGTAGAGAGATTATTAGCTTTACCGAATAATAAAGAACAGGGAATAAAAGATAAAGCAATACTTGAGCTTCTTTATGCTACAGGTATGAGAGTATCAGAGCTTGTCAATCTTCCTATTGATAATATAGATTTGCATGAGGGTTATCTGAAGTGTATTGGCAAGGGCTCAAAGGAGCGAATTATACCTGTTGGCAGAAAAGCTCAAAAAGCTGTAAAAAAATACATAGATGCAGTAAGAAGCAAATATGTTGCCAGAGGTAACAGCAATATGCTTTTCATAACCCGGCTTGGCAGAAGATATACAAGACAGGGGATATGGAAAACAATAAAGAAATACTCCGTATTAATGGACATGAATAAAGAGATAACAGTTCACACATTAAGGCACTGTTTTGCTACGCATCTTCTCTCCCATGGCGCGGATCTAAGGTCTGTTCAGGAAATGCTTGGGCATGTGGATATTTCCACCACACAAATTTACACTCACATAGACAGAGCCCGCCTCAGGGAAGTTCATCAGAAATTTCATCCAAGAGGGTAGTCTGCATTGTCTTGTTAAAGCGTAATAAATTGGGTATAATTAAAACAGTTTTATAACAAGGAAATACGTGTATTTTATATATTAATTGTTAGACATAAAAATAAATGAATACCAAAAACGAAATAAAACAACCACCCTTAGCGCCTCAAAAGAAAGAATGTAGAGAGTGTGGGCAAGAAATTAGCATCAAAGCTAAAAAATGCTATCACTGTGGTAGTCACCAGGCAAAATGGAAAAATCTATTATTGTATATACCTTATGTTATCTCAATAGGAATGATGGTGATTGCCGTCGTTCAAGTTAATGAAGCAAAAAAAGAGCGGAGTGATGCTTCGCAAGCACTACGAGAGATAGATGGAATGAAAAATATAATTACCTCAGTAGTGAGGGGTGTTCGTGAAAGTGAAAAGAATATTTCCAAGTTAGAAAAAGATATGCAAAGAAAAACAGAACAGGTAGAAAAAAGGGTAACTGCGTTGCAAAAAGCTATTGATGAAGCTGCTTTACAAACTTCTAAGGCTTTACCGGCTAGGGAAGAATCAAAACTTGAATACTCCACACATTCCGTTCAAAAAACAAGTGAAGGTATACAAACAATAATATCTTTTAAATCATCTACAAATTTACCTCTTGGAAGAGTAGAATTTTCTATCGAGATCGAAGGAAAAACAGATGCAAAGATTCTTTCGATTAACCCAGCCGAGGGTGTATCATTTGCTGTTATAAGCAGAATAGAAAGAGATGGTAAAAAAGGGCATTTAAGTTATGTCTCCGCAGGTTCTTCTTCGCCAAAAATTGAGATAAAACTTTCGGCTCCAACAAAATTGACAATTCAAGGGAAACCAGAATTAGATTCTTTTGGATTAGATATTAAATAAAATGTCTAACAATTCAATCCAGCGGACTGTTCTCGCGCTTCGCGCGAGCCCAGCCGCTTTAAATGTAGAATTAAAAAAAAGAGATGGCTAATTTATCCCGAATTTACTTCAACCGACTGAATGGATCATAATCCTATTTTATTATATCAAAAATGAGCCTTGTATTTAGGTATGGATATCCCAAGTTTTTTTTATTTTTTCTTTTCTTAGTTTTAATTTTTATTACCATAGAGCAACCCGCCTATTCTAATGAATTTGTAATTAACGTCACAGGAAATAAAAGAACAAAAACAAAATTTATTCGTGATTTGGTAGAAGAATATCTAACTGATGATAATATAACGAATATTTCGGAAGTAGATGAAAAGAATTTAAAAGAACATATTTATAACACTAAACTTTTTTCAGAAGTAGATATTGCTATAGAAGAGGAAAAAATCAATGTTGCAATTAAAGAACGCTGGACACTAATTTCAATTCCATTTTTCGCAACTAGTGGAGATGAGGATACAAAGTTTGGTTTTTTTATTTTAGAAAGAAATTTTTTAGGTTATGGAAAAGCAGTATCATTGGGAACCATGCTTTCAGAGGATCAAGAGAGTTACTTTGTTATGTATGGGGATAAATCAGTTTTAAGCTCAAATTGGACGTTAATGACTAATATAGGTAAGTCTGATAATAATTATTACATCTATAAGGGCGAAGATAAAATATATGGCATTAACCAGGAATCAGAAAATTTGAATCTCTCTGTTGGCTATAAATTTTCTAACTCCTTTAGAAGTGAAATAGGGATAGAAGGCAGAAAAAATATTTATCATCAATTAGAAACATATTCAGTCCTTAATGATTATGAGACAATGATATCCAGTCTTAATCTTCGTTGGGATTTTTCTAATTATCGTTTATATTTTCAAGAAGGAATTAGGGCAAATGTAGGCCTAAAACATCAGGTATATAGAGATGATAAGGTAGATAATTATTATGGCTTTTTAACAAATTTAAGCTGGCAGAAGCAGTTGTTTGAAAATAATGTGTTACAGGCTCTTGTAAAAGGTTCATATATTGAAGATGGAGATGAAAGGGATGATCTCCGTATTGGCGGTACCAGCGGATTCCGTGGGATATTCAGTAGTGGAGTATGGGTGAAAGGATATTTAACTGGTTCATTGGATTATCAGATACCTCTGAAATTTTCTAAATATGGTACATGGACGATTGCTCCCTTTTGTGATATAGGTTATTTAAGAAAAAGATTCCCTGAAAAGGATACTGAACTATACGTTGCATCTGGCCTAGGAACATATTTTTACTTAAAAAATATTGCAATTCCTGGAGCAGGTCTCCAAGTTGGGCATAATACTAAATATGAGGAGATATTCTTCAAATTTAGCATTGGCTTTACTTTTTAAATAAAAACATATAACAGAAAAAGAATAAGGGACGCTATGCTCATCGGTGTTGTGGTAATTAACCGTATCGGAACATCTCATTGCTAAATCAACGAAAATTTGCTACAATTCTATACTGAGAAAGCAAGAAGAGGAGGTGATTGAATAAGTTAATAGTTTGTATCAAAGTTTTTAATCGGGCAAGACAGTCAAACAAAAAGAGTCCTGCAAAATAGGAAATTAAAGAAAGATAGAAGAAGAGAAGTAGAATAAAAAGAGATAAAAATGCACATTAAAAGCAGAGAAAAGGATTTGGATAGATTTATGGAAGAAATTAGGCGATTTAAGACATA
>JBDRTG010000004.1:0-34568 GCA_043824255.1 bacterium
TGCCAAAGGCTAATAGTTTAGGAGGATAATTTTGGAAATGAATATAAAAGGAAAAGAAACAGAAGGACTTGTTCTGGAATTTGACGTGGCAAGAATGTTTCTTGCAGAAGAAGAAGAAGAAGAAGAAGAAGAAGCCAGTATTGTCGTATCACTTAAAGATGTTACCGAGCGCAAGAAAGCAGAGAAGGTATTGCAGGAGAACAAAGAATTTAATAGAGCCCTGTTTGAGTACAATCCTATTGAGACTATAATCGTGGATTTGGAAGGGAAAATAATAGACTTCAACCTTGCAAAAAAGGTCTCAGGTGATAGATTGCCTAATATTGGAGATGTAATGTATAGTAATTATGCAGCTCATCATGAGATTGATATGCATGCTGAATTGATGAAATGCATCAAAGCAGGGAATGGGAGAGAGTTTCATGAGCAAAAATACAAGAACAGGTTTCTATCTATAACAATAGCTCCCTTTCCTAAAGGAGCTATTATAACATCTCTAGACATCACCGGGCACAAGGAGTGGACAGAAAAAGAGAAAAAAAGAGCTATAGAGTCGCAAAAGGCTTATGAACAACTGCAAGCCAGTAAGGACGAGTTGATTCGCTCCGAGAGACTCGCCTTTACCGGCCGCATAGCCGCAAATATTGCGCATGAGATAAGAAATCCCCTGACCAATGTAGCTATGGCAGTCCAGCAGCTTAGGAAAGCCATTAAGACAGAAGACCCCATGTCTAAAAATATGGACATCATTAAAAGAAACACAGAAAGGATTAACTACTTAATTACTGAACTCCTAAACTGTGCCCGCCCGCCAAAACTTAATATACAGCCATGTAATATTCATAAGGTATTAGAAGATATTTTAGAGTCCAACAAGACTAAGATTACTTCAAAAAGGATAAAGATAATTAAAAGGTTTACCTCTGACACATTCATAATAAAGATTGATAAAGAACAAATGCAGCGTGCCTTCTTAAACATAATCATTAATGCTATTGAAGCGATGCCCAAGAGAGGCAAATTGACCATTATTACAGAGTTTAAAGGAAACCTTTTTGAGGTGAAGATTCAAGATACAGGTAAAGGCATTCCTGAAGAAGATATTATCAGGATATTTGACCCTTTCTTTAGCTCCAAGTCCGGGGGTGTAGGCTTAGGGTTAACTATATGTTATGGGATTATTGTCAGCCATGGCGGTACTATAGAGGTAGAAAGCAAGCCGAAAGAAGGGTCTATCTTTATGGTCTCTTTGCCAGTAAGCTAGAACAGATCGTATACGGAATACGAACGACGGAGTGTAATAGTGGAAATAAAATATGATATTAGAAGAGGCGCAGATATATATCGGGCAATTTATGGAGCTCGATTACAGAAATGGATTCTTGCAGGTAAGATAAAGCGAGGAGAAGTAATTGTCTGGCGAAGCGGTCTTTCAGGCTGGCGCAAACCTGAAGAACTTGAGGAACTGGCGGTATTTTTTAAACAGTGGGAAAAAGAACAATTAAGAGAAAAAAAGAGGTTAGAAGAGCAAATCTTCCCGAAGAAGAAGATAAAGAATATTTTAATAATAGACGATGAGAAGGATTTATGTTCGCTTCTGTCTGATGCCTTAATCCAGAGAAACTACAATGTATCGATTGCAAACACAAAAAGAGAAGCTATGGCTTGTCTTAAAAAGGAATCACCCGATTTAGTTCTGTTAGACCTAAAACTACCTGATGGTGATGGAATAAAAATCCTTCCTAAAATCAAAAGAGTAAATCCAGAGACAGTAGTAATTGTAATTTCTGCCTATGGAAGCGAAGAAGCCAGACAAATGGCAAAAAAGGGAGGAGCTTTTACCTTTATAAACAAGCCATTTACTGAAGAAGATATATTGAAGGCTATAAAAGTACTCTCATAAGAAATGTAAAAATAAAAAATAAAAATGCAAAACGACAAATCAAAATTTAAAAAGGAATTCAAAAGAAGATTATATAACTTCGCCCTGAAACTTATAGAATTCATAGATAAATTACCAAAAGACAATGTTTCAAGAAGAATCGGAGATCAATTGTTGCGAAGTGGGACAAGCATTTTGGGGAATTATATTGAGGGGCAGTCAGCCAGCAGTAAAAAAGATTTTACTAACTATTTTAATATTTCGTTGAAATCTACAAATGAGAGCAAATTGTGGGTTTCACTGCTTCGGGATACTAAGCGTGTTAGTCCTGAGGAAGTTACTTGGTTTTTGCAGGAGTTGAAGGAAATTGGCAATATTTTTGGCACGAGCATTTTAACTCTTAAAAACAGGAAATGATTTTGGATTTTAATATGTAATTTTGATATTTGATTTTTAATATTTAATTTTACTTAAATGGGGTTCTAACGAAGTGGAAACAATCCTAATAGTAGATGATGAGAAGGATTTACGTTTTAACCTTTCCAATATTTTGAAGGACGAAGGTTACAACGCAATCGCTGTGGGAGACGGAAGGAAAGCACTTAATGCAGTTAAGAAAAATTCTCCCAATTTAGTCCTGCTGGATATGAAGCTTCCTGAAATGGATGGGATGCAGATTTTAGAGAAGATGAAGCTGATTGATGAGGATTTGGTTATTATAATGCTTACTGCTTATGGAAATCTAAATGGAGCGGTAAAAGCAATGAAATTAGGGGCATTTGACTATCTTGCCAAGCCTTTTGATAATGAAGAATTAATTCTTGTAATAAAAAGGGCTCTTCGGACCCAGTATTTAACCAAGGAAGTAGAAACTCTAAAAAAACGGTTTGGTGAAAAAGTTACAGCAGAAGAGCTGATGGGAGAAAGCCCTCAAATAAAGCAAGTCTTAAAGCAGATTAAGATAATCGCTCCGACCAATATGACTGTAATACTTCAAGGCGAAAGTGGGACAGGCAAAGAATTAATTGCCCAGATGATTCATCAAGAAAGCCCGCGAAAAAATAACCCTTTTATTGCTATAGACTGCGGCGCAATTCCCGATACATTGGCTGAGAGTGAACTCTTTGGTCATGAAAAAGGCGCCTTTACAGGAGCTGATGCTCAAAAAGAAGGCAGGTTCGAAGAGGCTAATGGAGGAACTCTGTTTCTGGATGAGATTACAAATCTCTCTTCTACTACGCAGAGAAAACTTCTCAGAGTGATACAGGAAAGAAGGCTTCAGCATATAGGCGGCAAGAGAAGTATAAAAGTTGACGTCAGAATAATCGTGGCTACGAACATTAATCTCTCAGGTGCGGTAAGGCGTGGTAAATTTAGAGAGGACCTCTTCCATAGGTTAAATGAATTTCATATTTCGCTTCCCCCGCTTAGGGAAAGAAAAGATGACATCCCTCATTTAGCCATGCGTTTTTTGGAGGGAGGAAATCAAGAATTAAATAAAAAAATAGAAGGGTTTTCTTCTGATGTAATGAAATTGCTTCTGGATTACCCCTGGCCGGGCAATGTTAGAGAATTAAAGAATGTAATCAGAAAAGCAGTACTTCTATGTGATTCCAATCATATCAAACCGGGACACTTTCCATTAGATAATATTGCTTCCACTAAAAAGCCCGAATTTCAGCAGGATTTGGATAAAGGAGTCTCCCTCAAAGAGATAACTAAAAAAGCGACAAAACAGATAGAAAAGGAAGCCATTGAGCAAGCACTGGCAAAAGCCGGTGGCAATAAAACTAAAACCGCCAAAATCCTCAAAATAGACCGCATGACCCTCTATTCTAAGATGAAAGAATACCAAATACGGCACGTGTAACGCTGTAGAACAAACTCTACACTTCCCAAACGAACGCTGAAAGCTGTTGTAAGATAAATTCTACACAGACGTAGAAACAACTCTACACTTTTGCATTTAAATTTTCTCCATTTTTAAGCTCCTCAGAATTCTTTCAAAAGATATTTTTAAAAAAGAGGATACGCAGGTCGGAAAATTTTTTAGTAGATAAATTGGCACGGAAGTTGCTTCTATACTTAAGTAACAGAAAACAGAGCGCAGGTTTTTCTGCTTTCTGAATTTTAAACGAGGGGAGGTGGAAAAAATGGCAGTAGAAAAAGCAATCGGTTCATCTAGTTTGGTGGAAGTTATTGACAGAATCCTTGATAAGGGTGTTGTGGTTGATGCATGGGTTAGAGTTTCTTTGGTCGGTATTGAAATACTGGCTGTTGAAGCAAGAGTCGTAGTCGCATCAGTCGAGACATACCTGAAGTATGCTGAAGCAATTGGTCTAACCGCAACAGCAGCTTAAGGATAGTTAAGAGAAAGGATTCTTGCCGAGCCACCCTTATGAACACAGTCTGTGCTCAGAAAAGCATGGCTCGCCAAGAGATTCCTTCTTCTCCCTAAGGTAAAAGAAAGAGGAAATGAAGATGGCAGAAGCGCTAGATTTAAAGGATGTAGTTGAGGATGTTGTTTCTTCCTATGAGAAGAGAATCCAGAGCATTGGTTCTGTTTTTGATGTTGATACTGCTCGTCTAATTTTTGGCGACTCTCAAGGGTCTCTCATTCACACCAGAGAGGAAAGAGGGAAAATTAATACTCAGCTTCGGGATACCCTTGCCAGAAAAGAGCATCTCAGGAAAAAAGACTTTGACAATATGATGCAGAGCACCTTATCAGTTCAGGATCAACGGGAAAAAGAAGTAAGAGGTTCGTTAAATACTTATCTTAATGAACAAAAAGAGATGGCTCAGGTTTTAAGGGAAAACTTAGAGAAGTTTAGAAATTCTCTTGCCATAGGTGAGGTCGGAAGAGTCAAGGAATTCCAAACAATAATTAAAGAGGTCCTTTCAAAGCAGGAAAAGAGAAAAGAAGAGATTACTTCTAAACTAAAGGATTTTCAGAAAGAACAACAGGAAATGGCAAAAAGACTCAAGGAACTTCTAGCAAAGGGAAGGGAGCTTAGGATAAAGGATTTCAAATCAATGCTTAAGGAATTCAATGTTCAAAGAGATGAACGATTGGTGCTTCAAAAGAGCAGGAAACAAGAAGTGACCAAAATGCTCAGTGGCTTTAGAGAAGAAAGACAAAGAGCAGTAAAAGAGGACACAAGTAAGAAACGGAAAATTAAAAAGGAGGAATAAAGATGGGAATAGCAGAGAGTATGAGAAGTATGGTAGATGATATCGTTGTATCTCATGATTCACGGTCAAAGGCAATTGGCAGTATAGTGTCTGATACACAAGACATTCTGGGTAATGCCAGAAAAGCTGTGAAAGACTTTGCTGCCGATAGAAAAAAGATGAGTGCAGAACAGGCCAGGAACCTGGCTGATTTTGCAAAGGATTTGTCAAAGAGCACAGGAGATATGCTTAACATATTCCATACTAATCGTAAACAGATGAGTGCGGAACAGGCAAAGAGCTTAGCAGATTTTGTTAAGGGTATATCAAAGAACGTAGAAAAACTGCGACAGAATGCAAAAGATATGATTAAGGGGTTCCATAAAGACCGTAAACAGACGGGTGCAGAACAAGCAAGGAACTTAGCAGATTTTGCTGGCAGTCTGGCCAGGGATGTAGATTCGATGTTGATTGGTTTTGGGAAGGACCGCAGCAAGATGTCAAAGGAACTCAAGGACAAACTTGGCAAAGCAATAAAAGATATTAAAGTATCTGTTGCTGAGACAATCAAAGGTGCCAGAAAACTCGTAGACGAATATAGCTCTGATATGGCAAAGGCAAAAGATGCATGGGAGAGCATGTCTTCCACTTCGGCTAAGGCTAAAAAAAGTGGTGTTGCGCCCAAGATTGAAGTCAAAGAAAAGGTAGCTACAGTTAAAGAAGCAGCGAAAGCAAAACCAAAAGCTAAGCCTAAAACTGTAGAAGGTCAGATATTAGCGTTGCTCGAGGAGCATCCGCGGGGAAGAACCATGGTCCAGATGGGAGAGGAGATGGGTGTCCACTTTGCCAGCCTCCTTCATCCAATGAAAAAACTGCTTGAAAGCGGTAAAGTCAATAAAATTGATAAAAAGTACCGTTTAGTCTAAGAGATCGTAACAGTGGCGAAATTAATAACTTGTGCTTTCTGTAAAGGGACAGGAAAAGATCCTTTTCGCCTGCTTTCCAAGCTAGCCGACTGCCAGGTGTGCAGTGGCACAGGAAAGATTAAGGTTGATGAACCTATAGTTGAATGTGCTTTTTGTAAAGGGAGCGGTGTTCATCCTCATAGTAGAGTTACTTGTTCTGCTTGTAAAGGGAGAGGTAGCGCTACACATAAAGGGACTAAAGAAAAATGTCCCAATTGTGGCGGAGCAGGATATAAAATAGATGGAAATCTTCCATGTAGTATTTGTGGAGGTAAGGGAGTCATTAAGAAAAATTAAAAAAGAGAAAGGTAAAGTAAAATGATTGATGAGATGACTACAGTAATTGAACCAAATCCTTTGCCGGATTTTGTGGAAACAAAGTATATAAAGGATATTACTGGCAGAGCCCTTTCCTATATTAAGGCCGGCTTTCCAGTTCATTTTCGAGGACCTTCAGGTACAGGAAAAACTACTCTTGCTATGCATGTGGCCAGTAAACTAGGCAGACCGGTAGTGATGATTCACGGGGATGAGGAGTTTACAACCTCTGATTTAGTTGGTGGAGAACATGGCTACAGATTTAAAAAGGTTGTAGACCGCTTTATCTCAACTGTTTTAAAGACAGAAGAAGATATGGTAAAGCGCTGGGTGGATAACCGTCTAACAGTTGCCTGCAAATACGGGTTTAGTTTAATATATGATGAGTTTACGCGTTCCAGGCCAGAAGCGAATAATGTTCTTCTTTCCATTTTGCAGGAGAAAATGATGGATTTGCCAATTGGAAGAGGAGGGGAAGAACCGTATTTAAAGGTTGATCCCGATTTTACCGCTATTTTCACCTCAAACCCTGAGGAATACGCAGGAGTTCACAGGAGTCAGGATGCGCTCAGGGACAGAATGATAACCATGGATTTAGACCACTTTGATTACGATACAGAAATAGGTATTACCAGAGCAAAATCCAAACTCTCTAAAAAAGATTCCATGAGAATAGTTGATATTGTAAGAGGCTTGAGAGAATCTGGAAAGTGTGAATTTGCGCCTACTGTTCGTGGCTGTATCATGATTGCCAAAACTCTTAAGGTTCTAAAAATTTCTTCTTCTAATACAAATGGCCATTTTAGCCAGATGTGTCAGGACATACTTGCTTCTGAGACGAGCAGAGTCGGCTCGAAGACGAATCAGGACAGGGTAAAGGAGATAGTTAAGGGGTTAATTAAGAAATATAGTTAGATTTCTGAATAAGAGAGGAGGTGTATTAATAATGATGACACAACGCACTTTAGGTGTTAAGGCTGTAAAAAGTTTACGTTCTGTAGGCGCCCGGTCTATTCCAAAGAGCCAAAGGTCAAGCTCTCTAGAGTTATATACGCTTGGAACAGTAAAGGATAGATTGGAGAAAGAAGCATTTGCGTTGGATAAGAGAAGAGACACTGTTAAAAGACAATTTGATGATGTAAAAAAGAGAATCAAAAAATTGCAAAAAGAAGTATATCAAGAACAAGAGGTAAAAACTCATAAGAATGTGCCTGCTAAGCCTCTGAAAACTATGGCTATAAACTATTAATAATTGCTGCCAAAGGCAGCCTTACTTAAGGGAAAAAAATGGCTAAAGAAAAGAAAAAAGAAGAGGGTTTAGATATTGATTTTGGGATGGAGAAACTCGGTTTAGGGGGACTATTTAAGGGAATTGAGAAATTAGTTAATCTGGCAGCAGATTTAAAAGAAGCCGGAGGGGAGATTAAAAAAGAAGGCGAAATAGACCTGAGCCATCTTAAGAAAGGGATGAAGGGAGTATTTGGCTTTTCCGTAAAAAGCGCAGTGGGAGGAAAACCAACAGTTGAGACGTTCGGCCACAAAATTAAGAAGACCCCTGAAGGTCCCACGGTTGAAGAAGAGAGAGAGCCTATCGTAGATGTATTTGATGAAAAAGAAGAGATCCGAGTCTATGCTGAGATGCCAGGGGTAAATGACGAATCTATATCGGTCGATTTAAAGGGCGACATACTAGAAATAACAGCTGTAAGTAAGGATAGAAAATACCGCAAGGAAATTTTACTTCCTGCTAAAGTTGAACCTAAAACTTTAGAGAGGAGTTTTAAAAACGGTATCCTAGAGATTAAGATGAAGAAGTGAATGGATAATGGCATTAACAGGATTAAGGGAAGATGCGTTAAAACTGATTTTATTTGGAGGGAAGGGTGGCGTAGGAAAGACAACCTGTGCAGTTAGCGCAGGCTTTTATTTATCAAAGAATTTTAGGACATTACTTTTTTCAACAGACCCGGCACATTCACTCTCTGATAGTTTAGAACGGAAAATTGGCAGTAACATAATAGAGGTGAAAGGAACAAAAAACTTGAGTGCTTTTGAAGTAAGCGCAGAAAAGGCTCTTTCCAGATTCAAAATAAAACATGAAGACCAGATAAAAAAGATTTTGGATACCTCTACCTATTTAGATGAGGAAGACATTGATTCCATCTTTGATTTGCCTATTCCCGGGATGGATGAAGTGATGGGGTTCAAGACAATTGTTGATTTAATAGAGGAAGCGAAGTTTGACAAGTACATTGTAGATACTGCGCCTAGCGGTCATGCGATGAGACTTCTGACTTTACCTGACCTGCTGGATGACTGGGTCAAGGTTATGGCAAAGATGAGATGGAAGTATCGGTATATGGTGGAAAGATTTGGCGGAAGATATAATCCTGACGAAGGAGATGATTTCTTATTAACTATGAAAAAGACCGTAAAGAGAATAGAAAATCTTCTTAAGGATCAAAAAAGGTGTGAATTTATAGCAGTTACCATTCCGGAAGATATGGCTATTTTAGAAACAGGGAGAATGATAAATAATTTGAACGACTATGGCATAAAGGTGAGGCAATTAGTAATAAATAATGTTGTAGAATCGCAGGATTGCGGATTTTGTAGAGAAAGAAGAAAAGGGCAGGAGAAACATATAAACCAAATAATGGAAAAGTTCGATAACCTAAAAATAACAATTGTCCCTTTGCAATCGAGAGAGGTCAAAGGCACAGATGCTTTGAATAATTTTAAGGAGGTGTTATTTCAATAATGGCAAAAAAGAACTCAACCCTTACACTTAAAGTAAAAGAAGCTCTGCCAAAGGATGCAGGAAGGGCTATCGCCAGGATTGACCCGGAAGATATGAAAACGCTTGGAATAGAAGTAGGCGAGGTTGTAGAGATTGACGGTAAAAGAAAAACTCCTGTCAAAGCAATGCCGTCTTACGCAGAAGATAGAGGGAAAAAGACTATTCAAATGGATGGAATATCCAGAGAGAATGCGCAGATTGGACTGGATGAAAAGGTAAATATCAGCAAGATTTCCTATAAGGCTGCTAACAAAATCACACTCTCTCCTCTGACTGCATCGAGCCTGCTTCAAAGAGATAAAGATACCAGATATATCGGCTCGCTTATGGAGGGGCTTCCTGTAACCAGCGGCGATAGGATTAGAGCTACGCTTTTTGGCTCAAGATCCTGCGATTTTAAGGTATTGGATGCTATTCCTGCGGGTGTAGTTTTAATAAACCAGACTACTTCAATAAAGATGGAGACAAAGGGGGTAGAAAAAGAGAGGTCAGCCAAAGTTTCATATGAAGATATTGGCGGGCTTGATAAGCCAATCCAAAGAATTAGGGAGATGATAGAGCTTCCTCTGAAATATCCTCAAGTATTTGAAAGATTGGGAATTGATCCGCCGAAAGGCGTTTTTCTTCATGGTCCTCCGGGTTGTGGGAAAACTTTAATCGCTCGGGCCGTGGCTAATGAAACAGATGCTTATTTTACCAGCATAAGCGGACCGGAAATTATGGGGAAGTTTTATGGGGAGAGCGAAGCCCGCCTCCGTTCCATATTTGAAGATGCTCAAGCACATGCACCTGCTATCATATTTTTGGATGAGATTGAATCTATTGCTCCAAAAAGAGAAGATATGGGCGCTGAAAAACAGGTTGAGCGAAGAGTGGTAGCTCAGCTTCTGGCTCTGATGGATGGATTAGAATCAAGGGGACACGTTGTTGTTATAGCTGCAACCAATTTACCTAATACAGTTGATCCGGCTTTGAGACGGCCAGGCCGTTTTGACAGAGAATTATCTATCCCTATTCCGGATAAAAATGGGCGATTAGAAATTTTACAGATACATACAAGAGGAATGCCTCTGGCAGAAGATGTGACTTTAGAGAAGTTAGCTGAGATTACTCATGGATTTGTGGGCGCTGATTTAGAATCATTAGCAAGAGAAGCAGCAATGTCAGCGTTAAGAAAGATTTTGCCTAAGATAGATTTTGAGTTAGCGGAGATACCTTATGAGACTCTTTTAGAATTGCAGGTTACTATGGATAATTTTTTGGAGGCATTGAAAGAAATAGAGCCTTCTGCTATCCGCGAGGTGTTTGTTGAAGTTCCTGATGTAAAGTGGAGTGAGATTGGTGGATTAGATGAAATAAAGAAGACTTTAATTGAAGCAGTAGAATGGCCTCTTAAATACAGCAGATTATTTGAGCACGTCAAAACAGAGCCGCCTACAGGCATTTTGCTCTCCGGTTCTCCTGGCACGGGAAAGACTTTGGTAGCCAAAGCATTAGCTACTGAGAGCGGGGTTAATTTTATTTCTGTTAAAGGCCCTGAGATTATGAGTAAGTATGTGGGTGAGTCAGAACGCGCTGTCCGTGAGATATTTAAAAAGGCAAGAATGGCAGCTCCCTGTATTTTGTTCCTGGATGAAATAGACAGTCTGGTTCCTAAACGCGGAAGCGCTGGAGGGGATTCACAGGTAACCGAGAGAGTAATCAGCCAATTTCTTACTGAACTTGGCGGGATAGAGAGATTAAAGGGCGTAGTAGTGATTGGTGCGACCAATAGATTAGATATGATAGACACCGCAATATCAAGGGCTGGAAGGTTTGATATCCATTTAAACTTTCCATTACCTGACAAAAAGACAAGACTCAGAATTTTTGAAATTCATGCTAAAAGCAAACCATTAGATAAAGATGTAAATTTAGAAAAATTAGCAGATCAAACAGAAGAATATTCCGGGGCAGATATTGAAGCTATTTGCCGTCGCGCGTCTATGCTTGCTATAAGAGGATATATAAAAAATCAAAAATCCCCGAAGGACAAGCCTACGGGGCAGGCAAAAAGCAAAGATCAAAAATTAGAACTCAAGATATCAAAGAGCAATTTTGAAGAAGCTATTAAACTGGTTGAGAGTCAAAGGTGATTAATGCCAAGAAGTGTACAGCTAAAGACGATGAGAGATGTATGGAAAAGACATGGTAGAGTTCCAAGTAGTGTAGGATTAGGCGTGGGAGCACCTTCTAAATTAACAAAGCATTCTTCAACAGAAATTAGTACAAGCTATAAAGGTAAGGTTTATGAGAAACCAAGAGAGTGGCAGTATATAACCAAACCTTTCTTTAAAAGGATAAAGGAACCGATTGTAGATGTATTTAAGGAAGCAGAAGAGATACAAATTATTATAGATTTGGGCAATTTCACCAAGGGCGAACTTGATTTTGAATTAAAGCAAGGAAAGTATTGTATCTTCGGTAAACATGGAGATTGCGAATTCCATGAAGAGATCCCTTTACCTAAGGGCGTAGATACAAAAAAGATAAAAGAAATATTTCGAAATAATATCTTAGAACTTACTATGCCTAAGAAGACTATTAAAAAACGTGGAGAAAGAAAATGAAAAACAAACTACAAATCTTAGTAATTGATGACGAGAAAGATATTTGCGATCTTTTTAGGGAAATTTTAACCCCGGAAGGTTATATAGTACTTACAGCCCTGGATGGAATGAGAGGTCTTGAGATAGCCGAGGAAAAGAAGCCAGACATTGTGTTATTAGATTTAAAGATGCCTAAGATGGATGGGATTGAGGTGCTTCGCCGTATTAAGAAGATAGATAAAAATATCATAGTTATCATAATCACTGCTTATGGGACAATGGATACTGCTCGACTAGCTATGAAGTTAGGTGCTTATGATTATATTACCAAACCATTCGATATTAATTATGTAAAGGCAGTCATCAAAGATGGGGTAAAATCAACCCTTCAGGCCTTTGCAGATCAGATGAAGGAGAGGAAGGTCTTGAAGGATGTCAGGTCTAAACAGGCTACGCTGGCTAAGGTAAGGCATTGCAGAGAAACTCGAGCCTGTTTGTGGGAGGTAGCTATAAGGGCCTTTGTATTAGGCGACGATAGTTTTATGGTAGGATGGATGGAGGATCCTAAAGCGAGTAAAGAAGAAAAATTAGGATTAATACAAATTGCTCAGATTCTCAAAGCAGATATGGCAAAAAAGTAAAAATTAGTCTATTAGAAGGACAGGAAAACGAAATGAAGGGGGGTGGTTAAGATGGCAGGGATTATTGAGAAAATTAAAAACTTTTTTAGCAGCATGTGTATATGCAAAGTTAAGAAGGAAAAAGAAGAACCTAAACTGCAACAGGAAGAGCCTAAGGTAGAGGAAAAACCTAAAGAACAAAAATAATAACCAAGGTGTAAAATGGCTGAAATTGGAAAATATATTTATGGAATTATAAGTGCTAATACGGACTTCCGCCTTTTTGTCTCGGAGGATAGCATACATGCGATTCCTTCTCAGGATATCTCGGCTGTAGTAGGAGACTCCGAGATAATCGATTACACTTGTATATCTAAAGGTGATGTGGCGAAGATGCTGGTCAGGCATCAAAAGGTTATTGAAAGAATTATGAGTTCAGGGATTACAATTATTCCTATGAAATTAGGCACATTCGCTGTTTCGGAAATTGAGGTCAAGTATGTTTTGGATAGAGGCTATAATCTCATTAAGGAGACTATGGAGAAGACGGGCAACAAAATAGAGATTGATATAGTCGCCACATGGAGTGATTTTCCTTCAATTCTTAAAGAGGTTGGGGAAGAGAGAGAAATTAAAGAATTAAAAGAAAGGCTTTTAGCTAGTCCAAAAGAGATAACTATAACTGACCAGATGAAAGTAGGGCTTATGGTTAAGAAAGCATTGGATATAAAAAAAGGGAAATATGCTGAAAAGATAAAGAATACACTGGAAACTCTAAGCCAGGATCTAAAGTTGCATGAACTCATGGACGATAATATGGTTGCTAATATAGCCTTTTTGATAAATAAAACCCGGCAAATAGAATTTGATAAAAAGATAGAAGACCTAAACACTGAATTTCACGATGAGTTAAATTTTAGATGTGTAGGTCCGCTTCCGCCTTATAGTTTCTATACGCTTGAGATAAAAAAGATGCAATTTGGCGAGATTGATTGGGCAAAAAAGAAGTTGGGTTTAAATGATTTTGCAGATAAAGATGAAATTAAGAAAGCCTATCGAAGAGTAGCCGCTTCTTTCCATCCTGATAGAAATCCGGACATACCAGCTAAAATTTTTGATGATGTAAACAAAGCCAATAAGATACTTATTGACTATTGCAAAGCTCGTGAACAAGCAGGCGAGGAAGAATTTAAAAAGAACGCAGTATTGATCAAAGTGAGGGAGTAGTAGGAATATGGAGAAAGAAGGGAAATATATCTATTGTGTTGTTGCAACATCACAGGAGAGGAATTTTGGGCCAATAGGAATAGGCGGCAGGTGCGATGAGGTTTTAACTGTTGGCTATAATGACCTGAGCATGGTTGTAAGCAGTCATCCAATGACTAAATTTACTGTTAATCGCGAGAATATGCTGGCTCACGAGAAGATAATTGAAGAAGTGATGAAGGAATTTGATAGCGTACTTCCAGTCAGGTTTGGCACTATTGCCTCTAATGCTGATGAGATAAGAAATCTTTTAGATAAAAGATATAGAGAATTTAAGAACGCATTAAGGGATATGGACCATAAAATAGAATTAGGCGTTAAAGGAATATGGAAGAATATGGAAATAATCTTTAAAGAGATTGTGCAGGAGAATAAAGAGATTAAGAAGGCAAAAGTGAAAATTCAAAACGGCAAAGGGAAAAAGAATATACAATCTAAGAGGGAGGTTGGTAAAGAGGTTTTTGAAGCTCTGCAAAAGAAAAAAGAGAAAGAGGCAGAGAAGATAGTAGATGCCTTAAGAAGAACATCCTTTGACCATAAACTTAATAAGACTATTACAGATGAGATGTTTATGAATGCAGCCTTTTTGGTAGATAAAGGGAGAGAGAAAGAATTTGATAATATAATGGATGATTTAAGTGAAGAATATAAGGATAGAGTAAAGTTTATGTATGTAGGTCCTTTACCTGTTTTTAATTTTGTGAGCATTGCCATTTATCCTGAGGAATGGGAAAAGTGAAAGAAGGTAAGTACATATATTGTGTAATAAAAATTAACGAACCAAAAACTTTCGGTCCACTGGGAGTTGGCGGAAGAGGGGACGAACTGCATACTATTTGCTTTAATGATATAGCAGTTGTAGTGAGCAATTCTCCAATAATAAAATACCCGGTATCAAGGGAGAATACACTTGCTCATGAAAAGGCAATTGAGGAAGTAATGAAAAAGCATGTAGTTTTGCCGGTAAGATTTTGTACAATTGCTGAAGACGAAAAGAAGGTAAAGAAGATTTTAGAAAGAGAGCATGATAAATTCAAAGATCTGTTGGACAAAATTAATAATAAAAAAGAGCTTGGGTTAAAAGCAATATTTAAAGAGGATGTTATTTATAAAGATATCTTGGAAAAACATGAAGACATAAGAAAGTTAAAGGAAGGGCTGGCTTCTAAACCCCCTGAAGCGACTCATTACGAACGTATGGAAATAGGGAAAATGGTGGAAACTGCTCTGCAAAAAGAGAAAGAGATTTGTGAAAAGGATATTATTAATACTCTTTCGCCTTTGGCAGTAGAGCATAAGACGAATAATACCTATGGCGAACGCATGATTATTAATGCGGCTTTTTTAGTGGAGAAAAGCAAAGAAACAGAATTTGACCGGAATGTTCAGGAACTGGACGGAAAATATGGGAATAAAATAAAATTTAAGTATGTAGGAACCATACCGCCATTTAATTTTGTCAATTTAGTAATTAATATAGGAGAGTATTAATGTTTTTAATTGATGATATATTCCTTGCGCCATTGAAAGGGGTGGTTTGGCTTGGCAAGAAGATTAATGAGGTTATAGAGAAGGAAATCTCTGATGAAGGGCGGATAAAAGAGAAACTCATGGAATTACAAATGCGGTTTGAGTTGGATGAAATAAACGATGAAGAATATAAGAAGCAGGAAGAAGAACTTTTAGCGCGATTAGACGCTATTAGAAAAGCAAAAGAAGAGGAGGTGTGAAGATGGCTAATATGGAAGAAGCTAAGAAAGCAGTTGCTGAGTTTTTGAGAAAGACCCTTAATGTCAAAGATGTAAAGGTTATTAAGGTTGGAAAGAGTGAAAAGGGCTGGGAGACAGAAACAGAAGTATATGAGGAGAGTTCATTTATAAAGGCTCTTGGACTTCCAACAAGAGTAAAGGACCGGAATATCTATGAGGTTAAATTGGATGATAAATTAGAAGTCCAATCCTACGAATGCAAGAGTAAAGAAGAATAAGAATAGGAACAGGATATAAGGATGAAAGGATTATATCTCTATTGTATTAGAGAGAAAACCGAAGGTGTCGTAGCTTTTTCTGCCAAAGGTATTGACGGGAAGGGAAAGGTTTTTACTCTTCCTTATCGCGAATTAGAGGCAGTGGTAAGCAATATCTCTTTAGAAGAATTTGGGTCGAGTAAGATTCAGAAAAAGGCACAGGAAGATCCAATCTGGATTAAAGAGAAAGCGCTTGCTCATGAAGAAGTTATAGAAAAATCTATGAATAATAATAAAATTTTAGGTCTAATTCCGATGAGATTCGGTATCATCTTTAAGAATAAAGCGAGATTAGAAGAAATCTTAGATAAAGACTATTCCAAAATTAAAGATTCTTTAGAAAAAATTAGAGGGAAACAGGAGTGGGGTGTGAAGGTATATCTGAAGGACAGGAAGAAATTCGAGCAAATGATAAAGGAGAAAAATAAAACAATAAAAGGAAAAGAGAAAGAAATAGCAGCTTTAGATGAGGGTATGGCCTTTTTTATGGAAGAAGAATTAAAAGAGGTTATTTCTAGAGAAGTAGAAAAAAACTTAGCGAACATTGCGGAAGTCTTTTTTAAGAGTTTGAAGAAGCACGCAGTAGAGTCGGTTGAAAATAAAATTTTGGGGAAAGAATTAACAGGAAGGCAGGAGCTTATGATCTTAAATACAGCCTATTTAGTTGCTAAGGAGAAAATCAGCGATTTTAAGAAGGAGGCTGATAATTTAAATCAAGGAATGCAAACAAAGGGATTCTATCTTGAATCCACTGGTCCCTGGCCTGCTTATAATTTTACCAAGTTAGAGATTAAATAATAAGATTATGGCTACTCTATTAAAGAACACGGCTATTGAAAAAAGCAATGTAACTCTGGTAGATGTCCTGGATAAAGTTTTAGAGAAAGGGGCAGTTATAAACGGAGATATTGTCATAAGGGTAGCGGATGTTGATCTTGTGTTTTTAGGTTTAAGACTTATTCTCACCTCAGTTTCTAAGGCGGAGGAGCTTTCTGGCAAGAATTTCAGTGACCGAGAGAAGGAAGCTACCCCGGAAGATATAGCGTATATGCAAAAATTGCAAAGAGAGATAAGAAGGGCCGAAGAAAATATTCCTAAACTAATTGATGTTAGTGATCCAAAAAAGACAGAGCAGGGCTTAGCCAAGTTGGTTTTGACCCTGGTTGAATTGATAAGAAGATTGATGGAGAAGGAGGCTTTTCGAAGAGTAAAGAGAGGCACGCTTTCCCCTACAGAGGTTCAAAAATTGGGATTGAGCCTTAAAGCAGTAAAGAAAAAGATAAAAGAGATTCAGGCAATCTTTGGTATTGAAGATGAAGAATTAAATTTGGATTTGGGTCCTTTAGGAAATTTAATGTGAAAAAAGGAGGGATAAACGATGGCTGACTCACGAGTAGGAAGTGCACTTAATACTACCAATTTAGCTGACATCTTAGAGAGGGTTCTGGATAAAGGAATTGTTATTGCCGGGGATATTAAGATTCAAATTGCCGATATCGACCTTCTCACCATCAAGATAAGACTTATGATTGCTTCAGTGGATAAGGCTAAGGAGATGGGGATAAATTGGTGGGAGCAAGATTCTTATTTATCTACAAAAGCAAAGGATGCAGAAATCGAAAAGGAGAAAGCAGCATTGCAGAAGAGATTAGAGCAGTTGGAAAAAAAGATCAAAGTCAAATAGCAGAATCAGCATTTTATTATGAAAACGTTAATTTATGTTCCAATCATACATATGAGTGCAGACTTAGGTAGTATTGCCAAGCAGGTAAACAAAAGAGGTATTGCAGATTTTGGAGAGGAATTCTGGAAGAAACACAGAGAGACTGTGTCTGGCTTTTGGGATTCGATTGTAAAATATTTTGCCAATTTAGAGGTTAAAGATTTTAAAATATACCAGGATGGCTTAGTAGCTGATGGAGAAGTTGGCCAAAAAATAGTGGAGGAAGGCGTTAAATCTGGTAGTAAAAATTATTCAGTTATCAATAATTTATTGAAGAAAGGTGCCGTTTTGGTTCAAACGGAGGATTTCCCTCTGGTTAAAAAAGAAAGAGATCGTATTGTTGAAATTACCCAGGCTAAGACGATGACAATGAAGTTAATAGCTTATTTAAGGTATAGATTGACTAAGGATTGGTTACTAAAGAAAAGAGATAATTATATAACTAAAAGGATAGATGAAACCTTAGAACATGGAGAAAAAGGTATCCTCTTTTTAGGTGCATATCACAACATAATACCTGAACTCTCCAAAAAAATTCAGATAACTGAGGTGAAAGAAGCAAAGAAGGTAAAGGATTATCAAAGATTGCTTCTCTCATTTAAAAAGAATAAAGAAGAATTTGAAGAGTTAGCAAGATATTTAATCTCACCAATATAAAAGAACCCTTTACTGCTTTTTTCTCTTTCATCGTTAATCCCATAGACCATCTCCTGTTTTAATCTTTTCCCCGCCTTTATATCAGGGTCTATAACCTAAATTTTTGTGTAGATTTTTACCTGATGCAATGATATAATTCCCTGTTAACTAAAATCCGTGGTACTATAAGGGGCTGTGGCGCAGTTGGGAGCGCGTCTGACTGGCAGTCAGAAGGTCAGGAGTTCAAGTCTCCTCAGCTCCACAAACTTATCATAACTTTATGGGAGAATGTATGGCAAAACACAAAGTTTTTAAAATACATGATAAATTGCATGTTACTATAACAAGTAAACAAACAGAATTAACACCTAAACTTAGGGATTATATTCAGCAGAAAACTTCAAAATTAACAAAATACTTCTCTCATATATCTGACATACATATTATTATAAGCGAAGAAAAATATGGACATGTTATAGAAGTTAATGCATTAACTAATGGAATAACAATGCCGGGCAAAGCAAAGCATACAGATGTTCATACAGCGTTTGATAAAGCACTTGCTAAGGTCAAAAACCAAATCAGAAGATATAAGGACAAAATCGTAACTCATACATCTAAGCAAGAAAAGACAGGGAGTGTTTCCTGATAAAAAGGGATATAAGGTGAGACTAACTGATTTTATTAATAAAGATGCGGTTTGTATAGATTTGAAATCAAATGATAAAACAGCTGTGCTTTATGAACTGGTTGATATTCTCCTGAAATCTGGAGGAATTAAAAATAGTAATAGTAATAGAGAAAAATTGTTTAACATTCTATGTGAGAGAGAGAAACTCGGCAGCACAGGAATTGCTAATGGAGCGGCTATCCCGCATGGAAAATCTGATTTGGTAAAAAGCATAACCATTGCTATTGGTATTTCTCCTAATGGAGTTGATTTTGATTCTATTGACGGGCAAAAGACATGTATATTCGCTCTTTTAATTGCGCCTCCTAGCTCTGCAGCTCCTCATTTAAGAGCACTGGCCAGAATAGCCCGTCTTTTTAAAAATAAGACTTTCAGGGATGTTTTGATAAATGCTAAATCTCCAGAAGACGTAATAAGACTAATTGCAACGGAAGAGAAAACTCTTTGAGGGGCCAATGATAAAAGCGGCAGTTAAGACAGAAAAAAGAACAATGACTCATGGAGTTTTATTGGATGTGCATGGATCCGGTGTGTTAATTACAGGTAAAAGCGGTGTGGGAAAAAGTGAAGCAGCACTTGATCTGATTACAAGAGGACAGCGGTTGGTTGCAGATGACGTTGTTAATATTAAATTAGTCGCAGAGAAATTTCTGATGGGCTCCGGGTCTGAACTCACTAAACATAAGATGGAGATCAGAGGTCTGGGCATTATAGACGTTTGCGCTATCTTTGGAATAGGAAGCATAAGAAATCGTAAAAGGATAGAATTGGTGATAAAACTTGAACACTGGGACAGCAGCAAGGAATATGAAAGATTGGGGCTGGAAGAAAAAATGCGCTGTATATTGGGAATAGGCATTCCAATGATAATTATTCCTGTGAGGCCTGGACGTAATATTGCAACAATTATTGAAGTTGCTACGAAAAATCACAGATTAAGAAGAATGGGGGCTTTTGCAGCAAGAGAGCTGGATGAAGAATTAATTAATATGTCAAAAAATAAATAGTAAATTAAGAGAGGAAAAGGTATATGCGTAAGCCGTTAATAGCTGGGAATTGGAAAATGAATAAAACTGTGAGCGAAGCAGTAGATTTTGCAAACAACTTAAAGTCAGCATTAAGGGATCTGCAATATGTTGGAATTGTTATATGTCCTGCTTTCGTTGCTTTAAGTGAAGTTAGTAAAATACTGGAAGGAAGCAGCGTAAAGTTGGGTGCTCAGAATATGTATATGCAGGAGAATGGCGCATATACAGGAGAAATATCGCCTCTAATGTTAAAGGAACTAGGTTGCAGGTATGTTATAATAGGGCATTCCGAAAGGAGAGAATATTTTAAGGAAGATAATAAATTAATTAATGCTAAGATAAAGTTGGCCTTAAAATACCAGTTGCGTCCAATTTTGTGCGTTGGCGAAACTCTCTCAGAATACCAAAACAATCAAACTATTGATATTGTAAAAACAGAAATTAGAGAGGGTTTAGCTGGTATAAATAAGGAGCAAATGAGTCAAGTAGCTATTGCATATGAGCCGATTTGGGCTATTGGAACAGGGAAAACCGCTACTCCAGATGATGCTAATAGAGTTCATAAGATTATAAGAAAGATTATATCAGAGATGTTTGATGCTAAAACTGGCGAAAAAACGAGAATACAGTATGGCGGCAGTGTAAAACCAGATAATATAAGCGCTTTGATGGAAAAATCCGACATAGACGGGGCTTTAGTAGGTGGAGCAAGTTTGTCTGCAGAATCATTTATAAGAATAGTCAATTATGATAAAAAAGACTGATATAAAAAGAATAGTTGTTATAAAGAATACGCTTGGTTTGCATGCAAGACCAGCGGCTTTATTTGTTCAACTTGCTAATAAATTTCAATCAGAGATTTTTGTAGAGAAAAAAGAGCAAAAAGTAAATGGGAAAAGCATCATGGGAATAATGACATTGGCTGCTGGCAAAGGGCAGAAAATAACTATAACAGCAGACGGAAATGATGCTGAAGAAGCTGTAAAGGCCTTAGAAAAATTACTTAAAGATAAATTTGGAGAGGAGTAAACTAGATTGTTAAATGGAATTCCTGTATCACCCGGCATAGTAATTGGTAAAGTCCTGTTATTGGACAGTCGAATATCTGCTGTGCCCAAGTATAAGATTAACAAAGATGAAATAGTAAAAGAAATAATCCGCTTTACAAGAGCGCTTAGCAAAGCTAAAAGGGAGCTTACAGAGATTCAGAGAAAATTTGTTGACAAGGTTGGAGAAACGCACGCCGCTATCTTTGATGCGCATTTGTTAATTCTAGAGGATTCATCACTAATAGAAAAAACTATAGAACAAGTAAGAAATGAACAGTTTAATGTGGAGTTTGTATTTTCACAGGTACTGGAGAAGGTAATTAAAAAGTTTTCTGATATTAATGATGAATACATGGGGGAACGTGTAGCTGATATAAACGACGTTGGCAGACGCGTTCTCAAAAATCTTTTAGTCAGGAAGCATATGGATTTGTCTAATTTAAAAGAAAGGGTTGTGCTCGTAAGCCATGATCTTTCTCCATCAGACACTGCCCAAATGAATAAGAATAAAGTCATAGGCTTTGCGACTGAAATAGGCGGGCGAACTTCGCATACAGCAATCATGGCAAGAACGTTAGAGATTCCTGCTGTTGTAGGAGTAGAAAGCATTACTCAAAAAGTGATTACAGGGGACACTATTATTATAGATGGGGTTAAGGGAATAGCAATAGTAAATCCTTCTCCGTTTATTCTTAAGAAATATTTGAAGAAGCGGGCAGAAATTAAGTCATTAGAAAGAAAGCTCTCAAGACTTAGATACGTACGCGCAGATACGCTTGATGGGCAGAAAATTTTGCTGGCGGCAAATATAGAATCACGAGACGAAGTCCATTCAATAATAACACATGGCGCAAACGGAATAGGACTTTATAGAACAGAATTTCTCTACTTAAAGAGAAACACTATGCCTAGCGAAGAAGAGCAGTTTAACGCTTATAGGTATGTTGCTCAAAAAATTAATCCGCAGAATGTGGTTATAAGAACTCTTGATCTGGGAGGAGATAAGTTTATATCAGAGTTAGGAATGCCAAAAGAAATGAATCCCCTTTTAGGTTTGAGGGCTATTAGATTTTGTTTGAAACGGCCGGATATATTCAAGCCTCAGTTACGGGCTATTCTAAGAGCAAGCCATTACGGTAATGTGTCAATGATGTTCCCCATGATATCAGGATTGTCAGAACTAAGAGAGGCAAAAGTGCTTGTTGAGGGGGTAAAAAAGGAACTGGATAGGGAAAATCTTCCTTACGACAGGAATATTAAGGTTGGCGCTATGATAGAGGTGCCTTCCGCGGCATTAATAGCTGATATATTGGCGAAGGAAGCAGATTTCTTTAGCATAGGAACTAATGACTTAATTCAGTATTCTTTTGCGCTAGACAGAGTTAACGAAAAAATCTCCTATCTCTATAGACCTAATCATCCGGCAGTTTATCGTTTGATCAAAATGATTATAGACGCTGCGAATAAGGCTGATATTCCTGTCACTATATGTGGAGAGATGGCAGGAGTGCCAGCATCTGTATTGGCTTTATTGGGATTGGGATTGTTTCGTTTCAGTATGGCCTCTGTAATAATTCCTGAAATTAAAAAGCTGATTCGCCACGTAAACACTGATGATGCAAAAAAAGTTGCCAAACATATTCTCGAATTATCAACAGGTAGGGAAGTAGACAGGTATCTGAGATCTAAGATTAAAAAGATTATCTCAAGGGCTGAAATTGAGATATATGGCTAACTATTATAAATTCGAAGCACGAAGCACTAAATACGAAACAATATCAAATGACCAAAATATAAATGTTCAAAACAAGGTTTTGAATTTTAAATTTGTTTCGAGTTTCGATATTCGGATTTGTTATATAACGGAGTTCTATAAACAAAGAGAGGGAGGGGGTTTTTTATGGATGTTTTGGATAACTTAGAGTCAATAAAGAAAATAGATGTATCTAATATGTTTGATTTGATATTGAATTTTGACTCTCAGTGCGAGCGAGCTGTTTCTGCTGCCCGGTCTTGTGATATTCCTCGGGAATATTCACAGGTTGAGAAAATTATAGTCATAGGTATGGGAGGTTCAGCAATTGGTGGAGATATCTTATCAAAACTTCTCATAGATGAAATAAAAGTTCCAGTATTTGTTAACCGCAATTATCATTTGCCCAATTTTGCAGATAAGAAAACTCTTGTATTTGCTACAAGTTATTCAGGTAACACTGAAGAGACACTTTCGTCTTACAACGATGCGAAGGGACGTGGTTGCAGGATAATTTGTGTAACAAGTGGGGGGAAACTAGCTGATAATGCAGAGTCTGACAGTCTTCCACTCATAAAAATACCCGGTGGTCAGCCTCCGAGAAGTGCGTTAGGATACATGTTTCTTCCTGTATTAATAGTTATGCAAAGTCTAGGACTTACTACTTCAAAGATGGAAGATATAAATGAAGCTATAAGTATTTTGAAGAGGTTTAAAACTGTGTGGGGAAATGAATCCTCTGATTCAAACATGGCAAAGAAACTTGCAAAGATATTATACAATAAGTTTCCCCTGATCTATTCTGTAGACGGCTGTCTTGGGCCGGTAGCTCTAAGATGGAAAACACAGTTAAATGAAAACAGTAAGATTCTGGCATACAATAATGTTTTCCCTGAGCTGGATCATAATGAAATAGTTGGCTGGGAAGGGCTGGATAATTTAACAAAGAGTATGTCAGTAATAATACTCAGAGATAAAGACGATTTTGAGAGAAATTCAAAGCGTATTGCTATAACAAGCTCAATCATAAAAGACAAACCAAGTGAAATTACTGAAATCTGGACAGAGGGTAGTTCCGTATTAGCCAGAATGTTTTCACTCATTTATCTTGGAGATTTTGTGAGTTTTTATCTTGCAATATTGTATGGAGTTGATCCAACACCTGTTGAGAGGATAGAGATATTAAAGAAAAAACTAGTGGAATAGCAAAAGGAGAAATCAGATGGTAACAAAGAAAAACAACAGATATTTATTTACATCAGAGTCTGTAACTGAAGGACATCCTGATAAAATGGCAGACCAAATATCCGACAGTATTTTAGATGTCATTATGGAGAGTGACCCAAATGGAAGAGTTGCATGCGAGACACTTGTTACAACAGGCATCGTATATATTGCAGGAGAGATTACAACTTCGTGCTATGTAGATATTCCTACGATTGCACGAAAGACTATCAGAGAGATTGGCTATACTAATGCTTCTTATGGATTTGATTACGAAACATGCGGTGTTCTTACTGCTATACAATCTCAGTCTCCGGACATTGCTCTTGGTGTTGATCCAGGCGGTGCGGGGGACCAGGGTATGATGTTTGGTTATGCGACTGAGGAGACAAAGGAACTTATGCCACTGCCAATCATGCTTGCTCATAAACTTTGCAGAAGACTGGCTAAGATAAGAAAAGAAAAAGTATTAAATTACTTAAGACCTGACGGAAAGTCGCAGATAACAGCCGAATATGTAGATGGAAAACCATGCCGCATAGAAGCAATAGTAGTATCAGCACAACATGACGGCGATATTGATATGAACATCTTAAAGGATGATATAAAAGAACATGTGATAAGACCTGTCATTCCTTCTAATCTGATGGATAGCAAAACCAAGATTTTCATAAATCCAACAGGTCGCTTTGAGATAGGTGGACCGCATGGAGATACTGGTCTTACAGGAAGGAAGATCATAGTTGATACCTACGGCGGTGTAGGCAGTCACGGCGGAGGCTGCTTTTCTGGTAAGGATTGCACCAAAGTTGATAGGTCTGCATCTTATTTTGCCCGCTATCTTGCAAAGAATATAGTAGCAGCTGGTTTAACATCTGAATGTGAGATTCAGCTGGCATACGCAATTGGAGTCCCTGAACCAGTTTCAGTTATGGTAAATACATTCAATAAAGGCAAGATAGCCAAAGATAAAATTAAAAAGCTTCTTATTGATAATTTTGATATGAGCCCGAAAGGAATAATTAATCATCTAAAACTTCGCAGGCCAATCTATAGAAAAACTGCCTGCTATGGTCATTTTGGTAGAGAAGAAAATACCTTTACATGGGAAAAGACAGATAAAGCAGATTTTCTTAGGAAAAAAGCTGGACTGTACTCGTAATTAATATATAGGAGGATGTTGTTTTGAAATACGATATAAAAGACATCAAGCTGGCTAAAGAGGGTAAATTGCGCATACAATGGGCAGAAAAAAGCATGCCTGTTCTTAGATCAATCCAGTCGCGTTTTATCAAGGAAAAGCCCCTAAATGGAATTAGATTAGGAGCATGTCTGCATGTTACAACAGAGACAGCTAATTTGGCAATAGCTCTAAAAGCCGGTGGCGCAGAAGTAAGGTTGTGCGCTTCAAATCCTCTAAGTACTCAGGACGATGTTGCTGCTTCTCTTGTAGCAGATTATGGAATATCCGTTTTCGCTATATGTGGAGAGAATAACAAAACTTATTATAGCCATATTAGCAGTGCATTAGAAAATAAACCTAATATTACCATGGACGACGGCGCAGATTTAGTTTCCACAATTCACAATAATAAGAGAGAGCTTATAAAGGATATTCTTGGCGGAACAGAGGAGACGACAACAGGTGTTATTCGATTGAGAAGTCTGGAAAGACAGAAAAAACTTGCGTTTCCGATCATAGCTGTTAATGACGCTGACACAAAACATTTCTTTGACAACAGATATGGTACCGGGCAAAGCACAGTCGACGGCATTATTAGGGCAACGAACATGTTGTTTGCTGGTTCCACTGTTGTGGTATCTGGATATGGTTGGTGCGGACGGGGTTTTGCAAGCAGGGCTAAAGGTATGGGTGCAAACGTTATTATAACAGAAGTAGACCCTCTGCGCGCATTAGAAGCAGCCATGGATGGATTTTCTGTCATGCCTATGGAGAAAGCTTCTTATATTGGCGATGCCTTTGTAACTTTAACAGGAGACATACATGTTTTAGCGGCTAAGCATTTTAAGAATATGAAGGATGGCGCTATCATCGCAAATTCAGGACACTTTGACGTAGAGATTGATGTGCCGGCTCTTGAAAAACTGAGTAAAAGCAAAAAAAGAGTAAGGAAATTTGTTGATGAATATACTCTGCAAAACGGCAGGAAGATATGTCTTTTGGGAGAAGGCCGTTTGATTAATCTTGCATCCGCTGAGGGACATCCTGCAATGGTGATGGATATGAGCTTTGCCAATCAGTCCTTATCAGCTGAGTATATTGCAAAGAATCATAAGAGATTAGAGAACAAAGTGTATAAAGTTCCTGAAGATATAGACAAAAACATTTCCCGACTCAAACTTGAGTCAATGGGTATTAAAATAGATACCTTAACTCCCGAGCAAAAAAAATACCTCAGTTCATGGGAAATGGGAACGTAACTTCAAAGAACTACTAGAGTTACTCGAAAAACATCAAAATGATACAAAAAGGAGAACAAGTGAAAAATCCAGATTATATCATTGATGTGCATCAGCATCTTTGGGGACAGCAAAAAGAGGATTACAGTGAAAATACGCTGGAGTTGTTGTTGGAAACAAATGGAAAGGATAACATCAAAGAAAGTTGGCTGAGTTGTGTCGAGCTTGATGGCCGACCGTGGGACGGCACTGGCGATGATTTTATTGAAGACGCTTTTCAACGTTATCCCGATAAGATTAGAGGAATGGGCTTTATTCTTCTCGGCCGTGACGGAGCTGATAAAGTACGTGAATTCAAAGATCGTGGATTTTTTGGCTTGAAGATAATTTTCCCGCTAAGTTCGTATGATGATCCGGCTTTCAATGAAGTATGGGAAGAAGCGATAAAACAAAAAATGCCGGTAACCTTCCATACAGGCGAAAGTGTGGGTGGTTTTCCTCCAAATCATTCGTTTCATCCGTTGGACATGGCGCCAGATAGGCTATTTCGGGTAAAAGGATATTTCCCTAAACTGATAATGTTGATCGCCCATATGGGTAATACACGATTTCAGGACGCTTGTGCTTTGGCAATGGGAAAAAACATTTATCTTGATTGCTCTGGAGGAGGTAACCTAAAAGCAATGCCGAAATCATATTTTGACAATACGGTTTACTGGAAAGAGGTGCAGCATAAAATTGCGTTCGGCGTAGACCAGCTTTTTTCAGGAATTCCCAATATGATCCAAAACAGTGCAAGATTTGCGGAAACAGTTGAGTTGTCCGAAGAGAATCAGCAACTGATGTGGCATGGTAATGCGGAAAGAATAATTGCGCAGACGAAAGCGAAATAATTAAGGATGAATAAAAGCTGGAGAAAAAAACAATGCTTATCAAAGAAGTAAGGGAAACATTAAAAACAGGAGGAATTTTAACTGTAAAAGTATTAGAATCTCCTTTGGAAGAATATGTAGAGAAGTTAGAAGATTACACGAAATCAAAAATGCCGTATGCACCGGATAACGAAAAAAGATTCAGAGGAAGATTAACTAAAGAATGCAAGGATATGTTTTTTATTGGCGAGATAAATAACGAAATTGTTTCTTTAATGTGGTATACAATAAGCGAAGATGTAGGCACTTATGGGATGGTATCTACAAAAGAAGAATATAGAAGAAAAGGAATTAGTAATTGTCTGATGAAACATTGTTTAAAATTTATGGATAAAGAAAGAAATCTTTTAGCAATGTATTTGGGTGTAACCAATCCTATTGCCAAGAAGATCTATGAGAAATACGGCTGGGTTTCTTATAATGATTGTCCTAATACCTGCATTATGAGAAGATTGAAAAAGAATATCAATCAGGAAAATTTTGATAAAGAATATTATAGAATTGATAGAAAAATCAGGATAAGAGGAGTTAAACGAGGTGATTTGCCCAAAATTGAAGCGCTATATAATTGGACAGGGAATAAACAGTTAATTAAAAATTATCTATCTCATATTTTCAATAATACTGCGGTAGAAGGCCAAATTATTTCTTTGAATAATAAAGTAGAAAATAATGAAGGGAAATTTTTATGTATTGAAAACAGTTTAAATCATATTGTAGGCATAGCAACACTTTTTGATTCTAATTTAAATTATCAAACTCATTTGAAGGTACTGGATTTTCTTGTTCATCCAAACTATTGGGATTACACTATGAAATTGCTGGATTCTATTATTGTTGAAGATGAGAAGCGGACAAAAAAGGAAATAATTTCTTATTTAGCCTCTTGCGATAAGGAAAAGATAAATTGGTTAAAAGAATTAGGGTTTAAAGAAAGAGGGATTATCCGCGATTATTTCAGAAGAGAAGAAGAAAAAGTTAATCTTCTAATTTTCTCAAAGGAGGTCTAAAAATGGCAGAGGAAAGAAGTGTATGCCTTTGAAGCCTCGTTATATCAAGCTTCCAATTACCACTCCCAGCACACACCCCTAAAATTGCAAATATCGCATTTTGTTTTATCGTATTCTGAAAGCTTTTCAAATTCAAGATTGTGAATCCTCTTCCACACATCAACAATGAGCTTCTTCATGTCTTCTGCCATGTTATCGGTTATTGTAAGCTCAAGTGTTTTATATTCTCCTTCTTCTATATTGTATTTTTTAACTGTAGTTTTTGAGGGCTCTAAAAACTCAAGTTTGCATGATGCGACTTTATAAGGATTAGGCTGATTTTCGAGTATTAGCTTATATGCTATTAGCTGGTGAAGGTATGGATCGCAGTCTTTATTGGTAGGATCATTGTTGTCTGTAATGCTTTTTATATGTGTGTACGCATCTCCGGTTTTGTAATCAATAACACAAACGTTTCTATTGCTTCCAACAGTATCTATTCTGTCAAACCTCCCTGAAAAAGGGATATTCTCATTTATAAATATTTCAAGTCTTTTCTCTATGAATAAAACGCATGCAGGGCTTTCAGCCTTCTTCTGATACCAGTTTCTGAGCTCGTCGATTTTCCCAAGGCAGCCTTGTTCTATTCTTTGTCCCGGGGACATATTTTTCAGACAGGTCTTAAAAACATTCTCAAAAAAACTAAATCCGGGGAGACTTCGTCTCTTTTTATATATTTCATAGGTTTTGCTCAATGCTTTGTGTACACATGTTCCAAATAGCAGGCTTTCAGTTAATTCGCTAGGAATCATTAACAGGTTATTGTAGAGAAAATATCTCTTGCATTTTACATAGTTATTTACATTTGTTGGATTTAGGGTTATGGATTTTACGTAGTCTTTGAGAATTTCCTCTGTTTGCAAAAAGGGCGGACGTTCTTTAACCGTATCTATGGAAAATCTAAGAACATGTTCTTCAGGTATGAGGCATGGTTGAGGCTCAATATCCATGTTCTTAAGAAACATGCTGGTAATGTCTTTTTCCAGAGGAGCAGCAGTAAAAAATAGATTCGCTTTAGCTCTTGTACACGCTACATAGAATAGTCTTATTTCATCGTATATATGGAGTTTTTTCATCGCTTCCAAGGAACATACACTTTCAGGTATTTGAAGAATAGTTTGTGGGATAGGTATTAGGTCTGTAATTAGTTTTTTAGGCCATTTTTTATCATGAATACAAAAAGGAATAAAGACAGTATGAAATTCTGTTCCCTTTGCCTTGTGAGTTGTTAATACCCTGACCCCTTTTTGATGAGAACTTGCAAGTATACCTTGAATTCCTATGCCGTAAGATTGCTGTAAATTGATATTTTCCACTAAATCAGTAATCGTCATTATAGGATTGGCCGCCGCCTGTTCCTTTACATACTCAATAAAAGAAGAGATTGCTCTTAAATCTCTTACTTTTAATATCTGGTCTGTTTCATATTGCGCCAATATAAACTCTAGCATTCCGGAATCCTTTATATACTGAAGTATTAACTGATGAACCGGACGCGTGCTGGAATCCTTAATAAGTCTTTGAATCGCCCATGAGAATTTATGTAACTTTAGAGGGTCTTTAAGAGCAAGCCGTTTTGCCATTTCAAGCTGATGCGCTTCGTGCTCCGTTGGCAGAGTGTTTCCTGAAAATCCTGATGTTATTTCTTCGAAGAGAGTAATTGATTTATTCCCATTAATATTTTTCCTCTTTTTTAAGCTTACATAACTCAGCAACGCAGTCATATCACTTATGTCTATTTCAAAATAATCTGAAGCAAGCAGCTCAAATATATACCTATCTGCATGCTCAGGATTATGTGAATTTACTGCAAGGTTTAGAGCTGAAAGCAGCTGCCTGACACGCAGATGGGAGCTTATATCCTCTTTACCATCTGTTACATATGGAATTCCTGTTTGCAGGAATGCATCAATAATAGGCAATATGTCTTTTCTTGTTCTAAGGAGTATAGCTATATCGCTGTATGGAACGTCGCTTTTTTTAATTTCCTCTACAATAAATGATATCTCTTCTCTGAGGGAACCGAATTTTAATGATTTTACCACATTAGAGAAAACCACTGACTTCAGTCGGTGGTGCGGGACTAAAAATTTCTGTGATATTCTATTATGCGAAGGGATTTCTTCTATGAGTTTTCTTGATATATTGAGTATTTCCAGAGTTGAACGATAGTTTTCTGTAAGCGTCATTTGCGTTATATTCTTAAATTTGTCCTTTACTGTCTTAAAGTTTGCAATAGATGCACCTTGAAATCTGTATATTGACTGGTCATCATCTCCAACTACACATAGATTAGTTTTCTTAGGATTAATAAGACTCAGAAGTAGCTTGAGTTGAGCTTTGTTTGTATCCTGAAACTCATCCACCATAATATAGTTGAATTTTTCCCTGTACTTTTTACCTAGATTCTTGTCGTGACTTAGAATATGAGTTGCCATAATTATCATATCATCAAAATCATATCTTCCCCTCTCATCAAGAACATGTTTTTCTCCTGAATCCTTGAGCTCTTCATACATTCTGTAAACCTTTCCAAACTGGTTAAGTTTTGGGATATGTTTTTCCTGAATAATCTCTCCGTCAGTAGAGATATTACTCAGACATTGGGAAAAATCGTCGGGGGTGATACCTTCCCTTTTTAGAATATTTATGTTTCTGACAATCTCCTTTTCGTAATGATAAGGCGCTCTAAAGGGTCTGATTTGTGAGATATTATCTAAATTGTCCAGAATGTATCTTATAAGTTTGATTCTCTCTGTGTCATGCAGTTCTATTTTTTCTCCAAAGGCCTCAGATACTTCCTCTGATTCAGTAATGATGGAATTTGCAAGACTGTGATATGTCCCAACTTCTACAAAGTAACCATCCATACCAATGATTTCAACAATCCTTTCTCTGATAGTTCCGGCGGCAGCATTGGTAAAACTCAGGATAAGGATATTTGACGGAGAAACATTGGGATTTTTTAGTATATTTGCTGTTCTTACAGAAAGCACCTGGGTTTTTCCAGTGCCTGGTCCAGCCAGTGTAACAACATGGTCTTTAATATTATCAACAACTGCTTTTTGTTTATCATTTAATTGATTATAATAATTGCTGTACATGATTTAACATATTAGCATAAAACTGAGACATGATAAAGAAAGCGTGCTATAATAAACTCGAAAACGGATATTTGGATAGTATATGATTGATAGAAGATTGCTGGAAAATTTTGATTTCATTTTGTTTTTTACAACGATTATATTATGTCTGGTGGGCATAATATTTATCAAAAGCGCTACCAGTACACTGGAAATTGACTACGCAAAAAGGCAGCTTTTATACTTCTCTATTGGATTAGTCGTGCTGATAATTGCAATAATGTTCAATTATTCTAAGATAGCTAAGCATACAATACCAGTTTATGCGTTATCTGTTTTGTTATTAATGATGGTTCTTCTTATAGGCGAAGGCGTAGGTGGGGCAAAAAGGTGGATCTCTCTTGGTATAGTAAGTTTTCAGCCGTCGGAATTATTTAAAATTACATCTATATTAATGATAGCGTATTATTTGGACAAGGTGGGTAAGGGAGTAAGTAGTTCTAAAATATTAAGTTACGTTTTTTTAATTGTGGTTTTACCAGTTTTACTTATTATTATTCAACCGGATCTTGGCACTGCTCTCTCTCTAATTTTTGTGATCTTTACTGTTGTATTTGTCTCAGAAGGAAGCATTCGGAATATGTTGATTGTAATTGGAATAAGTCTTGTTAGTTGTCCGTTTTTATGGAAAATTTTAAGAACGTATCAGAAGAAAAGACTGCTGGTTTTCATAAATCCAGATGTAGATCCTTTAGGTGCTGGTTATGCTATAATTCAGTCAAAGATAGCTGTTGGAGCCGGTGGATTGTTTGGATATGGATGGAAAAGAGGTTATCAGACGCATCTTAACTTCATACCAGAACATCACACGGATTTTATCTTCTCAACAGTAGCCGAGGAATGGGGTTTTATAGGAGCATGTGTATTGTTATTACTTTATGCTATTCTTTTCTGGCGTATGTTTAGTCTGGCAACCTTGGTAAGAGATAAATTAGGCTTACTTATAATTGTTGGGGTAATTTCTCTTTTTGGGGCACAGGTTTTTATTAACATAGGAATGGCAATAGGGATAATGCCTATTACAGGGCTTACACTGCCGTTTTTGAGTTATGGAGGCTCATCCTTAATTGTAAATATGTGTTTAATAGGCTTAGTGCTTAATATAGGAATGAGGAGGTTTAGAATTTAATATGAATGTTATAGGAATTGGTGTAGATATAGTTGAGGTGAATAGAATTGAAGCCGCTATTAGAAGATTTGGAGACAGATTCCTGAAGAAAATATACACAGACATAGAAATAAAATATTGTAATACCGGAAAAGTAGCTTGTCAGCATTTTGCGGGGAAGTTTGCAGCAAAAGAAGCAGTATATAAAACATTAAATATTGATTGTGTTATAAAATGGACAGAGATAGAGATTAGAAATTCAGAGCAAGGTCAGCCGTATGTAGCTCTTCATGGTAAAGTAAAGAAAATTGCTAAAGAGAAGAACATTTTAAGCATTTTGGTAAGCATTTCTCATATAAAGACTCGCGCAGTAGCTTCTGCAGTGGCTCTGAGTGTTTAAAATATCGGAATTTAAAAATCTCTCCCTGTCTTTTATCTCAGGAATACTGCTTGCAATTTCCTTCCCGAAGATTGATTTTGAATATGGTGTATGGATAGCTCTAGTTCCTTTATTCTTAATTTTAGTAAGTGTTGATTCAAAAAAAGCTTTTACTTTCTCCTATGTAACAGGGGTAGTTTTTTTTGCATCCACAATTTATTGGATATCCTTTGTCAGCACGTTAGGCACGGTGTTGCTTGTTCTATATCTTAGTCTTTACATAGCTGTATTTGGGGTTATTACAAACCGTCTTTTTAGGAGGCTCGAATTTCCGCTAGCGCTTATTGCTCCTCCTATCTGGGTATTGCTCGAATTTGCAAGAGCACATTTTCTTACTGGATTTCCATGGGCATTATTAGGATATTCTCAGTATAAACAGATTACACTTATTCAGAGTGCATCTTTTATTAGTGTTTATGGCATATCGTGTTTAATTGTTCTCATTAATGCATCAATTGCTGATGTATGGTTATTTTTAAAGAATAGAAGGAGAGGCTGGAGGCTCTTAATAGGTCCAGTATTATCAGTTATTGCTGTTATTGTTTTTTTGATTTATGGCAATATCAGTGTAAGGACAGAAAAGAGAGGAGGCGTTAAAGAGGGCATTAAGGTTGGAATTGTTCAGCCAAACATAACGCATGAAGAAAAAGCAGAGGATAGTTATAGCTCAAGAGAGGGAGTTCTAAATGTTCATCTAAATCTGAGTGAGAAACTTCTAAAATTTAAACCTGATATTATTATTTGGCCTGAAACTGCGCTAACCTATGTAGATAATTACGACGAGAAATTAATTGCTAAACTCAAAAATTTTGCAAAGCATAATAATTTACATCTTCTGACAGGTGTTTGTTACAGATCGCTCTCAACAAGTAAATTTTATAATAGTGTGTTCCTTTTTGCTCCGAATGGCGCAATGAGACAACGCTATGATAAAATACATCTTGTGCCGTTTGGTGAATATATTCCTCTTAAGAACCTTTTCCCATTTTTGAGCAAAGCGGTTCCCATAGGGGATTTTGATCGTGGAAAAGAGTACACAGTGTTGAATTTTTACAGAAAAGGCAAACTAGATTCAGATCGAAAAATTAAGTTTGCTTGTACAATCTGTTTTGAAAATATATTTTCAGGCTTTACTCGGCAATTTGTAAGAAGTGGTGCACAGTTTCTAGTTAATGTTACAAATGACAGCTGGTTTGGTATATCATCAGCTCCATATCAGCATATGTCAATGTCTGTATTTAGAGCTGTAGAAAATCGTATACCAGTGATTTTCAATGCAAATACAGGTGTTTCTTGCTTTATTGATAAATACGGGAGAATAAGCAATAGAGTAAACAAGGGCAATGATGATATCTTTATTGCAGGGACTGGTTTTGCTAATGTATCTTTTAATGATGAGAAAACTTTTTATACAAAGTATGGAAATCTGTTTGTAATATTTAATATAATTTGGCTGGTAATATTGACAGGTATTTATATATTTGCTAGAATCGCTGCCTGTCCTAATATTTTGCCCACATAGCTCAGTTGGCAGAGCACATGCATGGTAAGCATGAGGTCATCGGTTCAATTCCGATTGTGGGCTCTGTCAAAAAAAGGACTTGCAAGAGAAAAAGTATATGATATAATCCGTGAACTTATTTAAATGCCCATGGGCAGACGATGTATGCGTGATTTATAGACTGTGGTCCGTGGACTGATTTTAAAAGAAGGAGGGACAGGACGATGGCAAA
>JBDRTG010000005.1:0-88649 GCA_043824255.1 bacterium
GTATATAGAGAAAAATGGCATACCAAACAGCATATATTTGGACAAGCACACAACATATAAATCCAACGGGAAACCAACAATAGAAGACGAGTTAAACAATAGAAAGCCGCTGAGTCAATTTGAGAGAGCGTGTGAGGAGTTGGGAGTACATGTAATACATGCAGCTTCTCCGCAGGCAAAGGGAAGAATAGAGCGTCTTTTTAAGACATTTCAGGATAGACTAATAAAGGAAATGAGACTTAGGGGAATTAAGACAAAAGAAGAAGCTAACAAGTTTCTGGATGAATATTTGCCAATCTATAATAAGAGGTTTGGATTCCAGCCGGCAAAGAAGACAAATTTACACAGAGCAGTTCCGGAAGGTACAAATCTGGATGATATTCTTTGCAGGAAGACAGAGAGAGTATTAAGAAATGATTTCACAATAAGCTATGATAATAAGCTTTATCAGGTAGAAAACCGGATAAGAGCAAAGAAAGTTGTAGTCTGCGAACATATAGATGGGAGAATATCAATAGAATACAAAGGGGAAGCTTTAAACTACAGAGAAATAACAAACAGACCAAAGAGAGCTAATGATGAAAAAAACCCATATGAATTCAAATTAAGAAAAGTCTATATACCGCCAAAGGATCATCCATGGAGAAAATACAAGACAAGGAGTTGTCCACAATATGCACAGAATTAACAAAAAGAAAAAGTTTGATCAAAAAGAAAAAATTACTACTACTAATCTTAACAAAATAGGACATTTCTACTTTGGTAAGAATAGGACTTTCCTATTTTGGCTTGACATTTAGCTTGACGAACAATCTCTCCAAAGCTATCATTAATTCAGTTGTGAGAAGTGTAATCTTGAGTTAATTAAAAATTAATAATTTAAAAATCCGGAGATTAAAGAATGAAAATGGACAAAAATACCTTAAATCAACTCCCAAAATTTCAAGGATATCTTGAAGGGAAAAAGCTTGATGCGTTTTTTGAAACATACCAGATAAAGTTTGCCGCGGGACATTGGTGCGCAGGAGACTTCTGCGACAGGTTTGCGCCTCTTGGATATAACAGTAATAAGGAAAATTTCAAAAATGATATTGTTTCCCAGATACAAAGAGTAGCAGAAGCAGGAATAAAGGGAATAGAATTTCATGAGGCTGTTTTTATAGACAAAAATTACAAAAAGGACCAGAAAGTCATAGATGAAGTAAAAAAAGCACTCAAGAAGTATAAAATGACGCCAACAAATATGAATACAAACCTCTGGACTGATCCAAAGTGGAAGCTCGGCGGAATAACAAATGCAAATCCAGCAGTAAGAAAAGATGCTCTCAAAATAGCGCTTCAGGGAGTTGAAATAGCAAAAGAAGTCGGATGTATAAGCGTTGCTCTGTGGCCTGGTTCAGACGGCTGGGATTACAACTTTCAGGCTAATTATGGCGTGCTTCTTGACAGATTTGTACAGGGATGTATCGGGATAAATAAAAAAGCTAAAAAGCTTGGCCTAAAATTCGGAGTTGAAGCAAAGCTGCACGAGCCAAGAGAAGGTAATATGATCATATCAACAACTCCAAAGGCAATGCTTGTTGCAAGAGAAGTCAACTCTGCCTGTGGAGGGAAAAACATGGGTGTTGCAATAGATTACGGACATGAGCAGATGTACGGAAATGAGCCGGCAGATAATTTATACACCGCTAAGGAATTTAGCATACCTGTTGTCAATTTCCATGTTAATAACGCAAAATTGCATTCCAATGATGAGGACAGAGTTGCCGGAACAGGAGATAACTGGAGACTCGCTGATTTCTGCTACGCGGCAATTGATACAGGATATCAGGGATGGTTTGGAGAAGATCAGTTTACTTATAGGATGGACCCTGTAAAGGCAATGTCACTCTCAAGAGAATTATTTGCTAATATGATGAAAAAGGCTCTTATGATTTATGCTAGACGAGATGAATTAAAGAAAGCTCAAGCAACAGGTGATGCAGGAAAAACAATAGATGTGGTAAAAAGGATACTAACCTAGAATGAAAGCAATCAAACTTGTAGATTTGAGAAAACTTGAAATGCTGGATATTCCCAGACCAGAAATAGTTAACTCAGACGATGTATTGATTAAAATAAAATCCGTTGGTATCTGCGGTTCAGATGTTCACTATTATAATACAGGAAGGATTGGTTCTATGATAGTTGAATATCCCTTTACATTAGGACATGAGTGTTCAGGCATAGTGGAAGATACGGGATTTGAAGCCAAAAAGATAAAAATCGGAGATAAGGTAGCTATAGATCCTGCAATAACCTGTGGAAAATGCGATCAGTGCGTTATGGGCAGGGAAAACACCTGCAGACGCCTCAAATTTCTCGGATGCCCCGGTCAGGCAGAAGGCTCTTTTTCGGAACATATCGTAATGCCTGAGACCAGTCTATACAAAGTCCCCTATACTATGAGTTTTGAACAAGCAGTCCTGTCAGAGCCATTGTGTATTGGCTCATATGCTGTAAGAATCAGCATGCAAAAAGAACACCAGAATATCGCAATACTTGGACTGGGGCCAATAGGGCTATCTGTGCTGATCTTTTCAAAATTAAAAAATCCGAAAAATATATTTGGAACTGATCTAATTAATGAAAGATTAGATGTTGCAAGAAGGCTCAGTATAAACTATGGATTTAATCCAACCAAAGAAAATATTATTGAGAAAATAAACAACATCTGCCAAGACGGCGTTGATATTGTATTTGAATGTGCAGGAGAACAGAAAACACTTGATCAGGCAATAGATATATTAAGACCTGGCGGCAAGTTAATAATGATAGGAATTCCCCAAACAGAAACCATATCATTTGTCCCTGATAAAATGCGCAGAAAAGAATTAACACTTATAAATATTCGCCGTCAGTGTGGAGAACTTCCTGAAGTTATAGAAAATATTGCTCAAGACAGAATAAAATTAGATCCTTTCATAACACATAGATTCAAACCAGAACAGGCTACTGAAGCATTTGAACTTGTTTCCAATTACAAAGATGGTGTTATTAAGGCATTTATCTCTTTTTGAATCTTAACTTAATATGGAGAAGAAATGTTTAAAGATATAAAAGACGGTTGGAAGTATACGAAAGCGAAGTACAAAATTAAAGGATGGGATATCTTTGCCATCCTGGCAACAGTTGCTATGATAACACTTCTTGCCCTTCTTTATTGGTAACTCAAATCTTAGCAACTACATCAACAAATCTGTCAATCTGTTCTTTTGTTCTCATCTCAGTTACACACATGAGCATGCAATCCTTTAACTCAGGATAAAACTTATTAACTGAGAGACCGCCAATTATCTTATGCTCTAATAATCTCCTATTAATTTCTTCAGGATTTCTGGGGCATTGTATAAGAAACTCTTTAAAAAATGGCTGCTTGAATTTCAGAGTATATCCATTTATGCTTTCAATCTGTTTTTGAGCATAATGAGCTTTCTGCAAACATAAATTACCTACACCGGTAATGCCCTGTTTCCCCATACATGAAAGATATACAGTACAAGCAAGAGCGTTTAAAGCCTGATTAGAACAGATATTAGAAGTTGCTCTTGCTCTTCTTATATGCTGTTCACGTGTTTGCAGTGTGAGAACATATCCGGACTTCCCATTTTTATCCTTCGTTCTCCCCACAATTCTTCCGGGCAGTTGCCGAAGAAAATCCTTCTTGCAGGAGAAAAGCCCTAAATAAGGACCTCCAAAAGCAAGGTTATTACCAAGAGACTGCCCTTCCCCAACAACAATATCTGCTCCATATTCTCCGGGTGGAGCTAAAATGCCGAGAGATAAAGGATCAATACACATAATAAACAGCGATTTCTTAGAATGGACAATGTGCTCAATAGTATCCACGTGTTCAAGACATCCAAAAAAGTTTGGATTCTGAATTATTACACACGCTGTATTGTCATCCATTAATTCCTTGAGCATATCTATGTCCACTATCCCCTCTTTAGACTGCAGCTCATACAACTCTAATCCTGCTGCTCGCGTATATGTCTTCAAAACCTGGCGGTAATGCGGATGAGCTGTTTCTGAGACAACAATCTTCTTTAAACCAGTAATCCTTGATGCCATAAAAGCTGCTTCAGACACTGCTGATGCTCCATCATACATGGATGCATTTGAAACATCCATTCCGGTAAGTTCACATATAAGAGACTGATATTCATATATTGCCTGCAATGTACCCTGACTTGCTTCAGCCTGATATGGAGTATAAGCAGTATAAAACTCTGACCTGCCTATAATATGCTTCACAACACTTGGAATAAAATGTTCATACGCTCCCCCGCCAAGAAACGATGTATAATCTTTTAAACCAGCATTTTTCTCCCCTATCTCTTTTATAAGGGCTGAAACTTCCATTTCAGACAGGGATTTCGGCAACTTTAATTTGCCCTTTAACTTAACTCTCTGGTCTATCCCTATAAATAAATCATCTATAGATTTACATCCTATAGCCTCTAACATTTCTTTCTTATCTCTGGAAGTATTAGGTATATATACCATTGTATTTTTCATAATCCATTAATGAATTGAGCTCAGAAACATCGGATAATTCTATTTCTATCATCCATCCATCCCCATAGGGGTCTGAGGTAACCTTTTCAGGGCTGTCTTTTATTAATTGGTTTACAGTTACAACCTTTCCTGTTACCGGTGAATTTAAATCAAAAACCGCTTTAACAGACTCAACCGTTCCAAATGGTTTTCCCTGGCTGACTTGTACTCCAACTTCAGGGAGTTCAATAAAAACCACCTCATTTAATTCTTTTACTGCATGCTCCGAGAGACCTACTCTGCCGATATTTCCTGAGACATTAATCCATTCATGTGTTTCTAAGAATTTGAATCCCTTTTTCTCTATTCCCATTACTATCCCTTCCTTTTATAAAATGGCTTCTTTATAATAATTGCTTCATAACCTTTATCTCTTATAACAATATCTATCTTTGTGTTTAAATCCGAGTACTCTTCCCCTATATACCCCAATCCTATTGCTTCATTCAAAGTCGGAGACATTGTGCCGCTTGTCACCTTTCCAGCTATTTTACCATTTTTAACTATTTTATATCCATGCCTTGGTATGCCTCTATCCAGCATACGAAACGCAACCAGTTTTTTCCTTATTCCTTCTTTCTTTATCCTTTCAATCGCATCTTTTCCTATGAACTCTTTTTTATTGCTGTCTACAAAATATACTAATCCGGCTTCCAACGGATTAGTATCTATATCTAATTCATGTCCATAAAGAGGCATTGCTGCTTCTAAACGCAAAGTATCCCGTGCTCCAAGCCCTATTGGTTTAATTGCATATTCTCTTCCTGCATCAAGTATAGCTTCCCATATCTTCGTGTCGCATTCTGCATATATTTCAAACCCGTCTTCCCCTGTATAACCTGTTCGTGATATCAGGGACTTCGTCCCGTTTATCTCCCCCATTTTGAAATAATAATACTTTATCTCCTTTAAATCTATACTTGCGATCTTCTGAAGACACATCTCAGCACTTGGACCCTGTACTGCTAACATTAAAATATTCTTTGATACATTACTAATCTCTACATCTCTAATTTTATGCGCGTTAAACCATTCAAAATCTTTCTGAGTATTAGACGCATTTACTATAACAAGATAACTATTACTTTTCCTATACACAAGAACATCATCAATAATTCCGCCTAAATCATTACAAACCGGAGAATACTGAACCTGTCCGATTGTAATTTTAGAAATATTGTTAGTTGCTATCTGTTGCAGAAATTCTAATGCATTATCTCCTGAAACACTAATCTGCCCCATATGACATAGGTCAAAAAGCCCGACATTTTTTCTGACACAATTGTGTTCATCTGAAACAGTAGTATAATAAACAGGCATTTCCCATCCGCCAAATTCAACCATTCTCGCTTTATTAGCAACATGCCACTCATATAACGGGGTTTTCATAAAAACCTTCTTTTATTCCAAAAAAAATAGGGAGAATGATTATTCCAATCACTCTCCCCTGTCCTTTTTAACCTGAGAGATCTTTCCCTAAACTCTATTCAGAGAAATTACCCCTTCGGTAATCCTGTTTTCTCCAGAGGCCCATCAGAACGCAGTCCTTTTGCCTGAGAGTATTACCCCTTCGGCGCTCTAAGCTGAAATACACAACCGCTAGCTTAGAATCTCTCCCACATTCATCAAATGGGTAAATTTAAATTGTATTTTATGATAGCAATCTAATATGCTAAGTTCAAGAAAAATTTTCAGAGCGTATTCATCGGATCAATATCCACTATTATATTAGTTTTGCCCATTTGCAACTTGCTGTTTTTTAGTCCCTTCATAGACCTTTCAATAAACATGTTTATTTTTCCCGGCATCTTATGTTTTATAAGAATATGCCAGCGATACTGATTCTTTATTTTTGCCATAGGAGCTGGAGCCGGGCCAAGAAGCTTACAATCCTGACCGCTCAATTCTTTCTTCAGCAGAAAAACCAAACCATTAGACACTCTTACAACCTTTGCGCTGTCATGTCCTTTGACGGTTATTAGAACTATGTGTTTGAAAGGCGGGTAGTTAAGACCTTTTCTGAAAAGCATTTCCTTTTTGTAGAAATCATTATAATTATAGGTGCTTGAAGCAATAATACTAAAATGATTTGGATTATAAGTTTGAATAATAACCTCGCCTGGGACGGGCCCTCTGCCTGAACGGCCTGCAATCTGTGTTAAAAGCTGGAATGTTCTTTCTCCTGAGCGGAAGTCCGGGAAAAAAAGACTTGTATCGGCAGAAATAACACCTACCAATGTAACTTTTGGAAAATCCAGTCCTTTTGCTATCATCTGCGTTCCTATAAGTATATCAAATTCATGATGCTTGAATCCCCTTAATATTCCCTGATGAGAATTCTTTCTAGTTGTAGTATCCGTATCCATTCTCTGATATTTCGCATGAGGAAATAAGTTTGATATTTCTTCCTCTACCTTCTCTGTTCCATAACCACTGTATTTTACATAGAAGGCCTGGCACTCAGGACATATATTTGGAGGTTTATCCTCAAAATTGCAATAATGGCATCTCACTTTGTCCTGTTGTGAATGATAAACCAGCGACACGTTACATTCCGGACATCTTGCAACATAGCCGCATTTATAGCACATAATGTATGTTGAAAAACCCCGCCTATTTAAAAACAATATTATTTGCTCTTTCTTTGAAAGTTTATCCTTGATAGCCAGTAGCAGTGGCTTTGAGAAAACCTGAGACTCAGGAATCTTCACATTGCGATCCTGCATATCAACAATCCTGACATCAGGCAGCTTTCTTTTATCTATCCGCTCTTTCAACTCAATAAGTTCATACTTCCCTGCCTCTATATTATAATATGTCTCAAGGGAAGGAGTGGCTGTTCCAAGCAAAACCGTTATATTAGCGAGTTTTCCGCGCATTATAGCCACATCCCTGCCATTATATCTGGGCGCCTCTCCCTGTTTATATGCAGGCTCATGTGATTCATCCACTATTATCAGCCCGGGATTGGCAAACGGCGCAAATATGGCTGACCTTGCACCGACAACAATATCTACTTTTCCCCTTTTGATTTTCTCCCATTCATCATATCTCTCCCCTTTGGATAAGCGGCTGTGTAATATGGCAACTCTGTCTCCAAAGCGTGATTTGAATATTTGAATGATTTGTGAAGCTAAAGATATTTCAGGAACAAGTACGATTGCCTGTTTTTTGTTTTTTATGCAGAAATCAATTGCCTGAAGATAAATCTCTGTTTTTCCACTGCCTGTAATACCATGCAGCAAAAAGGTATTGAACCCACCTTTTTTAATAGAATTTATTACCTTGTTAAAAACTCTACCTTGCTCACTGGTTAGAGAAAGGTGTTGAGTGTTCATAACAGTCTCTTTAGCAAACGGGTCTCTGTAAAAAATCTTATGACTTACACCTACATATTCATTCTTCTTCAATGATTTCACAACAGCTTCTGTCACACCTGCGATATTACATAACGCCTTACATTCCATACAAAGCCCTTTAGCAGATAATAATATCTTCAGAACTTTTATCTGTTTAGCGGATTTTATCTTTTTGGAATCAATGTCAGAACAGATTGTCTTTTGAGGTTTTGCTACAGATACAATTCTCTGCTTTTTGCGTGAGATGACTTCTTTTTTCATGCCCGGCGGCAAGGCTGTCTCAAGCACCATTCCCCAACTGCAGAAATAATACCTGCTTATCCACTTTGTGAACTCAAGCATCTTTTCATCAAACACTGGAAAATTATCCAGCAATCTGCTTATAGCTTTTAGATTCTTATAAACAGCTTTATCCGTAATGCTTACAACATATCCAATGCTCTTACGCCTGCCAAAGGGCACGGATACCCGCATCCCGACCTCAATCCTATATCCAATGCTCTCAGGTATCTCATACTGAAATTCCTTATCAACTGCTATTGGAAATACAACATTTGCAAATTTCTTATTCATCCATTGTATAATAACCTAATTTTGCTACACTATAAATAGCTTATATGTGTTTTTGTAATATGCTGTAAAAATGGTCATGGAAAGCAAAATAACCCATGGGTCAAGCTGTGTTTTGATTTTTAAAGTATTTGAATATTTAAAAAAACAAATAAAGTAAATCTCATTATACTAAATCAACTTAAAATAAATATTAGGAGAAAGTAAGAATGGCTAATGCAGAATTAAAAATTAATAATTTAGCATCATCGAGTGGGAAAAAATATGGTATAAATAAATTGATACTTGGAGAATATCAATATATGGACAGACAGTATCAGTTTAACTATATTCCAAAAGAATTAAATGGATGTACTCATATAAAAACACATGGTAATGATAAATTAATAAATGAAAAAGAAATTTGTGTATCATTTGAAGTTGACTGTCCTGTTGAGGTATACATATTATACGCAGATAAATTTCCTATACTACCCGAATGGCTTAGTCAATATGAAAGAACGAGATATAATGTTACAAGACAGGATTCAAGATCAGATAATCTAAAAGGCTATTTTGGTCTGTATCGAAAATCTTTTTCAAATGGTACTATTAATTTCTATGGATGCTCGCCAAGTAAAATGCTTGCAGAAGAATGGTATGTGCAATCGGGTGGTGCTAATTATTGCATGTATACAATTGCTGTATTAAAAAAAGACTAAATATTTGTCGACCTCGTTAAGCCCGGACGGAACGTCATACGCAATTCAAAAAATATTTTTCTAATGAGGATAAGGAATTATAGATTTTCGACGGGAAGCCAAGAACTAATTAATAGATTACTTAACTTTCTTTCGAGATGAGGATGCTCTTCTGTGGCGAATCCCCTATTGACTTCTCACAACCTCTATGTTAACCTGCATACGTATGGTTAACATAGGTTAATCAAAATAGTTTCTGTTAACATAAAAGCTAAAAGGACGATTGCTATGAAACAAAGTGAATATATTACCATTCCTCAGTTAGCTGAAATTTTAGGCATAACACGTATTGCGGTTTATACAAAGGTCAAAAAAGGCCAGATAAAAGCCGTGAAAATTGGAAGAAATTACGCTATACCAAGGAAATACGTTGCTAATATATTAGGAACTGCCTTAAGCCCGGAAGCCAAAGCAGAGATTGATAAAGCTGTAAAAAAGACGGTTAAAGAATACGGAGAGGTTCTCAAACTTCTGGGTAGAGAATAATGCAGACAATTACTGTAAAAGAAGTAGAATATATTGCTTTTAGAGTGGCAAAAGAAATGATGTCGTTTAATGAACCAATACCTGATTTTTCCACACGTTTTCCTAATGCTTTAGAAAGTTGCCTGGCTACTCCATTTCAAAGTTTCTCAAAGAAGTCCTTTTATCCAACGCTTATATCAAAAGCAAGCATTCTTTTTTATCTCATGATTAAAAATCATCCATTCCAGAATGGAAATAAAAGAATTGCTATGACGACACTGTTTGTTTTTCTTCACAAAAATAAAAAATGGCTGAAGGTTGATACTCAAGAACTTTATAACTTTACTGTTTGGATAGCTTCCAGCCCATCTAATGTCAAAGAAGAAACTGTAAAGGCAATAGAAACGTTCTTGACATTATATATGATTGATCCTACTAGATTAGGAACCTGAGATTCTTACTTAACTTTCTTTCGAGATGAGGATGCTCTTCTGTGGCGTCTTCTATCGTTCTCTGTTAAATACTTCTTACGCAAGCGGATGTTCTTAGGAGTCACCTCCACATATTCATCATCAGCAATATATTCAAGAGCCTTTTCAAGCTCAACTTCTACCGGTGGAGTCAGGTTAATCGCATCATCAGCACCAGAAGCGCGAACATTTGTAAGGCTTTTACCCTTAACAGGATTGACCGCTAAATCAGTCCCCTGATTATGCTCTCCAATAATCATACCTTCGTACACCTCTGTTACCGGATGAATAAAGATAGGGCCACGCTCTTGAAGATTCCATAATGCATAAGCAGTCGCTGTTCCGGTCGCCCCCGAAATCAGTGATCCAACCGTACGCTTTTCAATCTTTCCGCAATGAGGAGCAAAATGACTAAAAGCGTGATATAAAGTCCCCTCTCCTCTGGTTAAAGTAACAAAGGTTGAACGGAAGCCGAGCAGTCCTCGTGTCGGAATTTCAAATTCCATGATCGTATTACCAGTTTCATTCGACATATTTTTCATCATCCCTTTTCGAGAGGATAATATCTCAATGATTTTTCCAGCCATATTTTTTGGTACATTCACTACTACCGACTCAATCGGCTCAGAAGAAACGCCATCAATTTCCTGTAACACTACCTGCGGTTGAGAAACCTGAAGCTCAAAACCTTCCCGACGCATACTTTCAATTAAAACCGAAAGGTGCATTTCTCCACGACCATAAACCTTGAACGTATCCGTATTATTAGTCATTTCAACAGACAATCCAACATTGGTCTCCAGCTCTTTTAAAAGACGTTCCCGAATATTGCGGCTTGTTAATATTTTCCCCTCCCGCCCTGCAAAAGGAGAAGTATTAACCATGAAATCCATTGCAAGCGCAGGTGGATCAACCCGAATAGCAGGAAGCGGCTCAACATCAGGGTTATTTGTAATAGTTTCCCCTACATAAATATCTGAAATACCTGCAATGGCAACAATGTCCCCAGCTTCTACCTCTGAAACCTCAACTTTCTTCAGCCCCTGAAATGTAAAAAGCTTAGTTAATCGTGCTGAACGACTTTCGCCATCAGAATTCAGTACAGTCACCATTTGACCTGATTTAACCTTACCCTCATAAACACGGCCAACCGCTATTCTGCCTAAAAAGTTATCGTAAGCCAGGGTGGCTGGCTGCATTCTAAAATCTTTTTCGGTATCTGCCTTCGCAGCCGGAACATTCTCCAGAATAAAATCCAGAAGAGGAGTAATATCTTTATGTTCGTCCTTTAAATTTCGAATAGCAATTCCCTTACGGGCAATTGTATACATATAAGGAAAATCCATTTGTTTATCAGATGCTCCAAGGCTGCCAAATAAATCAAAGGTTAAATCAACCACCCTATCCGGCCTTGCAGCGGGCCTATCGATTTTATTTATCACAACAAGAACAGGTAAACCAAGACCTAATGACTTAGAAAGAACAAACTTAGTCTGCGGCATAGGTCCCTCACAGGCATCCACCAAAAGAACGGTCGCATCCACTGTCCGCAAAACACGTTCTACTTCTGATCCAAAATCAGCATGACCTGGTGTGTCCACAATGTTAATCTTCGTCCCTTTATAATGAATTGCTGCATTTTTGGCATAAATCGTAATTCCACGCTCTCTTTCCTGATCATTACTGTCCATCACACGTTCACCAACTGTTTCATGAGCGTTAAACGCTCCTCCTGCCTTCAGTAAAAAATCTACCAAAGTTGTTTTTCCATGATCAACATGGGCGATAATAGCAATATTTCGAATTTCCATTTTCTTATTCATTTGTTGCATGATAACTCAATTTTGCTATACTGCAAGTAGTTTTTATAATGCGTTAGACGAAAAACTAAATATTTAGGAGGGAAAAACTATGAGAATTATTCGTTATTTATCAGTGACAGTATTTTTGGTCATAGTTATGAATGGATGTTTGCATTTTCAAAAAAACAGGGACGTTCTATTCCAAACATCAACGATTAATGTTCTTTTAGAAGGGGGCTACGATGGAGAGATGACCTATGAAAAGTTGAAGCATCGTGGTGACTTTGGAATAGGCACTTTCAATGGCCTTGATGGAGAAATGATTGGATTGGAAGACAAATTCTATCAGGTAAAAGCAGATGGAAGAGCCTATCTTGTTGATGATTCAATGAAGACACCATTTGCTGTGGTAACTTTCTTTGAACCTGATAAATCAGCATTGTTAGACAAGGCAGAGAATTATGGGCAATTGGAACAACATTTAGACAAATTGTTGCCAACGGAAAATATTTTTTATGCAGTTAAAATAGAGGGCGCTTTCAAGTATATCAAGACCAGAAGTGTCCCCAGGCAAAATAAACCATATCCTCTACTTGTTGAAGTGGTAAAAAACCAATCAACATTTGAGTTTAATAATGTTAAAGGTACAATAGTGGGTTTTTGGTGCCCCAGTTATGTGGAAGGAATAAATGTTCCAGGTTATCATCTCCATTTTATTACTGAAGATAGAAAGGCAGGAGGACACTTACTTGAGTGCCATCTGCAAAATGCAAGGATTGATGTCGATTATACTTCCGAGTTTTATATGGCACTGCTGAAAAGTGACGAGTTTTACAAGATGGATTTAACCGGAAAGAAACAAAAAGAATTGGAGAAGGTAGAAAGATAATATTAAAAAAATGAACAAAATGAAAGAGCTAAATATAAGAGTAATTCCAAATGCTAAGAAGAATAATGTTTCTGAAGAGCAGGGAAAACTTAAGGTACACATAAGCGCTCCAGCAATAGACGGCAAGGCAAATAAAGCTCTGATTAAAGTGTTAGCAGAACATTTTAAAATAAAGAAAAACTATATCAGAATAATCAAAGGTACAAAATCAAAAGAAAAGGTTGTTGAAATACCTTCTAGCTAATCGCTGCTATAAGCTCCTTTGCCGTATCAACTGCTGAGGCGGCGTCCGGAGCGTAGCCGTCTGCCTTAATCTCATCAGCATATCCCTGTGTAATAGGCGCTCCTCCAATCATTGTTTTAACATTAACTCCTGCGGATTTCAGAGTATCTATCACAGTCTTCATTGAAGGCATTGTTGTTGTTAGTAGCGCTGACATAGCTATTACCTGTGCTCCACCCTTTGCAGCATCAATAAATTTTTGAGCATCGCAATCAACACCAAGGTCTTCCACATTGAACCCTGCTCCTTTAAGCATCATAGCTACCAGATTCTTGCCAATATCGTGAAGGTCGCCTTTAACAGTTCCTACTGCTATCTTACCAAGTGGCTTTACTCCAGCTTCTGCAAGCAGTGGTTCCAAAATAGTCATCCCTGCATGCATTGCTCTGGCAGCTATAAGAACCTCTGGAACATAGACCTCGTTCTTCTTAAATCTTGCCCCTATTATATTCATACCTGCAATGAGACCTTTAGTTAGAATTTCTTCAGGGCCAACACCTTCATCCACAGCCTTTTTAACCAAATCTGAAACCGCTTGCGCCTGTCCTTTAATTAAGCTGTCTGCTATTGCCTGTAAATCCGCCATAACCAGTTCTCCTTTCAAAAGTTTTTATTGTATTTTAGGAATTATACATATAACACTGATTAAGTCTCGACATATATTGCCTTTTTTAGGAATATATTGTTTTTTTACATCAGATTTCTCTTACGATAGACCATTGGGGTCATATGCTCATTCCTCTTGAATACCTTACTAAAATAACTCTGGTCTTCATATCCAACTTCCAGGGCAATTTCAATAATACTCATTTTATCATTCAGCAAGAGTCTCTTTGCCTCTTCAATCCTAACCTTAGTAAGATAGTCAACAACAGTCATACCCAGTTCTTTCTTAAAAAGATGACTTAGATAATAGTTATTAACACACGCTGCCTTTGCTATCTTGCTTAATGTCAGATTCTTATTGTAATTAGTTCTCATGCATTTCATTGCGCGTTCTACAATCGCCATATTCTTTTTATTGCTTGATCTGGACACTTCCTCCATGAAGGAAGTGAACACCTTTATCATCCATTTATACAATGCTTCTTCTTCATTTATTTCAGATAATTCACCTATATACGTATAATTAAGCCCCAATAACTTCTCCATATTAGCTCCAGCTTCAACCGCAGCTCTTGAAATTACAACAATAAGCTCCAGAATTCGTGCTTTACGCACATCTCCTTTCCCTGAATTTGCAAAAAGTATCTCTCCAACCAGTTTATTAAGAATGGTTTTTGCTCCAGTTCTATCACCAAGTTTAATCCTGGCGACTAATTCCTTTTCCTTCTTCATAGGATAAAGAGGATTCATCCTTGCTTCTCCCATTCAATTTAAAAAAAAGCTACTATACTATAACAAATTATTGCACAACTTGTTATAATAACATATATTAATAAGTAGATAGTAGAGTTATGAACATAATAAAAAGAATAACAAACTTTATTTTAAAGGATCTGTGGGAGAGAGAGCTCTCAGGCCTGTCCTATCTTAAAAAACGGGCATACAATATTCTAAAAATGGGATATATGGTTGCAAGAGGATTTATTACAGATAAATGTCAGTTAAGAGCTTTTGGACTAACTTATGTAACACTCCTGACTATAATTCCTTTTTTAGCCTTTATCTTTTCTATATCAAAAGCTTTTGGCGCATTTGATGCAGTGAAAAGTATAGTGCTTGAGAAGGCTGCAGTAACACAAGAAATTGTAACAAAAATTATTGATCTTGCCAGTAAAACTAGTCTAAAAACTCTGGGTATAGTAGGACTCGGCTTTTTAATATGGACACTAATTATTGTATTGGGAACCATTGAGAGATCCTTTAACGATATCTGGGGAATTAAAAAATCCAGAAATATATTCAGAAAATTTACTGACTATCTGAGCGTAATTTTAATCTGTCCGATTCTCGCGCTTTGTACAACAGGCGTAAATGCCTTTCTATCAAATAGTAGTCTGGTCAACAAAATACTAGGTATGGAATTCATCGGAGTTCTCATGCATCAACTGTTAAGAATGACTCCATATTTATCTATGTGGCTGCTGTTTACCTTTATCTACATGTTTATGCCTAATACAAAAGTGAAATTCCCATCTGCCTTAACAGCAGGGATTATTGGAGGAACTCTGTGGCAGTTTGCTCAATGGGGACACATTCACTTTCAGATAGGTGTTTCAAGGTATAGCGCAATCTATGGGACATTTGCCTCTATTCCGGTTTTTCTTATCTGGCTTTACATTAGCTGGCTGATAGTCCTATTTGGTGCAGAAATATCCTTTGCGCATCAAAATGTGAGAACATACACAAGAGAAGGAAAATCATTATCTATAAGTCCAAAATGCAAAGAACTTCTTGGACTAAGAATTATGATAAGTATAGCCAGTAACTTTTATAAAGCGAAACAACCACTAACAGCTGCTCAACTCTCCAAAAAGCTTGATGTATCAATAAGACTTGTAAATCAGATCCTTTTCCAGCTTGCGGAAGGCGGGTTGATTAACGAGGTTAGCGGCAGAGAGTCTTCATATCAACCCTCATTCTCTATAGAAGCAATTACCGCCGGAAAAGTTTTGGATGTATTTAGGGAATATGGAGAAAACATACCTAAAATTACAGAGGATAACACTACTAGATATCTAAAAGATATTCTTTCTGATGCAAGGAAAGCTGAAATGGAGACTCTTGATAAGTTAACTCTGAAAGATATTATAACCCGCCTACCCAGCAATGGGTTAGGAATTTAATTTCTTCTTCAGATATTCTTCTACAACTTCTGGAACAAATTTGGAGACATCTCCCTTCATAGATGCAATTTGCTTTATTATCTTGGAACTAACATAGGAAAAGGACTCATTTGGCATCATAAATATTGTCTCTATTTCTAGAGATAGTTTTCGATTAATCAAAGCCATCTGAAATTCATACTCGAAATCAGAAAAGGCACGAATGCCTCTTAAAACAACATTTGTCCCTTTAATGCGTACATAATCAACAAGAAGCCCTCCAAAATCATCAACTTCTACATTCTTCATATCTTTTGTGATTTCCCTTAACATGTCCACTCTTTCAGAAACTGTAAAAAGGGGATTTTTGTCAGGATTATGCGAAACTGCAACAATTAATTTATCAAATGTTTTAATACCTCTTTTGATAAGGTCAACGTGTCCGTGAGTTACGGGATCAAAAGTACCTGGATATACTGCTATTTTATTCATATTTTTAACTTCCTCTCACCACACATTCCTCCACGTAAGGAGAAACTAGTTTCTGGATCTTATGCAGTTTTTCTATTGGATAAGGTTTAATTTTCTTAAATTTTGGGTCTAATATCTCCCCTTGAGCTGAAAAATTCTGCATAGCATATTTTCTTGCCCCTTTGATAAATTCAGCTATTCTCAATATATCTTCTTCTTCATGTAAAGTTGGCGCTACAGTAGTCCTGAACTCATAATCAATATCAGATTCCATTATTAATCTAATACTATCCTTAACCTTCTCCAAAATCAAGGGATTCTTGATACCAGTAGATTTGGAATATGACGTGAAATCCAGAGCCGCCTTTATATCCATAGCTATGTAATTCACTAATTTTCTCTTAATTACCTCTGCGAGCATATCAGGAAATCCCCCGTTAGTGTCAAGCTTCACCATCACATCAAGTTCTCGTATTTTCTGAATAAATTTCGGCAAATCTTTATACATACATGGCTCGCCGCCCGTTAAACATATTCCATCAATCCATCTATTGTTTTTTAGCAAATACTCCTTAATTACTTTAAAAGAAATGGTTTCTAACTTCTGGGGATTGATAATAAGCCCTGCATTTTGACAGTAAGGACATCGAAAATTGCAGTGTGGCGTGTAAAGTGTGGAGACGATTTTCCCATCCCAGTCAAGAAGCGAGGTTTGAATAAATCCCTTTATTACCAGATTCATTTTCGAAAATATCTCTTCCCTTGATAGATTTTTGAGCTTATTTTTTTCTGCTTTTCCAAATCCTCTACATATTTTACAACTTCATTAATATGCAATCCTAAGGAGGAAGACATGTCTTTACACGTTACAGGACGACGACTGATTAGAGTAAGAATTTCTTCTTCTACATCCTTGAGATATGCCTTATGTCTCTTTCTCGTAAACTTGGCGATAATCTCACACTTATTCCCAAAAAATTTCTTTATTTTGATAAGTCTTGAAGCACTTAATGTCTTTACCCATTCTTCAGATGGAGGCCGAACAGGAGTATTTAGCTGAATTTTATCAGGCTTAATTTTATCTACTGCGACTTTTAAAGCATTTAGTTCAAACTCGGTATCATTTATGCCTTTAACAAGCATTATTTCAAGCCATATTTTCCCCTTATACACTTTACTAAAATCAATCATTCCTCTGATTATCTTTTCTATTTTTAAAGATGCACAGGGCCTATTTACTTTTTCAAATACACCTTGTGTAGCTCCATCAAGAGAAGGCACCACCAAATCTGCAAGCAACAGGTCTTTTTTTAATGCATCATCACTAAGCAATGTAGCATTAGTAAGAACTGCTACAGGGATAGCGGTCATCTTCTTTATTTCTCTTATAATTTCGCCTATCTTTGAGTTGAGAGTAGGCTCCCCACTGCCAGATAAGGTAATATAATCAATGGTTTTTGAACTTATTAATACTTTTTCTAATTCAGACAGGATCTTATCACAGGATACATATTCTTTTCTTGCAACTGTTTTGCATGTTGTCTTCCCAATCTGGCAATAGATACAATCAAGACTGCATACCTTGAAAGGAACCAGATCTACTCCCAGAGAAAATCCCAATCTTCTTGAAGGGACAGGTCCAAAAACAGAAGTATTAAACATAAGGCGTAATTTTAGAAACAAGTTCCGTCTTAGAAGCTACGCCTATAACCTTGTCCACTACAGCACCATCTTTAAAAATAGCTAAAGTAGGTATGCTCATGATGCCGTATTCTGAAGACGTTCCTGGAGCTTCATCAACATTTACTTTGCAGACTTTTAACTTACCATTATACTCTTCAGCTATCTCCTTAACTGCCGGAGCAACCATACGGCAGGGGCCGCACCACTCTGCCCAAAAGTCCACAAGGACAGGAATATCTGATTCTAATACCTCCTGCCTAAAATTTGTGTCATTTACTTTGATTTCCACTTTGCTCTCCTTTCTTTTAACTCATCTCCTAGCCCCTTTTCTTGACAGATAAGGGGAAACACCATCTCGTTCATAAAGTTTTCATTAAAATCGCTTCTGGCAGACAGCTCTATATAATGAGTCTGTGTAGAAATATGTTCCGCTTCTTTTTCCATATCATAGGATAATAGAACAAGTTTTGCTCCGGAAGATGACGCATTTCCAACAAAAGCAATCTTCTCTGAAGGAATGTTTGGGATTAAACCTATTCTCTTTGCATTTGTGCGGCGAATAAAATTACCGAATGCTCCCGCAAGATATACTTCAGAGATATCTTTATCTGTAACATTCAATTCCTTCTGCAGTATTCTTATTCCTGCTGCAATAGCTGCCTTTGCGAGCTGAAGTTCGCGCACATCTTTTTGTGAGATAAAAATAGGACGCTTACTTCTGGCAGCATGTCCGTCAACAAGCAAAAAATCATTCCCTTTTTCAGTTTCTATGATTCGTCTTCGGATATTCTCATTGCCTTTGTATTCAGATTGGGAAACTATCCTGCCAGTCTCATCAACTACTCCTGCCTTTAACAATTCTGCTACTCCGTCAATTAGTCCAGTCCCACATATCCCAAAAGGTGCTACATTTCCAATAACATTGTATTCAACGTCCTCATTGATAATTACCTTTTCTATTGCACCAATAGTTGCTCTCATCCCCTGAGATATGCGCGCTCCTTCAAATGCAGGTCCTGCAGCTGTAGAAGCAGCGATTATTTTCTTATTATTGCCAAGTACTATTTCTCCATTTGTACCTATATCTATAATTAATTTAATATCGCTTTTTTTATGTAATTGTGTTGCCAGTACACATGCAACTGTGTCTCCTCCAACAAAACCTGCAATGCTGGGTAAAACATATACAAGAGCATCTGGGTTTATATCAATGCCTATTTTCTTTGCTTTAACTTCTACAGGTTCTCTAATCACTAGATTAAACGGAATTTTAGCAAGACTTTTTGGTGTAACCCTTAGACAGATGTGTTGCATTGTAGAATTACCTGCAATTGCAACCTTGTATATGTTGTGAATATTTATTCCTGCCTCATTTGATAATTGCAGAATCATATTCTGCATTTCTCTGCTTATTTTGTAAAAAAGCTTATCCAAGCCGTCCTTATCTGTTATTGTAAAGTTTATCCGAGAGATAACATCATCTCCATAAATTACCTGTGGATTTGTTCTTGAGACAAGTGCAAGTTCCTCTCCTGTATTGAGGTCAAGAAGTGTACCTACAAGTGTTGTTGTACCAATATCAAATGCCACTCCATAATCCGTTCCCGTTGTATCTCCTTTTTCAACGCTTATTAATTCTCCATCAGAAAAGACACAAGTAACCTTATAATCTGACTCACTCAAGATTACTGAAAGGTTGCGAATAACATATATATCTGCATGAAAATCTGTATTAGTGGCTTCCCTTATTAGATTGAGATTTGCTTGTGGACTGGCAAGCGTTGGCTTTTGTAACTCTACATATTTTTTCCAAACGCTTGGCTTAATTTCCTTTTTGTTCTGTATGCCTTTTGTAAGAATCTGCTGAGCGGATTCCATGGAAGTCTGAGGAATATCGATAATACAGGTTGATGTTATTTTACTCTGACATGCAAGCCTCACGCCGCTTAATAGATCTTCTTTGGATAATAACCTTTTTTCTATAGTGGTTGGGAGAATGTTGCCTTCAATGACCTGAATCCTGCATTTACCACATGTTCCCTGTCCTCCGCATGGAGAAGTAATAATAATGCCTGCTCTGCCTGCAGCTTCCAATATTGAAGTGCCTGACAGTACATAAACCGAACGGTCACCCGGCTTAAAAGTAGCTTTTATTGAACTCATTTGTATGCAGTACCTTTCAAGTCCTCCACATACTGCTGGGCTGAAAACGCGGCAAATGCGCCATCTCCACAGGCAGTTACTACTTGCCGCAAGATGGTTTGCCGGCAATCGCCGCATGCAAATATTCCATCGCGTGATGTTCTCATCCTGCTATCAGCAATAACATACCCATTTTCATCCAGCTTAATTATGTCTTTGACAAAATTTGTATTTGGTACAAGTCCAACAAAGATAAACACACCATCGCAGGAAATATCTGTCTCTTTCTTTGTTTTGAGATCTGTTAGACTAACTCCCCGAACCTTAGTCTCGCCTAGAATCTCATTTATGACTGAATTCCAGACTATGCTTATCTTCTTATTTGAAAATATCCTTTCCTGCAGAATTTTTGCCGCCCTTAATCTATCTCTTCTGTGTACCATGGTAATTTTTTTGGCAAATCTGGTTAAGAATAATGCTTCTGCTGCTGCCGCATCACCTCCTCCGACAACAATAACATCCTTGTCTTTGAAGAATGCTCCATCACACACAGCGCAATAGGACACTCCCCTTCCAAGCAACCTCTTCTCTCCCTCTATCCCCAATATTCTGAACCGGGCACCGGAAGCGATAATCACTGATAGTGAATGATATGTTTTGTCCTTTACCTCAACCTGCCAGATATTATTAACATTCTGACGTTCAGAAAGCTGAATACTACTTACATCTTCTGCCACAAATTCTGTGCCGAAGAGTTTTGCCTGCTTTTTGAACTTATCTATCAGATCAAATCCGTTGATTCCTTCGGGAAATCCCGGATAATTTTCTATCTTATCAGTCACAAGAGCTTGACTGGACACAGAAAGACCCTCAAGCAATAGAGTTTTCAACCTTGCTCTTGAAGCATATATCGCTGCTGTCAAGCCAGACGGCCCAGCTCCTATAATAATTACATCGTATATAGATACAGGAATATCTTTCTCTGATTTTATCACAGTTATCCTTTTACTTATTCTCCTTCACAAATAAAAGAGGGAATATAATATCACTTACACAACATGGCAGCCAGACAGCAAGAAATAAAAACAGAAAAACAAAAGGAATTAAAGGAATCCAATTTGCTATGCCGAACGCTGTGAAACCAAATAAGGATGCCCATGTACTTAATAAAACATGCCCAAAATGTGGAAATTTAGTTTTAGGTTTCAAATAACCGATTGCAATTCCAAGTACTGCCGCAAAGTTCACAATCTTCCATTTTGCTATTCCAATAAACGGCATCTTTGCAGTTTCTATAAATGGCGCATGAAATTCCATTGGAACATTAAGCAAACCTCCCCCAAGGTAAGGGATTATAGCATCACTTAATGTAGCTATTCCAATGGAGCCTGTATAACCAATAAGAATTGCCACCCAGAGCTTGCCTTTTCCATGCAATTTATACATAGATATTGTTGCAAGCGCGCTCAAGACGATGTGAAGAGGATGCAGAGTGTAAAAAATTGCATTAGAAGCCTCCTTGGAAGCATGAGAAAAAACTAGTACAACCATGATGATAATGCCTGTAACAGCTCCAAGCATAGTAAATGGAACATGCCTTTTTAATTCCTTAGAAATTTGTCTTAACATATCAGGTTTTGCATCCTCCACAATATCTGGCATTAGCACAGGTATCACCCATTTCGCAACATGGTATATCCTGTGAGGACCCTTTGGATATAATTCCTGCTCCGGCACCTATTAGTCTTCTGACATTCCCTTTGCATTTCGGACATTTCTTAACTGGTTCATCACTCATGTTTTGAAACTTCTCAAATTCATGATCGCACTTTAAACACTCATACTCATAAGTAGGCATTATTTCTCTCCCCAAAGACAACCGTTCCTAATCTAACCAGATTACTTCCTTCTTTGATTGCTACTTTGTAAGAATTTGACATTCCCATAGATAATGTCTCCATCTTAACTCCTGTTAAGTTAAGCGCTTTTATCCTTTCAAAAATATCCTTTGCTTTCCTGAAATAAGGTCTCGAATCTTCGGGATTTCCAAACCGAGGCCCCATTGTCATCAGACCTTCAAAACTTAAATGTTCAAGTTTTGAAATTTCTCTAACTAAATTTTCAATAACTTCATATTCCGGTTTTATACCCGCTTTTGTCATTTCGCTGCCAATGTTTATTTCTAAATATACGGAAACTGTTTTCCCTATTCCTTGTGCTCTTTTATCAATAGCTGCTGCTTTTTCCAAAGAATCAACTGTTTGTATAACATCAAAAATTCTAAGCGCTTTGTTAATCTTATTTTTTTGTAAATGTCCTATCATGTGCCACCTAACCTTTTTTGCTTTTTCACCCAAAGAATCATACATTTTCTCAGCTTCCTGCACATAATTTTCCCCAATGTCTGTAGCGCCAGCCTCTATAACCTCTTCAATCTCTTCTCTGGTCCTTGTCTTACCTGCTAAAACCATAGTTACGTTGTCTGGAATTTCTTCTCTAATTCTTTGATAGTTTTCCGCTATACACATCTATTTTGTCTCTGTAATCAATAATTAATCTGCCTTTTAAATGGTCTATTTCATGCTGCAAGACCCTTGCTAAAAGTCCTTTAGCCTTTATTTCTATGTTTTTTCCCTTCTCATTTAAACCTTTTACAACAACCTCAAAAGGCCTTTTTATATCAACTGTAATATCAGGAATGCTTAAACAACCCTCCACCATATTATCCGACCCCCTTATATCAATAATCTCGGGGTTAGCTAATTTTATAGTTCTCTCCTCGACACAGGCAACAATTAATCTTTTAGATATACCAATTTGAGGCGCAGCTAATCCTATGCCACAGAAATATTTCATTGTAAGAAACATCTTATCGAAAAGTTTTTTCTCTCTATTTGTAATCTTTTCTACCTGCATGCATTTTTCTCTGAGAATTTTATTAGGATGTTTTTTAATTACTAATGGATTCATACTAATCACTTTACTTAAACTGCTGCCATTTAATTCAACTCATTTTTATTTATTAGTTTATCCTTGGTTGGTTATTTATTCAATTAAAAAAATCCTTGCCTGAATTGACGATTGAAGCCTGTTGTGATATATTCTAAGTGATTTGGAATTGGCAAAAAAAGCAAAATGAAAAGATGTCTGATTATAGTATTTATTTCAATATTCTTTTGCTCAAGTTGCGCAACGCCACCAGGCCATTATATCAAAGGAAAGCCATATGTAGGCAAAAGAAACGATCCTATCTCTGACCCAAGATACCCTCGGATAGAAATAGGAAAAGAAATAAAAATTATAAATACGTTAGGACATTATGTTTTTTCTTTACCTTCAAAGTTAATTTTATGGAACTGGAATATTGATAAGCACTGGATTTCTCAGAGAGTAATTGATGATATTGAAGAATACCTAAAAACTAATAATTTATGGGACGTTAAGATTCGAATTAATCAATATAATCCAATGAGAGAGTTCAGACGATTAAGAAAAAACTATAGGGTAGGCGCAGGATACAGATGGACTTTCGGCATAATTGCATGGATTAATTATATGATATACCCTGGTATTTTATTTGGAGGAGATTCTTACAATTCGTATACAGACACAGTAAATATATATTCTAATCTATCATCCATTGCCTATCATGAATGTGGCCATGCAAAGGATTTTTCACGGCGAAAGCTAAAGGGGACCTACAACCTCCTGTATATGGTGCCCATCTGGACAGAAATACTTGAATACAGAGCAACCAAAGATGCTATAAGATATACATACTACAAAAAAGAGAAAGACAGTGAGCTAGAGTCTTATAAAGTGCTCTTCCCTGCTTTTGGATCTTATGTTGGAGGAGAAACGTCAAATCTGTTTATGGTCCCATTTTATCCTGTATATCTGGGAGCAATATTGGGAGGACATGTCGCAGGTCGAATTAAGGCGCACAAGAGAAACAAAAACTACGATGAATACTTGATGGAGCTAGATAAATAATGAACCTTTTTTTTAAATATATCATAAAGCCAATTCTCATTATCGTTATCTTAATTGGATATCATTCTGCTATATCTTATGCATTGGAACGCAACGAACCCAGTTCGCTAACAGAACCGGATAATTGCCTGAGATTTTTCTTGCGAATTGATTATGACGATAAAGGATTGAAATCAGCTGCTGATTTAATAATACAATCCTTTGTGCAAAGCAGAATCGTTCAGAACAGAGATCTGAAAATTTCGAATATATCTCTTCCTGTTTTTGATAAAATCTGGGGCAATATATATATATCCGACACAGGAGAAACCACATATTTTATTACAGGGCATATAGTAAGTGAAGCCTCTGATATCTCTATGAAAATAGGAGATCTAGCAGTATCTCTTAAAATTGGAGACAAAAAAAGCAGCAAAATGTTGCGAAAGACAATTTTATCTGGTCTTTTAAGTAAACACATTGGTGGTGCAGATGGGGCAAAAACCAAGACAGGTATTGTTTACAATGAAAACAGAAAGAAAAGAGGAGAGTTGTCAGCATATACTTTTATTGAAGATAATATAGTCGTTGGTTCTGCACTAAATATTGTTGAATATGCAAAAAGAAACTTTAACAATCTAAACACTCAAGCAACATTAAACGATAAAACTGATGGGTATATTACATTGGAAAACAAAAACAATCTATTGCTTCGTCTATTGAGTAAATACTCCAGCAATCTTGGATTTTCTTTGGCAACGTCTCCTGACCTAAATAAAATCAACAACCTCAAAATAAAGTTTGATGTTGTTGATCAGGACAGAATAAAGCTCTCCTTTAATCTAATATCTTCTGACATCACTTCTCATGGACAAAACACGCTTCAGAACGATATAAAGTTTATATTGGACCTACTGAGCAGAATTTGCATGCGAAAAAACATTGATTTCAGTTATAATCTTAAAGATAATTTAAACGTGGATATTGAGTTAAACAGTCTAGGAAAATACTGGAATAGCCTGACTGGAGTCTCGAATACAACGAATTAAGATTTCAATTGACTTATATATGTTGGTTGATATGATGTATCAATTTTTAAATTAATTGTGGATTTGTTAATGATAGGAAAAACGTTTGGCAGATATTTAATTCAGAATATTATCAAGTCAGGTGGAGTGGCTCACATATACAAAGCAAGTGATTCTATAACAAATGATATAGTAGCAATTAAGATGCTCCGGCAATCTGCTACAAGCCGCAGAGCAATAAAAGGATTCATCCAAGAAACTAAGATGCTAAAAAAGCTAAATCACCCAAATATAATTCGAGTAATGGATTTTGGGGAAAAAGATGGAATGCCTTATATGGTGATGGAATATATTAATGGGGAAGATCTAAAAAGGCTCCTGCTTTATAAAAAAACTAAAAAACTTCAGAGATATGATCTCATTTTACAGATAGGAAAAGGACTAGATTATCTCCATGAAAATAATATAATCCATCATGATATAAAGCCTGAAAATATTCTGGTTTCGGAAAATAATGAAGTAAAAATTATAGATTTTGGTCTGGCACGTTACAACAGGTTAAGTATCTTCACACGTAACCGCTTTATTGACGGCACACCTACATACATGTCCCCTGAACAGATAAGAAAAAGACATACAGACAATAGAACAGACATATATTCTTATGGAATCACCATATATGAAATGCTAACCGGCAAAGTTCCCTATCAAGCTAATGATAAAAACACAATTATGAGAGCTCACATTGATATACATATACAACCAAGATTAGTCTCTTATTACGATTCCAGCATACCAAAAAATATTGAAAATTGTGTGATGAAGGCAATAGAAACGAATCCAAATAAAAGGCATAGAACGGTGTCGGAAATGATCCTGGACTTTAGTAGAATTAAATTCTAAAAAGGGAGGCAGATATGAAAAAAAAGAATACGAAATTCATATTAGTTACTATGATCCTAATAATTGCTATTTACGTTGGATGGCAGGCATATTCTCTATTCCTTCAAAAAGACATTTCTAATCAGTATAAAAAAGCAGACATGTTTTATAATAAAGGCGATTTTGAAAAAGCAACGACTATTTATGCTGATCTGTTAAATAAAAGTCAAAAGTATAAATTTACATCCAAAGAAAAACAGGCAGAACTTGTTTATAGACTTGCTATATGCAACAAAAAAATGGGGAATTTGGAAAATACTGAGACTCTTCTCGGCAGGATTACAGACCAGTTCAAAAATTCAGAATATATTGACGAAACACTACTTGAACTGGGTGAATTGGCACAGACAAAAGGTGATCTTAAAAAAGCAGAGACCCTATATGACAGGATATTAAACGAACATCCTAACAGTAACATCTTTTTTAATGCTCTGTATGCCAAAGCTCGCGTTTATAAACTGCAAGGTAAACTCTTAGATGCTCTCTCTCTACTCGAGAGGGTTACTCTGAAGTCTGATAGTGATGAATTAAAAAATACAGCATACAAAGAGATTGGGGACATAAACGTAAGGCTCATCTTCTCTCCTATTCCTACAAAAGATAGTGTAATTTACAAGGTAAAAGCTGGAGATATTCTCAGTTCAATTGCTAAACAATTTAATACTACGATTGATTTGATTAAAAAAAGCAATAAGCTGAAAAATGATGCAATAAGACCTGGCAAGAGACTAAAAATAACTTCCGGATCCGGCTTCTATATTGAGGTGTATACAAAGTCTAATAAGCTTATCTTGAAAAACAATGGGAAGCCTGTAAAAGCATACACAGTAGCTACTGGAACTCATGACGGCACACCTCTGGGAAATTTTAAAATAGTAAATAAGCTTAAAAATCCACCTTGGTATACCGCAGGCACTAGAGTTCCCGCAGATAGCCCCAAAAATGTGCTCGGTACCCGTTGGATGGGAATATCTGAGAAAGGATATGGAATACACGGAACAATAGATCCTGCCAGCATCGGAAAACAATCTACAGAAGGCTGCATAAGAATGTATAATAAGGACGTAGAAGAGTTGTTTGACCTTGTGCCCATTGGAATACCTGTAACTATAATTAAGACACAGGGAGACAAAAAATGACGACAAATGGTCTTGAATTTGAGAAGCCTATCATAGAGCTGGAGAAAAGGATAGAAGAGTTAAAAGCCTTTGCTTCTACAGAAAATATAGATTTTTCAGATGAGATAAAAGTACTTGAGAAAAAGGCACTTGAAACGAAAAAAAGAATATACCAGAATCTTACAGCATGGCAAAGAATGCAGATTGCCCGTCATCCTGACAGACCATATACTCTGGACTATATTAATGCCCTTATGAAAAATTTTATCGAGCTTCATGGCGATAGATCATTTGCTGATGACCAGGCAATAATAGGAGGATTGGCTAGCTTTCAAGATAAAACGGTTATGGTGATTGGTCACCAGAAAGGCAGAAATACAAAAGAGAACCTTAACAGAAACTTCGGGATGCCTCATCCTGAGGGTTATAGAAAAATGTTAAGATTAATGAAAACAGCTGAAAAATTTTTCATTCCAATCATTTCTTTTATTGACACTCCAGGTGCCTATCCGGGTATTGGAGCAGAAGAAAGAGGACAGGCAGAGGCAATTGCGCACAACTTAAAAGAAATGGCCCATCTTCAAGTACCTACGATTGTTATAATTACTGGAGAAGGCGGTAGTGGAGGAGCACTGGCGATTGGATTAGGAAATAAAGTTTTTATGCTGGAGAATGCTGTCTACTTTGTATGCACTCCTGAAGCATGCGGCGCGATCCTCTGGAAAGACAGAACTAAAGCTCCTGAAGCTGCAGAAGCGCTTTGCATAACAGCATCGGATTTGAAAAAATTTAAAGTTATTGACGCAATAATACCTGAACCAGTTGGCGGAGTGCATAGAAATCCATCCGAAGTAACCGAGAATATCAGGAATACGTTAAAAACCTGTTTAAGTGAACTAGCTAAACTTTCTCCTGAAGAAATTAGTAATCAAAGGTACGAAAAATACAGAAAAATAGGCAAGTTTTTAGAGAAGTAGCAGTATAACCCCCCTTTTGTAACCTTCGTAGCCCCAAGGGGAATTGAACCCCTGTTCCATGGCTGAGAACCACGTGTCCTGGTCCACTAGACGATGGGGCCAGAGTTGCCCCGCAAGGACTCGAACCTCGACCAGATGATCCAGAATCATCCGTCCTACCATTAGACGACGGGGCAAAATGCTGAGCCAATTATAAAAAAACATTATATAAAGTCAAGATTTAACTCTTAACTCCCTATATCCCTCTTGCTAAGGTATATACAAGAATTTCTCTTGCCCCAGCCTGCAATAAGACTCTGGAACATTCATTAACAGTTGCACCTGTTGTCATAACATCATCAACAAGTAAAATCCTTTTTCCATTTAGTTTTTGTTCATTCCTTACTGAAAACGCTCCCTTAACATTCTTAGTACGTTCTTTCAGAGAAAGGCCTGTTTGTGAAGGAGTTGCTTTCGTTCTCTTTAAACTAGTTTTTGACAATGGTATATTGAACTTCTTACTAATCTTTTCCCCTATTAGTTCAGCCTGATTAAATCCTCTGGAATATTCTCGTATCCAATGGAGGGGTACAGGAACAATTAAATCGCAGCTAAGGAAATCAAGACTATTTGGCAATAAAAACACCTCAAACAACGCGTTTAAGAGATACGTCTTTTTCTTATATTTTAAAAAATGTATACACTCCTTTACTGAGCTATCATATATTCCGCTAGCGCGTGCTTTTGAGAAACAAAACTGTTTCTCTCTGCATATTCCACAAATACCATTTATAAAAGGCCTACCACATTTATTGCAAACCTTTCCAGTAATAGGTATTATGTTTTTCTTGCATGCATCACAAAGATAGGTATCAGTCTGATATGAAAGCTGTTTTTTGCATATTAGGCAATAAACCGGGAAAACAAGATTAACAATAAATTTGAACAGTTTGTTTAATTGCTCTACAAAAAGTTTCATTCAGATGAGATTAAATTCCAATCATCAAATCTCATAAAGATTTAACCCTATTTCATCACTAAATTTTCTGTCAATTTCACCCTCTATTATATCAATAACAGCTTCAAAGGTTGCACTAACAATTGCAGAATTCAAATGACCTCCAAAAGAATTGTGTTTTGAGTTACATAAATTAACGTGAATATGCAAATATATTTCTCCATTCATTGTTGAAATATTTCCATAAAGAGACGTAATCTCATGATTTCCAACCAGCTCTTTTGAATGATACTTTTTTGTTTCTACACTAAAAAGTCCAATTACAGCTTTATTTGTTGCTCCAATACCGCTAACTGTGCCCAGTTTTATATCATTCTTCCTACAAAATTGTTTTAACATTTCAACAATTTCTTCACCTTTGTCTAATCTCAATATAAACTTATTCTTAAATCGTTTAGATTTCATATTAAAAACCTTAGTTATTTATTACGTCAATCTTCAAACAGAAAAGCCTGCTATCACCAGGACAGCAGGCTTCTTACTGCTTTGAAAGAAACAACCTATTATATTTTGTCTAATTTTTCAACACGAAGTTTCTTTACCATGGGTTTGTTAATCTTATCCGGCATCCAGGCAGGTGCATTAGCGGGTTTAGCAACCTTCTGTACTGAACCTTTAAATATATGCAGTCTCCATTTGCCATCTTTCTTCTGCCCATGTTCTCTGAGCTTGATCAGACCATCGCTATCTTTCAATCCTCTGGAAGCAGCCTTTAGAGCAGCCTGTCTTGCTCCTTTTCCCTTGAATACGTTATCTTCCTTTTTGCCTATTCTCAATGAATAGAGCTTTGCTTCTGCTTTCTTTGCCATTGTATCACCTCCTTGTTTTTGCCATTTTCCCTATTATAATCCAAAGTTTCTACAAAATGCAAATAAAAAATCGCTATGCTCAGATAACCTTAAAGTCGGGGCGAGTGGATTCGAACCACCGACCTCCACGTCCCGAACGTGGCGCGCTACCAAGCTGCGCTACGCCCCGCATAGGCTGCCTTCGGCAGCAATTATCAATTTTAAATTCTTAATTCTTAATTGCAAATTTAAGTATCAAAAATCCTGCTATTAAAAGAATAGTAAACAGAATTGTTAAAAGATTAAAATATTTATTTATGAATTTTTTAACAGATTCTCCAAAAATCTTTATCAATCCACCTACAATAAAAAATCTTAACCCTCTTCCTAATACTGATGATATAATGAAAACAATAAAACTAATTTTACAAACGCCTGCAGCAATTGTAAAAATCTTATATGGAATAGGTGTGAAACCTGAGACAAATACCGCCAAAAAGGCATTATCGTTATATAAATCTTTTACATAGTTAAAAGATTCAGGGGTAAATCCAGGAATATATTTAAAAAAGAAATTGCTTGTATACTCCCATATCTTCATACCTATAAAATATCCGCATATTCCGCCTAATACAGAACCGATTGTTGTTATGAGACTATACAGTAGGGCTTTTGCTGGCTTTGATACACAAAGAGCTATTAATAGAACATCCGGAGGCACAGGAAAACAAGAGGATTCTGTAAAAGCTAATGTAAATAACGCTGGAATTGAATACCTTGAATTAGCCCAGCTCAATACCCAGTTATATAATCTTCTAATAATATCTCTGCTCACTATTCCATCCATATTTACCTATCAAGGGAACAAACATACATCCGCAGATATTTTGGGTTTTTATTTTTTTATTGATTTTTGAAACAACAACAAGTTCTTGAGAAAAGGAATTACCTACAGGAATAACTATTCTACCCCCCTCTGATAATTGATCTATAAGAACTTGCGAAACTTTAGGAGCTCCAGCTGTTACCATTATTCCATCATAGGGAGCATTCTCATGCCAACCAAGAGTTCCATCTCCTACCTTAAATTTTATGTTTTTATACCCTAAATGTTTAAGTATTCTCTGCGCACCTATAGATAATGTGCTAATTCTCTCTATTGTATAAACAGAAAAACCTAATTTTGCCAGGATTGCTGCCTGATATCCTGAGCCTGTGCCTAATTCCAAAATTTTTTCTCCACCACTAAGCTTCAAACATTCGCTCATCAAAGCAACCATATACGGCTGGGATATAGTTTGAGATTCTCCTATAGAAAGCGGCTGATCAGTATATGCAATTGAGATGATTTCTGAAGGGACAAAGAGATGTCTTGGCACCTTGCTCATAGCATCAAGAACACGCTTATCTTTGATTCCCCTACGCGTTAGCTGAATGTCCACCATATCAAGCCGTTTGTCCGTATAATCTTTCATGATATCTTTAATATGTCACTAAGTATATTCTCTATTATTGGGCTTAAGTCTAACTCAGGTTCTTTTAATGTTCCCTTTATAATGAAGCTCAGGTCAATATTGCCCTTTTTCGCTCTTACATAATTAATAATGTCTCTATAAGTAAGCCCAATAAAAACTTGTCTGCCTAAATCCTGCTCCTTTTTTATACTTAAAGATAAGTCTTTTGTTAATATATGCTGAGAAAAGTCAAGTTTGCCTTTTTCACATGTGCCAATTAATGAAATGTCTACTGTCCCCTCTTTAACATAAATAGGAGCACCGGCATAGTACTGCCCAATATGTGTTATATCTATATTAGAACATTTTGTTTCCAAAAAGAAATCTCCTTTTGAACTTCTGAGATCAACATTTCCCCTCAAATCTGTCTTAATATGTTTTTTGTAACTGAAATCAATATTTGCAAAAAATTTTGTTGGCTGGCTAGAAAGATAAAGAATGTTCTTTATTGCTGAAGTCATATTTATTTTGATAAAAATATTCTCGACACTAGCATGAAGCTTACTATCTGTTATACATCTATCAAGAAATATGTTTTTAAAAACAACTTCCCCTTTTATTATATCTACATGGGGCTTGTGCATCTTTATGTTACAGTTAAACGTACTCTCACATATACTCCTAACCTTATAATACATTATGTTAGACACCACTGTATTTAGCATTAGTATGACTACGAACAGTACAACTATAGCCCCAGTGAGAATTAAAACCCATGGTCGGATAAACTTGTTTTTTCTCATCTTAAAAATATGCTGGATAGTATAAGCCTTATGAATTTCAGAGTATCTTTTAGCGGCCTTATTTTGCTCCGGGCGTTTGGTAAATATACTGTTTTTATGGGAATCTCTTTTATTCTAAATCCTTTTCTGCCCGCTTTTATCAATACTTCAGATTCTGTTTCAAAATTACTTGTTAATAGATTAATATTTCTCAATACCTCTGTTCTAATAAGCCTATAACCGGACTGAGTATCACTAATCCTGCAAGAAAGGAATAGTGAAGTAAAAAAGGATGTTATTCTATTTGTATACAATCGTACAAATGGCATATTTCTGGTGTCGCTCATCCTGTTACCTACAACTATATCAGCGCTATTCTTCTTAAATTCCTCTATAAACTTTGGAAGTTCTGTATAATCGTGCTGTCTGTCTGCATCCATAGTTATTAAAGCGCTAAACCTTTTTCTTTCAATATAGGAAAAACCTGTTCTTAGAGCTGCTCCTTTACCTTGATTGCTTACATGCTTTATAACTATAGCTCCGCCATCCAGTGCTCTCTGAGAGGTATCATCTGTTGACCCATCATCCACTACCATGACATCCTTAACTACTTTTTTAATATCCTTTATCAAATTGCAGATATGTTCTTCCTCATTGAAGCATGGCAATAAAACACAAATATTGCTTCTGGGTTTAATATTTGATATTTGTTTAATTTATTCTCCCTCCCACATGTGATGAAAAAGCAACCATTGTTCAGGATAAAGACCTATGTATTTTTCAATAACCCCTGTAATTTGTAAAGCTGTTTTTCTTATGCTTTCATCTCTATTATATGCATTCTGGGCAAAAAACGGCTTCTCAAAAATTAGTTTATATGTCTCATCCGATTGTCTGATAGCAAAAACTGGCAGTATAGCCGCTCCTGTCTCAACAGCCATCATTGCCGGTCCTTTTGGAACAATTGCCTCTTTACCGAATAAATCTACCTTTATCCCTTTTTTAAATATATCTCTATCTCCCAAAACAGCTATAGACTCTCCTTTTCTTAATACACGAAGCGCCTTCCTAAACGCAGACCCTACAGGGATTATACTCATGTTTTTTCGTTCTCTCTGCCTAATAAAAAATTGGTTAACTTTCAGATTATCATGACTTAACACAATTGCATTTATAGGGTAACCTTTTAAAGAAAGCGCTATCCCTCCTATTTCCCAGTTGCCAAGATGTGCACTCAGTGCTATTACTCCTCGCTTATAGCTAAAAGCTTCATCTATGTAATGTCTGTTTTCCATTTTTACAATTTTATCAATGTTATTTGCATCTATTTTAGGGAAAAATAAAAAATCCGCTAGATATTTGCCAAAGTTCAAATAGGTCAGCCATATTAACCTGCAAAATTCTTCCTTGGTCAACTTCCCTTTCATAACATGAGAAAGGTTGTCTCTAACAGCTCTCCTGCTCTGCCATGAAAAGTAGTAATACAATCTGCTGACTATCCTTGCCACACAATAGGCCCATCTCTTGGAAAGATAAATGGCAAGAAACTGAGCAACAAGATAACATAAATAACGAATCATTTAATTCTACCAGTCCTTATTTCACATCTGGGTAATAATAGACCAATGAGGTGATAAAATCAATCAGGATCTATTCTCAGCTTAATCCATTTCTGTTTTGATTTACTGCTGGCAACAACGGTCTCAATAAACGCCATGCCAACCAAACCATCTTTTACAGTAGGAAAGTCGTAACTATCTTTTTTCTTTCCATCTATATGATCGTATATAGCACGAACAACCTCTCTATAAATATTGGCAAATGCTTCAATAAAACCCTCAGGATGACCAGCAGGAATACGTGTAAAATTCTTGGCTTCTTTGCACAAGTAATCATTCCCTCTTCGATATATCTCTCTTGGCCCGGAAGGATTCTTAATAATCAATTCATTAGGATCCTCCTGTCGCCATTCCAAGGAGAGTTTTTTGCCATATACACTTATCGCAAGTCCATTTTCTTCACCCGCAGAAACCTGGGAAGCGTACAGAATCCCTTTTGCACCACCCTTGTATCGGATAAGAACACTGCCGTCATCATCCAGTTTTCTTCCTTTAACAAATGTTGTAATATCTGCACATACCTGATCAATTTCAAGACAGGTGATATAGCGTGCCAGATTCTCGGCATGTGTCCCGATATCTCCCATACAGCATGAGATCCCTGTCTGTGCAGGATCTGTTCTCCAAAGAGCCTGCTTTTGCCCATGCCTTTCAATTGGCCTAAGCAGCCAGCCCTGAGAATATTCTACCACTACCTTTAATATTAAACCCAATTTTCCTGTCTGCACAAGATGACGTGCCTGTTTTACCATAGGATAACCTGTATAATTATGAGTTAAGGCAAATACATTGCCTGTTTTTTTAACAATGGAGCTTAGTTTTTTTGCCTCATTCAGGTTTGTGGTCATGGGCTTGTCACATACTACATGGAATCCTGCCTCAAGAAATGTCTTTGCTATTTCATAATGTGTATTATTAGGTGTAACAATAGTAACAAAGTCTATTCTCTTTTTTTCTGGCAGTTTTTTCTCTTTTTTGACCATCTCTTTATAGTTTACATAAACTCTGTCAGGATCTAAATAGAGGTCTTTTCCTGATAGTCTCGATTTTTGTGGGTCTCTTGAAAAAGCTCCTGCTACAAGCTCTGCCTCGCCGTCAATTGTAGCAGCCATTCGATGCACAGTTCCAATAAAGGCATCTCTGCCCCCTCCTACCATGCCCATTCTCAGTTTTCTGTTGATACCCATTATTCTCTCCTGATTCAGCTCTGCAATATAAATTGTCTCAAATATTTAAGTCCGAGTTTCAATCCATGTTTAATTTTTTCTTCGCTTCCTGACCAGACAGGATCCTCATGCTCTATACTTAGAACATGATCATAGCTATATTCCTGTAATGTTGAAATAAAACAACTCCAGTCTATCTCCCCCAATCCTGGCATTCTGTAACGCCACCAACCGCTATGAGGCATAATAATGCCCGTTTTCTGAATATTTTCCGAAATAATTTCCGTATCTTTTGCATGAACATGAAAAATTTTATCCTTATAATCCTTAGCAGCCTTTATATAGTCTATCCCCAACCAATGAAGATGTGACGGATCAAAATTTAAACCAAAATTAGCATCAGGAACTCGATTAAATATCTCGTCCCACATAAAAGGAGCAAACCCGATCTGTCCAATAAGTCCTTCGAATTGCCAACCTGGCATAGGGCAATTCTCTACAGCAATTTTAACTCTTTTTTTGTCAGCAAATTTAACAATTGGCTTAAAGATATCTTCAAATACAGGAAGATTTTCCTTCAACTTTCTATTTTTGTCTCTGCCTATAAAACAGCTAACAATTTCTACATTTAATAGACTTGCTGCTTCTATTACTTTATATAGATGTTTAATCTTTTCGTCTCTTAAATTTTTATCAGAATCCAGCATATTCGCACAATAAGTCAGGCAACTAATTTCTACATTTCTCTCATTACATAGATTCTTAATTCTACCAGCTTCAGCCTTATCTAGTTTCACAACATCAATAGTACTGCTAGCAAAATCTTTCTCGTTCTTTCTTGGCCAACACGCAACCTCTAAAGCCTCGAATCCTGCCTCTTGAGCAAACTCAATAACTTTATCAAACGAATACTTAGGCAAACACGCTGTTAAAAATCCTATATCCATGAATAGACTCCTTTTATTTTTTATTTATTATTACTTCTTTTTTTATCATGGAAGACTCATAGATTGCGTCAAGTATTTTCATTATATCCAGTCCTTGCTCTCCTGTTGCCATAGGTTCTTTGCCATCAATCAGACATTTCACAAAATGTCCCTGCGCATTGCCCCATGGCAGGCTATAGCTCTTAGGTATGATTTCAACACATTCTCCTGCCTCTTCTTTAAAAATCTTAGCTTCAAATTTATATGTATCTCCAATATTCTTTTGCACAGCTCCACCCTTATCTCCATAAACTTGAGTAAATCCATCTTCCTGTTTTTCGCTATTTGATGCCCAGCTTGTTTCTACAGCCATTGTAGCGTCATTCTCAAATCTGATATAAGCCGACGCTAAATCTTCAACATCATATTTTTTGCCAATTTTCTTAGCAATTTTATGTGCAATTTTCGTATATGTGGCTCCGCAAACTGAAACAGGTTTCGGATTACCCATAAACCACATTGCCAAATCAATTCTATGCACTCCCAAATCTATCAGAGGTCCGCCTCCTGCCATTTTCTTATCAGTAAACCATCCAGCAGTTCTCCATGGAACGCCTCTCCTTCTATGCCAGCCTGTCCTGGCAAAATATATTTCTCCAAGATTCCCTGTGTCAATAAACTTTTTAATATACTGGGACGTTGGGAAAAACCTGGAATTAAAATGCGTCATAAGTGTCAAACCTTCTGATCTTGCGACATCAACCATTTCCTGCGCTTCCTTTGCATTCATTGCAAGCGGCTTTTCACACATAACATGTTTACCAGCTCTAAGCGCAGCTATGGAAACCGGCGCATGAAGAAAATTGGGTATTGCTATGCTTACAGCGTCCAATTCTTTCAGCTTGAACATCTTATTGCAATCTTTAAACGCATAAGGAATATTTAGCTCATTCTTACAGCTTTGCAGCTTTTCATCATTAATATCGCAAATTGCTATCAAACTCGCATCTTTGCATTTCAGATAATTATTAACATGTCCTCTCCCCATTCCTAAACCTACAACACCCACATTTATCCTTTTGCTCATTTAAAAAATTCCTTTCGTATTTTTAATCAGTTCAACCCCATATCTACTAGATTGCGATAACTGATAGCAAGTGATTCAAAAGGGTTGCGATCATAACATGTATCCTGCTCAACAAGATACCATTCCACACCACTTTCTGAGGCAGCCTGCAATATGCTGGGCCAATTAAGATTGCCTTCTCCTATTTCTGCAAAACGCTGCTCTCTATTTTGTGTAATCGCCATATCTTTAAGATGAATCAAAGGCTGACGAGCCCTGCATTTTTTTATCCATTCTACAGGATCCCCGCCACCAGCCTGAATCCAGTAAACATCAATCTCTGCTTTGAGCTGTTCTGGAGAAGCCTGTTCGTACAGCATCTCTAACCATGTTTTGTTGCCGTATCGAACCAGTTCATGATTATGATTATGGTAGGAAAAGTCTATTCCTTCTTGTAAAAGTTTTTCAGAAACAGGCCCAAGTTCTTCAATAAATCTTTTTAAGCCATCAAGATTTTTATATTCTTGAGTCAAGCCACCTATCGCTGCATGTTTGCACTTCCACATTTTATGCTCTGCGATAACTTCGTCCAATTCATTAAGAAAACGTCCCCATCCAACATGTGTTGCTGCAACCATAAGACCACTGTCATCGCAAATTTTAGCCACTTCTTTTGGACTTACAGGACCAAACCCGGATATTTGAACACTTGTATAGCCTATTTCAGCGATCTTTTTTAATGTTTTGGCTATATCAGAAATTGTCTTTGTGAAATCTCTTACTGTGTACAATTGTGCTCCTAAAACACGTTTTGGCATTTTATCCTCCGTTTGTCATTTAATCTTAACACTTGTGTTTTTTTATCACATTACACATTCGCATACAAGTTTAAATATATGCCGGGTAGTTTTGTAATTAGATTATAAGAAGCATTTCACGTAATAGTTTTGCAGCAAGAAAAGAAGATATATTTGATGGGTCACAATGTGGGGAAAGTTCAACCAAATCAAGCCCAACTATATGCAGCTTTTTTGCGTATTCCAAGAATGTCATAACAGTGTTAAAACAAATACCTCCGGCTTCTGGATTGCCTGTTCCGGGAACGAAGGACGGGTCAAAAACATCTATGTCTAACGTTATATAAACTGGCTTCTTTGCAGCCACCTTTATGAGCCTTTCAAAATCCTTTTTATTAAATTGATAGATAGTATTATGTTTTTTACAAAGAGATAACTCCTCTTTCAATCCTGACCTGATTCCAAATTGACATATATTTTGGAAACCAATAAGCTCAGATATTCTTCTCATGACTGTAGCATGAGATAACCTTTCCCCCATATATTGATCTCTCAAATCGGTATGCGCATCAAGCTGTATTACATTCAGGTTTTTGTATTTTTTATAACATTCTTTTATTACCGCTAGAGAAATTAAATGTTCCCCGCCAATTGTTACAGGAACTTTCCCGTCTCGCAAAATATCTTTAACTAGTTTTTTTACCTGATTAAGAGCACGTATTTTCTCGCCAAATGGAAGTTCCAGATCCCCAATATCAGCAATTCTTAAATCTTCCGTATCCTTAAACTGTAAAGGGCTATAAGTTTCTATGCTTCTGGATGCTTCCCTTATAGCGTCTGGAGCAAATCTCGAACCGCTGCGATATGAGGATGTTCCGTCGAAAGGAGCGCCAAAAATTACTATATCTGCGTCTTCATATTTTTTATTAGCGCATATGTATTGGTTAGTGCTTAACTGCATAATTTTTGCGCAAAGTTTGGCAGGGCAAAACTGGCTTTGTGAATTTCAGAGTTGTAATACTTTAGCTGAGCCTGAATATCTGCTGCCCTTTTCTGATTAAAATCCTCTATTGGATCATACTTCTTGGAACCAAAAGAAAAACTCCAGTATCCACTCGGATAGGTAGGAATGGAAGCCGTATACATCTTGACTATCGGGAAAACAGATTTAATGTTTTTAAATATATCCGCAACTAAATTGCCGTTAATAAATGGGGATTCAGTTTGAGCAACCATAATACCATCCTCTTTCAAACTATCAAAAACTGATCTATAAAACTCTCTTCTGAATAACCCTTCTCCTGGGCCAATGGGATCAGTAGAATCTATAATTACAATGTCATACTCATTTTTATGCTTCTTAATATACTCTATCCCATCTTTAACAATAATATTAACCTTTGGATCTTTAAGCTTGCTAGTGACATTTGGAAAAAACTCCATGCTTTTTTCTATTACCATCTTATCTATTTCAACCAAATCTGCTTTTTTAACTTCAGAGTGCCTCAGAATTTCTCTGATAGTTCCACCATCTCCCCCTCCTATAACTAGAATATTTGACGGATTTGGGTGAACACATATTGGAGTATGAGTAATCATTTCGTGATAAACAAATTCATCACGTTCAGTAATCATAACAAGCCCGTCCAAAAGAAGCATGCGACCAAATTCAAACGTATCCAGAACATCAATTACTTGATATTCACTTTTGCCATGAAATAAAGCTGTTTTTATCTTTAGCGTAATTCCTAAATTTTTTGTGTGTTTTTCAGTAAACCATAGTTCCATTTATATCTCCCCAGCATCCCATAAGACAACTGCAGCAAACGCATTACCTATCTTCTTTACTTTATGCTCCATGCTTTTAGAAGTAAGCTTCCTTATTTTTTCTCCTCTGGAAGACATCCCGTCTTCCGACATTCTTCTTGCAATTTTCTCAACATCTTCCTTATGGCCTCTGGCTGAATATTCCATTATTAGACCAGATTTAGAATCATCCTCAGGTATTGCCACGGCAACTGCTGCAGAAATAATCTCCCCTGGAATATCAGAACTAATAGATGCATACGCTACCGGCACTAATGCCCCAAAAGGAAGACTAACAGGTTTTATTTTTTTACAAGCAGGAGGAACTATGCTACTCATTCTAACAAGATTTGTATTTCCTATTCCGGAATTAAGCAATGCCATATCAAAAGCATTTAAAGGAGTGTTCCCCTCTCCTTCTCCTGAAACAAGAAAAAAACAGGTTGGAGTTTTTATAATCATTTATTCTGCCCCTCTTTTACTCCCTGCCCTCTTCTCATCTCAAATACTGTAGAACGCTTAGCTTTTAGCTTCTCCTTCAAGAATTCATATGCTTTCCACGGAACTACTGTGTTGCCGCATGTAAAAACATCCACTGATGCAAAACAATGTTCAGGCCATGTATGAATTGCAAGATGAGACTCTGCTATCACTACTACGCCGCTCACGCCGTGAGGATTAAAAAGATGAAATACGCTTTTAATTACTGTCGCGCCACAAACATTAGCCGCTTCATTCATGATTTTCTCTATCATATCAGCATCGTTTAAAAAAGTCTTATCACAATCATAAAGTTCCCCTAAAATATGTTTACTTAAAGCATCCATTTCATATCTCCTTTCTAAAAAGTTGGCGGGGATGAAACCCAGAGAAGCTTTGCTCTCTTTTTCCCAACATTTTCTATATAATGACTTGCCTCTGACTGGAAATAAAAACACTGCCCGCTAAATATTTTCATAACTCTTTTATCCAGATGAAGAGCAATTTTACCTGCCATAACAAAGCCAAACTCCTCACCTTCATGAATTTTATCTTCTGAGGTTGCTTGCCCGACATCCAAATCCACTAACACAACATCCATATTTCTGTTTTGAGCCCCTGGAACCAAGACTTCAACTTTCGGAACCCCTTCCCCTTCTGAGATGGCAATTCTATCACGCTTACTGTATATGATTTTATTTCTTTCTACCTTACTGAAAAAAGAGGATAAATCTTCATCTAACACCTCTAATATTTGAGTTAAGGTTGCAATGCTTGGAGATGTTAAATCTCTTTCTAGTTGTGAAAGAAATCCTTTTGTAAGATTTGACCTGGAAGCAAGTTCCTGCAAAGTCAGTCTGCTTTCTACGCGTAATCTTTTTATTTTTTGGCCAATCTTTATATCCATAAAAGTTTCCTAATTTAAACTTTCTATGGAAGTATATAAAACACTAAAAAAACTGTCAATAAAAAAATTCCTTATATTTTCTTTTTAATGAATCTGTTCCTTTTTCCTTTCATCTATCTGGATGTTCAATCGTTGTTCTCCTGCTTTTAAAATAGCCTTCAGCATTTCTGAATAAGACATACCTGCTATACTTGCCATCTTCGCAAGATGCCCATCCCAGCACCAGCCCGGATTGGGATTCACCTCAAGAAGCTTAGGATTGCCTTCCGAGTCAAGTCTCCAATCAAAACAGCTTGAATTTACGTAGTTTTTTAAGATTTTTAGTCTCATTTTACCTAATAATAATATTCTCAGCCAGCCGCAGTTCCAGCAGGGCTTGGAGAAAGGATAGCGTCGACTCCGCGCCCTGATTCTCGTTCACACGGTCGGGATGCAGGCCGTCCCGACAACCGCCTGTCGTCGGATCGTAGAGGGGCAGATTAAGATCATTGCGTCCAAGGAACCATTCAAAGGCGCGGCGGGCTTCCTTGTGCCAGCGTTCATCGAGCGTGATCCGGTAGGCTTCGAGACAGGCAGAGACCATCGCCTGCGCCTCCACCGGCTGTTGATCGAACCGGGCCCGCTCACCACCTTGCGGATAAAAACCATCGGATCCGATAGGAACAAAATACCCCGCGTCCGCGCGCTGCAAGTCAGCCAGCCAACTCAGCGACTCCAATCCGGTTTCGGTCATGGCGGCATTGGACATCGCTTGGCCACATAGGAGCAAGGCGTGCGGTAACGCGGCGTTGCAATAGGTCAGCCGGTCTTCATACCAGCACCATTCATCTGAGTGGTGGTTTTTATACAACGTCAGCAGCCGCCCGGACAATTTCTCGCGAACCTGGCCAGCCTGGCGGTCACCGGCAAACCGCTGTAGGTATTCTTGGATGCCAATGATCGCAAAAGCCCAAGCGCGCGGGCTTGGTGTATCAAGAATAGCTGGTAAAGCCTGCTCGAACAACCAGCCCGCCATATTGTGCAAGGTCGGCATATTCAAGCGACCCAACACGGTGCCTAACGCCCGCAATGTTCGGCCGTAGCTGTCGTCGGAACCGCTATCTTCCAGCCAATTGCGCTGGTAATCTATAAAGTTACGGAAGCGTCTGGTTTTCGTATTGAAGGCATACCATATAAAGGCGAGATAACGGGAGCCTAGTTCTAAAGCCTCTTCGTTGCCCAGGTCTTCCATAAGGGCGCTTACCATCAGCGCGCGGGCGTTGTCATCGGTAGTGTAGCCCTCGTGATAGTTGGGCACCGTGAAAATGGCGTGTTGCATGATGCCGGTTTTGTCCGTCATATGACGCAGGTGATCCAGTTTGAGAGGCGGCAATTCGCCCGGGCGTTTGTCCAGAGGTTTAACCGCAAAGTCAGGGTGAACAAAATGACGGCGTTCCATTCGCGCGCGTTCAAAACACTCCATATAACGGCTTGCTACCTGCGGCCAGATCATCTCTCGCCCAAACACATAGGCTCGCTTGCGCATGGCGTGGCGCTGAGACTCATTGTCTAAAAGGTCAATCACCTGATCGGCCAGCGCTGCCGGATCCCGGAACGGCACCAGCACTCCCCGTCCTTCGGCCAGCATCTCTTCCGCATACCAATACGGTGTAGAAATCACCGCCTTGCCCGCCCCCAGAGTGTAAGCGAGTGTGCCGGAGGTGATTTGCGCTACATCGAGATAGGGCGTGATGTAAATATCCGCTGCGCTGATGAATTTAACAAGTTCTTCCAAACTTACAAAGCGGTTGTAAAAGATCACCTGACCTTCCACGCCTTTCTCCTGAGCCAGCCATTGCAGGGACAGCCGGTATGTTTCGCCTTCATTCTGCACGACATGAGGGTGGGTCGCGCCAAGGACGATGTATACCACGTTCGGGTGCCGGGCTAAAATGGCGGGCAGGGCGGCGATGACATTTTCGATGCCTTTACTCGCCGAAAGCAAACCAAAGCTGAGCAAGACGATTTTGCCCTCAACCCCAAACAGGTCTTTGTGAAAACTTGGGTCTACAAAGGGCACATCAGGGATGCCGTGCGGGATCAGATCAATCTTATCCGGCGGCACGCCATAGACCTCATGCAGGAATTCTGCGCCGCGCTTACTCATAACAACCAGCCGATCAGACAAAGCCGCGACTTCTTCCAATACCCGCTTCTGATCAAGGTCGGGATCGCGCAGAATGGTGTGTAGTGTCGTGACAATGGGCATCCGCAATTCGCGCAAGAGCTCTAGGATGTGACTGCCCGCGTGTCCGCCAAAAATGCCATACTCATGCTGCAGGGATACGAGGTCTACGTTGTTGATATTCAGGAAGTCAGCAGCGCGGCGATAGGAATTAATATCCTTCTCTGTGAGCTCAAACCGCACGCGGAGCGGATAGGCGTAACCGGCCTTGATGTCATTGACCGGCAGGGCAATGCAGGTTGTTTGACTATATTGGGCGGCAATGGTCTCACACAAATCAGTAGTAAATGTGGCGATACCGCACTGACGCGGCAAGTAGTTGCCGATGAACGCAATGCGATTAAGTATTGAATTGGTTGAATTGTGACCCATGACGAACATCTCCTTTCTGGAAACCAGCTTCCTTTCTTCTTATAGGGCTTGATAACAACACTTACAATATCAAACTTTCCTCTTTTTTCTGCCAAAAGTTTTAAAGACGGAAGAGTAAAATTATCAGAACCAAAAAAATTATTTTCATATTATCTAATTTCCTCGAAAAAAGGCGTTCTCTTCTTTTCTACACACTCAGCAGCATAAAGATACATAGCAGCAGACCAACTTTGCCAATTCTGTCCCCGAGGTGTACCGTCTTGTGCGCGATGCCATTCGTTAAATCCGAACTCAGTTTTTGCTTCCCTTGTCTGTTTAACAAGTTTTGCCAAAGATAGTAATTTTCTTTTTGCCAGATTCAACATCCCCGCAGAAACTAAAGCTGCAATATAAAACCCACAAACAAAAGGCCAGATACCACCATTATGATATTCTCCCAGCTGATTGTATTTCTTGTAACGTGGTAGCCAATCAGGATCTTCTTCTTTGATATAAGGGAAAAAATTAGGGGGTAAATCAACAGCCAATTCTCCTCTATTCGTCATCGCTTTGCACTCAGTCTCTATCCAGCTAATAAGTTTTTTTGCCCTGGAAGGTTGCGCTATTCCGGATAAGATTGCAAGGCTGTTGCCTAGCAAATCAAAGCGTTCGCTTCTATATATTTTATATGACCATATTGCATAATAAGGTTTAGACCGCAGCACCAATCCTTCATGGACATGGCGGTTCTGCTTGTCATCTTTTACAGTAAAACGAGTCATATGCTTTTTAAGAATTCCAGCCCGTTCATTTAATCCAAACAATTTAAGATAAATATAAACAAGTGTGTTCACAAATAATCCATATCCTAAAACCCACTGCTCGTCACGCCAGTCGCTGGTTGGTAATTGTGAAACCATAATGCGATTAGTAGGGCTGCGATATTCCATCCATGTAATAGACTTTCTAACAGCATCTTCAAGAAAATCCGGTTCATTCATAACCTTCCTCCACAGCCCAACACCAATTAAAAATAGAGGTGTACAATCACTAGAGCCACGGTCTTCAGAATCGTGAACTAAAGAAGGAATATGGCCCAAAGGAGATTGGTTTTTCGCTAATGTTTCAAGAACACGCTTCATTGATTTAATCAACTTTTTATTTTTTGTCGTAAGAATCCCAAAGGAACTAATCAGCAAATCTCTTGTATATGGTTCAGGATAACCCCAGCCTGCAGTTCTCGGTAAACCACGATATGGACCATGGTTATTGTGTAATAAAACTTCTAAAGCAGCATGCTTCGCTTTTTCCAAAAGTTCTTTATCTTTCTTTTTCATACTACGAAATCCCCAAACGCTTTGATACTATTTGAACAAACTTTTTAGCTATAAGTCGATAATCAAAATTTTCAACGACCCTCTTTCTTCCTTCTTTACCCATTTTTTCTCTCAAGTCAGCGTCTTGCATTAAATCCATAAGATATTTAGCAATATCATTAACACTAGCTCTGTAATCTACCGTCCTTGGTCTTTTAAAAGTATGTATATGTCCATCCTCGTATCCGGATTCATCTCCAAGAATTGTTTCTCTAAGTTTAATTTCCTGAGCAACATCAGCTAAAAAAGCCGTTTTTCCATGAACCAAGGTATCCAGCATCCCCATTGCTTTTATTCCTATGACCGGTTTCCCGCATGCATTTGCTTCTATTTGAATCATACCAAATCCTTCCAAACGAGACGGAGCGGCATAAATATCACAGGCGGATAATAAATAGGGCATAAAATTTCTGGAAACGCTGTTTATAGTATAAACTACATTTTTATCTATCCCTAAATGGGTGGCTAATTGCAAATCGTCTAGATTCTGCCGATATGTACGCGGTTGTGGCCAAACTTTACAAACATATTTCCAATCAGGAGCCTTAGTATCGTTTATCGCTAAAGCCTGCATAACTTCCTGTGCACCTTTTGAGGCTGCATCACCGCCTACAGTTAAAATCATTATTTGGTCATCTGCTATGCCTAAAGTTTCACGCACAGCGATAACCTTTGGCTCTTTCTTATCACGAGGCATAAAAGCATCCGTATCACAACCTACGTGCAAAACCTCAATGTTTTTACCACTAAGACCATCACGTATATACACTTTTTTAACCCAATTGGAAGTAACAAGCACTAAAGGCAAATTGTCAAGTATCTCACTATAGTTCGCCATATAACCATCAGCGACCAGCCAAGGAACAGCTGTTAACCCGTATCTTTGGGGATGAAGGACTAAATGAGATGTTTGCCCCCAGTATCCAATGCCTACAACAATATCAGGTTCAAACCACCTGTAATACCACTCTTTCTCTTGAGCAGACTCAAAGTTTACAGAATAAACATCAATCCCCATTTCCTCCAGCCCTCTATGCAACAAATGTCCTTGTGTTGCAAGACCTGCCGGCGGGGGAGGGTAATCATATAAAAGCAATACTTTCATTTAAACTCTCCTTTCTAAATTTTCATACGCCAGAATGCTTCTTTTCTGGGTGTTGTTCTTGCTTCAAAACTATCCTTATCAAAACCATATATTTCAGTTATAATATTATACTTCCTCTGCCATATCTCATCAGTAAGTTCAACTAACAAATCTGCCTCAACAATCGCTTTTGGGAGATATTTTCCATTACTATCTTCATATGCAAATGTCCATAACTGATTTGCGGATACTTTCTTATTGCGCCACAAACTTAAAACTGCATTTGCAGTTTCTTCATGCCTTAAATGTCTTGTGTACTCACCATCCAAACTATGTGTAATAATAATCTCAAACATGCTGGAAGGCAATAATTCCATTATAGTTTTTTGAATTTCTATACTACTTAAAGAATTTTGTTCTGGCCCATCATCCAAATCAGCCATAAAGCCAGCTGCTTTGAAATTATCAAGAGTTTTAAAAAACTTAGGAGCACGGTTAGTATCACTTTTTCTGCAAATTGTAATTATTGTCCAGTCAACTTGCGTATTTGAAAGTATCATGCCTCCAGCCCACAAAGTTTCATCATCCGGATGGGCAACGATAACAGCGCATTTACTGTTTTTCTTTATTGGCGCAACCCCATTATAAAAGTTTTTTGTCATGCTGTAACCATCTTGGCGTTCAATCGTTGTTCGCCTGCTTTTAGGATAGCCTCCAGTGTTTCTGAATAAGACATGCCCGCTATACTTGCCATCTTTGTAAGATGTCCGTCCCAGCACCAGCCTGGATTGGGATTCACCTCAAGAAGCTTGGGATTGCCTTCTGAGTCAAGTCTCCAATCAAAACGGCAGTAATCTCTATTTTCCAGCCTTTCAAAAAGCTTTAAACACCATTCTTCAATAAGCTTATTTGTCTCCTCCGGTAATTCAGCAGGGACGGATTTAATTTTCCAGTATGGTGAGTCTGGGAGCCACTTAGACTCGTATCCGCATATTTTTGGAAGTTCTGCTGAAATTAATGAATAATCCGCCTCAATAATAGGTAAGACTGTGTAAGATCCAGGGGAATTTCCTATTATTCCTACGCTCAAATCTTTTCCTGTAAGAAATTCCTCAACAAGAATAGGTTTATCATAGCCGAATTTCTCCCGCATTTCTGAGATTGCGTTAACAAGTTCCTCAATATTATTTGCCACACTTCTTTGGGTTATTCCAAAACTGGAATCGCCGAAGTTTGGTTTGACTATAACAGGAAATCCAAAGGGAAGTTCAAAAGCAGTGTCTTCGGGCTTGATAAAGAATGCCGCAGGTACAGGAATATCCATTTCCTGCGCAATTCCACGTACAAGTGATTTGTCATAACAATAAGCAAGAGACTGAGGTCCAGAGCCTGTATATGGAATATCAAGCATTTCTATCAGAGAAGGGATATGAAGCTCTTTTCTGGCATCATTATTGAATCCCTCATCGCATAGGTTAAGAACCATCAGATTTTCTTTTGTTTTCAGTTTTGCCATATCATGAAGCAGAGTATCGTGATTGCTAAGATAGGTAAAGGAATAGTCTTTCAGTTCTCTTAGTGCATTTTTTAATTGATCGATTGTATAGTAGTCATCATCGTCAAAGGAAGATAATGGCTTCAAAGGATCCGGTTTTGCTGGGTCGCCTAAGATCACAACTACATTCTTTGCTGCCTCTTTTTTCCTCTTGGAAGCTGTCCATCCTTTTCTTACTAAGGCTGTTACGATAATTCTTTTCGCCATCATTCCCAAATCCTGATTCCGTTGAGAATCAGGAGATAGTTCACCGGGAAAGGTAATGCTGCTGAATCCTACTGTTTTTAAAAGTTCACTTATAGTTTTGCGGGTATAGAGTCTCTCTGCATAGAATTGATCCGCAATAATGCCTTTTCCAACGTGTGTAATCAATTCTCGAGAAATTAGACGCTGTTTGTCCGTTGAGAGCGAACGTTCCCTACAAACGAAATACTTTTTATCAATCCATTCCCATGATCTTGGTTTATACTGTTTCCTTAAATATTCCCCGTCAGTAATGTCGATGAGAAGTTTTCCCCATGGCTTTAGGACTCGAAAAATCTCTTTTAAAACTCTCATATCATCCTGAATTGTTTCAAAATAGCCAAAACTATTTCCCAAAACCATTACCACATCAAAGGTGTCTGGCGCATAGGGAAGTTTTCGGGCGTCACCTTCCTTAAATTTAATATCCAACACTTTCTTTTTCGCTCTAAATTTTGCCTTTTGAATCAGATAGTGGGAACGATCTATTCCTTCAACATATTTAAAACCTCTCCTTGTTAATCCAACAGAATGACGTCCCTGTCCGCAACATAAATCCAGGATTTTATTATCTGGAGATAACTTTAAAATATCAGAGAACAAATCCAATTCATGATTAGTGATATTCTTATCCTCAACTACATCACCATCTGTTTTTATATACAGGGAGTTAAAAATATTGCGCCACCAATCTGGACGCACATGCTCTTCAAGACTTGATACGGGTCCTAATATTCTTTGATAGTATTTACTCTTTTTCCTGCTTTGCGGAGGTTTGTCATTAGACGTTCTTTCATTCATCGTTTTTTCCTCTCTATTTTGCTGCTATGTTATTGTGTTAATCAAAACATCTTTCCACCAAATTGTTGAGGTCAGCAGTAGCCAGGCAGATACAAGTATCACATGCTCCGTAGTAAATTTTTACCTCACGGGTTTTTTCGTCTAAAATCACTCCGCAACAGAAAACCACATTATCCACATCGCCTACCCTTTCATAGTATTCTCTAGGAGATAGGATAGGAGCTTTGCTCCTGGCGATTAATTTAGAAGGGTCTTTGAGGTCAAATAAAGCGGCACCCAAGCGATAGATACTGCCGCTCGCTGTCTTTTTCACTCCATGGTAAATTTCCAGCCAGCCTCTATCAGTCTCAATCGGAGGCGCGCAAGCGCCGATGCGATGGGAATCCCAATAGCCGGATCTACTCTCTATAACACATCTGGAGTTTCCCCAATAGACTAAATCCTTGGAATAGGATATCCACATCCCTTGCTGGGCTGGACGGTCAAAGCGGACAAAACAACCATCAATCTTTTTAGGGAAAAGAACCGCATCCTTATTATCTGGTTGTGAAATAAGGGCGATTCTTTCAAAAGTTTTGAAATCTTCTGTAGAAGCAAGAGCAATGCGTGGTCCGACATGAGAGTAAGCGGTATAAATAATGTAGTAAACATTTCCAATCCTTGTAATTCTTGGGTCTTCTATACCTCTCCTTTCATATGTCTTAAACGGCTCCTTATCACTTCGCTGCATAACCGGATTTTTGGAAATTTTAAACTTAATTCCATCCTGACTCTCTGCCAGAAAAAACCTTGACTTTCCGTCTAATCCTTCTACGCGCAGCAAAAGAAAATACTTATCCTGATAGTATGCAGCACCCGCATTAAAGACCGAATTGCTAGCCTGTGGAATATGGTTTAGGGTTATAATGGGATTCTTCTCATATCTTTTTACAACCTCCTGCTGCCATTGTTCTTTCTTCATATATATTCTCCTTTTAAAAACCCTTTTTCACTTTCAATGCCTTTTCTGGACAGGCTTCTTGACACCCTCCACAGGCATCACAGAGCCTGATGTCCAGAATGGCTATCTTCTCCCTCACATCCTCTGACCAGCCCAAAGCTTTTTTAGGACACTTTTCAATACATTTGCCACAGCTATTGCATAGGCCAGGAAATAAAGTGATGACTGCTCCGTCTCCCTCATAAACCAAAGACCTTTCTTTATCTGCCATCGTCCTCCTCTCCTTTATAGGTTAATATACCTTGCTCTCCCGCAAGGAACAGAAACCGCACTCAATCGGCGGGTAGGTAGAGACTATCCCGATTCGCAATTTCTTTATCCTCCATTTCCATTAACCGGCTGGCTAAGTTGGAAACCTTCTCATCCAGCTCTTTGATTATCTTCAGTTTATCGTGAAATTCATTCATTTTATTCTCAATAATAGCTTTTCTTAATGCCCTTTTGTATCCGCAGTAGCCGCATAGAACGCCCAGCCAGAACATAAACTCTTTTTTTTCGTCGTTTACATTTATTGTCTTAAGGATATATTTCTCACATTTTTTGCCTGCTTCAGATGATGCCTTAGCTAACCAGCGCAGACTGGCATAGAAGTAGCCAGTTGCCCAGTAATAGTTGATTTCATCCGACCAGCAATCGTAGTCAGTAGTTAAAGCCTTAAAACTTCCATCACCCCTGACAATGCGGAAATTTTTAATATCAGGATCCTCAATGCCCGAACCGTAGTAAAAGTAAATGCCTTTGTCTCTTAACATGGGCAGGATTTCTTTCGTTTGTGAGATAAATGGAGCGACATGTGGAAATTGATTAGCCAACTTGAAGAACTCCCTTAAAATGTGTGGCACTTCAAATATTTCTCCCCTTGGATAAATACAAATACTGTCCAGTAAGGCTAAATAGCCAAGAACAGCATCTATGGCAGAATAGGCCTCCTCGCCTAACAGAAGTGGAGGAAGAAACTCTCCTATATAATGGCAGATGACTGTCCTCTCCTTTTTGCAAACTTGGAATATCTCAGGGTGAAGCATCCCTAGTTCCTTTAAAAGAGCAAATATCTCTAAGGATCTCAGGTTCCTTTCCTCATCGGGGAAAGTTGTGGAGACAAACCTCCGAGCTTCACTCTTGAGAACGGAACAGACCACTTTTCTCTCCCAGCTGTCCTTATCATTTAACCTCGCTTCAAAAGTATATCCATACTTTTCGAGAGGGAATCTTTCTAAGAAGTCCTGACTTACATTGTAGTTTTTTAATTCCTCAAGCATACAAGCTCCTACTTAATTAAAAATTCTAATCTATCCCTGTTCTTTTCAAAAAATCCAAGCTTTTACTTAACTCTTTATCAGATACATTACTGCCTACTTCCACTACCTTAATAGTCTCTTTTGATAGATAGTTCCCGACTAAAGAGAAATCCACATCTCCTATGCCGGGGGCTAAGTGATCTTCCAACCCTCTAACATCGTGAAGATGAATCCCAACCATTTTCTCCCTAAAAGTCCTGAGCCAATCCTCTTGTCTGCTTAATCCCAGGTTCTCCTGAACCTGACAGTGTCCTGTATCGTGCCAATAGCAGAGGTTAAATTCTTTTACTCTATTAAATATTCCTTCCATCTCCTTCAGGCTGGGAATCTCATAGAAATTTACTCTTGGTTCTAAGCAAAACAGAGTTTCCCTATCTCTCTGGCAGAGCGTCTTTAAGCTCCTGATAACATTTTCTGCGTACTCGTAGGCGGAGAATGTCCGCATTTCCCGCAAATGCTCTGTTAACACTTGCAAATGACCCTTCTCTCTAGCCCATCTCTTCTTGAAATCTCTGTAGTCTTCTCTCAAGTCTCTATCTTCAATATATCCGGCATGGAGAATGACTGCCCTTGCTCCCAATTGCTTAGCAAACCTAGCTGTTTCCAGAGTGAGTTCAATTGTCTCCTCTCTTTTCTTCTCGTCAGCGGACGCGAGGAAATCCCCTCGCTTATTCTCAGGATCAACAGGCTTATCGGTAAATATGTTGTGAACACTTGTTGCCTTTAAATCCAGTCTCCTCTGACAATTCAGAATATCCTTTTTAGATACTTTTACTGAGGAGAGCCCGATCTCAAATGTACCGAAGCCTATTTCTATACTTCTCTTAAAGAACCCATCTAAATTAGAAGAAAGTCCGGGCATACAGGCAGTGGAAATACCTAACATAAATTCTTAAACCTCCTTATCGCCAGACAGCGGGGTAAAGGGATTTCTCACCCCGCCGACCATCACCAACCTCCTTTATTAAGTTTCTTTCTCAACAGAGATAACCTTAGCTACTTTTTTGCCGTCTCTAACCACATACTCAATTTCGACACTATCACCTACGGCGATATCTTCCAGTGCCTTCACATTTTTGAGCTCTACCTTGCTGTCTATAATGTAGGTCACATTTACTTCTTCGCCCTCGTCATTAGACTCTCTAACTACGAGTTCATTAGAAGATAAGCTCCGCACTATACCGTAAGATGACTCTAACTCCTCTTCCTCTTGAGCCAGCGATATGTTAGATGCAAAACACATCAGAAGACTCAACGCCAATCCTGCAGCTACCACTAAATGTCTATTCATTTTTTATCACCTCCCTTCGCATTTATCTTTTTGCCAACTTTTCTGATTTCTTTGAGCCTATTCAAATCCTGCTTAAACGTCTCTAATCCAGCAAGCCCAACTGTGACAATCCTAAGCAATTCTTTATAAGCCTTTCCCTCTGGTTTTATTAATTGATAATAAACGTTGAGCCCGTCTTTTCTATCACATACCACCCCAGTTAATCGTAGTCGAGTAAGATGCTTGGAAAGATTGGATTGATTTGATTGCAGAACTTCACCCAGTTCTGTTACATTTAATTCGTATCTGCTTAGGAGATTTATGATCCTTAGCCGAGTTTCATCGGCAAAGGACTTTAATATCTGGTCTGCCTTCTTAATTCTCATCGGTAACCCTCCTATTCTATCACTATGCAACTATATGACCATATGCTCATATAGTATTACAATAGAAATTATATTGTCAAGCCTTAATTTATTGAAATAGGGAAAAGTATATTAAACAGAAGTCGTTACAGAGCCGTCTACAAGTTTAAGCATGCGCGGAGCGGTTTTAGCAAAAGTCTCATCGTGTGTTGCAATAACAATTGTAATACCCTTATCCTTATTGAGATTCCGGAGCAGGTTATAGATTGACTCCCTGTTCTCTTTATCCAGATTACCTGTTGGTTCATCTGCAAGTATAATCTCAGGCTGATTAACCAATGCGCGAGCTATTGCAACTCTCTGCTGCTCCCCGCCTGAGAGCTGATTTGGCCTGTGTAGAGATCTCTTTTCCAAACCAATCTCTTGGACCAGTTGTTCAACAGCTCTATGTTCATGGTTCAACAACCTGTTTCTCTTATTTTTTATCATCAGAGGAAGGCTTATGTTCTCAATAACTGTTAGCTCAGAGAATAAGTGAAAAAACTGAAATATAAACCCTATTTTCCTGTTGCGAAGAGTAGATTTCTCGTCTTCGCTCATACTGCTGATGTCTGCTTCATCATACTTCAACACACCTTTTGTAGGAGAATCTAATATCCCCAGTATATGCAAAAGTGTGCTTTTCCCTGAACCCGAGGGCCCTGTAATTGAGAGAAATTCTCCTTTGTAAATATGGATATTAACATCTTTCAACACTATGAGCTCCCGCTCTCCATCAGAGTATTCCTTATACAATCCCTTTGCCCGAACAATTGCCTTATTCATATCTTAGAGCCTCTACAGGGTCAAGCTTTGAAGCCTGGCTGGACGGGTATAAGGTTGATAAAAAACTGATTAGTATTGACGCTACACATACTGCACTGAAGTCCAAAATACGCATATCAACAGGCAATGTCCTTAAATAATACACTTCAGGTGGTAGATGTATAAATTGGTATCTCTTCAATAACAAACAAAGCAGAACCCCACCAATACATCCTAATATTGTTCCCAGAATCCCGATTATTGTGCCTTCAAGAATAAATATCTTTCTTATGCTCCTTAAATCCGCCCCTATTGCTTTGAGTATTCCTATATCCTTTGTTTTTTCCAGAATTATCATAATAAGCGTGCTGACTATATTGAATGCAGCTACAATAATGATTAAGCCCAGTATTATAAACATTGTGATTTTCTCAAGCTTAAGCGCAAAGAAAAATGCCCTATCCAGAGTCTGCCAGTCTCTGACCAGAAAACGATACTCTAGGAGAGCTTTTATTTCCCCACTAATCTGTGGAGAAAGATAAATGTTATCCAGTTTTATCTCAATTCTATTCACGCCTTTCAGGTTGTAGAGTTTCTTCGCTGTATCAAGAGAAACATACGCAAGTGTGTTGTCATATTCGTATATACCGCATTCAAATATTCCTACAACCTTTAATCTGGCAGTTTTTGGAATAATTACTCCTCCTGGCCCTACCTTATATTCCGGAGATATCACCGTTACTTCTTCATGCAGTCTTACACCAAGATTTCTTGCCAGTTCTTTACCAAGCACAATATTATAAGAGCCTTTATCTAATTTCATTGAGCCTTCTATTATATACTCCGAAATATCTGTCGTGTTTTTTTCCATTGCTGGATCTATTCCCTTTATCACTATCCCCATAGCATCATTATGATATTTAATCATACCTTGTCCTACTATTACAGGAGAACAGCCCAGAACATGAGGTATATTCTTGACCTTGTCTATTATTTGAGGATATTCTTTTATCTCTGTATCAGATATAGCAATGTGGGATTTTATACCTAGCATTTTGCCTTTTAAATGCTTATCAAACCCATTCATTACAGACATAACAACAATAACAGCCATTACTCCAATAGCTATCCCGAGAACAGATATTAAGCTTATAATGGATATGAATTTTGTCTTATGATGCAGTCTCAGATACTTCAGGGCAATAAATAATTCATAGCTCATGATATTCACTCATACGTATTGTCAACCTATTTCGCGTTCAAGTCCGTTCTTTCTGGTATTATATTGCAAATGTAAAAGTTAACAAGAATTTATTGCTGAATCAATAAAAATTTGGTATATTTTATATTGAGAAAGCGAGAAAATATGGAAATATTCCTACTATTAATCGTAATATTTGTCTTTTTGATTCTGTTAAGTTTTATACCATGTCTAAAAAATACTTTTTCAAACTTCTTCGATTCCCGACAATTTAAAGCAATAAGATTAATTATTACAATATTTGGAATCATAAGTTTAATTCTTGGTTTATTAAATTGGTATACCAGCAAAAATCCTAAAGTGATCATCAAAGAAGCAAGCTTTCGGCTAGATATATTAAATAATTTGGCAATTCCTCCAAATGAAACAAAAGAAGATAACACACTCAACAGTGCATTAAACAATATAATATGGCATCCTTTTGTCATGTGTTTTATGCAGGGCTGGCAGCCAGTGTTAACAGAAACAGATAACAACTACGATTTCATAGTAAAATCGTTCACAGAAAACAAGGGTGAATTAATTAGTAAACAAAAAATTGATAATGAACTGTCACCTGGAAGATCTACGGCGAATATAACCAAGTTTTATATACCTCCAGAGGCAAACTTTAATATAACTCGTAAAGAAATCAAAGGAAGACTATGGAGTCATATAGTGATAAAGAATAAGCATATTGAGCTAAGACTAGAGATTACCACTTTAGGTGAAATATGTTACGTTAAAATATTTTATATCAAGAATGGGTTCTGGAATTATATATTATACGATTACAATGAATACGATAGGTGGTTTGAGATAATTACTAAAAAGATTCTATTAAAACAAATAATTAATAAGAAAATAAGCTAACACTTAATGCAACAAAAAAATAAATAATCTTCTAACAACTCAATTGAGCGGATTTTTCTGAGGCTTCAACTGCGGAAACAGTATTACATCTCTGATTGACGGGGAATTGGTGAAGAGCATAACAAGCCTGTCAATGCCTATACCCAATCCTCCGGTTGGCGGCATGCCATATTCTAAAGCAGTGATGAAATCTTCATCCATAAGATGCGCTTCATCATCTCCTATCTTTCTGTCTTTTATTTGGTCTAAAAAGCGCTCCTTTTGCTCCATTGGATCATTCAACTCAGAATATGCATTGCCTAACTCTATACCACATATATAAGGCTGAAATCTTTCTGTAAGAGCTTTGCTTCCTTTTTTCTTCTTTGCAAGAGGACACATTCTTTCAGGATAGTCAATTATAAAGGTTGGTTCAATAAGATGGGGAATTACAACCTTCTTGAATATTGCGTCTACAATTTCTCTGAAGGAATTCATCTTCTTTGCTTTAGGAACCAGTTTCTCTGCCTTCTCTTTAAGTTCTTTATCTGAAACTGATTCTAAATCTATCTCAGCATATTTCTTTATAGCATCAACAAAGCTCAATCGCTTCCATTTCTTCTTTAATTCAATGTTATGCCCCTGATACTCAATACTTGTCTTCCCAAGACATTCTTCTGCCAGAGTATAGAACATCTCCTCGGTTAAGCACATGAGATCCTCATAACTTACAAAAGCCTGATATAATTCAAGCATGGTAAACTCAGGATTGTGCCGCGTTGATATACCTTCATTGCGAAAGTTTCTATTTATTTCGTAAATCTTCTCAAATCCGCCCACAATTAATCTTTTCAGAAATAGTTCAGGAGCTATTCTCAAGTATAAATCCATATCAAGAGTATTATGATGAGTTACAAATGGTTTTGCCATAGCTCCACCGGGAATCTGCTGCATCATTGGTGTTTCTACTTCCAGGAAATTCTTTCCTTCTAAGAACTTTCTCATTGAGCTTATTATATGACTGCGAAGCTTGAATAATGGCTTAATATCTTTATTTGCTATTAAATCAACGTATCTTCTGCGGTATTTTAATTCTATATCCTTAAGACCTGACCACTTTTCCGGTAAAGGTTGTAAGGACTTTGAGAATACAGAAAACTCTGAAATAAATATAGTATCCTCTCCTGTCCTTGTTTTAAAAATCTTCCCCTTAACTCCTATGAAATCCCCTATATCCACCAGCTTGAATAAATCGTATGCTTTTTCTCCAACAGCGTTTGACTTAACATATATCTGAATATCTCCCGAGTCATCTCTTATATTAGCAAAGCAGCTTTTACCATGCTCCCTTACTGTTATTATCCTTCCTATTACCAGAACTTCTAACTCTTCTAATACTTCGCCAACAGATGCTTTTTTGGCGCATTCATGCACTGATGCTGCAGAGTGAGTCCGTCTAAAATGCAGGGCATAAGGATCTATTCCCTGTTCTCTTATCTTTTTTAATTTCTCTTTTCTTATTTTAATCAGCTCACGCTCATCTGTCATTTTCTTCTCCGGTATTTATTAGCCCAAACAGTCTTTTTGCGTTCCCTGTAGTATGGCAGGCTACTTCTTCTGCGTCAAGTCCTTTAACTCTTGCAAGTTCCAGAGCTGTATACTTTAAAAAACTTGGCTGATTTCGTTTACCTCTTACAGCTTGTGGAGCAAGATATGGGCAATCAGTTTCTATGAGAATTCTATTATTTGGTATCTCCTTTGCAACCTGCCTCAAGCCAGGTGCGTTCGGATATGTGAGATTTCCCGCAAATGAAATATAAAAGCCGCGATTCAGGCAAGTTTGCACAAATTCCATGGTTCCTGAAAAGCAATGTATCACTCCCCTGCTTATAGAGTAATCCTTAATAATATCCAGAATATCTTTGTGCGCCTCTCGATTATGAATAATTATTGGCAGATTAAATTCTAAAGACAGTTCAATATGCTTACGAAAAAGCTCCTTCTGCAATTCCTTGACGGAAGTATCTCTGTAATAATCCAAACCTGTTTCCCCTATTGCTGCAATATTCGGGTTCTTTTCTAAACATTCTTTTATATACCTTATATCATCCTGTTTGATTTTATCAGCATAGTTCGGATGCAGACCAATTGCCATTAATATATTCTTCTTCCCATAAACTGTCTTAAATCCGATTTCAATGCTTTCAATATCACAGCAAACATTAATCATATATTCCACATCATTCTTATTTGCCTCAGATATGACCGAATCAATTCCCTCTTTAAAAGCAGGATCGGCTAAATGCGCATGAGTATCAAAAAGTTTCATTTAAAATAGTCAGGATTTTTCTTTTGCAACCACTCTATTTCTAAAATCAAACCAGAAATCAATCAGACCTAATATAATAATGAGCATAAGGAAAATTGGAGAAGTAAAAACCAGTACATAAATCAGAATCTTAACAAAAGGAAAGACCTTCCATTTGTCAAAAAAGAAACTTGCAATTGCCAGTCCGCCTACCAGGTAAATAGCTGAAATAACAATCAGCAAATTCAGTCCTATTATATATCCTGATTGAAACTTGGCGTATTTGAATAGAAATGTCATTATGGCACATACAATAAATACCCATATACACTCATCCCTCAGTCTCCATGTTTTAAAAGGAGATAATTTAAGAGCTTCTAAACCAAGTATCTTTTTTGAGAATAAAAGGTTAATGCTGACTATTAAAAAATTAACAATGAAAATAATAGCCGGGAAACTAGTTTTAATTATATTTAATACTTTAGTAAATGACTCTTTAACCAACTCAATCTTTTCTTTGCTAATGCCAGTCTCTTCATAAATTTTCAGACTTTTATCCATATGAATCTGTAAATTCATGTAAATTCTATTAAGAAAATTTTCGCCATGCAATGAAATTACAAAAATAGCCAAAAGACTTATAAGGCTCAAAATAACTGTTGACAAAACACATGTCTTTATAAAAGAAAACTTGTTCCTAGCTATTATACCTGTAACCAAGCCTAAAAGTCCAAGTTGTATAGATAAAATTGCGAAAAAGTGATTTTGGAAAATTAAGTAGACACCTGATGCCATAATAAAAAAACACAGAAATCCTTTACGGACACCAAGCAAATACACACAGATAATAATAGGTAAAGGAACTAAAACTTGAAAGAATAACTGCCCAAAAGCAAAAAAAATCCCTGATATGAAAAAACATAGTGACACTAAGGAAAGCAGGATTATCTTTTTACCTGTTGGCAACTGACATTTCTCAATTTATTCTGCAGAAAAAGGTAGTAACGAACACATTCTTGCTCGTTTTATCGCAATGGCAAGTTTTTTCTGATGACGAGCGCAATTCCCTGAGACTTTAGTTGAAAGAATTTTTCCCCTCTCAGTAATAAAGCCAGAGAGTGTCTTTGTGTCCCTATAATCAACTTTATCCATCTTTTCAACACAAAGCCTACAATATTTCTCTCTTATAATCTTCTTTTTGCGGCCTTTGACTTTTTTCCCTCTTTGAAACATAAAGGTAATCTCCTTTCTATTATATTAGAATGGCACTTCATCCTCTCCGGATTTTTCGGGTTTTTCCTCCTTCTTCTCATCTATCTGTATCTCAGGTACAGATGAGTCTTTTTCTCCGACTGATAAAGGCATAGTATTGCTGCTTCCTTGCGACGTACCAAGAAACTGAACTCTCTCTGCGACTACTTCCAAAGCGCTTCGCTTTTGTCCATCCTTATCTTCCCATGAGCGGCTTTGCAATCGCCCTTCTATAAAAACAGGTTTCCCTTTAGTAAGATATTTTGCGCAGGATTCCGCCTGATTAGCCCATACAACAACTCTTACAAAACATGTATCTTCTGTCTTTGTTCCCTCTTTATTTTTGAAAAACCGATTAATTGCTATGCTAAAATCACTAACTGCAGTACCACTTGGTATATATCTGAGTTCTGGGTCCCTTGTCAAATTGCCCATCAAAAAAACCTTATTCAAATTTGCCATGTTTATTCTCCTTTTTTGCTCATTACTTCCTTAAAATAAAAACTCTAAATATATCCTCTTTCAATTTTAATTTTTTATTAAGCACAGCAATGCCCTCGGAAGGGGCCTCAAAATTTATATTTACATACACTCCCTCACTGCGCTTTTTGATCTTATAAGCAAACTTTTTCTTCCCAATACGGTCAACATTTATAACTTTGCCTTTTGCGGATGCAATACATTTTTCAATCTCTTCTATAACCTTATCCCGATCATCTTCTGCTAAATCAGAGTTTATAATAAACAAGCCTTCGTACTTATTTTTATCCACCAAACCACCTCCAGGCTGCCTGTGGCAGCAATTATTAATTTTTAATGCTTAATTTTTAATTAATTTACAATTCATAACTAAAAATTTAAAATTTATTAAATAGTGGTGCTAAAACAAGAGAAATAACACTCATAAGCTTAATCAAAATATTGATAGAAGGACCAACTGTATCCTTTAGCGGATCGCCTACTGTGTCTCCAATAACAGCTGCTTTATGAGCCTCGCTACCCTTTCCGCCAAAATTGCCTTCCTCAATATATTTTTTGGCATTATCCATGGCTCCGCCGCTATTTGCCATCTGGATTCCAAGCATAAGACCGGATATCAATGCTCCAACAAGAAGGCCTGCAAGAGCTTTAGGTCCTAATAACAATCCAATTGCAACAGGTGCCACAATAGCCATAGCACCAGGAAGCAACATGCCCTGAATAGCCCCTTTTGTTGCAAGATCAACACACGTTGCTGAATCAGGCATTACCCTTCCTTCCATTAATCCTTTGATTTCCCTGAATTGTCTTCTCACTTCATCTATTAACTTATATGCAGCTTTACTAACAGCCTTAAAAAGCATTGAAGAAAACAGGAACGGCAGCATACCTCCAATCAATAAACCTGACATAACTTTAGGATCCGTAATATCTGCTCCTTTTATGCCAACTGCCATAGTATAAGCAGCTATCAACCCTATAGCTGCAAATGCAGCTGAACCTATTGCAAACCCCTTACCAATTGCTGCTGTTGTATTGCCAACAGCGTCCAAGTTGTCCGTTATTTTTCTTACAGATGGATCTAGCTTTGCCATCTCCGCTATACCGCCTGCGTTGTCAGCAATAGGTCCGTATGAATCAACTGAGACGATCATGCCAGTTGTAGCAAGCATACCTACAGCAGCCATAGCAACTCCATATCCTCCAGCAAAATGATAAGCAACCATAATGGCAGCGGCAAGCACCAGCACAGGCATACAAGTGCTTTCCATACCGATTGCCAGTCCGCCGGTAACAGTTATCGCAGGACCGCTCTTGGAACTCTCAGCAAGTTTTCTAACTGGTTTATATTTTGTGGAGGTAAAGAACTCACTCGTAAAGCCAATTATCATACCTGATATAATTCCAGTAAGAGTAGCATAGAAAGGACCCAGTTTAGAATACTGCTCAAACGCCACGCCAAATCTGCTTACAATAAAATATGTACCTATAATTGACAAGATAGCGCTTATATAAGTACCGCTCATTAAGGCTCCCTGAGGATTTTTTTTGCCAAACATCTTTACATAACATACCCCAATAATAGAAGCTATAATCCCTGCGCCTGCTATATAAATAGGCATAAATTTTAACTTATCAGCTACGCTTTGGCCCATTATAACAACAAATGTTGAACCAATAGCTATGCTTGCAATAATAGATTCAACATATGACTCTAAAAGATCTGCGCCCAGACCTGCAACATCTCCTACGTTATCTCCGACATTATCAGCAATTACACCAGGATTTCTAGGGTCATCTTCGGGAATACCTGCTTCTACTTTTCCAACAAGATCTGCTCCCATGTCTGCTGCTTTTGTGAATATTCCTCCACCAGATCTTGCAAAAAGAGCTACAAGGCTTGCTCCCATAGCGTATCCACTTATTATTACAGAGTCTCCTTTAAATATAAAATATACAATGATAAGACCTAATAAAGCCAGACCAACCACGCTCATTCCCATTACTGAGCCACCCGAAATTGCCACATTTAATGCGTCTTTTACCCCACCTTTAGAAGCAGCATTTGCTGTTCTGGAATTCGCTCTTGTTGCTATACTCATTCCAATATATCCTGCAAAAGCAGACATAAAAGAACCAATTATAAAAGCAACAGACGTCTTCCATCCCAGACCAATGCCTTTAGATATAAAAGGTGTTATACCTATTAGCCCAGCTATTAAAACTACAAAAACAGCAATATAACTGTACTCCCGTTTTAAAAAGGCTCTAGCTCCCTCTTGTATAAGACGAGATATATCCTTCATCTTCTGAGTGCCTTCTCCTTTTTTTAAAACTCCAATTGAAAGAATTATGACAAACCCTAACGCTAAGAAACTACATATCAATGGAAATAACAACTGAACGTTCATTATAATCCTTTCTATACAATTACCAATGCATTGATGGTACACATTGCTCTATCAATACCATCTCTTATAATTATGATTATAGCCTCTAAAACCTTAGATAGAATCTTATCAAGTTTATTCTTTTCAAGCTTATCAAAATTGCTTAGCACATACTTTTTTAAATCTTCATAACGAATGCTTCTGCCTATACCAATGCGTATTCTCAAAAAATTCTCATTACCCAGCGCATCCATAATAGATTCCACACCATTATGCCCGCCGGATTTTCCATCCTTCTTAATTCTAATTTTGCCGAATTCTATATCAGCATCATCATAAATAACAACCAAATCTTCCAAATCCATTTTATAGAAATTAACAAGCTTTGAGACTGCTTGTCCGCTTAAATTGACAAAAGTCTGGGGCTTTGCAAGAATTATCTCATCCTTTCCTATAAAACCTCGACCAATTATAGAATCAAACTTTCTGGTTTTTATATTAATCCCAGTCTCTTTTGCCACTTTATCAAGGGCCATAAACCCTGCATTGTGTCTGTTTTTCCTAAACTTGATACCGGGATTACCTAATCCCACAATTATCTTCATCTACTTTTGCTCATCTGGTTTTTTCTCTTCTTTCTGCTCTTTCTTTTCTTTCCGCTCCCCTTCTGATGCCTCAGCTTCAACCTCTTCTTTCTTTCCCTCAATAACTTCTGGCTCTTCTTCCACAGAAACTTCCTCCTCCTTTATAATAGTTGGAGGAACAATGGAAACAACTGCTTGGTCAGGGTCTGCTAAAACTTCTACATCCTCTGGAATCTTCATATCTCTTATATGAATGGATGAACCTATTCCCAGCTGTGCAACATCTACTTCTAAATGACCTGGTATTTTATCAGGCAAACAGCGAATTTCCATATCCCTCATGGCGTGATCCAGCACTCCTCCCTCTTTAACTCCCGGAGCCTCGCCAGTAAGAATTATATTAATCCTTGTAGTAATTTTCTCATGAAGCAATATTTTATAAAAGTCTATATGAAGCAATCCATCACTTACAGGATGATACTGAATCTTCCTAACCATTACAGTTTCTTGTCCTGAAGAACCATCACTATCTATTGATAAAGATATAAGCACATTCTCTCCATGCATTCTTTTTACCATTTGCTCAAACTTTTTCTGTTCAACTGCAAGATTCAAAGTCTTTATACCATGGCCATATAAAACACCCGGTATATATCCATGTTTCCTCAGATCTTTTGTAGATCTTTTATTTATTTCTTTTCTAATATTAGCTTGCAACTGAATTTTTTGCATTATTATCTCCCCTTAAACAAACAATGAACTTACAGAAGTATTATTGTGAATACTATATATTGCATTTGAAAGGAGCTCTGCTATTGAAAGAACTCTGATTTTTTTTGGTTTTTTCTTATCTATTGGGATAGTATTTGTAACGACTATCTCGTCAATAATAGACTTATCAAGACGCTCAATAGCATCTTCTGAAAACACAGGATGCGTGCATACCGCAAATATTTTTTTAACCCCTTTATCATAAAGCGCGTCTGCTGCTTTGATTATACTACCGCCTGTATCAATCATATCGTCCAGAATTACCACATTTCTTCCTTTCACATCTCCAATCACATTCATCACCTCAGCCACATTTACTTCAGGTCTTCTTTTATCAATAATAGCAAGAGTTGCATTCATTCTCTTTGCTATTGCTCTTGCTCTTTCAACTCCTCCAGAGTCAGGAGAGACGATAGTAACATTCTCGATTTTCTTTGTCAAAAAATATTTAACTAAAACAGGTGGTGCGGCAAATAAATTATCCACAGGGATATCAAAGAACCCCTGTATTTGCCCGGCATGCAAATCTATCACTAAAACTCTGTCAACACCAGCTTTTGTAATTAAATTAGCAACAAGTTTAGCTGTTATCGGAGCACGTGGTTGAACTTTTCTATCCTGTCTGCCATAGCCGTAATACGGAATCACTGCAGTAATTCGGCTGGCAGAAGCTCTCCTGAAAGCATCGACTGTAATAAGCAGCTCCATTAAATTCTCATTAACAGGCGGGCATGTAGATTGAATAATAAAAACATCTTTTCCTCTTACATTCTCATTAATTCTTATATTGAATTCTCCATCCGCAAATCGACCTGTTTCTCCTTTACACAATGGAATTTCTAAACATCTGGATATTTCTTTAGCTAAAGCTGGATTCGATGTTCCCGAAAATATTTTTATATTATTCTTTTCCATTTTTTTATTTCCCTTTCTCTTCTTCTAATACCGCATGCGCTGCGGCAAGACGCGCTATAGGTACTCTGTATGGAGAGCAGCTAACATAATTCATACCTACGCGATGGCAGAATTTCACGGATTCTGGTTCTCCACCATGTTCACCACATATGCCGATCTTTAAATCAGCTCTCGAGTTTCTTCCTCTTTCAATGCCCATCTTAACAAGCTGTCCAACTCCTTCCTGATCCAGCACCTGAAATGGATCATCTTTGAGAATTCCCTTTTCCACATATTCGCTAAGAAATGCACCTGCATCGTCGCGGCTATAACCGAATGCCATCTGTGTCAGATCATTCGTCCCAAAGGAGAAGAATTCCGCTTTCTGAGCAATCTTGTCTGCAACAATACATGCTCTTGGAATCTCTATCATTGTACCTGCCAAATACTTTACGTTTACGCCGTATTTAGCCATAACCTCCTTTGCAACTGCGTCCACAATCTCCTTCTGATTATGAAATTCACCTGTTGTTCCTATAAGAGGAATCATCACTTCAGGAATAACTTTATATTTATCTTTAGCAAGAATACATGCGGCTTCAAAAATGGCTCTTGCCTGCATCCTGGTTATCTCCGGATATGTTACACCAAGACGGCAACCTCTATGACCAAGCATTGGATTGAATTCGTGAAGTGAAGCAATCTTGCTCCTTACCTTTTCCACAGACACACCCATCTCTTCAGCCATCTCTTTTTGATTTGCTTCTTCGTGAGGCAGAAACTCATGAAGAGGTGGATCAAGTAATCTTATTGTAACCGGCAGACCATTCATAGCCTTAAATATACCTATAAAATCATCCCTCTGCATTGGAAGAAGCTTTGCAAGCGCCTTTTCCCTGCCGCTTACATCATCTGCGAGTATCATCTCCCGGACAGCCTTAATTCTATCTCCTTCAAAGAACATGTGCTCGGTCCTGCATAAACCAATGCCTTCTGCCCCGAATTTTCGTGCTACTTCAGCATCTTGAGGAGTGTCAGCATTCGTTCTTACCCCAAGTTTTCTGATCTCATCAACCCATTTCATTAATGTCTCAAAGTCTCCTGAAAGCTCGGGTTGAATTGTTGGAACTTGACCAAGCATAACCTCTCCTGTTGAACCATCAAGAGAAATCCAATCCCCCTCTTTAACAGTAATATTGCCTACAGAAAACTCCTGCCTTTGATAGTTTATCTTAATTGTACCGCAACCAGCTACACAACATTTCCCCATACCGCGAGCAACTACTGCTGCATGAGAGGTCATGCCTCCCCTGGCAGTAAGTATACCCTGTGCTGCATTCATTCCTCCAATATCTTCAGGAGATGTCTCAATACGAACAAGTATTGTTTTTTCTCCTGCTAGAGCTTCTGCATCATCAGCATGAAAAACAACTTTTCCACTAGCAGCTCCTGGAGAAGCAGGCAGTCCTTTTGCAAGAATTTTTTTCTCTGCTTTGGGATCAAACATCGGGTGAAGAAGCTGATCCAATTGTGCAGGCTCAACCCTGCTAACTGCTGTCTTCTTATCAATCAATCCCTCTTCAAACATTTCAACAGCAATCCTTATTGCTGCCATTGCCGTTCTTTTTCCTGTTCTTGTCTGAAGCATCCATAACTTACCCTTCTGAATGGTAAATTCAATATCCTGCATATCCTTATAGTGAGATTCCAGCTTATTGTAAATACTCTCCAATGTCTTGTATGCGTCCGGCATCACTTCCTGAAGCGTCTTTTGCTCTGAAGATGTTTTTGTCGATTCATTAACAGGCTGTGGAGTCCTGATACCAGCAACAACGTCTTCACCTTGCGCATTTATCAGATACTCTCCATAAAACTTATTTTCTCCTGTTGCAGGATCTCTTGTAAAAGCAACACCTGTTCCAGAATCATCACCCATATTACCAAACACCATTACCTGAACATTGACCGCTGTGCCCCAGTCCCCGGGAATATTATTTATTTTCCTGTATTTTATTGCCCTTTCAGTGTTCCATGAGCCAAAAACAGCATCTATGGCTCCCCACAGCTGCTTCCATGGATCATCAGGAAAATTCAGGCCTTTCTTCTCTTTAACCATTGCTTTAAACCTTGCTACCATATCCTTTAGGTCGTCTTCATCAAGCTCAGTATCAGAATGAATATTCTTCTCTTTCTTCTTCTCTTCAATTATTACCTCAAAAGGATCTTCGTCTTCTTTCTTCTCGGGCTTCATTCCAAGAACAACGTCCCCATACATCTGGACAAACCGTCTATATGCGTCCCATGCGAAACGGGCATTTCCTGACTTGACGACAAGACCCTCTATAGTTGTGTCATTAAGACCAAGATTGAGTACTGTATCCATCATGCCGGGCATTGAGACGCGCGCGCCTGAACGCACTGATACAAGCAGAGGATTTTTAGAATCACCAAATTTAGCGCCCATTATTCCCTCAACCTTACTCATTGCATCCTTCATCTGCGACTCGAGTTCCGAAGGATAATTGCGATTATTCTTATAATAGGTATCGCACATCTCCGTAGAAATAGTAAATCCGGGAGGAACAGGTATGCCAAGATTACTCATCTCAGCCAGATTTGCTCCTTTCCCACCCAAAAGATTCTTCATCCCAGTATTTCCTTCAGCTTTCCCATCTCCAAAAAAATACACGTACTTTCCCATATATTACTCCCCTGTTAATTTGAAAAATTTCCCGCTAAAATTAGCATAAACACGGGTGACTTTCAACAGCTAAATTATTATCAAACCCTCACAATATCTGCACCCAGGGAACACAGCCTTTGGTCTATTCTTTCATATCCTCTGTCTATCTGCCTGATATTATGTATTGTGCTTTCCCCCTTTGCGCACAGAGATGCTATAAGGAGTGCCATTCCAGCTCTAATATCAGGGCTTACAATCTCACATCCGTGTAAATCTGAAGGGCCAACAATTACTGCCCTGTGGGGATCACACAAAACAATCTTTGCTCCCATGTTAATCAACTCATCGACAAAGTAAAGACGGCTTTCAAACATCTTTTCAAATATTAAAACTGTGCCTTCTGACTGAGTAGCGATAACAAGTGCTATACTTACAAGATCTGCTGGAAATCCAGGCCATGGACTATCATCTATCTTAGGTATTGCGCCACCAACATCCGTAACAACTTTCATCTTTTTCTGAACAGGAACAAAAATATCCCTTTTATCTATCTCTAAACTTATTCCAAGTTTTTCAAGGACCAAAAAGATTATTCTCATATGTTCTACAGGTGCATTTTTTATTAATAATTCACTATGTGTAGCTGCAGCAAGGCCTATAAAGCTACCTGCTTCAATGTGATCTGAGGATATTAAATACTCTCCGCCACATAGTTGTTTTACTCCTTCTATCGTTAAGATGTTGCTGCCTATACCGGATATTTTTGCGCCAAGAGAATTAAGGAACTTACACAAACCCTGCACATGAGGCTCTGAAGCTGCATTAACTATAGTAGTCTTCCCTTTTGCAAACGCAGCTGCCATTATTGTGTTTTCCGTTGCCATAACACTTGCCTCATCCAGAAAAATATCTGCGCCGTGAAAACCAGTTCCGATTTCTAACTTATAATCATTTCCAACACTAACAGAAGTACCTAATGCCTCCAGAGCAAGCAGATGTGTATCAATTCTGCGCCGTCCTATTCTATCTCCTCCGGGCTTTGGTAATTTAACCTTGCCGCATCTTACCAGAATAGGCGCTGCAAACAGAAACGAGCCTCTTATTCGATGGCACAACTCAGGATTCAGCTCCACTTTTTTTATAGACAACGCCTTAATTAAATACTCATGATCCCCTAATCTTTTTACCTCCACTCCAATGTCCCTCATGATCTCAATCATGTCCCGAACATCACCAATATCCGGTACATTCTTGAGCCTGACAGCCTCCTCTGTCAGAAGAGACGCTGCCAGTATTGCTAACGCCTCATTCTTATTCCCAGCAGGGGAAATTTCTCCTTTTAGCTGTTTTCCCCCTTGTATAATCAGCCTTTCCCGCATCTCTCTTTCCTCTAATTTCTATTGCTTGCTAATTCTATCACAAGAAATTTCCTTATGCCAGCCAATTTATTGACATTTCTCTTAAATAACAGTACTTAAAAAAATGGGTTGACAGAAATCCATCGATCGTGATATTGTAATACCATAAGTTATCGATAGGAGATAAGTCATGCAAGCAGTAACAGTATCACCCAAGTTTCAGGTAGTAATACCTCGTACCGTTCGTGATTCAATGCATCTTCGTCCTGGGCAAAAGATGCAGATTGTAGAATATGATGGAAGAATTGAATTAGTTCCTGAACGAGATATTACTGAACTTCGTGGATTTCTGAAAGGAATCAACACGAAATTCAAACGGGAAAAAGACAGAGTATGAACATTGTCGATTCTTCCGGCTGGCTGGAATACTTCGCGAATGGATCCAATGCCAAGCATTTTATGTCTGTCCTCAAAGATACAGAATCGCTCGTGGTTCCCGTAATTACAATCTATGAGGTTTTTAAAGTAGTACTGCGGGAAAGAGGAGAAAACGAGGCATTGTTGGCGGCTGCCGCCATGCAACATGCTCCAGTTGTAGACTTGACTGCCAAACTGGCACTTTCTGCAGCAAAACTCAGTTTGCAGCACCGCTTACCAATGGCTGACTGCATCATTCTCGCTACTGCCCAACTTCACGACGCAACCATTTGGACCCAAGATTCTGATTTTAAAGACATACCTGGAGTAAAGTACTTTCCCAAGAACTAGAAAGCAGACAACCACAAATTATATCGTATCAAAATTTGGGTACAACAGGACGCCTCACTTTTTAGCCGTTTCCTATGATTTTTATTGCCTGCCAATTTATTGACATTTCTCTTAAATAACAGTACTTAAAAAAAGAGCAATACATGGTGTTTAATAATTAATGTTCCGTAGCTATCCCTGCTTACAGCCTAAGGCACCAAAGAGAGCTTTTGCCTTATCCAATGTCTCTTGATATTCACTTTCCGGATCAGAATCAGCAACAATCCCTCCTCCTACTTGAAAACGAATTTCATTCTTTTTAGCAACTAATGTACGAATCAGTATATTCAAATCCATCTCACCAGAAAAACTCAAATATCCAAGAGATCCGGTATATATTCCTCTTCTTGTTGGCTCAAGCTCCTCAATTATTTCCATAGCCCTGATCTTTGGCGCACCAGTAATAGATCCTCCAGGAAAACATGCTTTTAATAGGTCAATCCTATCCTTTTCCTTACTTAACCTACCTCTAACAGTAGATGTTGTCTGAAACACTGTGGAATATTTCTCAATGTCTCTTTTGCTTTCCAGATATACGGATCCATATTCACATACCCGGCCTATATCATTTCTCTCAAGATCAACAATCATCATAAGCTCTGCCTTGTCCTTTTCGCTCTTTAACAAATCATTCTTCAATCTCTCATCCTCTTTCTTTGTTTTTCCTCTTGGTCTCGTTCCTTTCATTGGCCTTGTTCTGACAACACTATCCTTCAAACAAAGAAATCTCTCAGGAGAGACACTTATAATGGATTCTTCTCCAAAATTCAGAAACCCTCCAAAAGGCGCAGGATTTATTTTAGTAAGACGCTTATATAACTCAAAACTGTCCATGCATAAATCACAGGTGAATCGCTGAGATAAATTCACCTGATATATATCACCTGCAGCAATATACTCCTTTATCCTGTCTACAGTCTTTAGATAAGAAGCTTTTGTAAAATTGGAAAGAATATCTCTTCCATTAGTAATAGAGGGAGAAACAATGGAGTTATTGAACTTTTTGCCTTTTAATGCCCTTAACCTGCGTAAAACTAGTTTTAACCTTTCTTCTGCTCTTTTCTCTCCCTTAAGAGCTTTCTCAGGAAAGCCTGTTGATATTACATAAAACTTGTTTTGGCTATAACTATACGCAATTACCAAATCATAAAAAGCCAGACAACAATCAGGAACATTAATATCATCCTCAGCTTTATTGGGTATTTTCTCAAGTGTTCTTCCAAGATCGTACGAAAAATACCCCACACATCCTCCACAAAAAGGCACTGGGAAAATATTATTTTCAATTTGATAATCAGACAATATCCTTCTTATAACTTCTAATGCATCTGCATTTTTCAATACATCTGATGAGTCGCTATATGTAACCTTAACATCTGATCCCTTTGACATTACCAACAGGAAAGGGTCACTTCCTATAAAAGCGTATTCACCTAGCCCATATTCATGCGTTCCGCTATCCAGAATAAATGAATAATCAGATGCTCTAAATATCTCATATATTTGGATGGGAGATAAATTTAACTTTATCTCTTCAATTAAGGGTAGCATTTTTTATTTGCATTCTCTAATAGTTTTGCGCTATAATGTTATAAACTAATAAGCCAACTAAAACAAGGAGGGAGAAGAATGGCAACGGCAAAGCTCTACTCGGTAAGAATAGGCAAGAAAGAAGATCACGTCTTTAAGGGAAAAGGCGCAAGACAGGCTGCTCTAAAAGCTGCTTCCAGAGGTCTGAAGGATTCTGACGGTCTCATTAAATTAAGAGAGCACAGCAAGAAAAAAGACGGCAAATGGAGAATACACATATTTAAAGGTTCCGTAAAGAAAATTGCTAAACCTGCTAATGCACCTGCTTGGATGCCAAGTACAATAAACAAACCAGTTGTAAAAAAACTTCGCGTAGAAAAATTAGATAAAATCTAATAAGAGCGCTTCGTAAAAAAATAGTTAGCTCCGACCAAAAGTCGGAGCTTTTCTATTAGGAAAGCGTAAGGATTTCCGTAGTATTGTCAGTAATGGCTACAACATGTTCAAACTGTGCAGACAAGCTGCCATCAGAGCTGACAGCCGTCCACCCATCTGGTAGCACCTTTGTTTGATATGATCCTACATTAATCATAGGCTCAATAGCTATAACCAACCCTTTTTTGAGGGTAAATCCTGTACCTGATTTAGCAAAGTGTTGCACTTGTGGGTCTTCGTGTGCACTAGATCCTATCCCATGACCAACAAAATCTCTTACAATTGAAAAACCCTGTTGTTCAACATACGTCTGAATAGCATTACCAATGTCACCTAATCTATTATTTTCTATTGCTTCACTAATGCCAATGTCTAATGCTTTCTCTGTAACTTCAACAAGCTTTTTTGCAAGAAAAGATATATCTCCAACGGGATAGGTAATTGCTTTATCTCCATAATAACCATTCTTACAAACTCCAACATCTATAGTTATTATATCGCCTTCTCTCAAAATCTTATCTTTTCTGGGTATTCCATGAACTACTACATCATTAACAGAAGTACATATGCTGTTTGGATATCCTCTAAATCCCAAAAAAGATGGAACTGCATCAAAACTTCTAATATAGTCTTCAGCCAATCTATCTAAATAAAGAGTAGGAATACCAGGTTTAATATGTTTGGAAACATAATTCAAGGTTTGTGCAGTTAACTGACAGCTTGCGCGTATAAGTTCTATTTCTTCCGCTGATTTGTAATAAACCATAGATTAGATACAAATTAGAAATTGTCCTTGTTCTTACTGTTATGCGCAATAATATTCAGCATCCTTTCAGAGGCTTTAATAGCTGCTATAATCTGATCAGAATCAACGCCAATAGTTTTAAAAACTTTGTCTTTAGTAGCCCACATTATCAATGTTTCAACTAAAGCACTTGTTTTCCCTCCAGGAGGAATTCTAACTTCATAATCAATTAATTCCGGCATAGAAAGCTTTATCCTGCTACATGCTTTTTTTAACGCATTCATAAAAGCATCATAACCTCCATTACCTGAAGCAGATTCCTTTATCTTCTGCTCTCCATATTGGAGAACAAATGACGCTGTTGGCAAAATCCCCTTTCCACTTGTTATAATACAATCTGTAATTTGAACTAGATTCCCTTCTCCTATCTCAAGCACGTCAGCAATTATAAAAGGCAGATCCTCTATTGTGATTGACTCTTTTTTATCACCAAGCTGGATTATCTCCTGTAAAACTTTTTTCTTGTTTTCTTCAGTAAGCTCTATTCCCAATTCAGCCAAATTTTGATCTAATGAAGCTTTTCCGCTCAGTTTACCAAGAGCATATGTTCTCTTTCTGCCAAATCTTTCGGGTAAGAGCGGATTTGCATATAAATTTGCCTTCTTATCTCCATCAGCATGAATTCCACTGGTTTGCGTAAAAACGTCCTGGCCAACAATCGGTGTATTTGCAGCAACTCTCTTGCCCGAAAAAGTCTCTACTAATTTACTGACAGAAATAATCTTTCTTTCAACAATATGTGTCTTACATTCTGTATTATCATGAATATTCGCTGCAATTTCACCCAAAGAAGCATTACCAGTACGTTCGCCTAAACAATTAACAGTAACATGAATTGTCCCAGCCCCTGCCTCAATTGCATATAGGCTATTTGCGGTGGCAAGACCATAATCATTATGCGCATGAAAGTCAAACCTCATGTCTGGAAATGAGCTCACCATACCCTTAACATAGGTATATGCTGTATTAGGTGTAAGAATTCCAAGAGTATCAGGTAACATTATTCTGTTAACATTCATATTGTATAGCGCTCTTGTAATTTCCATAACATAATCCTTAGAATCTCTATAACCATTAGACCAGTCTTCTAAGTAAATGTTTACAGTAAGTCCTTTCTCTTTTGCATAATCTATTGTTTCTCTTATTTCACTGATATGTGTTTTTATATCTTTGCGCAATTGAAATTTCAGGTGCTTTTCCGAGCCTTTAGTCAATAGATTCATTACCTTAGCACCTGTTGAGACTATCCAATCAACAGACGCCCTATGATCAACAAATCCCAATACTTCAACCTTGTTTAGAAAGCCTCTCAATTTTGTCCACTGTATGATACTTGCAACAGACTCTTTCTCTCCCCGAGACACTCTGGCAGATGCGACTTCTATTCTATCTACATTTACTTCATTAAGTAACATTTTGACAATATTCAATTTCTCACTACGAGAAAAAGAAACACCTTGAGTTTGCTCTCCATCTCTTAATGTTGTATCAAGTATTTCAATAATCCTTTTTGTATTTTCCATATTAAAGTTCTCCTGTCCCCTTTATTAATTATCTCTACTTAATCTCTCAAATAATCTTTCAACATCTACATACTCTTCAACAAGGCTTTTGGCAGTTCTTATTTTCTCCGTATCCGTCTCAGCTATCTTAACTACCAGGTCATGTATCAATGATGCAACTCCGTAAGTATCTATATCCACAGCCAGAACAGGTATAGTTGTCTTTTGTATGAGATTCATTACAGACTGGTGAATCTGCATCTTACCTGTTAATATGATTCCCGATATCCTGTGTTTTCTCTCTGTTCCAATAACTGAAGAACTCATGGCAGCAAGCACAATATCCTCTCTATCCGCAGGTGTAATTAACAGCACTCTCTCTCCAAAAAAGCCCAACGCATTATGGGGAGTCATTGCTCCTACTACAATCTTTTCAATCTGATTATCAAGAGATTCCCTGCCATTTACAAGCTTTGAAGGAATGCTTTCCATAACCTGTTTTATACTTGGCCATGTAAGACGTTTTGTATATGGTATAGCTCCAAACAGTTCAATCCCCTTCTTTGCCAAGCCTCTCTTTATGTAATCCTTAATTTTATCCATTTTATCGGGTATCACCTTGTTAATTACCACACCCACTAATTCTACCCCCTCTTTTTCAAACAAGGCCTTATTTAAAACAATCTCATCTATTGGACGGCCAATCCCGCCTACTGTTATCATCAGAACCTTTGCGCCCAGCAATTTTGCAACAGACCCATTTCCTAGATCAAAAACAGACCCGACACCAGCATGTCCTGTTCCCTCAATCACTACCAGATCCTTACCTTTTGAAATCTCTCCATAAGCTTCCATAATAATATCCGTTAAAACTTGTTTCTTTCCATGATCTATATATTCCTCAGTAAAACCCCTTTCAACAGCTATTGGACTTATATGTCGTAATTCTCCGTCACAATTACAACAACTCTTTATCAGTACAGCGTCCTCATCAACTTTATATCCTTCAATCTCTACATATCGCTGACCAACAGGCTTCATAAATCCTATATTCTTGGCATACTGTTTAAATGCCATCATAAGACCGAGGCTTACTAATGTTTTTCCGTCATTTTGTCTTGTAGCTGCAATAAATAATTTCTTCTCTTTAGACATAATATTTTATAGATACTTTCCTGCTATAATGCTTAGTTTATCCTTTACCTGTTGAGAAATAATACTTCTGTCTGTTATGATTGCACTAGCCAGCGCATTAGCACACTCGCACTTTCTCTCAGAGGAAATTTCCTTAACCGTTTCCTTTATAATCTTTTTTGCATTCTCTGAGTTTTTATTAAGATTTGCAATTATAGTCTCCACACTTACTATTTCTTCTGTCTCATGCCAACAATCGTAATCAGTAACCATTGCCATTGCCCCGTAGCAGATCTCTGCTTCTCTAGCCAGTTTTGCTTCTATCAAATTCGTCATTCCAATAACATCAAAGCCCATTTTTCTATAAAAGAAAGATTCTGCTTTTGTAGAAAATGCAGGCCCTTCCATATTCAAGTATGTTCCTCCATTATAAACTCTTAACCCAATTTTTTTCACTGTTTCGTATAGTATCTTGCTCAAATCAGGGCAAACAGGATTAGCAAAACTAATATGAGCAACTACTCCGTCTCCAAAAAAGCTGCATTTGCGAGCCTGATTTGTTCTATCAAAGAACTGGTCAGGAATAACAATATCCAGAGGATGAATATTATCCTTAAGGCTGCCAACTGCACCAACAGAAATAATCCATTCCACACCAAGCTTTTTCATGCCATAGATATTGGCGCAATAGTTTATTTCGGAAGGTAAGAGTTTATGTCCTCTCCCATGCCTCGGAAGAAACACCACCTCTTTTTCAGAAAGAGTACCTGTAATATATTTATCCGAAGGCTTCCCAAACGGAGTATTTATCTCAAGCTCCTCTACATTTTTCAGTTCTTTCATATCATAAAGCCCGCTACCACCGATAATACCTATCTTTGCCATATTTAACCCTTTTGTAATTGACCGGTATTATGTCATATGCGAACCACCCAATCAAGGCAATTCAGAATTGACAAGTTCTACAACTATGCTACCGAACGTTATCTTCATCTGTACCCTGACAGGAATTCTTCTCTCATCATCTGTAAGCCAGACTTTTATTTTACTGCCTTCTACCTCAAGCACTCCTTCAAGATTCAGCCCTTCAAGAACAGGCGATATAAGTATTGTTTCATATGTGTTTTTTCCTACCTCGATTGTCTCTTTTTTCAGAACGTTCACTCTTAATCTGTGATTTTTTCTATTGTCATAGGCATTAAGGCTTACAGTTTCTCCTACAACTAATTTTTGAGCTCTTATATAGTATAAACATGCAAAAGGGTCTTTTGCTTCAGGAAGGATCTCTATGGTTTTTCCATTTACGTATGCCACATGTTTTTCCTGATCAAAACGAGTTGTTTCCTTCTTCTTATAGAATCCCTCTCTAAAGTCTTTAATACATTTCAAAGAGTATTGTTTTTCTTTATCTATATAGGATTCCATGCGGTCTCTTATTTTACATATAATAGAAACCAGTCCTATTGAATCTCCCCTTGCTTTAATATGCAAAACTTCCCTATCTTCAATGTCCAATATCTCGGATAATTCCAAGCTTCCGTTTCCAGCCTTTATCTTAAGCCAGCTAATTTTATACTCAAACTTCTCCCCTTCAACAAAAACTGCCTGAGCATGAGCAGTTACAGAACGCAAAATAATTAGCGCAGATAAGAAAATAATACACAAGACTAAATTTTTAATTTTCAATTTTTAATTAACCTCTCGAATCAAAGAAGCTCTTTATAGACGTTTTCTATCCTGTTCATCATACCTCTAATTAAAAACTTTTCTCTTACAACCTTGAACCCTTCTTTTCCCATATATTCTCTCTTTTCTTTATCATTTATCAGTTCTAATAAGCCATTAGCAAGCTCTTCAGCATCTCCAGGGGAAACTAGAATACCTGTCTTATCATGGCTTACAATTTCAGGAACTCCTCCTACATTAGAGGCAACAACTGGTTTCCCGAGCGCCATTGCTTCAATTGCCGACCTTCCAAAAGATTCCTTTAAAGTTGGAAATGCCAGTACATCAATTGCTGACATGACATTCGCAATGTCATTTCTAAAACCGGTAAAAATAACTTTCCCATTTAAATCCAACTTGTTTATCAATGCTTCACAAAGCCCTTGATCTTTTTCTCTGCGAACTTCACCAGCAACAAGAAACTTAACATTTTTATTTTTCTTCAAAATAATTGATGCTGCCCTTAAGAACACATCATGTCCTTTTAGTTTGCTTATCTGTCCAACAATACCAATAACTAATTCGTACTTAGGAATATTTAATTCCTTTCTAATATCTTTACCGGGTTTAAAACTATCCAGATCAATACTGTTATTAATGACTGCCAACTTCTCACTTTTATTCTTTATGTCTTCAAATGGCTTTGCAGCTGCATTTGAAACTGCAATTACTCTATCAGAATGCTTTAACAAATATTTACCTATCTTATCAGGTTGAATAATATCTCTTATGTGTGTGATTACAGGTATTTTTCTAAATCTACATGCTAGAATTCCATAGGGAGCATCACTATGAGAGTTACTATGCACAAGGGGAATTCTTTCCTCTTTTATCAATTTCGCAAGAGACATAACAGTACAGGGAATCCATGGAAAATATTTCCCCTTTCTCCACAACCTCATTCTTACAATTCTATATGGGATTTTTATTTCATCCAGTTTTTCTGTCAAAGGACCGCTGGCTGAACATACAACAATCGGGAAAAAGGTTTTCTTATCTAAATGAGTCAGTATGTCAAGAAGACTTCTCCGCGCGCCCCATAGATTAACGCTGCTGCTTAGATAAAGTATTTTATGCAACATCTGGTATGTGCTTTCTTATTAGATCTTCAAAAAGATCTTCTGTCCTTTTAATGAATACAGGCGCATCAAACTGCTTCTTTGCCCATTCTCTCCCTGTATTTCCCATTCTTCTAGCCTTATCCTTATTCGTCAGCAAATCAATTACTGCCTTAGCAATAGCCTTTTCATCTTTAGTGGGGACAAGTATGCCTGTTTTATCATTAATTACAACTTCAGGCGTGCCTCCAACATTTGTTGCTACTACCGCAACTCCACAGGCCTGTGCCTCAATAATAGAGCGTGGCAGGCCTTCGTAATAAGACGTCAAAACAAAGATATCAAGAATATGCAGGATTTCAGGAACATCTCGCCTCTGCCCTGCGAAAATTATTTTATCTGCAATCCCAAGACCATTAGCCAGATTCCTAAGTTCATCAGCCATGTATCCGTCTCCCACAATTAAGAACTTCAATTTTTTGGGGAACTTCTGAAGTATTAAAGAAGCTGCTTTAATGAGATAAGGATATCCTTTAAGTTCCACAAGTCTTCCCACAGTGCCTACAACACAGCAGTTTTCATCAATTCCAAATTCTCTTTTTTTCTCCTGTTTGTTAACACTCAGATTTAATCTTGACAGATCTGATGCATTATAGATTAAGCTTATTCTATCCTCCCCTAAATTCAACTCGTTCTGAGTATGGCGTTTAACCTCCTTTGATAACACAATTATTTTTTTGGGGACATGTTTCAATAAAAAATTATACTGCCATATTGACGTTCCCCTCTTTTCCTCTCCAAACCTGTCTGTATTCATTAATGTATGTATTGTAGTCACAACTATAGGAACTCTCCCCAACCATCCTGCAACACAGCCCCTTCTATCTGCAAGCATATTATGAGTATGAATAATATGAATCTTGTATCTTTTTATTATGTCTAAAAGCTTAAGAATAGAACCTGGATTATGTCTAAGCTCTACAGGAATTACTTCAAATCCCTGTTCTTTATAATACGGGACTATTGAGCCTGGACGTGTTACTACAATAACTCTGTATTTGTTTTTATCTAATCCAGCACAAAGAATTCTTGTATGCTCCTGTGAACCCCCTGTTGCATCTTTGGAACTTATTATCTGAAGAATGTTTATCTGTTTCATAATAATTTATCTGAACTGCAATTGTATTCATTATAGTCTTATCTAATAAAAAATTGTAGAAAAATGTTGGATTTTGTTGTAAAATACGGAGTAGACACCGTTTCATTGCAATATTTAGGAGGGCTGTGTGAAGAGAACTCTGGAGCAGGAGAGAATAAAAGATGTGTTGAAAGAAACAATCAGGAACCTGAACGCTGAAAGAGGGTCTTTGATGTTGGTTGATAATGCTACAGATGAGCTGTATATTCAGGTTTCCTGTTCCACAAACCCTGAAACCGAACTCAAAGATGATGTATTAAGAACTACAAGAGTCAAGATAGGAAAAGGAATTTCCGGAATTGTCGCAAAAACCCAGAAGCCGCTTATTATAAATGATATAAGGGATGTCTTGGAGAAGCACCCTGATCTCAAATTAAAAACGGACCCTAAAAAATACAAGACTTCCCTTATTGTCCCTGTAATAGATAATGGCAGGACAATTGCTGTAATCAATATAATTAACAAATTAGATAACAAGAAATTTTCTGAGGATGACTTGCATCTTGCCACAATGCTTGCTAGATACTGCCGAACTAGTCTGAAACTTAAAGAGAAAAATGAACAGCTAATTCATATCAACGAAATAATACGGGAAATTAACAAGACCAATATTTTAAGCGAGATATATGAGCTGGTAGTAAGAAAAGGCGCAGAAATCCTAAAATGCAAAAATGCATCTATAATGTTAGTGGAACAAAAAGAGAATAAAGATCCAATTCTAACTGTAAAAGAAAGTACGAACAAGTCGATAGTAGGACGTGGAAGAAAGCTCGGTGAAGGGGTATCCGGCTGGGTATGGAAAACAGGAGAACCTGTATTAATCAAAAGCATTGGGAAAGGAGAAAAGGATAGAAGATTTGAGATTATGAACAAGCCCGGTTCTTTTATTGTTGTGCCTCTAAATCTTAAATATAAATCACAATATGCTCTTAATGTAACTCTGAGAGGGCAATCAACAATAGGCGTGCTCAATTTTACAGACAAATTTGATAACAGCTCATTTACTTTTGAGGAGCTTGATTTAATAATAAACTATGCAAATCTTGTTGCCATTGCCCTGGAAAAAGCACACTTTTACAGGGATGCTAAACAGGCATATTTAACGACTGTACAATCTCTAAGTACAGCGATTGAATCTAAAGATACTTACACGTGTGGACATTCTGAGAATGTTGCAAAGTATGCAGTTATTATAGCCAAAGAACTTAAAATGGATAGTAAAGACATTGAAAATATTAATCTTGCAGCTGCTCTGCACGACATAGGCAAAATCGGCGTCAGCGATGTCATTCTCACAAAACCTGCTAAATTAACACGTGAAGAATATAAAGAAATAAAAAAACATGTTACTTATTCAGAATCGATACTATCCCACTCTCCTTTTCTTGATGATGTTCGGTATATAATCCGTCATCATCATGAACGGCTCGATGGCACTGGTTATCCTGATGGCTTAAAAGGACAAAAAATTCCTCTTGGTTCGAGAATACTTGCTGTTGCAGATTCATACGACGCAATGACATCAAAAAGGCCATATAGAGACGCTATGCCAAAAGAGAAAGCAATACTAGAATTAAGAAAATGTTCAGGGAGTCAATTTGATCCTGACATAGTGGAAGCTTTTATAAGAACACTATAAACATCAATGAGACAAATACCCAAGTGCACATTCTGCTAATAGGGATGTTCCTGCAGGCAAGATATCTTCATCAAAATTAAAATTTCCGTTATGCAATGCAATAGGATTTTTGTCCCTTTTTACTCCAAGCCAAAAATATACTCCTGGAATCTCTTTTTGATAGAAAGAAAAATCTTCACTCACCATTGATAGATTTGGTTGAATTACTCTTACATCAAGCTTTTTTGCTGAAGAAACCACGAGATTGACTAAAGAGGCATTGTTTATTGTTACCGGGTATCCTTTTTCAAAATAAAGTGTATATTTTGCTCCAAAACTTTTAGCTATTCCTTCTATTATTTCCAACATTCTCTTCTTAACCTTATTTCGTGTATGATCACTAAATGTCCTGAAAGTACCTTTCATTTTTACCTCATCAGGAATGACATTATAAGAAGTACCTCCATTAATTGAACATATTGATATCACACATGGATTAAGCGCATTTACATTATAATTTTTAATTGTTTGTAATGCCTGAAATATATGACTTGCAACTATCAAAGGATTTACTGCTGTATGAGGCATGGCGCCATGTCCTCCTTTTCCCTTTACTATGATACTAAAGTTGTCCATTGAAGCCATTATTGCTCCAGACCTAATACCAATGGCACCAAAATTTATATATGGCCATAGATGCAAACCAAATATTGCATCTACCTGAGGATCCTTAAGAACTCCATGTCTCATCATTACTTCCGCACCACCAATATTCTCCTCTGCAGGCTGAAATATAAATTTAACACTGCCGTGTATCTGTTTCTTGAATCTTGATAATACTATTGCTGCGCCTATAACCATACTCATATGCCCGTCATGTCCACAAGCATGCATTATGCCCTTATTTCTAGATCTGTAAGATACTGTATTATTCTCATCAACATTAAGAGCATCCATATCTGCGCGCAATGCTACTGTCTTTCCTTTACAGCTTCCTTTCAACAGACCGACCACACCTGTTTTTGCAACACCCGTTTTCACATCAAGTCCTATTTCACCTAAAATCTCTGCAATCTTTTTGGATGTCCTTTTTTCTTGAAAGCCTATTTCTGGATATCTATGAAAATCCCGCCTGACTTGTATTAATCTATCCTTTATTTGCTCTGCAATTTTTCTTATTTCTGACACACATCCTCCTTATTGCTCTGATAGCCATACAAAAAAATCATTATACCCTTAATTTGTAATGGATTCAAATTCAAACTGGTGGTAGAATTTAGTACAGGAGATGATTAAGATTGGACCATATTCATACAGTTACTAACTTTATAGAACTAGAATCCAGAATAAACAAATTCAGATTATTCTGGAAATGCATCAGGCTCTTTGAGGGAATTACCATCTTCCTTTTTTTAATTCTAATATCAATAATAACTGTTTTAGGTTTGGACAGTTTAATCCATTTTCCCACCAGTATGCGTCTATTTTGCCTTATTGCTTTCTGGACAGGAGCCATTACCTGCCTCGTAGTATTTATCATAAAACCAATGATAAAATATTTCAATATTGACCAGGTCGCAGTACATATAGAAAAAGCATACCCCTATATTAATAACCGGCTCATAAACGCTATCCAATTGGGAAGGAAACTAGATTCTCACACAGCTGCCTTTACTGATGCACTCATAACAGATAGTTTAAAAACCACACAGATGTTAAGCCTGAAAAAAGCTGTAAATAAAAGGAAGTTATGTGTATTTGCTTATCTTTTAGCAGGTTCTGTTCTTTTAACTATTCTCTACTGCGCGGCATTTCCTAGATATTTTAAGAATTCTTATGCAAGACTCATGCATCCTCTCAAAGACATTCCCCCAATTACACTAACCACATTAAATATAGTGCCGGGGAATTGTACGGTGTTTAATGGCGATGATGTTACCATCATTACTTCTATTAAAGGAGTAATGCCTTATGGAGCAGAAATCATATACAAATATGAGAATGAGAAAAAATATTCACATACACAAATGAATTTTAAAAACAACTCTTTCTTATACGAATTCAAAAACATAACTCAACCTGTAAAGTACAGAATTATTGCTGGTGACGGAAAAAGTGCTTTATATCAAATAGAAGTAAAAGAAAGACCACAGATTAAAAAGGTAAAGATTACTTATAGGTATCCTAAATACACAAGTCTTCCTACTAAAACAGTAGAGTCTAATAGTGGCCATATAGAGGCTCTGATAGGAACTAGAGTAAATACGCAATTCTATTTCAATAAACCGCTGAAAACCCTGGAAGTTAAACTAAATAAAAAGAGAATTAGTTTCTCTATGATCAATCCTGAAATCGCACAGGGGGAAATTCCTGTATTGAATGATGGAATCTATACTGTCTACTATACTGACGTGCATGGATGCAAAAATCTGACTCCTGATAAGTATAGGATTAAGGCAATTAAGGATCTATCTCCGCTTGTCAAAATTACCTCTCCAGCAAAAAATATCCAGTTAAGCAAAAAAGATTCTATGTCTATAACCAGTAACTCAGTTGATGACTATGGTATAAAAACAATAATGTTAAAATGCACAAAAGATGCAACAGTCTGCCCTCCTGATATAAGGAACTATGACATGCCGAAAAAAGAGATATTATCCAGCTTTAGGATTGATTTAAATAAAATGGATATAAAAGTAGGAGAAATTCTAACTTATTACGTTGAAGCAGTTGACAACACACATCCAACACCACACAGGGCAATTTCAAAAAAATATAACATAGAAATTGTAGACAAAAAACAAAACTCGGATAAGGATAAAAAAATAAAGGGCATAATCGCAAAACTGAAAGAAATTATTTCTGAACAGATAGAAAATAAAAAAGGTCTAATCATGTTAAACTCAGGAGAACTCAACAAAGCAAATATTGATAAAATATTGGGCAAACAGGTTGATATTCGAGCAAAAACCATTGAGATTATTTCTTCTATAGACGAGACACATCCTGTTTATAAATACAAAGATCGCCTAGACTATACATCTGCAGTTCTAATGGTAAAAGCTATTAAAGGTCTGGATTCTGCAAAAAACTCTACTTCTCCTGCAAAATTCAAACTTTACCTCCATGAAACTGAATCAATACAAGAAGAAATAATATTAGTTCTTAAAGGTATATTATACCGTATTGAACAATTATCTCAGAATCAGGAGGCAGTTACTGTGGAGAAGTCTGAGAAGGATATTGAAAAAGCACATCCTGTTCTTAAAAAACTTAATGAAAATCTTTCAAAATTTCTTGAAGACCAGCAGGAAATTATAAAACAAACATCTGAACTTGCAAAAATAGGTTCTGAGAGGCTTTCAGAACAAGAAAAAGAACAATTAAAAAAGCTTTCCATGCTTGAAAGTGAGTGGGGCAAGATATTTAAAAAAGCTGCAGATGATCTTTCGCGCCTGCCAGATGTGGATTTCCCTGCTTCAACATTAATTGAACAGACCAATCAACTCTTTAGTGATGTTGAAAAGATTGCTGATAGTCTTGTCCCTAACACAATAGAAATCGCTGTTCCCATTGAAGACGCAGGCTTACTATTAGCAAAACAATTAAAACAAGACCTTGAAATCTGGCTGCCTGATAAGCCTGATAGAATAAAATGGAATATGGAACAACCTATTGGAGACTATGAAGTTCCTATGGCAGATCTGCCCGATGAGCTTGAAGATATGATTGGAGAACTTATTGAACAGGAAGAAGCCCTGATTGATGAAGCTCAAAATATTACAAGTGCATGGGCTGATTCTATGGGCGAAGCCGGGTGGGATGTTCTAGACGGACCAATAAGTAATTTCAGCGCAAAGGGTAAAACTGGAAATGTTCTTCCAGATAGCTCTGAAATAACAGGAAGAAGCGGAGAAGGCCGCAGTGGTAAAACTTCAGGAGAACTTGTTCAAAATAAAGTTATGGGACTTGGAGGCAGAAAAACACCAGCTCGTCTTACTCCTGACCCTTTTCAAAAAGGTATTATTCCAGAAGAAAAGGCAACAGAGACAGGCGGCGCAACTGGTGGAGGAAAGATAAGCGGCGCAGGTGGAGGAGGCCTGCCAGGTATGCCGCCACCTGAGGTAGAATTAAAATTAAGAATGCTGCATGACAAACAGCTTCAGGTTCTGAGCAAAGCAAAGAATATTGCAAAAGGACTGGATAGACTCAATTATCCATCAGGTATGTTGAATGAAAGTATCAATTCAATGCAGGATGTATGTGAAAACATCAAAAATTATCAGGCTCAAAGGCTCCTTCGGACACAGCAGATTATATTAACCAAGCTTAAGGATGCACAAACATCAGTTGTGTATATAAGCAAGTCACGCCGCGAGAGGTCAATAGGTGTGCCAAAGGATTTACGAAAGAAACTAACAACCGTCAAAGACGAGGAATACATCCCCAAATACAACAAACTCCTCAAAGCCTACTATGAAAAACTTTCAAATCCGGATATGTAGTAACCGTTGAAAAAATCCGAAATTTTTAGGATTAAGTCATAAGGATTAAGAATTAAGTAAAAAACGTCATTAAACTTAATCCTTAGAGCGAAGCGTCTTAATCCTTAATCCTGCTTTGTTACGGGTTCGGGTATTTTCTCAATTGACAATAATTCTACTTCAAAGATAAGCGTAGCATTCGGGCCGATCTGCGGGCCAGCAGCTCGTTCGCCATACGCAAGATCCGATGGAATAAAAAGCTGATACTTGCTTCCTACATTCATGAGCTGCAGCGCCTCAGTCCAACCGGGAATCACTCGATTCGCTGGAAAGGTAACAGGCTCTCCCCTCTTGTATGAACTGTCAAATTCTGTGCCGTCGATCAGCGTCCCTTTGTAGTGAACCTTAACCTGATCAGTTGCCTTAGGCTTCTGACCTTCGCCCTTATGTAACACTATATACTGCAAGCCGCTCTTAGTTGTAATAACGTCCTTCTTTTTCTTGTTCTCTGCGAGAAATGCTTCACCTAGTTTTTTGTTTTCTTTGCCCAGTACATCCATTTTCTTCTTTTGCTCCTCCATAATCTTCATTTGCTTCTCCTGCATCTTTTTAGAGAAAGCAGTTAATTCCTTCATTATCTCTTCCTGGGTAAGCAGAAGTTTCTTGTCATTAAAACTATCTTCAATGCCCTGAACCGCAACAGAGAAGTCAATATCCTCTTTTATTTCTTTCAGGCTGGTCCCGAGCTGCAGACCGATAGAATAGCTCAGCTTCTCACGAGCAGTCTTTAGTCCATTAGCATCAGCGGCTTCTTTCTTTATTGCAATATCTTCTTGCTTAACTACAGCTACCTCTTCCTTTATTACATCCTTATCCTTAGGTACTACAACCGCTTCTTCCTTTTTTACAGCACATGCCTGAGACGCCAGCAACAACCCTACTCCAACCATCATTACTAAAACTCTTTTCATCAAAATCTCCTTTTATTAGTTACTATTAATGCTGGATTATATCTATAACAAATTTCTATTGCAAGCAATAATATCTCAAAATCCCCTCTTGCCTGTCCTCTCCGTCGCAACCGCCTGCTTTAGCTGGCGGTTATCTGTTATTCTTTCCGTCATTGCGAATCCCGAATGCTTTCGGGGTCATTCTGCGAATTGGTTGGGGAATCCAGTGGTTAAAGGTTCTTTTTAGTTTTCTCTACCCCATATTTAAAATGTTCCATAATACAGTATGCGCTACCAAATTTAGCAGGACGTAAGAGGGGCTTACTACTAAACTCTGTTTGAAAAATTCCATTAATACGACCATCAAAAGATAATCTTCCCTCTGCCTCAAGTTTCTTCATATCCTTTTCATCTAAGTCATATATAGAACCACCGGCAACCACAATAGTACCTCGCCGGCGTGGATCAATTTTACCCTCATGCCTTGTCTTATGAGAAGCAGCAACTATGCCTTTTACAATCTTTTCCCTAATATTGTCTTTATAATTCAATGATGACTGTTTTAATGCCTCGCTAAATTCTGATTCCAAAAATTTTGTCAGTCTAACAAAATTAGCTTTATCGTAAGCAGCGTCATAGGTTGCCTTTACATCCGGATTGTTTATGATGTTAAGCTCTTTGAATATCTTCTTAGCGCCGCGTATTTGCTCCCGCAACTCAACATCTGGTCTAGGCGCAAAAGCATTTACAGATGAAACATAAAGAAGAATCGCAGGACCAATGAATTTTTTCTCAATCTCCGTAGCAGCAACAAAAGCTTCAGATGCATCAAGAATATTTGAATCCATATTTCTCTCACTCAAGTGTTCCTCAAGATTCGAGAAACCCTTAGGATTTTTCGCAACTGCTGAAGTTGTAAAGAATGTATAGACCTCGCTTAAACAAGAAAGCTGATGATTGTATGTTTCATCTGACATGAAAACAGATTACCCCATTTTTTTTAAAATACAGTGTCCCTCTTCTGTAAAAGTTCTTCATATTCACTGACCGATTATTTCAGATTTACCCATTAATAACTCAACATTTAAACCACCTGCGGCATGTTCAAAAAATTCATCTACTTCGTCTACTGCCTTATATGACAAATAGCGGACTTTCTTCTCGAATTCTATCTTTTTAAATGTAGGGCGTTTAACTTGTTCTATAACACGGTTACGTTTTGAAATAGGTGCCACAATGAAAAGAGGATAATTGCTGTTTGGAGCAATTATCTTTAAATCTGAGAATCGCAGTAGTCCGGAGTATATAGCTGTGGTGTTTTCTATTTCAAACGCCGCATCAATCCGAAATTGTTCTTTCCAAATAACATCAATATTTTCTACATATTTACTATCTATATCTAATCCAGACGTAAACTGCTTTTCAAAATTACTGAAGTCATATTCTTCAGTGATCTTTGATTGGTCATTTTTGGGCACCCATACTTTAGAACCTGCTTTCATACCAAGACGTATGAGCTTCCATTGCATTTTGACGTGATCTGAAAGTTCGTCATCGTCCAGTATTCTTTGAATATTATCCTGCCATAGCTCGTTTTCGTGATAATCAGATTTGTCCTCCATGATTTCAGTTTTTCTCGCTTCTATTCTTTCTCCATTTTTTATACGCTGAAGTATCGAATAAAGATCATCATACATGGAATAAAATTCTTTAAGTTTGTCCTCGGAAATAATTGTAAATCCCCTTAAGTTCCAAGCAGGGTTATAATTAAACAGTTTTTTGAATTCGGAAAATGACAGATTAATTTCCAGCGGGTTGGCTATGAAATAAATCAAATCCCAACTTTGGGTAGTTTCTCCTTTAATATTTTTCCAAAGATCGCGAGCTAAATCCGGATTAACAGTTTTTGCAGCGACTTTACCTAATAGTTTTATGATATCACCTTCTACAATGAGTATATCGTCCCCCGGCTCCATGCGTTCAAATTTTGATCTATTTACAGGAACATCACGCGAACCCCATACAGCTATGCGTTTGTTCCCAAAGATACTCATTAACTGATAACGTAAGTTTTTGTTTATGAAATGGAAAATACGATCAGATTGCACTTCATTTTTAATAGTATCTTGATAGTGAACCAATGCTTCGTAATTACCGGTTGGAATGTAAACAATAAATATTTTTTTCATATTCCCCCCATTATACCCCACCATCCCCAAATCATAAAGGATAAATTAAGGATAAAGGGAGAAGGAGAAAGGAAAAGGGGAAATGGGAAAGGAAATCATGGTGTAAATAACGAGATTGATTCGTTAGCAGTTTATATATCTTTTAAATATACGGATAGAGACGGAATTTCATTCTTGGCAATATCCCACACAATATCAATATTTACACCAAAATAATCATGGATTAGTTTATCTCTTGTGCCTGCAATGTCTTTCCATGGAACATTTGGATACTTTTCTTTTGTTTCATCTGATAGTAATTTAACAGCTTCGCCCAAAATCTCAATATTTCTAATCACTGCATCCTGCGTTTTGTAGTCCTGCAGAAAATCGTCATATTCCATCTTTGATGTGTATGACACAATTCTATCAATGGATTCTTTCATATCCTGGACAACAGCAGTATCTTCTCTTTTAGACATAAACTAAATTTCTTTCAATATCTCTCGCAACCTCTTTTACTCGTATATTTTTAAGCCCATCTTTCGTTATCACATCAACCTTTGTCCCGAATAAATTTTCAAGATATTCCACAAGTCTAATAAACTTGAATCCTATTGGTCTTTCAAATTCAACAACTACATCTAAATCACTATCTTTTGTCATGGCGTCTTTTACCGCCGATCCAAAAATGCCAATTCTGGAAACACCATACTCTGTCGCCAACACGTCATGACTTTTTCTCATTAAACGCGTTATTTCATCTTTATTCACTTCTATTGTCCTCTCACAATTTTACGGCTACTTTAAATGCTACTATACCTAAAATTGCTTAAAACCTCAATAAAAATGTCAAGCCAAAATAGAAATGTCCTATTCTTACCAAAGTAGAAATGTCCTATTTTGTTAAGATTAGTAGTAGTAAGTTTTTCTTTTTGATCAAACTTTTTCTTTTTGTTAATTCTGTGCATATTGTGGATAACTCCT
>JBDRTG010000006.1:0-18164 GCA_043824255.1 bacterium
AGGAGACAATGTAGATTTAGAGATAGAGTTAATAGCACCCATAGCAATGGAAGAAGGATTAAGATTTGCGATAAGAGAGGGAGGAAGGACAGTAGGTGCTGGTGTTGTATCTAAAATTATTAAGTGAACTTAGTAGATAGGCAATATTAGAGTATGCGCGATATAGTTGTATTAGCATGTGTAGAGTGCAAAAATAGAAGTTACACTACAACAAGAAACAAAAAGAACAAGAAAGACAAGTTGGAATTAAAAAAATATTGTAGATTTTGCAGAAAGCATGTATTGCATAAAGAAACCAAATAGAGCTGTAGGCCTGTAGCTCTAACGGTAGAGCAGCGGACTCCAAATCCGATGGATGGGGGTTCAAATCCCTCCAGGCCTGCTATTAATGTTTAGAAATTATGTTTAGACGCATTAAAATTTTTTTATTGGATGTTTATAAAGAACTCAAGAAGGTCTCTTGGCCAACGAAGAATGAAATTAAAGAATCCACTGTAATTGTCATTATAGCTGTTGGGATAAGCGCAGTGTTTATTGGTATAGTGGACTTTTTCTTGGGCAATATTTTGAGTAAGATAATAAGGTAGTAAGAGTAACTATGAAAAAAAAGTGGTATGTAATACACATACATTCGGGTTTTGAGGGTAAAGTAAAGATACAGCTAGAACGCGAGATAAAACTTGCCAATATGGAGAAATTTGTATCTCAGATATTAATTCCAACAGAGAATGTTGTCGAAGTTAAAGCTGGACAAAAAAAGGTTAGTAGTAGGAAGTTCTTTCCCGGTTATATTCTTATAGAGATGGAAATGAATGACGAAGTTTGGCAGCTGATACGAAATGTTCCTGGAGTTAGCGGTTTTATTGGAAACAGGAAAAAAGCTGTACCCCTTTCTGAGAAAGAAATACAGAGAATATTTGAAAAATTGAAGGAAAAAGAAGAAAAACCCAAACCAAAGGTAATGTTTGATAAAGGAGAAAGCATAAGGATTATAGAGGGGCCATTTACTGATTTTAATGGTGAAATTGAAGAAGTTAGTCCAGAAAAAGGAAGATTAAAAGTAATGGTTTCTATTTTTGGCAGATCAACACCCGTTGAATTAGAATCCTGGCAGGTAGAAAAGATATAATTTTAAATTTTTAATTATGAATTTTGAATTAAGGAGTAAATTTTAATATGGCAAAAGAGAAAAAAGTTACAGGAATGATAAAGCTGCAGATTCCAGCAGGAAAGGCAACACCAGCACCACCAGTAGGGCCGGCTCTAGGTCAACATGGCATTAATATAATGCAATTTTGTCAGGCATTTAATAATCAAACCAAAGACAAGGAAGGATTAATAATTCCTGTTGTTATAACAGTTTATGAGGATAAGTCCATTACATTCATTACTAAATCTCCTCCAGCTGCAGTTCTCCTGAAGCAAGCTGCTGGTATTGCAAAAGCATCTGGAGAACCTAATAAAAATAAGATAGCAAAGGTAAGCAAAGATAAAGTTAGAGATATAGCAAAAATGAAAATAAAGGATTTGAATACTTCTAATATTGAATCCGCAATGAAGATTATTGCAGGCACTGCTAGAAGTATGGGGATCGAGATAGAGGGCTGATATTATTTCAAAATTTAAGAGGTGATAAAACATGAAAAAACTCTCAATATTCTTACTCGTATTTTCAATGATTTTAAGCAGTGTAACTCCAGCCCATAGTTGGCCGTGGTCCAGAAATCGGCGTCCACTTCCGCCCAAAACAGCAACGATTCAAGGACGAGTAACAGATTCCATAACAAATCAAGCCATATCTGCTGCAACAGTCCGAGCAGGCAGTTACAGAGCCAGTACAAATGCAAGTGGGAAGTATGTAATAAAGAATATTAAGGTATGGTTCTGGGGAAGAATATATAGAGTAAAAGCCGAAGCAGATGGATATTACACAAGTTCCAGATGGGTATATGTAAGAAGAGGAAGAACACGCACGTTAAACTTCGGATTAAGACCCAAAAAGCCGCTGATATTAGTTAAGATAACTTCTCCTGAAGACAATTCATACATAAGAGGAACAAGTTTAGACGTATCAGTATCATGGCAGGGCAGAGCAGGAATAATAGATTTATATTTAGATGATAGTTTAGCTGGAAGTTACAGAACATGGCGCTGGTGGCACAGATCAGGAAATCATACATTCAAAATAGACCTTTCATCTCAACAAGATGGAGAACATAAGCTCAAAGCAATTGCATACAGATCACATAGGAGGCGAGGATACAAAGCAGAGTCTAAAGAGATAACATTTATCTTGGATAACACCCTGCCTGTGATTTCAGATATATCTCCAGAAAACAATACTTTAATTAACAACAACCAGCCAGAGATTTCAGCAATATTGTCGGATGCGACAAGCGGGATAGATAAAGAAACTATCATATTAAAGCTTGATGCTGTTGAAGTAACTGCAAGTTGTGATGAGATAACTGGAAAGCTGAGTTACACACCAGAGACAATTCTTGAAGACGGAACACATACAGTTTCTATTGAGGTGAAAGACAAGGTTGGAAATGAGGCAAGCGCAAGCTCAACATTTAGAGTGGAAACAGATACGATGCCTCCAAGCATAACTGATTTATCACCAAAGGAAGCTTCTATAATTTACTACACAACTCCAACAATCTCAGCAAAATACTCAGATGATAAGTCAGGCGTAGATGAAACCACAGTAAAGATATTGGTAAATGCAGTAGATGTAACAGCAAGCAGTACAATTACAGAAGAAGGCATTTCATACACTCCTGCAGAAGAACTTACACAAGGTGGAATAACAGTAAACATAGAGGTAAAAGACAATGCAGGAAATTTGGCAACAAAAGAATTTAGTTTTGAGATAAAGATATTGACAGCGGAAGAAGCATTGGAATTGGTTAAAATAAATCATGATAAGATTCAGGATATGAAAGCGACACTGGAAGGTAAGTCTACATATAAATCACAGCCTTATGGAAAAGGCGTATATGCAGATTACTGGTATAAATATCCTGATAAGAAAAAGACAAGATATTATACTTCTTCAGCAAGGGATGAGGTAGAAAGTATTTCCATCCTTGCGGATACAGCGTTGCATTACATAAACCCGTCAAAAAACATAAAACAGACTGTAGATATTCTGGAAGGTAAGGGAGTAACCAAGCAGGATTTGGCAAATGCTAATCCAATTGATAATCTAGATAGTTTCATAAATGCAAACGATGTTATAAGGATTAGTAATGATAAAGGGTTATATTTGATAAAGGCAACACCAAAAGAGGAAAGTCCGCACTACAACAAGATATTTTTATACATAGATACTAGCCATTCATTGCTACAGAAAACAGAATTATACAAGGACAATAACTTAAAACAGATAATAGAGATATCTTCCTATGAGGGTTTTGAAGATGGGATATACGTGGCATCAGAAACAAAGAAGATACCTGTATTAGAGGATGACAATGGAGACACATCATTAGATTTTATAACGACAGTAACTTACAGCAATATAGAAATAAACACAGGAATTCCAGACAGTGAATTTGATCTGGAGCAACAGTAGGAATATGAAGACACATAAATTCAGATTAGTAATTTTATTAGCCTTAGCAGTATTAATTCCAGGACAGCAAAATACATTTGCAGCCAAGAAGCCCAGACATCAAGAAGTAATAGAGTATTACAGTCCTGCTTGGGCGCCTGACAGCAGACATATCATTTATATAAAAAAGATTACATATTCCAAATTGCATTATGACTGGCTGGCAGAGATAACAAAGAGCACAGATATGATAACAGGTAGAGACTTTTGTATATGCAAGACGGATATAGATACAAAAAAGGAAGAGATAATAAGAAAATTTAGAATAAAAGAATGGTATTCTGCTTCCAAAAAACATAAATCTGGATGGAGAGCTGCATGGATAAACAAAGAAGATAAAACAATATTTGGAGATGACAGATTACAGGATGTAGCTGTGAGCGCAATTTCGGAGATTTCAGTTAATAAAAAAAGTAGCGATATATTAATGGTTGTAAAACGGAATGGTATTTACTTATTCAAAAAAGATAGCGGAGATATTAGAAAAATAATTGAATGTAAGCACTGCGTTTACAATCCTCGCTGGTCTCCAGACGGAAAGCAGGTATTATATCAGATAGATAAATCAGTAGACGGCAAGCATATTTCTGAACTCTGGCTCGTAAATACAGATGGAACAAATGATCATCTGTTAGTAGACAATGCTTCCAGCGGCAATTGGCATCCAAGTGAAAATAGAATAACGTTTTATAGAAAGTCGGAAGGTTCTTATTATTATTCATTGAGTAACAATAGCATAGAGAAAGCAAGGATGAACTTATATGGTTGGTCTTCTGATTGGACGAAAAGAATAGATGGGCATGAAATTCGCAACAAAAGCGGTAAAGTTGTTGCAAGATTAAGTAAGAAAATGAATTTTTATACTAGATGGTCGCCTGATGGAACAAAGATTTTAGGTGTTGATGGGATAGGATCTAGCACCAGCATAGGAGTTATTAACAGCGACGGAACAGGATTTAAATTGTTATTAAAACGGAAATCCGTAAAATATTAAAGAGGTAGAGAATGAGAAGAAATACATTATTCTATGTAATGGCAATAATGCTGGCGTTTTCGATAATTCCTAATAATTTAAATGCAGGAGAATTATTAAAAGAATGGTATAAACCTGACGATCCTGTATACGAAGAAATCTATCGGCCAACTCCAATCTTATTCCTCCACGGTTTTGGTCCGGGAAGTCCAGAAACATGGGGCTATCTGGCTGGTAAGTTGTCAGAGGATCATTATAAACTGTACTTTATTCCACCTTCTCCTACTCTTCCTCGCCTTCAAGGACCTAATTATTTAGAACGAATAGATTTTCAAGATAAGAATGGTTCGGTAGACACATATCCCAATGGAAATCCAGGGTGGTCGGACAAAGTCAATGATGCAATGAGCAATATATTGCAACGCTATGACAAGACAGATAAAGTAGTACTTATCTGCCACAGTATGGGAGGATTGGCAGGAAGATATTATATGCAGGCTCTGGGTGGAGATGGGAATACTGACAAATATGTTTCTATAGATACTCCACATTGCGGAGCTGTGTTGGCAGATATAGCGAATACAATAGAAGTAGCTCAGTTTGGGAGCTTAATATTTGGAGGATTAGGCGGATTTCTTTTCGCGGCAATTACAGAAGTAATAAATCAATCTGCTGTGGTGATAGGAGATATAGATATTCATGGAGATGCAGTAAATGACATGGATCCTGATGGAGAATTTATAACTAACTTAATAAACATGGGAACTGGAGATGGAGCAAAGTCTCGCTGTGTAGTCGGACAAATAGGTTCAGCGAAGAATTTTCTGTTATTTGGAAGTTATTATGGAGGGGATGGAGTGGTATCAGTAAGAACTCAGCAGGCAATAGATAAGGATGGACATACTACATGGGATTTTTATGATACGTGTGTTGTTACAGCGTCTCATTCCAACGCTCCGAAAAACAGCAAGACATATAACCAGATTTTAAAATGGGTAGATAAAGAAAGACCAGAACTTGGTTTAATCCGAGTATTGGAATCAGATGGGACTCCTGAAGCAGAAGAGAATAATCTTTCAACACTTCCTGAAGGGGATTGGGGAGAAAAAGATACTCATTGGACAGAACATGTAATTGGCGAAGACTCAGAGCCTTTTCTGCTGGATCTGGATAAATACGGGCGCGCTTGTGTTGAAGGGAAAGTAGATGAAGAATATCTTCCTGCAACAACAAAGGTGGATATCAAGGTATATAAAGAAGGAGAGACAACATCTGTATGGGAGAATACCCCGAAGACTAGTTTACTTAAACCTTATGCAGGCATGCAACCTGCTCCTGCAGGGTTCAGATATGAGGTATTATTCGCAAAGAATAAGGATACTGCTCCAGAGCCGGGAGTATATGAGATAAAGATTTTTGTTGAAAATCCGGCAGGGCTAAAATCAGAAGAAAAGACAGTAAAAGTAAGAATAGGAGCAGGACACTACTTCCACGTCTCGCTTTCTCCTGAATATGTAGTAACTGGCAGTCCTGTATCCCAAACTCAAACATTCACTATAACAGTTCAGTGTTATAATTACGGCACATCAGAGACAAAGCCGGATGTAGAAGGGGAAAGATACGTAGATAAAAAGGCAGGAACAGAAAGCTGGTGGCATTATGTTAATGATGGAGCAGGCATTGATGAATGGCGAAAAGAAAAAATCAATCCAAATTGTGTAGCACCGGAAGAGTGGGCAAAGAGTGATTATACTGGAGAGGTAAGTTTTGGAATAGCCAATATCACAAATAATGATTATGAATTATACACAGGGGAAGATAAGCTGGAGAAGATAACCTTAGCAGATGGAACAAGTTCAATATCAGGAGTGGTAGTAAAAGCAGAAGACGGAGATATAAGCAATGACCATCTGTTTCTGATTATCTCTGCATCAGATGGAGCAGGAGATGGAAATGGAGCGTTAATAGTGAATCCGCTGATTATTCCGTGTGACCACGTAAAAAACCAATATTGGAAAGATACCGGACCGGTGTATGAATCCACATGGAACGAAGCGTGGGATTTAGCGTACGCAGAATATCAAGGCACAAGCTGGATTGAAACTACACCGCCCTTGAATTACTTATTGTGTGGGGGCATAGGTTTGAGAGAGGAAAGCAATTTATACGCGGCAGGTGTCAAATGCACGAAAAACGTACTTGTATTTAAGCCTGTTGTTTATATGAGCCAATCAGAATGGAATGATATCGGTAAAATAAAAATCAGGTTTATAAGATATCAAGTTGGGGGCGCTGCGGTAGGGGGTGGGATTCGCTGTGTGCAAACTAACGTAACACAAGATCAGGTATTTGGCTGGATGACTTTTAATATCCCGAAAAACATCTGTAATTTTAATGAGTTCTCTTTAACTTTTGAGGGGTTAGCTAGAACCAGCGACGACCTAAGACCACCCGAACCATTGCTTTATGAATATTCATTCTGTGGAGCTAGTGGTCAAATCTCAAATGCAAAACTATATTGTTCTCAATGAACTGTAATATATAGGCATGGTAAAACAAATAGATAGAAATTATGTGGAAGTAGTAGACACAACAATGGAGCAGATGCTAAAAACCGTCACAAAACCAGAACAAAAAGCGTTGAAAGAATTGCTTGAAGATGCTGTTTCAAGAGCGTATTATGCATCGTTTCATGTTAAAGAAAAGGGAACACTGGAATGAAAAAAAGAGGTAAGAGGTATCAGGCAGTTGAAAAGTTGATAGATAAAGAAAAGGTATATGATCTTTCTCAGGCGGTTGAATTGCTAAAAAAAACAGCTAACACAAAGTTTGATGAAACGGTTAATATAGCCTTTCATATAAGAGTGGATTCTAAGCAAGCTGATCAGCAGGTAAGAGGTGTTATAAATTTACCTCATGGAACAGGCAAGACTGTAAGGATTGTGGCTTTTGCAAAGGGCGATAATGTTGATAAGGCCAAGCAAGCAGGAGCTGACTTTGTCGGTGATAAAGATCTGATGGATAAAATAAGCAAAGGTTGGCTTGATTTTGATGTTGTAGTTGCAACACCTGATATGATGAAAGAGATAAGTAAGTTAGGGAAGATACTTGGACCACGTGGATTAATGCCTAATCCAAAGAGCGGTACAGTTGCTTTGGATGTAGCAGGAGCTGTAGCAGAGATTAAGGCAGGAAAAGTAGAGTATAGGCTGGATAAAGGAGCAAATTTGCATATAGTGGCAGGAAAAGTTTCATTCTCCAAAGAGCAATTATCAGACAATATATCGGCGGTAGTGAAGGAAATTCTTCATGCAAAACCTGCCTCTTGTAAAGGGCAATATGTAAGAAATCTTGCTATTAGTTCCGCAATGGGCCCATCAATAAGGCTTAACATACAAGACATTGTAAAAAAATGACAAAGAGAATTTTTTTAGTATTAAGTTATAAGGATTAAGAATTAAGTAAAAAAACATTCGCTACAAACTTAATTCTTAGAGCGAAGCGTCTTAATACTTAATCCTAATTAAAGGGGATGTATGAACAAAGATGAAAAAGTAAAAAGGGTAAAGGAGTTAGTCAGGCAATTTCAGAGGAGCCCTAATAATATGGTATTTACAGATTATAAAGGGTTAACAGTTAAAGAGATATCAGGTTTACGAGAAACATTAAATGAAAAAGGAATATTATATAAGGTTATCAAAAATAGACTTGCATGTTTGGCATTAAAGGAGAGTGGTCTAAATGGCTTGGATCATTTTTTTGCAGGTCCTACAGCTATTGCTTTTGCGCAAAATGATCCAACTGTTCCAGCAAAAGTGCTGTCAAAATGTTCAAAAGAATATGATTGTCTTGATATTAAGGGAGGGTTTATTGATGAACTCGTTTTTTCTGCAGAACAGGTTAAAGAGATCGCTTTAATTCCTTCTAGAGATCAATTACTTATTCAGTTAATAGGACAGCTTCAGGCTCCAATAGGTAATTTTGTATATTGTATTAGATCAACATTAGCCAGGTTTGTGTATGTTATTCACGCTGTTTTAGAAGCAAAGAAAAAGGAAGATGTAGTAATAGTAGAAACTAATCCAAAGATAGAGGAGGTAGATGATGGTAACAAAAGCTAAGAAAACAAAAGAAGAATCAGTAAAGAAAGTTTCTCAGGTTGAGGTACAAAAGCCGTCTGCAAAAAAGCCAGACAAAGCTAGTATTATAGATCTGGTAAAGAGTATGACAGTTTTGGAGTTATCTAATCTTGTCAAAGATCTTGAAAAAGAATTTGGGGTTACTGCTGCTCCAGTTGGTATTGGAGCTGTCTCTCCAGGTGCAGCACCTGTTTCTGCTGCTCCTGAGGAAGGGAAGGAAAAAACAACGTTCACTGTGCTATTAAAGCAGTTTGGGGATAAGAAGATTCAGGTAATAAAGGAAGTAAGAGCTATTACAGAGTTGGGACTTAAGGAGGCGAAAGATCTTGTAGAGAGTGCGCCAAAGCCTATTAAGGAAAATGTTTCAAAGGAGGAAGCTGAGGAGCTTAAGAAAAAATTAGAAGCTGTTGGTGCTGTTGTAGAATTGCAGTAATGCTAGTCCCGAAAGACATAATAATTGCTGCTAAAAGCAGCCTAATTTAAGTAAATTCCATTAGAGAATTTTTTCTAAACGGGGTGAAGGGGGAATAAATATGTCTCAACGTGTGTCTAATTCTTCTGGTAGAGATTTATATTGTCAGATATCTCCTGTTATAAATGTTCCTGATTTGATGTATGTTCAAAGGGCGCCATATGCAGAATTTCTTCAGAGGAATGTAGCTCCAGCGAATCGTAAAAAACATGGGCTTCAGGCAGTATTTAACGAGTTTTTTCCAATAATGGACGAAAAGGAGAGGAGATTCTGCCTGGAATTTTCGAGTTATAGCATTGGTGATCCTAAATACAGCGTAGCTGAATGCGAGAGGTATGGAGTGACATATGCTGCTCCTCTTAAGGCGAGAATGAAACTGACCATTAAGGAAGAGGATTCCACCAAAGTCGGTAGTGCAAGAGAGCAGGAGGTGTATTTGCTGGATTTACCTCTTATGACAGAGCAAGGAACGTTTATCATCAATGGATCAGAGAGAGTTATTATTAGTCAATTACATAGATCTCCGGGTCTTTATTGTCAGAAAAAGGAAGTTTCTAATGAGAAAGAGCTTTATTCAGCACGTCTTATTCCGGACAGAGGGGTCTGGCTTGAGTTTGAATTTGATGCTAATGATATACTTTATGTTAGTATGGACCGTAAAAGAAAGATGCTTGCTACAGTTTTGCTTAGAGCGTTTGGATATGTGACAGATGAAGAGATTATCAGGCTTTTCTATAATTGTAAGGAGAGGATAATTACAAATAAGACAGTGTCTGATGATCTTGTTGATGAAATTCTGGCAGAGGACGTAGTTGATGAAAATACAGGGGAGATCATAGTGGAGAGTAAAGAAAAAATAACTCCTTCTATTGCTAATAAGATATTAACATTCAAAATTAAAAGCATAAACATAATAGAAATATCTGGCAAAGATATTTCTATTATAAATACGCTTGCAAAAGATCATAGAAAATCAAAAGAAGAAGCTTTTGTAGAAATATATAAAAGATTGCGTCCAAGTGATCACTTTACAATAGATACTGCTGAGAGTTATTTTAATGACATTATTTATAATCCTAGGAGATATGACCTTTCACAAGTTGGTAGATATAAGCTAAATCAGAAGTTAGGTCTTAATTATTCTTTGGATAAGACCACCTTAGATAAAGAAGACATAGTAAAGACAATCCATTATTTACTTAAAGCAAAGTACAATGTGGAAGACGAGGACGATATTGACCATCTTTGGAATAGAAGAGTTAGGACTGTTGGGGAATTACTACAGGCTCAGTTTAGAATAGGGCTTGCTAAGTTAGAGAGATCTGTAAAAGAGAGAATAGCATTTCAGGAACCAGAGACTGTTATGCCTCATAATTTAATTAATGGACGGTTAATTTCTTCAACAGTAAATGATTTTTTTGCGCGTGGGCAGCTATCACAATTTATGGATCAAACAAATCCTTTAGCAGAACTTACTCATAAAAGAAGACTAAGCGCTTTAGGACCTGGAGGACTTACAAGAGAGAGAGCAGGGTTTGAGGTTAGGGATGTTCATCCAACTCACTATGGACGTATTTGTCCTATAGAGACGCCTGAGGGGCCTAATATTGGGTTGATAGCCTCTCTTGCTACATATACAAGGATTAATAAACTGGGATTGTTAGAAACACCTGCAAGGAAAGTTGTTAATGGGAGAGTGACCAATGAAGTGGTTTGGTTGTCTGCTGATCTTGGTGATAGACATGTTGTTGCTCAAGCTAATGCTAAGATTGATAGAAAAGGGTATTTTGTTGAAGATGAAGTCTCAGTTAGATTTAAAGGTGACTTTCGCAAAGTGTCTCCAAAAGATGTAAATTTTGTGGATGTCTCACCTGATCAGATAGTTAGTGTAGCTGCAGGGTTAATTCCTTTTTTGGAGCATGATGATGCAAATAGGGCTCTTATGGGATCCAATATGCAGAGACAGGCAGTTCCTCTTCTAAAGCCGGAAGCTCCTTTGATTGGCACAGGAATGGAGAGTATTGTTGCCAAAGGGTCTGGATCTGCTGTTGCTGCTAAGAGAGCAGGGATTGTAGAATCAGTGAGTTCTGATAAGATAATTATTCGTCCAGAAGAAAACGAGGATGATTTTGATGAATACATACTGAGAAAATTTGAAAAATCAAATCAAAACACCTGTATTAATCAGCGACCGATTGTTAAAGAAGAAGAAAGAGTTTCTAAAGATGACATCATAGCTGAAGGCTCTGCTACAGATAATAAGGAATTAGCTCTGGGACAGAATGTGTTGGTAGCATTTATGCCATGGAGAGGATATAATTTTGAAGATGCTATTGTCATTAGTGAAAAACTGGTTAAGGATGATATTTTGACCTCTATTCATATTGAAGAATTGGAAGTAGAAGCCAGGGAAACAAAACTTGGGAAAGAAGATATCACCCGTGATATACCTAATGTCAGTGAAGGAGAACTGGCTAATCTGGACGAGCATGGGATTGTACGAATTGGGACACACGTGAAACCGGGAGATATATTAGTAGGGAAAGTGACTCCTAAGGGTGAAACAGGCCTAACATCTGAAGAAAAATTATTGATAGCAATTTTTGGAGAAAAAGCTGGTGATGTACTTAACTCATCTTTAACTGTTCCTGTTGGTGTAGAGGGAATAGTTACAGATGTCAGAATATTGTCAAGACGTGATAAAGACGATATTGATGGTTTAGGGAAAAAGATTATTGAGGATATTGAGTATAGAATTGACGAGGAGATCAGAAAGACTGAGGATAATCTAATTGAGGCACTTGGGAGCCTTATTAAGGGGAAAGTAATAGCTGAGGATCTGATTAATAAGAATGGAAAAGTCTTTCTCTCTGCTGGACAGAAAGTTAGAAGAAAAGATGTAGATAATATACCTGTCAAGTATTTGAGAAAACTTAGAGTTAAAAATACCGACATCAATAGAAAAATACTTACATTAATTGAGAGCTTTGAGAGAAAACTAAAGTCTCTTAGTAAAGAGGGAAAATTAGAAGTAGAAAAGATCAAGAAGGGCGATGAACTTTCCCCTGGAGTAATAAAGCGCATAATGGTTTATATAGGTAATAAGAGAAAAATCTCAAAGGGAGATAAGATTTCTGGCAGGCATGGTAACAAGGGTGTGATTGCAAAAATATTGCCAGAGGAGGATATGCCGTATTTATCAGATGGAACATCAGTGAAAATTTTGCTTAATCCTTTAGGCGTTCCTTCAAGAATGAATGCGGGTCAGATTTTAGAAACTCATCTTGGGTGGGTAGCCAAGGTTTTGGGTATAAAGATTGCGACTCCTGTTTTTAATGGAATTAAAGAGGCAGAAATAAAACAGCTTCTTAAAAAGGCAGGGTTACCTGAAGATGGTCAGGTAACTTTGTATGACGGGATGACAGGGGAATCATTTGATAATAAGATAACTGTTGGTTATATTTACATGATGAAGTTATCACATCTTGTGGATGATAAGATGCATGCTCGTGCAACAGGTCCGTATTCATTAGTTACTCAGCAGCCTTTGGGAGGGAAGGCTCAGTTTGGAGGACAGCGTTTTGGTGAGATGGAGGTATGGGCATTAGAAGCATATGGTGCTGCTCATACTTTACAGGAATTGCTTACAGTAAAAAGTGATGACGTTGTTGGCAGAATGCGGATATACGAAAGTATTGTAAAGGGAGAAAACACAGTTCAATCTGGTATACCAGAGTCTTTCAATGTTTTATTGAAAGAGTTGCAAGGTTTAGGATTGGGAGCTAAACTTGTAAGGGCTAAAAGGCCTCATGTATTTTCTGATCTTACTTTTCGAAAATGGCAACCTGACGGTTCAGAGGAATTTCAAAGCGGAACGGATACGATTGAAGCCATATCTATTAGTTTAGTTTCTTCTGAGGAGATCAGGCTGTGGTCTAAAGGAGAAGTTAGAAAGCCAGAAACTATAAATTATAGAACATTCAGGCCGGAAAAAGATGGGCTTTTTTGCGAAAGAATCTTTGGCCCAATAAAGGATTGGGAATGTTACTGTGGTAAATATAAGAGGATTAGGCATAAAGGGGTAATTTGCGATAGATGTGGTGTGGAAGTTACGCAATCTAAAGTGAGGCGTCAACGTATAGGACATATAAGTCTTGCTTCACCAGTAGCTCATGTTTGGCTTTTTAAGGTTGTACCAAGTTATATGAGTACATTACTTGATTTGAGTTTGAAGAATATAGAAAAGATTCTCTATTATGAGAGTTACGTAGTGCTGGATGCTGGAAAGACCTCTTTAGGAAAGTATCAGCTTTTAAGTGATGAGGAGTATGAGAAATACAGGGAAGAATTCGGAAATGGATTTCATGCAGAGATGGGAGCTTCAGCTATTAAAAAGATGCTACAAGAGATGGATTTAGATAAACTTGCAGAGAGTTTGAGGGAAAAAGAAAGAAAAACAGCATTTAAACAGGCAAAGAAAAAAATTAATAAGAGGTTAAGAGTTGTTGAAGCCTTTCGCACTTCTGGTAGTAGACCTGAATGGATGATTATGAATGTTATACCTGTTATACCTCCAGACTTAAGACCTTTAGTGCCTTTAGACGGAGGGCGCTTTGCAACCTCGGATTTGAATGACTTATATCGAAGGGTTATTAATCGAAATAACAGGCTAAAGAGGCTTCTAGAACTAGGTGCGCCCAGCATAATTATTAGAAATGAGAAAAGGATGTTACAGGAAGCGGTTGATGCTCTATTTGATAATGGCAGACATGGCAGGACAGTAGTTGGACATGGTAATCGTCCGCTTAAATCCCTTAGCAACATGTTGGGTGGAAAACAGGGTAGATTCAGACAGAATCTTTTGGGAAAACGCGTTGATTATTCTGGAAGATCAGTTATTGTTGTGGATCCAAAATTGAAGCTACATCAATGTGGTTTACCTAAGCGCATGGCACTAGAACTGTTTGAGCCATTTGTGATTAGGAAATTAAGAGAGAAGGGAATAATAAATACTATAAAGAATGCAAAGAAGATGCTGGAAAAAGCAGGAGCGGAAATATGGGATATTCTTGATGAGGTAATAAAGAATCGTTACGTTTTACTTAACAGGGCTCCAACATTACATAGATTAGGTATACAGGCATTTCAGCCTGTTCTTATTGAAGGAAAAGCGATAGGAGTCCATCCCTTGGTTTGCGCTGCGTTTAATGCAGATTTTGATGGAGACCAAATGGCAGTCCATGTAGCCCTTACACCAGAAGCTGAGTTAGAAGCAGAATTTTTAATGTTATCAAGCAGAAATGTTTTTTCTCCTGCTAGCGGAGACGCGATAATGGTTCCAAGGCAGGAGATTGTGTTAGGATGTTATTACTTAACAAAAGAAAAGCAGAGCAACAGGAAAGAAGAAAAAATATTTTCATCATCTGACGAAGCAATTATTGCATATGATTCCAAAAAAGTGGAATTACATTCTAGGGTAAAGATAAGGATAAATGGGGAATTGATAGAGACAACTGTAGGAAGAATTCTGTTCAACGAAATTTTGCCTCCCGCGTTGCAGTTTGTAAATAGGGTGTTTGATAAAGACAAACTGGGTGACTTGGTTAAAGAGAGTTTCAAAAAGATAGGAAATCATCAGACAGTTATAATGCTGGACAGAATCAAGACATTAGGATTTGAGATGGCTACTAGAGGCGGCATTTCCATCTGTATTGATGATATGGTTATTCCTGCAATAAAGGGTAAGTTATTGGAGCAAGGGAAACAAGAGGCTGGTATTGTTGAGGAGCAGTATAGGAAAGGCGTTATTACTGATGGAGAGAGATATAATAAGGTGATTGATGTATGGACACATACTACGGATAAGGTTTCAGATGCCATGTTTAAAGAGATGGAAAAAGATCCTTTTAATCCTGTTCTAATGATGCTGCTTTCAGGTGCAAGAGGCAGCAGTCAGCAGATAAGGCAATTGGCAGGCATGCGGGGACTAATGGCTAAACCTAAGAAGAAGATTACGGGAGAGATAGGAGAAATCATAGAAACGCCTATAATGACAAACTTCCGTGAGGGACTGAGTATGCTGGAATATTTTATCTCAACTCATGGTGCTAGAAAAGGTTTGGCAGATACAGCTTTGAAAACTGCAGAAGCAGGATACTTAACCAGGAGGTTGGTTGATGTAGCACAGGACGTAGTTGTTACAAGCGAAGATTGCAGAACACTTAACGGCATAAGTGTTGTAGCAATTAGAGAAGGAGACAGAACTATTGAATCACTTAAAGACAGACTTGCAGGGCGAACAGCATTGGAAGACATAAAAATACCCTTGTTGGATAATATAATCGTTAAAGCAGGCGAGGAGATTACAGATGAAATGGCAGAAGTCATAGAGGAGGCGGGAGTAGAAAAGGTAATGATAAGGTCTGTCCTAACATGTGAGCAGGAGAAGGGGGTTTGTGCTAAATGTTATGGTAGAGATCTTACAACAAAGAAGCGAGTTAGAGTGGGAGAAGCTGTAGGAATTATTGCAGCTCAGTCCATAGGAGAGCCTGGAACTCAGCTTACTCTAAGAACTTTTCATATTGGAGGAACAGCTAGCAGAATAATTGGTGCCTCGAGAATAGCAGCCATTAATGATGGCACTGTTAAATTTCATGGAATAAGAACAGTGGTGGATAAGAATAATAATGTAGTAGTGATTAACAGGAATGGAGAAATAGCAGTAGAAAATGCAGAGGAAAGGGAATTAGAGAGAAGTAATATGCCCTTAGGCAGTATACTTAAGGTTAAAGATAATGATGTAGTGAAAAGAAAAACTATACTAGCTGAGTGGGATCCATATACCTTGCCCATAATTTCTATAGTGAGTGGGGAAGTAAAATTTGTTGATATAGTTGAAGGTCTTACAATGAAGACCGAAGTAGATAAGATCACTGGGAAAAAAGAAAGGATTATTACGGATTACCGAAGCACTGGTATGCATACACAAATATTGATACAAGACAAGAATGAAGAGGTGTTAAATTACCATAGTATCCCAAGTGGAGCATATCTAACAGTTAAAGAAGGAGAGCAAGTTTTGGTAGGAGATTTATTAGCAAAGGCTACAAGAGAAAGAAGTAAAACCAGAGATATTACAGGAGGATTACCAAGAATCGCTGAACTCTTTGAAGCGAGGAGACCTAAGAATCCTGCTATAGTGACTGAGATAGATGGAATAGTGGATGAACCTGTTGGTCTTAAGAAGAATATGCGTAGAATAACTGTGACGGCAGATAATGGTGACGAAAAAGAATATCTTATTCCTCATGGTAAGCACTTGATTGTTTATAAGGGTGATAGGGTAAAAGCGGGTGATCAGCTTACAGATGGATCTGTGATTCTTGATGAAATATTAAGAATAGAGGGGGATAGGAGATTACAGGAATATTTATTAAATGAAGTTCAGGAAGTTTATCGGCTGCAGGGTGTTTATATCAATGATAAACATATAGGATTAATTGTAAGACAGATGCTTAAAAAAGTCAGCATAGAAGATAGTGGAGATACTAAGCTCTTAGCTGGAGAACAAGTAGATAAAGTTGTTTTTAAAAAAGAGAATGAAAGAGCTGTTGCAGAAAATAAAAAACCTGCTCGTGCAATACCAGTTCTTCAGGGTATTACAAGAGCGTCTATAAATACAGAAAGTTTTATATCAGCTGCTTCATTTCAGGAAACTACGCGAGTTTTAACCAAGGCTACTGTTTTTTCTAAGGTAGATAGATTATCTGGATTAAAAGAAAATGTAATAATTGGACGTTTAATTCCCGCTGGTACAGGGTGGGCTGACTATAGGAATATAACATTAACAGAAACCGAGTTATCCGATAAAAAGGATGTGGAAGAGGATAAAGATAATAGTAGCGTAGAAGAGGTGAAAAATTAGGAAAGGGGATAAATATGCCAAGATTGTCACAGTTGATAAAGAAAAGCAGGAAGAAGAATACAAAGAAAACATCTACTCCTGCTTTAAAGGGTTCTCCTCAAAAGCGAGGGGTATGTACTAGGGTATATACAGTTACTCCTAAAAAGCCAAATTCAGCATTAAGAAAGGTGGCTAGAGTGAGATTGACGAGTGGCGTGGAGGTTACAGCTTACATTCCTGGAATAGGACATAATCTACAGGAGCATTCAATTGTTTTAATTAGAGGTGGAAGCGTCGCAGATCTTCCAGGTGTTAGATACCACATAGTTAGAGGAGCTTTGGATACTACAGGGGTTACAGATAGAAAGAAAAGCAGGTCTAAATATGGTACAAAAAGAGCAAAATAAAGGAGACGTGTAATGCCTAGAAAGGGGAGGGTTACTAAAAGGACAATAACACCAGATCCTAAATATAATGACCAAATAGTAGCTAAATTTGTAAATTGTATTATGAGAAGAGGCAAAAAAAGTTTGGCTGAATCTATATTTTATGATTCTTTAGATATTATAAATAAGAGTACAAAAAAAGATTCTTTGGAAGTGTTCAAGCAGGCTCTTGATAATGTAAAGCCAGTTTTAGAGGTTAAGTCCAAAAGAATTGGAGGCGCTACGTATCAAGTACCTATAGAAGTTAGCTCTGATAGGAGAACAAGTTTGGCTATGCGCTGGATTATAAATTATGCTAAGGCAAGAAAGGGCAAAAGCATGGGAGAAAAATTGGCACAGGAAATTATAGATGCATCTAAAGGCGAAGGAACTTCCGTAAAAAAGAAAGAAGACGTCCATAAAATGGCAGAAGCTAATAAAGCTTTTGCGCATTATAGATAATGATAGAAGAAAGGATGGACTTAGAGGTTCAAAAAGGACTTGCAAGAGAAAAAGTATATGATATAATCCGTGAACTTATTTAAATGCCCATGGGCAGACGATGTATGCGTGATTTATAGACTGTGGTCCGTGGACTGATTTTAAAAGAAGGAGGGACAGGACGATGGCAAA
>JBDRTG010000007.1:0-77895 GCA_043824255.1 bacterium
ATGCAGGTGCTCACCGTCTTCTTAAGAAGGCGCAAGTTCGCATGCAGAGAAAAAGAGAGAAAGAACTAGAGGAACAGCGTGAGAAAGAGGAGCTGGTGAAGAGACAAGCTGAGAAACAGAAACAGAAGAAGCTGGAGGAATTGTTGGATGTTGCAAAGGATCTGTATTCAGACGAGAAATATGATGAGGCAGTAGCTCAATGTATGGAAATCCTCAAAATGGATTCAGATAATAAATCTGCGCAGAAACTGATTGTAAAATCGGAAGAGCGCAGTCAAATTGCCAAAGAAAAGGAATTGGCTAACAAGGAAAAACTTGCTGAGCAAGCGCGTTTAGAGGCGCGGGACCAGACAGAGAAAGATCGTAAGTTACAGGAAGAAGCCAGAGAGGAAAAGATAGATAGGTTAGTGAGGGAAGCTAAACAGCTGTACAAAGATAAAGATTACAAGGGCGCAATATCTGTTTCTAAAGAAGTGCTTCTGATAGATCCGGAAAACAAAAAAGCAAATAGTATTCTTGATAAGACAGCTCAAAAGGTAGGAGATAGCAGGAAGATAATTGCAGAGAAAAAGAAAGAGGACTTATTTGATAAAGCAAAGGATTTTAGCCGCAATCAGGAATATGACCAGGCTATTAGCGCTTATGAAGCCATATTGAACATAGATCCTGAGAATAATGAAGCGACAAAGATGATAGAGAAAATGCGGAGCGATAAAGCTCAGCTTATTGAGGAACAGAAAGAGTCAGCACAGGAAAGAGCAGAGGAAATAAAGAGAGAGCAGATAGAGTTGCTCTTTAAGCAAGCTGACGAGGACTATGTAGATAAAGATTACAAACAAGCTCTTACTGTCTACCAAAAAGTTCTCAGTATTGATTCCCAGAATAAAAAAGCTTTAAAGATGGCAGAGAAAACAAGAGAAAAAATCGGCATCTCTGAACAGGAAGCAGCAGAGAAGGCATCAAGACTTGCAAAACAAAAAGCAGAGGAAGATACAGGAAAAGAGGCAGCGTTAATAGTTCTTCAGAAAAAGAAGATAGAAGAGCGAAAGCAGAAAGAAAAAGATGAGTTAGAGAATAAGATAGCAACACATTACAGGGATGGTAAAAGATTGTATCGCAATGACGAATATTCTGATGCAATTAAAGAATTCAACGCTGTTTTGAGTCTTGATTCTGCGCATGAAGGGGCAAAGGAATACTTAGAAGCTTCAGAGGAGTCACTTAAGGAGCAGAATGAAAGGAAATCTGCCCGGCAGGCAAAGACTGCAAAAAAGCAGATAGAGAGAAAAGAGGTCTTAAAAAAGAGGGATATACAGGATAAGATTACAGATGCCAAGATAAAGTTAGACGCGGGAGAATATGATGAAGTAATTAAAATGCTTGAAGAGATTCTTCCTGATGTTTTAGATGAAAATCTTCGCAGAAGTGTAGAGCTTCTAATATCAAAGGCCAGAACAGATAGGACTGTTAAGGAAGAGAAGCTCAACCAAAAGCGACTTCAGGCTATTTCTGATGAGCGAATGTTGGAGGTTACTAAAGCGCAGTTGCCGCCAGCAGAAGTGAGACGGATAAAAGAATTAGAACGTAAGAAAGAAAGGGCAGGAGCAGCTATAGAATTAAAAGATAAGGCATCCAGCATTAAAGTCCCGCTTGTAAAGTATACAGGTACAGACTTGAGAGATGTAGTACTGTTCTTAATAAAACAGACAGGTATTAATATTGTTGTTGACGAGGCAATATTTTCTGGCGAAGCGCCTGCTCAGGCAGCTCCTGCAGCGGAACAGGCTGAGGGCTGGGGTGGAGAGACGACAACTGCTCAGCCAACAGGTCCTGTAAATACAAAGGTAACATGTTTTCTGCAGGATATGACTCTCTTAAGTGTGCTTGAAGCAATACTAAGGCCTAAAGGACTGGATTATAAGTTTACAAAGGAGTACATATATGTATCTACCAAGGCCAGGATTCTGGCTCAGCCTCTTGAAGACCTGGAAACAAGGGTCTACTCTCTGGAGTACGGGGCCTCAATGAATATAGTGCGTTTAGAAGAGTCGGGCTTCAAGACTACGGCTGAGGATCAAGTAACTGGATTGGGAGCAGCAGCAGCAGAAGGAGAAGAGGCTGCGGGAGTAAGCGGCGAAAGCATAAAAGAGCTTTTGGAAGCCCTGGTTCCTCAGCCAACGGGAGCCAGTATTACTGTACAGAGCGAGCTCAATAAGCTTTTTGTTAAGAACACTCCTGAGAATCTGGATAAGACAGAGAAGATATTAGCTGAGCTCAGAACTCCTGTTCAGGTCTCCATAGAGGCAAGATATGTGTATGTGAGACTGCAGAAGGGAGAGGACATAGGAATGGGTTTTACAGACATCGACAAATCTTGGAAGACAGGTAGATTGGAAAACGAAACACATACAATAAGCAATGCAACAATTGTATCGGGTATTACAGGTCTTGGAACTACTGGACTAAACATGACATATGCAGCTGTTTTGAATAGATTACAGTTTACGTCTGTCTTAAGAGCGCTCCAGAGCAGAGTAGATACCAATACTCTTTCAGCTCCAAAACTGACAGTCCTTAATAATAAACCTGGAATTGTTAAGTTTGTTACTACAATAAGTTATGTAGATACTGTAACAAGCAGTAGTACAACTACGGATGGAGTAACTACCACAAATTATGATTATACATTTACGGATAGGGATGTTGGCATGATATTAAATGTTACTCCGCAGGTGAATGAAGCCACGAATTGTGTTACATTATTTCTACAGCCTGTGATTAGTAATGTTGACAGTTGGACTAGCTATACAATTTCGACAGTAGGAACAACAGCTTCTACTCTTTCTAGGCCTAATTTCTACAGCAAGGATATAGAGACGTATGTGACTGTTCATGATGGCGATACAATTGTTCTTGGCGGGTTTATGGAAGATACAGCAGGAAAAACTGTATATAAGGTGCCTTTTCTTTCGGATATTCCTCTGTTGGGTAAATTGTTTCAAACCAAGTCAAAAACCGGTGACAAAAAGAAGCTTTTGATATTTGTAACAGTTAATATATTGGATGCCAGTGGTAATGTGCGGATTACGCCACAAAGCACACTATAAAGAAAAATCTTAATTCTTAATTTCTAATTTTCAGTCAATTATTAATTCTTTAATTCTTAATTGTAATTAAAATTTAGATTTATGCAACGGAGTTCACTGAATATTTACTAGCACAATGAATCAGAAAAAATCGTTATATCTTATAGACGGTAATTCATATGCTTACAGGTCTTTTTACGCTATAAGGGAACTGAAGACGAAGGAAGGATTGCCGACGAATGCTGTGTATGGATTTACTGTAAGTCTTACAAAAATATTGCGCATGAAGAAACCGGATTATGTGGGAGTAGTTTTTGATCTGCCGGAGCCTACTTTCAGGCACAAGGAGTTTGCCTCTTATAAAGCGAATCGTCCTAAAATGCCGGATGACCTGATTATCCAGTTTCCAATACTTAAAGAGGTTATCCGCGCTTTTAGCATTCCTATCTTTGAGCTGGGAGGATATGAAGCAGATGATATTCTTGCTACTCTTGCCAAAGAGGGAGAAAAGAATGGATTTGATGTATTTGTTATGAGTCCTGATAAAGATCTTCTGCAGATTGCAACTGACAATATCCGAGTAATACGTTCTGCTAAGAAAGACGCTGTTTTTGATAGAAAGAGAGTTTGCGAAAAATATGATGTTGAGCCTGAAAAACTTGTTGATATTGCAGCTCTTGGAGGGGACAGCTCTGATAATATTCCAGGAGTTCCTGGAATTGGAGAAAAAACAGCATCAAAACTAGTTAAGCAATTCGGTGACCTAGAAGGTGTTTTGGAAAACATAGATAAAATATCGAACGAAAAGATTAGGAAAAATTTGAGCCAGTTCTCTCATCAAGCAGAATTAAGTAAAAGATTGGCTTGTCTGAGGGTAGATGTTCCTATCAAAATACGCTGGGAAGCTTGCACCTCGAAAGTTTTCGGTGAGGATTTTGATAAGAGCAAAGTTAATAGACTTTTTGCAGAGTTGGGGTTTAATAAACTGATTTTAACGTAACTCACCCTGCCCCTCTCTTGAGAAGAGAGGGAAAAGAAAAAATAATTAAGAAATTTTGAAATTAGAAATTCATTGAAAATTTAAAATTTAAAATTAATGATTAAAAATTATATATTAATGGTAGTTGGCTTAACCGGCGGGATTGCTTCGGGAAAAGATACAGTAGCTGTAATGTTTGCTGATCTCGGTGCAGAGATAATAGATGCAGACAAAATTGCAAATGATTTAATAAATGCTAGGATTGATAAGGATAATATTTCCGCAAAAATAGTTGGCTTCTTTGGCAAGGATATTCTTAATAACTCTGGGAGAATTGATAAAAAAATGTTAGCAGATATTGTTTTTAAGGATAGAAAGAAGCTTGAGAGTCTTAATCGCATAACGCACCCGGAAATTATCAAGATTATAAAGGAAAAGATTGCTTTGGCTACGCCTCGCAATGACGAAGGAAGTGTAATTATTATTAACGCGCCTCTTATTGTAGAAGCAGAAGCTACCTCGCTTGTTGATAAGTTAATAGTAGTTTCTGTAGGTATGGAGAATCAGATAGCAAGATTAAGAGCAAGATCATCTTTAACCAGAGAAGAAGCCTGCAGAAGAATAAATGCGCAGCTGTCAATAAAAGAGAAGGAGAGATTTTCCGATTTTATAATTGATAACAATAATGGATTAGAAGAAACAGAAAAACAAGTCAAAAAAATATGGAAGGAGTTATGCACATGAATAAACGTTTGGATGTTATAAAACTTAAAAGGATGGATGTTGATGAAATTCAGGGAATAGCCGAAGAACTTAAAATTAAAGATAACAGTGGCCTCCCTAAACAGGAACTGGTTTTAAAAGTTATTAGAGAACATGCAAAAAGAGACGGACATATTTACGGGGAAGGGGTTCTTGAGGTATTAAATGAAGGATTTGGGTTCTTGAGGTCCTCAGACTACAATTATCTTCCATGTCCTGATGATATTTATATTTCTCCATCGCAAATACGCCGTTTTAGCCTTCATACAGGCGATTTGATCTTAGGAGAGATCAGACCTCCAAAGGAAGGCGAAAAATATTTTGCTTTACTTAAGATAGAAAAAGTGAATTCTGAAGACCCGGAGATTGCAAGAAAAAAGATTAAATTTGATCGTCTCACCCCGATTTTTCCACAACCGAAAATTGTACTTGAGACAGATCCTGATGAAATATCTATGCGGGTCATGGATATTCTAGTTCCTATAGGAAAAGGACAAAGAGGATTAATAGTATCTCCTCCAAGAGCAGGGAAGACTGTGCTTCTTAAAAAAATAGCGAACAGTATCTCAAAGAATCATCCGGAAGTGATTTTAATAGTATTGTTAATAGATGAACGGCCTGAGGAGGTCACAGACATGCAACGTTCTGTTAATGGGGAGGTAATAAGTTCAACCTTTGACGAACCCCCAGAGCGTCATGTGCAAGTGGCTGAAATGGTGATTGAAAAAGCAAAAAGATTAGTTGAGTGCAAAAAAGATGTAGTTATATTGCTTGACAGTATTACAAGACTTGCTAGGGCATATAATGTGCTGGTGCCGCATAGCGGGAAAATTCTCTCAGGAGGCGTAGATTCTAATGCTCTTCATAAACCAAAGCGGTTTTTTGCAGCTGCCAGAAAGATAGAAGAAGGGGGAAGTCTTTCAATAATAGCAACAGCGCTGATTGATACAGGCAGCAGGATGGATGACGTGATTTTTGAGGAATTTAAAGCAACGGGAAATATGGAAATCCATCTGGATCGGCGACTTGTGGATAAGAGGGTTTTCCCTGCTATTGATATGGAACGTTCAGGAACCAGGAAAGAAGATCTCTTAATAGATCAAAAAGATCTGAGCAAGATTTGGTTATTGCGTAAGGTTTTGATTTCAATGAGTGTAACAGAAAGGATGGAATTCTTAATTGAGAAATTGAAGAAGACCAAAACAAATAGAAAGTTTATGGAAACCATGAATCAAGTTGAAGTGTAAATTAAAAATTAAAAATTCAAAATTAAAAATTATTCTTGCCCTACTTCTCATATATCTAATCTCTGTGTTTATAAGATTCCAGATACTCGACCACAGAGCAGAGGCTTATGGTTCTCTCCCTTTTTCTAATGAATCTGCCCAGCATTTTATATACACCAAAGTCATTGCTGAGACCGGTAGCCTGCCTGTTATAGACAATAAAATTCAATATCCTGAGGGTATCAATATCCGTAAAAAGAATTTTGTTTTTATGGAATATTTCTATGGGTATATGTATAGAATTTCAACATTTCTGGGTAAATTTCAACTAACTAGTTTTATAAGACACATTATTCCTTTACTTTTTTCATTAAGTATAATTGCAGTTTTTATATTGGCATATAATGTCTCTAAAAATCGGGTTGCAGCTTTAATCTCCTCATTATATTATGGAGTAATGCTTCCTTCTGTGCTGGAAACTACAGGAGAAATTTTTCTCAAACAGACTTTTGCTTTGCCATTTATATTTCTTAATTTAAGTTTACTGTTTTTTATTTCAAATCAGTATAGATACAAAACAAGACTCCTTCTATCAATTCTGGCTGGATTATTGCTTTATGTTGCTGTTATATCCTGGGACCTTACCCAGCTCTATTTGGGGATTTTATTTTGTTCAGTAGCGTTTTTGATTATATACAGTAAAAGCAGTTCGAATTATTTAGAATTTGTTTTCATAAGTCTTTTATTTATGATGTTTGCAGGTTTTACCAACCTTAGGCTTAGAGAGATAGGATTTCTCTACAGTCATGGGATGCTTTTTGGATATTCTATAACTGCAATTGCTGTCCTGAAAGCTTTCATGATGAAATTGAAGCGATTAAATAGACTGAAAACATTATTATTGCTTCTTGGCGTATTTGCTTTTTTAGAGGTTATTAATTCTCTTGTGCTAAAAAATCAGTTTAGCACGTACTCTCATATAACGTCTCTATTCCTCTACAAACTCAGGTTCTTAGGAGTAAAACCAGCTAATCCAGCTCTTTTGCCTTTTGATATAAACTTCATGTGGTTACCTGCTGATATTACGCCTTCGCTTATAGAGATAGTAACTTTTTTTAGCTCAACTCTTTTTATTGGAATTACAACTTTTATTTTGTTTTTCAAAGTATGCAGGAGGCGAAACTCGTTAAAAGAAGACATTCTCCTGGTATCTTTAACTCTTTTATTTCTGATCTTCTATCTTCTTTTTGCAAGGATGAGAGTATTTCTAATCTTCTTTTTATGTTGTTCCATCTCTCTTATATATAAGTACATACCACAATTCAAAATTAAAAATTCAAAATTAAAAATTAAAATACTGGTTACGGCTTTACTTCTAATGTTCCTGCCTTTTGAATATATAAAGACAGCTCATATTTGCAAAAAACTTGGATTTATTGAACATCCTTCGTCCATAATGGATGTATGCAAATGGCTTAAAGAGAACACTCCTGAAAATAGTCCTATTGCAACAAACTTTTCAGTAGCAGGATTTATAAGGTTGTATGCAGACAGACCTGTATTAATTCATGCAAAAGTAGAGTCGGATGATATAAGAAATAAAATAAAGAATTATATGTACTCAATGTTTTCAAGAGATGAAACGGAATTGTGGAGATTCTGTCAGGATAGGGACGCAAATTATCTTGTTTATACAATGGGGACTTATATTACTAGAGGAGTGTATTCATGGAGGTATATAACGGGCAATTTAAGATTTGATGAAACAATAACTGCTTTTAAACTTGAATTTAAACCTGAAGAACTGAAAAAGTTCGAATTAAAGTATAAGAATAGGTATTATAAAGTTTATAAGATATTCTCAAGAGAGGAGATTGAAGAGGAGGACAAAATAAGAAAAGCTATTGAAAAATTTCTTGCAAGGTCTTCTAAATTGTGATATAAAATCCCGAGAAGTAACCCGGCAAATAGAAAAGAGTGGGTAATACGTTTCCCCACTCTTTGTTGTTAATAGGGGATTGTCATGAATAAAGAGATTTTTGGAATTATAGCAGCGCTTTGTAAAGAGAAAAATATAAAAGAAGATATTCTTGTAGAGGCTGTCGAGGCAGCTTTATTATCAGCTGCGCAAAAAAAATTAGGAGACTCTATAGACCTTAAGGTGTCTATTGGTGGAGATAGGAAAGAGATTTGTGTTTTTTTAAGAAAAAAAGTTGTACGTAGTGTAGTAGATCCACATAAGGAAATTGGCGTTAAAGAGGCAAAAAAGATAGATAAGAATTTGAAAGTCGGCAGCATATATGTCGAGGAAATAACGCCTCATGATTTTGGCAGAATAGCAGCTCAGACTGCAAAACAGGTAATAATACAAAAGATAAGAGATGTAGAAAATGACAATCTGTATGAAAAGTTTAGAGATAGACAGGGCACTTTAATTAATGGAGTTGTGTATAGATTTGATTATGGAGATGTGATAATTGACCTCGGCGATGCTGAAGCTCGGATGCCGTATAGGGAGCGTTTGCAGAATGAGAGATATAGACAGGGTGATAGAATACGAGCCTATATTTTGGAAGTCGCAGATACAGGAAGTAAAGTTAAGATAATTGTTTCTAGAACGCATCCAGGGTTTGTGAAACGATTACTTGAGTTAGAGGTTCCTGAAATCGCTCAAAATATAGTTGAAATAAAAGCTATTGCAAGAGAAGCAGGAGATAGAACGAAAATAGCTGTTTGCAGCAACAAAGAGAATGTTGATTGTGTCGGAGCGTGTGTCGGGATAAAAGGCACTAGGATAAAGGCAGTTATTGAGGAACTTGCTGGTGAGAGGATTGATGTTATTGAATGGGATAAAGATCTTAAAACCTTTATTAGGAAAGCATTGGCCCCAGCTGAAATAAAAAGTGTAAAATTGGATGAGGAAAATAAAGCAGCGACTATATTAGTTGCCCCTGATCAACTCGCTATTGCAATTGGCAAAAAAGGTCAGAATGTAAAGTTAACATCACGGTTAGTTGATTGCAGGATTGATATAGTTGCTGATGAAAAGAAAGAGAAAAAAGAAAAAATTAGCATACCTGGCATTGGTAATGGAATAATAGGTATTTTAGAAACTCATGGATATGATACAATGAGCAAGCTTAGTAAGATATCAGTAAAGGATTTACTTAAATTACCTGGTATTGGAATAAAAACAGCCGCAAAGATAAAAATGCTTAAATAAACTTAGGCTTATGAAAAAATGAAAGCACACAAATTAGCAAAAAAAGTTGGTTTGTCAAGTAAAGAGGTCATAAAAGAGCTGAAAAAGTTGGGGGTTAGTATAAAAACCCATATGAGTGATATAGAGGATGACGCATGTAACCTTTTTATTGAGATGTTAAGAGAAGAAGGGAAGCTCAAAGAAGAGAAAACTGTAAAGAAAGAGAAATCTTCATTGGATGACTCGTCGGATGGTCTTTTAATACCTTCAGATATCACTGTTGGACAGCTCGCAACAATGATTAATGTAAATGCAACTGCATTAATTAAGAAGTTAATCGAAAGAGGCATTTTTGCTAATGTTAACCAGACGCTCAAGTCTGAACTTGCTGTTGAAGTTGCTATAGAGTTAGGTTACGATCCCAATCTAATTAAAGTTGCTGATGAAAAAGATGTTATTGTCAGGACAAAAATAAAAACTAAGGGATCCGTTTCAAGAGCTCCTATTGTAACAGTAATGGGTCATGTTGACCACGGGAAAACATGTCTCTTAGATGTCATTAGACATGCAAATGTTGCTGGTAGTGAAAAAGGAAGCATTACACAGCATATAGGGGCATACAAAGTAAATGTTAACAAAAGAGATGTGGTTTTTATTGACACTCCTGGGCACGAAGCATTCACATCTATGAGAGCTAGAGGCGCACATGTTACAGATATAGTAGTATTAGTTGTGGCAGCAGATGATGGTATTATGCCGCAAACAGTAGAGGCTATTAATCATGCAAGAGCAGCTAATGTACCAATTGTAGTAGCGATTAATAAGATTGATAAACCGGATGCAGATGTAGAGCGAGTGAAAAAGCAATTAGCAGAACAGGACTTGACTCCTGAAGAGTGGGGAGGGAAAACTGTATGTGTGGAAGTATCAGCTACTAAGAAGCAGGGATTGGATAATTTGTTGGAAATGCTGTTACTAGAGACTGACATGCTAGAGCTGACTGTAAATACCTCTTCTCCTGCAAAGGGCACAGTCATAGAATCCAGAATAGATAAAGGCAAAGGGCATGTGGCTACAGTTATTATACAAGAGGGGACTTTGCGAATGGGAGATGCTTTTATTTCCGGGATGTGTTGTGGTAAGGTGCGAGCTTTAATAAATGATAAAGGCAAAAGAGTATATGAAGCAGGTCCATCTACTCCTGTAGAAATACTTGGATTTTCAGAAGCTCCAGAAATAGGCGAAGGGTTTTTAGCCGTAGACTCTGAAAAAGTTGCCAAAGAAATGAGTTTAAGATTAGAAGCTGAAAAACATGGTAAAGGAGGCAACCTTGCTGATTTTAACATCAAAGATGGCAAGATAAAAGTAATTTTTCTTATTATTAAAGGCGATGTTAGAGGGTCTATTGAACCGTTATGTAACTCATTAGAAGCCCTGAACATGGAAAAAATCAAGGTAAATATTATTCATAGCGGTATAGGAAGTATTAATGAATCGGATGTTTTACTGGCATCTTCTTCTGGCGCAATAATACTGGGTTTTGGCGTTCATGCAGAATCAGGAGCATTAGATATTGCAGAAAAGAATGATGTATCCATAAGGTATTATAGTATTATATATGAAGCTGTTGATAATATTAAAAAACTGGTTGAAGCGTTGATTGAGCCTGAATATAAAAAGGTTTTAATAGGAAAAGCAGAAGTGCGTCAGATTTTCAAGATCTCAAAAACTACGTTAATTTGTGGGTCGTATGTTTTAGAAGGGAAGATCAGGAGAGATTGCATAGCTACTTTAACAAGAGAAGGAAAACCTGTTTATCAAGGCAAGATATCTTCTTTGCGTAGATTTAAGAATGATGCAAAAGAAGTTAAAGCAGAGCTCGAATGTGGAATTGGGCTGGACAACTGCAAAGATGTTCAAGAAGGTGATATTATAGAGGCGCATGTAATGGAAAAGGAAGGCTGAAATAATATTGGGTTATTGTGTCAAGGCGAACAGATCGAATAAATCAATCCTTAAAAAGAGAAATCAGCAGGATATTGCTTACAGATATGAATGATATATCTGTAAAACTTGTTACAATTAATAGGGTTGAGGTAAGTTCTGATCTGCACTGTGCTAAGGTTTATCTAATTCCTTTTGGGGAAGATAAAAATAGGGTTATGAGGCATATCCGGAAAGCTAGTGGATTTATCAGGACGTGTATTGCCAACAGTATGAATCTAAGGATTACTCCTGAGCTACACTTTATATATGATAAGGCTTTTGAAGATGGAATGCGTGTTCTAAAGAAGATAGATGAAATTTCTAAGCAAAAATGAGAAGATTATAAACAGGATTACTGGGCAAATAGCCTGCCACAAAAGATTTCTTATTACCACTCATGTCTATCCTGACGGAGATGCAATTGGTTCTCAAATAGCTTTGTACCTGCTTTTAAAGAGAATGGGAAAAGACGTTGAGCTAATTAATTCATTTCCCTTGCCAGCAAGATATAAGTTTCTGCCTAACAGCAGGTTAATTAAGCATAACGTAACTCTGCCGTATAGTGAACTAGCATTCGTATTAGATGTTGGAAGCAAAGGTAGGCTGGGGAATATGAGAGACCATATAAATAATATAAAAACAGTAATAAATATAGATCATCATCTGGGTAATGATTGTTTTGGCATTATAAACTGGATAGATTCTCATATGAGTTCAGTTGGTGAACAAATTTTCCATCTTTATAAGTATATGAAATTGGAGATAAGGAAACCTGAGGCGATTTGCTTATATACAGCTATTGTGACTGATACCGGGTCCTTTCAGTATTCTAATACCAGTGCTGAGACGCATTTGGTAGTTTCTGAACTTCTGGAAACAGGCATTGATCATACTAAGATATGTAATCAGATATATCAGAACATTCCTGTAAGTAAGCTTAAATTATTGCAGCTTGCGTTGGAGACATTGAGTTTTGACGCTAGAAGAAAGATAGGTTATATGTTTATTACATTTGATATGTATACAAAGGCATGTGCAACAGAAGAGGACAGCGAGGAAATAGTTGAGTATGCGCGTAATGTAGAAGGAGTTGAGGTAGGTATTCTATTCAAGCAATATTCTCAAGGAAATATAAAGATAAGCTTTCGCTCAAAAGGGAAAGTCAATGTTAATAAAATTGCATCGAAATTCGGAGGAGGCGGACACCACAATGCATCTGCATGTACGATTAACGGAGAATTGAGCAGTGTATTAAAAAATGTTGTAAGAGCTACAGCTTTGGAATTGAGAGTTTAATATTATGGTCTATGGTTCATGGTCTGGTAGATATTGGAATGATTTTTTTTATAAAAATATAGTGTCTGATAATAAAAGACATAGATTATTAAAACTATTCCTTCTATTTATTTCATTTTTAGTAATTATCGTTCAAAACATACTGCTTTTTATGTATTCCATGAATCTTCTAAAGAAAAGGAAACTTTCCTCAAAAGTTATAAGTATTGGAGGCATAACATTGGGTGGGGTTGGTAAAACTCCTGTTGTAGAACTTCTAGTGAATATGCTTATTAAAAAAGGGAAAAAAGTTGCAGTATTGAGCAGAGGATACAGAAGAGTCGAAGATAGTGATATAAAACTTGTTTCTAATGGCAAAGAGATTTTGTGTAATGTAGAAGAAGCAGGAGATGAGCCATATCTTTTAGCAAAGAACCTGAAAAGCACAGTTGTTTTTGCTGGTAAGAATAGATATGAAACGGGTAAAATCGCAGAAGAGAAACTTAATATAGATACAGTAGTTTTAGATGACGGCTTTCAGCATTGGCGATTACATAGAGATATAAATATAGTGGTTATAAATGCTTCCAACCCTTTTGGGAATGGATATATTTTCCCAAGAGGGAATTTGCGTGAGCCATATAAGTGTTTAAAAAGAGCAGATTACTTTATAATAACAAAGACTGATATGATTAAGGATGCAGGGATAATTGAGAAAAGGCTTCTTGATATTAACAGTTCAGCGCAGGTTATAACCACTATCCATAAGCCTGTATGTTTAGAGCATGTTGCTGGGGAAGAACATCTGGATATTGAATGTATAAAAGGGGAAAAGGTAATAGCTCTTTCAAGTCTCGGAGATCCAGCATCTTTTGAGAACATATTAGAACATGTTGGAGCTAAAATAGTAGAACGGCTTAGATATCCTGACCATTATTGGTACTCAAAAGAGGATATGTATAATATACAGGCAAGGCAAAAAACGCTCAATGCAAAATTTATCATTACTACGCAAAAAGACGCAGTAAGGTTGCAAAGGGTAGAGACGTATTATAATACGTCTCTACTGGTTCTCAGAATTGAAGTAGAGATTATTTCAGGAAGCGATAAATTGGAGAAGTTGATTAATGCAATATAGACCTAAACTTCTAAGAATAATAACATGGTTGCCAGTCGGCGGAATAGAAAAAAGGCTGGTTAGAGTACTTTCTTTATTAAGGGACAAATATGATATAACAGTTTGCTGTATTCGGGATAAACAAGGCGCTTATGAGAATGATCTGAGAGATATTGGAATAAGAGTTGTTAAAATACATATGAAGAGCAGATTAGACCCTGTGGGACTGTACAGGCTGTACAAATTTATGAAGAACGAAAAATTTGATATAGTTCATACTCATATGTATCGGTCAAACACACCTGGCCGTATTGCTGCAAAATTTGCAGGCATACCTGTGATTATTGCTAATCTTCACAATATAGACACATGGAAAAGGAGAAAACACTTTCTGATTGATAGGATGCTTTCAAGGTGCACAGACAAAATAATAGCTGTTTCAGATGCTGTAAGAAAATTTAACATTAAAAATTCAGGAATTTATCCAGATAAGTTTGTAACAATATATAATGGTATAGATATTGAAGAGTTTAATAAAGATTTTGACTATCAGGCTAAGAGAGAGGAGATTGGCATTAGAGAAGATGAGTTATTGGTTGGGATTTTTGCACGTCTTTATCCACAAAAAGGGCATAAGTATTTTTTAGAAGCTGCATCTAAGATCAATGGGATTATTGATAATGTAAAATTTATGATTGTTGGAGACGGGCCGTTAGAATCTGAACTCAAGGAACAGGCAATGCAGCTGGGGATAAGAGGCAAGGTAATCTTTACAGGACTTAGGCATGATATTCCTGAGCTGCTTCATATCATAGATGTTTCTGTGCTTTCCTCTTTCATAGAAGGGTTTTCAAATATTATATTAGAATCAATGGCCTCAGGCAAACCTGTTGTAGCAACAGATGTTGGAGGGAACAGGGAAGCAGTGATTGATGAGGGAACTGGTTTTATTATTCCTCCGGCAAACAGTGATAAACTGACAAATGCTATTATAAAAATTTTAGATAATAAGCAATTAAGAATTGATATGGGAAGAAAAGCCAGAGAGCATGTAAGAAAATTTAGCATTCAGAAAATGGCTCATCAAACAGACATGCTTTATAAAACCTGTTTGGCAAAAAAGAGAATTATTTAAAATTGGTATAAGAAACAGGTTGTGAGGCTTTTCAAAGCGTAAGCAAAAGCACCTACACTGGGAAATAGCCTGTTTTGTTTGAGGATTGCCTTATTGGTGCTTCTAAATCTGTTGTTCGTTCCCAGAATTCTATATCTTTTGCAAGTGACTCAACAGGTTTATTATCACACCAAATAAATGTTCCATTCGCTCCGAACTCCTCAAGGATTATATGTTCGCTAAGCATTCGCTCGGTGCCAAGTTCTTTTTTATTAACAAAAATACCTGTTGTTATAAGAACAATTACTAAAACAAAGATAGCTCCAGCCAACTTTAACTGCAAAGAGACTTCTGTATTAAATGCTGTGTTAGGGATATGACCAGATGCAAATTTTTCTGGTGATAATTTTCCCTGTTGCACCTTATCCCATTTCTTCATTAAATCTTTTTTGTACTGCTTCCAGAAATCCTCAGGGAGTTTTTTAATCTCTTTATTGGAAACTATCCTTATCAGGTTTTGGATATCCTCATATTTTCTTTGGCATTTTGAACAGATTGATAGATGTTTTCTAATTTTATCAGCCTTTTTTTCAGATAGTTCTTTGTAACAGTATTCCAAAAGATTTTTTCTCATCATCCAGCATCTAAACATATATAACATCTCCTCTTTTTCATAAAAACATTCTTAATTCTTCCTGTAGTTTCCTACAAGCTCTGTGAAGATGGCTTTTTACAGTGCCTTCAGTGCAGCCTAAGGTCCGAGCTATATTTTTTATTAATAAACCATCGAAGTTTTTTAATATAAAAACAGTTTTTTGTTTCAAAGGCAATTTAGATATTGCATTATTCAGTTTTTCATTTAGTTCTGATTCTGATGCTTTATCTCTGGGGTTATTATCCATGCTTTTTGGCATGAAGATAGTTTCAATATTCCTTTCTGGGGCATCTTCATCATCTTTATGCCAGAACATAAATTTAAAACGCGATTTTTGCCTGTAATGGTCATTACATAGATTTATGACAATTCTGTGAAGCCATGTGTTAAAAGACGATTTTCCCTTGAATGTTTCCAAGGAATGAAATACTCGCAAAAAAGCTTCCTGAGAGATATCTTTTGCGTCTTCACTGTTCCCAGTAAGGGCGTATGCAATACTATAGGTTTTTTCCATATATTTCTCTATTAGTTGGGCAAAGGCAGACTCTTTGCCTGCCTTTGCTTCTTTTATTGTTTGGCTATCTTCACAGACCATGTAATCAAAGTTTACTTATTCTTAGATTCTTCTTCCAGCTTTTCAATATTTTTCTCTATATTGTTTTTCATCTGTTTTAATTTGTCTATTTCCTTATTAAAAGCTTCAGGATCTGTATATTTTAATTCTTTTAGTCTTTTCATTCTTGCGTCTTGAAATTTCTTCTGAAGCTGTGCGAATTTCTCAGGGTCACGTTCTTTGAGATAAGCAAGTTTCTCTTCAAGCCTTGCTCTCCGTTTTTTCATTTGCTGTTGAAATTTTTCGGGGTTTTGTTCCCTTAATCTTCCGAGTTGCTTAATTTCTCTTTCTTCGGTCATGGGAACTCCATGCTTCTCAAAAGTGCCCCTGTCGTGTCTTTTTGCTTGTGGCATACGGGATTTTCTTTTAGAAAGATGTTTTTTTATTTGATCTGCTCTTACAGCATTGGGTTTTGTGATTTTGGCAAGTTCCCTATAAATAAAAATACTCTGAAGATTCAGCCCAGCCAGTAAGACAAAACCTATTGTTACTAGAATAATATACTTTTTTGCCATGATCATTTTCCTCCTTTTAATAACTGATTCGCATTTTTTTTAATTCTAGAGCTTCTACTTCCTCATCCCTCCTTTCCGCCCTGAGATTTTCTATTTATTATGTTAGACGAGAAAAAAGAGAAAAAGTTTACATTAGAAATTTTTCAGGAAAGAATTTTTCTAATCTTTCTTAAATCTGCCGGAGTATCAATACTTATTGAGTCAAATTCTGTTTCTGCCATTTTTATTCTATAGCCATGTTCAAGAACCCTGAGCTGTTCGAGTTTCTCAATTTTTTCAAGACAGGTTTGAGGCATTTGAGCATACTTTAATAAGAAATGTTTTCTAAAGGCATATATACCTAAATGCTTATAGAATATATCTGTTTTACCAAGAACTAGTTTGTTTTTTAAATTTTTCCATTTATCTCTTAAGAATGGTATAGGAGAGTGGGAAAAGTATAAGGCAAAATTGTCTTTATCTACAACAACTTTATTTATGCCTGAATCCATCAATTCATTAATGTCAGATATTTTAGTCATTAAACTTGCCATAACGACATGTGAGTCACAGGATATCGTTTTTATAAGCTTTTCAATAGCTTTTGGATTTACTAAAGGTTCGTCTCCTTGCACATTGATGATAATGTCATCTTCTCTAATATCAGGCATTTTCTTGATTACCCATGCAATTCTGTCAGTGCCGGATTTGCAGCTTTTTGGAGACATCTCAGCATTAGCTCCGAATTTTTGCGCTGTCTGCAATATGCGTTTATCGTCTGTAGCTATAATTACTTTCCGGACAGAAAGGACATTGCTTACTCTCTCATAAACATGCTGTATCATGGGCTTCCCGCAAATATCCTTGAGTACTTTCCCTGGAAGTCTGGTAGAGGCATATCTTGCAGGAATAACAGCAATTATTTTAGGCTTATGACTCTTCATAGCAATATATGCTATCATTATGCGCTGGTTTTGACAAGGGGGGAATCGTTGATTTTTGAAATGAACAGAAAAATTATTTTTTTCTTGACAAGAATCCAAAAACAAGATATAATTCATCTATTCATACTAAATTTTCATCTATGATGAATATATGAAAAAATTATGGCGCATAATGAATTAGTACAATCTTTGCTGAGAAGTCTTGATATTTTACAGTTTATAAGCCATTCTGACAACGGGGTAACCATTCAGCAGCTGGCTGATACTCTTGGCCTGAAATCGTCCACTGCTTACAATCTTGTCCGTACCCTGACATCCAGACAGTTTCTCAAAAAGACAAAACGCCCTACAAGATATCAGCTTGGGTCTGCTGTGGTGGAACTCTCAAACACATATTCTCATCATTCGTTATTGAATCGTTCAGCAAAGGTTCTAAAACAGCTTTTTAAACAGTACAGTAGTGCTTGTTTTGTCTTATCAGAAGTTGTAAGTGGCGAGATAATGCTGAGTCTGCGTATAAGCCCGGAAAGACCAGAAATCATAGAGCAGCCGCGTGCTAAGATCTTTCATGCTTACGGAACTGCCTCTGCCTTGCTTTTTCAGGCTTTTTGGACAGAGGAAGAAAGAATTGCATATCGTAAACGTCACACGTTTTGGGAATTTGGAGCTCATTTATGGAAAACGCCTGAGCGTCTTGACGAAGCTCTTAAAGTAATTCGTCAAAAAGGCTACTCTGCTCCATGGTCTTGTTCTGATGGTGTTTATCCTGTAGCAGCACCCATTATCAGACCAAATAATGAAATTGTAGCTGCACTCGGCGGTAGTATTCCGGATAAAGAACTAAAAGGGGAAAAAAGGCAGAATTTTAAAAGATGTATCGTGCAGGCAGCAAAAGAATTGTCGAAAAAGTATTAATATGGCAATTAATACTTATGGAGTAACAGTATAGTTATGAAAAGTAATCAGGAGAATAGATGAGGATAAAAGTAGCCATTAGGAGGAGAAGCGTCATGAAAGTACTTTTAGATAAAATTAACAGAATACAGGAGGTAAAAAATGCTTAATGCTGAGAAAGTCAAGAAATATGCTAAAAAATTAGGGGCAGATATAGTAGGGATTGCATCCATGGATAGGTTTAAAGGAGCCCCAAAGCAGATGGATCCGAGATATATCATGCCCGAAGCCAAATCACTAATTGCAATGGGATTCCGTGTCATGCGAGGGTCTTTACGTGGTATAGAAGAAGGAACCTTTTTTAGCAATTACTCATCTATGGGTTATGGTGGTCTTACATATCTGTATATTCCGTATACGGTCATAAATCTATGTAAGATAATAGAGGATGAAGGATATGAATCTATCCCAATTGGGCATCAGAGTGATTGGCGCGCTATCGACAATGTAGGTAAACTCGTGTCTAATTACAGCAAACCGGTCTCACCTGAAAAGCCTGCACCTGATGTTATGATTCACTTGAGGATAGCTGCATTTGTAGCTGGGCTGGGAGAGATAGGCTACGACAAGATGTTTCTTTCTCCTGAATTCGGACCTCGGCAGCGGATTGGTGTTGTTCTTACTGATTTAGAATTGGATCCAGATCCATTATATGATGGTCCACCTCTCTGCAACAGATGTATGGCCTGTGTTAAAGAGTGCCCAGGGCAGGCTATCAGTGCAACAGAAACTGTTAAAGTAGAAATAGCTGGTAGAACTATAGAATGGGGGGAAATAGATTGTGATGCATGCGGCCTTGCTTTTCGTGGTGGAATGAAAACACAAGAGCCATATGAAAAAGGAGCATATATGGAAGAACGACGCGATGATATTAAACCAACTTCGATCTCTCCTTTTTATCATAAGCCACCGAATCTCTACAAAACTGGACAGGCTATTTGTGGTGGCAAAGGCTGTGTGCGGGCATGTATGATAAATCTGGAAAAGAGAGGAGTGCTAAAAAATAAATTTAAGCAGTCTTTTAGGAGAAGAAAACCTTGGAAGGTCGACTGGTCAGACTATAAGGCAGATTTCTCAAATGATAAGTCTAAAAATAAAGGTTTAACGAAAAAATCACTAGGAACAAGTTTAGGAACCAGTAGTCCTTTTGAAGCAGATTAAAGACAAAAAGATGGAGTTAATGGTTTGTCTATGAAATACGCAATAGGATATCAGTTGCCTGAAGAGGAAGAGGAACCTATCGTCGATGTCGTGTGCGATTTTCATGAACATATTGAAGAAGTCTACTTTCCTTGGCTTGATATACCCACCTGCCGAGCGTCTCTGACTAGTTGCCGGGGATATGTGAATTGGGAGGGGCAGGAAAGACTGGAACATGATCTTAAGAAATTCAGACAGTTAGGAATAAAACTGGATATCTTGTTCAATGCCAATTGTTATGGTAAATATTCTGTCTCTCAGTACTTAGCCAATCTTGTCTGTTCCATCTTGGAACATCTAGGTGAGACTGTTGGCGGAGTGGATATTGTTACAACTACTTCTCCGGCCATCGCGCATGTAATCAAACAGAACTTTAAAAATATTGAGGTTAGGGCATCGGTCAATATGCGGATAGGTACAGTAAAGGGTATGGAGTATATTTCTCATCTTTTCGACTCATTTTACCTGCAGCGAGAATTTAATCGTGATTTTGAAAGAATTAAAGAACTAAAAGAATGGACAGACCATAATGGTAAGAAACTGCTTATGCTTGCAAATAGTGGTTGCTTGAATTTTTGTTCAGGGCAGGTATTTCATGATAATCTCGTAGCCCACGAAACTGAAATAGATGAAACGATTAACATTCCAGAATGGACTCTCCATGTATGCTGGAATTATTTTAAAAACAGAGGAAATTGGCTGGCGATACTCCAGGGTTCATGGGTCAGACCTGAAGACATTCATTATTATGAACCATATTTCCCCATTATTAAATTGGCTACTAGAATGCATAGCCATCCACGAATGGTAGTCCAATCCTATATTGAGCGTAAATTCTATGGCAACTTACTTGATTTACTTGAGCCTGGATTTGCTTCTGCTTTTGTACCTTATATATTAGATAACGTAAAATTTCCAGAAAGCTGGTTTACTAAGACATCTAATTGCAAAAAGGACTGCCATAAATGTGAATATTGCAATTATGTTTTTGAGCAGGTACTTACAAAAATGGAATGAGTTTAGTAGGATTAGATATTGGTACTACTGGTTGCGGCTTTGTATGGACATTGGAAGGGATAAAAAAATTATGACAGGTTTGGATGATAGTGGAAAGCGTGATTATAATTCGAGATTATAGGCATAAGGTCTTGTAAGAGGAATAGTAGTATGCTATATTCTGTGAACAAGTTTTTAAATATCGGAGAATTTTAAGATGTCGAGAAAATGTGAAGTTTGTGAAAAAGGGCCAATGACCGGTAATAACGTCAGTCATGCAAATAATAGAACAAAGCGGAGATGGCTTCCTAATCTGCAGTCTGTAAAGGTTATGATCAAAGGCCAACCTAAACGAATAAAGGTTTGCACGCAGTGTATTCGTTCCGGGAAGGTAGAAAGAGTCGCTTAGGTTCTAAATCTCATATCTTTTAAATTTAGTTGCAAGCTTTTCCTGCCCTGCCAAATATTTATCTCTGGAGTATAGATAATATCGATATGGTTTTGACCTCTGTAATTATCCATATAGTCAGCCATTCTAAATCCAATAGCTTCAAATTGCCTACCTTGTTGAGATAGTATAAGTTTGACATGATTGTCGCCAACTTTTCTGGGAGAAAAGCCTAATTTAAGACCTTTTGCAATGAATACAGGTTTTGGGTTTCCCATACCATAAGGTTCAAGATGTTCTATTTCAAGTAAAAACTTGTTTGTGATATTAGATGGAGAGAGGGCTAAATCTATGCGCAGCTTTGGCTGGAGATGCTCTTTTGTTATTACTCTTGTTCCAATCTGGTTGATTTTGCTTCTAAAGATTCTGATATTATTTTTATTAATTGTCACACCTGCAGCATAAGAATGTCCACCGAATCTAATCAAGCAGTCTTTACATTCCCGAAGAGCATCAACAAGATTAAAGCCTGATATGCTTCTTCCAGAGCCTTTTGCCTCTTCTTTGTTGGTACATACAAGAATTGCAGGCCGATAGAAAATTTCTACAAGTCTTTGTGCAACTATGCCTATAACTCCCTCATGCCACTCATCACTTCCAAGCACAATAACAGGTTCGTTATCCAGGTCAACTGAGTCTTTTACCATTTCAATAGCGTTGGCAAGAACCTCTTTCTCTATTTCCTGTCTGTTGATGTTTTCTGTACAAAGGGACCTGGCTTTTTTGGATGCAGCTTCCTGAGAATTTGTTGTAAGAAGCGTAACACTTTCCCGAGCGCTCTGCATTCTGCCTGCAGCATTAAGTCTTGGAGCTAGCATAAATGCCACTTGCCCGCTGGATATGTTGTTCTGTTTTAGTCCGGATTCTTTAATTAGTGTCTTAAGTCCAATATTTTCTGAGGTTTTTAGTTTTGAGATTCCGAGTTTGACGATTATTCTATTATCCCCCAAGAGAGGCACAACATCTGCTATGGTGCCTATTGCTGCAAGATCCATGTATTTAAGGATTCCCTCAGAAGATATATCTCCAAGAAGATGCTTTGCCAGCACTCTGCATAACTGAAATACAACACCCACCCCAGCAAGTTCAGAAAAAGGATATTTAGAATCATTTCTTTTTGGATTAACTATAGGGTATTTTTGCGACATGGGAATTTCAACAGTATGATGGTCTGTAATGATAACGTCTGTCCCCATGCTGATTGCAGCCTTGCCCTCTTCAATAGAATTTGTCCCACAGTCAACAGTAATAATAAGCTTTGTGCCCTTTTTGCATAAGTCTTTAATTATATTAGTATTAAGCCCATAACCTTCATTCATCCTATTTGGAATATAGAAATCAATATCTGCGCCAGAATCCTTTAAAAATCTATATAACAGAGCAGTAGAGGTTATTCCATCAGCATCATAGTCTCCATAAATAGTTATTCTTTCCTTATGTTTAATTGCCTTTAGAATTCTCTTTACGCCTGTTTCTACATCAGGCAGTAAAAATGGGTCTGATAACGCGCTTATTGCAGTGTATAAAAAACTCTCTGCAGCAGGAATGTCCTTTATCCCTCGATTTATAAGGATTTGAGACGTATTTGGCATAATGCCCAGCTTATCTGATAATTCTCTCTGCAGCTCTATATTAGACTCGTATATTTCCCATGTATAATTTTTCAAAGCAGTTTCCTTATTTTTGTTGTTTAATGTAATTACTCAGGTCTGCCAGTTCAGACATTGAGAGTTTTTCTGCACGAATACTCAGAGATAACTTAAAATACTTAAAGGCCTTTTCCAACTCTTCTCTGTTAATTCCTAAATTGGCATATCTTGATATTGCATTAATGAGCATTTTTCTCCTATACATAAAACCTGCCCGGATGATATCAAAAAACAATTTTTCGTTTTTTACTTTAACTGGCGGTTCATCTAAAAGGGTAAATTTTACCAGAGCAGAATCCACATCTGGCTGAGGGTAAAAAGTAGTCTTTTTTATATATTTAACAATCTCTACTCTGCACCTATATTGCACAAAGATTGATAGAGAGCCATAAGCTTTGGATCCTGGCTTAGCCGTAAGTCTTTGCGCCACTTCTTTCTGGATCATTAGTACGAAAAGTTCTGGGCTTTGAGTAATGGCCAGAAGAAATAATATAACAGGCGTTGTAATATAATAAGGTATATTCCCTACTACTCTATAATTTCCATGAATATTGAAACTGGTTTTTAAGATATCATTATTAATGAATTCAATGTTGTTATATGCTGAGAGCAAGTTTTTTGAAATATCAAGCAGTTTTGTGTCTGTTTCCACTGCTATTACATTTTTTGCCTTAGTAGCAATAAGGTGCGTTAGAGTTCCCAGCCCTGAGCCGATCTCAACTATAACATCGGTTTTTTTGATATTGAGAGTGTTGATTATTATATCAGCTATATTTCTGTCTATAAGAAAGTTCTGCCCAAACTTTTTTTGTGGACGAAGATTGTGTTTTTTGAATTCTTCCTTAATGCTATTTGGAGAGAAGAAATTCATTGCTTGTGAAGAGATTGTTTTATGATAGCCATCTTTGAAGCCATTTTAATTGCTTCTATTAAACTTCTCTCATTTGCAATGCTCCGCCCAGCTATATCATATGCTGTTCCGTGGTCAGGAGATGTTCTGATAATTGGAAGTCCTATTGTTACGTTAACGCCTTTGCCAAAAGAGAGCATCTTAAAAGGTATAAGCCCTTGGTCATGATACATTGCCAAAATGAAATCATATTTCTTATACTCAGAACTCGCAAAAAATGCATCAGCAGAGAAAGGGCCATGGACATTTATGCCACTTTTTAGAGCCTCATTGATTGCTGGTATAATTTCCATTATTTCTTCGTTTCCAATAGCGCCTCCATCTCCGCAATGAGGATTTAGGCTAAGTACCGCAATACTTAACTTATGCATGCCAAACAGAAAACTATTCTGATTTATCACATCAATTGCATCGAGTATATACTGTTTTTTTATTAAATTACTAATGTCTTTTATTTGAACATGTCGTGTTAGGGGAACAATGCGCATTTTCGGGCTTACAAGAACCATTGCATATTTATGCGTACCTGTGAGTGTTGCCAAGAATTCTGTCTGTCCTTTAAATTTAATACCTGCGGCATTAATTGCATATTTATTTACAGGGGCAGTTACAACTGCATCAATCTCATTATTAAGAGCAAATACAGCTGCGTCTTTTAAAAATTCAATAGCAGCTTTGGCTTGTAATGGATTTGGTTTGCCAAGTATTATGTTTTTTAATTTCAAATTCTGCGAATTAATCAAGTATGCTTTATCAGAACCATTTTTAATGTTTGAGGGATGATTTATGACCTCTATTTCATAGTTAATGCTTATTTTTTTAGTCTTATAGAGGGCTTCTTCAGTTCCGATTATAATTGGAGTACAGCACTTGTAGACTTGTTCATTAGTTAGAGCCTTTACGACAACCTCCGGACCAATTCCTCCAGGGTCACCAAGAGTAATTGCAATTATAGGCTTTTGCACAAAATCTCTCATAAAAAAATTCCCCGCCAAATGCCGTCTAAATAGGGTCGTTTTGAAGCCGCTAAGGCCACGTGGGTGCTCTCTTAAATGTTCAATGCAATTGCATATCCCACCAAATACGAACTCCCATTTTCTTACTGTTGGCTCAAAATAACCAAACTTATAACAAACACAGCAGGGAATATTAAGTCATTATAACACAATTTATGATTATTTAAAGAGAAAATTTATGTTTCCAGATTTGTTTTGTCTATTTTCTCAATTATATCATCAATTTTTTGTGCATGTTTTTCGTTTTTTTCTTTATATGAAAGGAATTCTTCTGTAATAAATAAGGCAGCCCAAGTAGTGATTTTAAGAGATGATGCTATATGTGTGTTGTTGGAGATTTCGCTTATTTTATTATTCAGATACTCTTCAATTTTTCGAATCTGGGACGGGTCTTTATCAGTCTTAACTTTATATTCTGTGCCAAGTACACTGATTTTTATCTGTTGTTGATCTGACATAAATGATCTTTCACATCATATATAAGAAACTTACTATCTCTTAGTAAATTGAAACTGTTTACGCGCGCCCTTTTGTCCGTATTTCTTTCTTTCTTTCTTTCTCGGATCACGGGTAAGGAACCCTGCTTTCTTTAAAGTATCCTTTAATCCTTCATCAGCCTTTACTAATGCTCTTGATATACCATGGCGAACTGCGCCTGCCTGACCAGAGCTTCCTCCGCCTTTAACACTTGCAAAGATATGATATTTTTCAAGAGTATTTGTTTCATGAAATGGCTGGCATATAATTATGCTTAATGTATCATTCCCAAAATAATCCTTATAAGGTTTTTTATTTATTATTATTTCTCCTTTTCCTTGAATTAATCTTATACGAGCGACAGATGTTTTTCGCCTGCCAGTAGAGTAGAATACTTGTTTTGCTTTCGCTGCTTTCGCCACAATAGATCTCCTTTATATTTCCATTTCTGCTGGGACAGGAACAGGTTTTTGAGCTTCCTGATTATGCTCTTTATCTGGATAGACCTTTAATTTTGTCAGCATTTTTCTACCGAGTTTATTTTTAGGAAGCATGCCTTTAACAGCTCTTTTTATAACTTCCTCCGGTTTTTTTTTCATCAGGTCAAAAAGGCGTGTCTCTTTAAGGCCTCCCGGATATCCTGAGTAGTGATAATAAACTTTTTGTTCCAGTTTTTTACCTGTTAGGCGAACTTTAGCCGCATTAATAACAATTACATAGTCTCCAACATCAGCATGAGGGACATATATAGGTTTATGTTTCCCTCTGAGTATAGTTGCAACTTTAGACGCCAATCTCCCTAGAACCTTATCTTCTGCATTTACAATATACCATATTCTTTCTGTATTATCTTCTTTAGGAATAAATGTCTTTACCATCTTGATCTCCTATTACCCATTTTTGATTTTATCTAAAAATTCGTTTTCATTAAAGTCAGGGTCATATATTGTGTTTTTTAGCTCATGTACCGGATGCAATTTTTGCATATGAGTTAATAGCTTTAATCGTTTCAGCGCTTTATCCTTTTTGAATAATTTCTTTCCTTGAGGTGTCTCAGCATCTATTTCGAGGAGTCCAGTCTGGATATAATTTTGGATTGAAAAAAAAGAAATTTTTGTCTCTGTCACAAGCTCTCTATCCTCAATGTAACCCCTTCGTTTTCTCTCAGCAATGGGCACATTTAATTCCTGAAAACCCTTGCTTTTCCTCATGTCTCTATCAGTTTTAATAGCCATTAACTTTACTTCTTCTTCGTGATTACCTCATCAATAATACCATACTGCTTGGCTTGTTCAGCTGACATAAAGAAGTCTCTATCTGTATCAGTTTCTATTTTTTCTATTGGCTGTCCTGTATGTTTTGCGAGAATATTATTTACTTTCTCTTTTAAGTCAAGCATTTCTTTTGCATGAATATTAATATCTGACACCTGTCCCTGCATAGCTCCTGAAGGTTGATGAATAAGAACACGTGCATTCGGGAGAGACATTCTTTTTCCTTTTGTCCCTGCAGCGAGTAATATGGCAGCGGCACTTGCTGCCTGCCCCATGCAAATAGTAGAAATATCTGATTTCACGAACTGCATAGTGTCGTATATCGCTAATCCCGCAGTAGCTACTCCTCCGGGACTGTTTATATAAATGGTTATGTCTTTATCCGGAGCTTCAAATTCCAGATACAATATCTGCGCAATTACAACATTAGCTACGTTATCATCTATAGGAGTTCCAATAATTATATTTCTGTCTTTTAATAATCTTGAATAAATGTCATATGCACGTTCGGTTCTGCCTGTCTGCTCTATTACCATTGGAATTAAACTCATAACACTACCTCCATCAGGCTACGTGCCTGCAGCAATTATTAATTTTAAATTCTTAATTTCAAATTGAAATTTTGGCGTTTTCGTATATAAAGTCAAGAATTTTCTGTCTTTTCATTTGCCTTTGTATATATTCAATGTAGTTGTCCATATTGGCTGTTTTATTATCGCCTGCCAGATTCTGAAGCTTTTGCTTTGCGTCTTCTTCACTAACATCTATTTTTTCTTTTTCAGCAATCTCCTCCAGAACAAGCATTTTTTTTACGTCCATAGTTGCTTCTTTTGAATATTTCTCTTTCCATTTATTCTTGTCAGTGTCTTTTTCTCTTCTGCTGGTACCTATATAATCTATTTGTTTATCTAAAAGTCCTCCCGGAATTAACATCTTAGAGTTTTCACTAACTATGTCTAATAATTGTTCTTTAATATCTGCTTTTTGTTTGTCTTCAGCAACGCTTTTAAGTTTCTTCCGAATATCATCTTTGAACTCATTAAGGGTTTTAAAATTACCCAATTCCTTTGCAAAATCGTCGTTAATCGGTAGAAGCTTTTTCTCTTTTACCTGTCTAATAGTTATTTTATAAATAGTTTTTATGCCTTTTTCTTTTGAAATTACTTCAACTTCTTTCTTATCGTCTATTTTTGTCCCAACGAGTTCTTTTTCTACTTTTTCAGGAAGAATTTTAGAACCTAATACATATGGAGCATTAGCCTGTTTTTTTGATGGTACACCATCAGTGATTAGCTCATAATCTATTATTATTTGATCACTGACTTTTGCAGGCCGATTGACCGGAACAAATTCCGCGCCCTGCTCTTGTCTCACTTTCAATGCATTGTTAACGTCATCATCAGAAACATTAACAGATTTTACAGACATTTCTAGTCCTTTGTAATTGGCAAGTTTTATATCAGGCTTTACTTCTAAAGACATCTCATAGGTAAATGGCTTTTCTTCTTCAAAAGTGACCTTATCTATCTTGGGCTCAGAAACAGGGATTAGATTATTATTTTTAAGTATATCCTGATAAGTTTGATTAATGAGTTTCTCCTTAATTTCCTCCTTTAGTACTTTCTCGAAGCGGATCTTTAAAATAGAATATGGGGTTTTGCCTGTCCTGAATCCATGTACGGATGCAGTCTTTTGGAGGGCTTTATATGCATTTTTTGCCTCTTTCTCAACTAGTTCAACAGGCACTTCAATCTTTAAGAGACGGCCGCAATTTCCAATATCCTGTATATCCACCTTAACATCGTTACTGCTGCTAGTATCTGTCATTGTTCCTTCCTTGTTTTATTCTTCTAGTTCAAAATCCTTCCGTCAGAGCGGGTGATGAGATTCGAACCCACGACCACTTCGTTGGCAACGAAGGGCTCTACCACTGAGCTACACCCGCGTAAAACTTACCAGTGCGAGAGGCGGGAGTTGAACCCGCATCCCTGTAAAGGGACTAGATCCTAAATCTAGCGCGTATGCCAGTTCCGCCACCCTCGCTCTTAGTAGGCCGTGAGGGAATCGAACCCACAACCAACGGATTAAGAGTCCGCTGCTCTGCCAATTGAGCTAACGACCCCAATAATTTTGTTATTATACAGATTTTTTTAATGATGGCAATGGAAAGTTTCGGGAGTTACCCTATTTTTTATTGACCTGTGTAAATGCCTTTGATAGTATACGATTATGCCAAAAAGGATTAAAAAAACCGGGCTAAAGTTTGTTTTAGTTTTACTAATATCATTATTTATTTGCAGTATAACACATGCTGAAGAGACAGTAATAAAATCATTAGACCTCGGATTTATACCATTTAAATCCTTTGAAGAAGCAGCAAAACCCTTCCTATCCAAAGAGGGGAAAATGGTCTATTTTGCACCTACAAATAAAATTGTAGTAGTTGATTATCCTAAAAACTGTAAGAATATTTCTGATCTATTAACAAATCTACAAATGAACATTAAAAACGTGGAAATAAAAGTAGAATTTATTGAACATTCCTTAGAGAATGTTTCAGAAGCTAAGGCAAAAGCCAGATACAGTGAAAAAAACTGGGAAATTACTACTGGTGGTATGGCTGTTGGAACTGATAATAGAGGATTCCATGGAACTTTTTCGGCGGGAATTGGAAAGGAAAAATCTGAGCGCGCTACAACCCAGATAATATCAGTTCTTGATAGACATACAGGTCGGTTCCTTGTAGTTGAGGAATACCCACAATTGGAGTGGTTTAGAACCTATGGAATAGCTAATCATTTGATTGACGCAGGACTTACTTACAAAAGTATTGGGGCAAAACTTGCTGTTATGCCTGTGGTTCAAGGTAATCTCATAAAAGTATCACTGACTCCAGAATTGAGCTATTTTACAGATAGGGGAACTAAAACTGTAAAAGTTAATACATTAACTACTACAGTTGTTGTTCGCAGTGGACAGTCAATATGCATTGGAGGATATTCTTCAAGTAATAAGGATTTTTCAATGCATTTCTTCAGAAAAATCGGCAAGTCCGGTAAAATTGTAACCTTCGATATTATCCTGACTCCAAAAATAAAGGAACCATAAAGGTTTTTAAGTTTTACTGTTTTACTATTGCCTTCGTCGGGCATTTTTTAATACATTCGCCGCAGTTGGTGCATTTTTTGGGGTCTATTACTGCTAGATTGTTCTCTAAGGTTATTGCATCTAGCGGACATGCCTTAATGCATACGCCACATCCAATACAGGCAGCTTTACAAACTGCTCTTGCGTCTTTTCCCTTATCTCTGTTGCTGCACACAACATAAACTTCCTGATTTTTGGGAACAAGTTTAATAATATTTTTTGGACATACTTCTATGCATTTTTCACACATTTTACAAAGGTCTTTGTCAAATACAGGTATGCCTTGTTTAAGAGAAATTGCTCCAAATGGACATATTTTAGCGCAATCCCCAAACCCTAGGCATCCATAATCGCATGAGTTGTTTCCACCACTGAGGAGCATAGCAGCTTTACATGTTTTAATACCAATATAAAGAAATTTTCTCTGCTGATTAGCAGTCCTTTGACACAGGAGAATCGGGGAAGTTTTGGAAATTAGTTCTGTCTCTTTTTTATCCATAAGCACACATTCGTCAGGTAAAGCTTTGCCATCTGCAACGGCTCTGGCAAAGCCCATACAGCCTGTAAACCCACACGCACCGCAGTTGCTTCCCGGCAGATTATCTATGATGCTTTTGAGTTTTGGATCAATCCTTACCGCGAATTTTCTTGATGCATAGCCAAGTACAAGACCAAAGACCAGTCCAAGTCCTCCAAGAAGCAGAGTTGCTGTTAAAATGGTTTGCATATTGAACCTTTTTATTATTGAGAAACTAAACCGGTAAATCCCATAAAAGCAAGTGACATTAAACCAGCTATGATAAACGCAATTGGTATACCTCTCATGCACTCAGGCACGTCGGTTATATCCAGCCTTTCCCTTATTGCAGACATAAGAAGTAATGCAATAGTAAAACCCACACCAGCGCCCAGACCATTTATAATACTACCTATAAAACCAAGATTAGAATCACTATTAATTGTTGCTACACCGAGAACAGCACAGTTTGTAGTAATAAGAGGAAGGTATATTCCCAATGCTTGTTGAAGAGCAGGGCTTATTTTAGCAATGACCATTTCCACAAACTGAACCAGTGTTGCAATAACGAGAATAAAGGTAATTGTTTGTAAAAATGTTATATTTAATGGGATTAACAAGTAATGCTGTATAACCCATGTAGCCATTGATGCAATGGTCATGACAAAAATTACAGCCATCCCCATTCCAAATGCAGCGGAACTTTTTTTAGAAACACCTAAGAATGGGCATATGCCAAGAAATCTATTTAATACATAGTTATTTACCAGAGCTGCAGAAAGGAATATTATAAATAATTTAGTAAAAAGCATCGTTTACTCTTTCCTTTTTTTTGCCAGACTATTGAATAATCCAAGGAATAGACCGAGAGCTATAAATGCTCCTGGGGGGAGTATCATTATTATCACAGGATTGAATCCAGCTCCCAATACATGATATCCCCAGATTGTTCCGGCTCCAAGTATTTCTCTTGTAGCTCCAAGAAGCGCAAGTGCGCCTGTAAATCCTATTCCCATACCCAATGCGTCCATGATTGAAGGGAAAACAGGATTTTTTGATGCAAAAGCCTCTGCTCTGCCAAGTATAATACAGTTTACAACAATCAATGGAATAAATATCCCGAGGGATTTGTTTAATGCAGGAAAATATGCCTGCATTATAAGTTCTACTATAGTTACAAAAGTAGCAATGATCACAATAAACGCAGGAATGCGAATATTTGATGGTATAAGCTTTCGGAATAGAGAAACAAGTATATTGGACCCTAAAAGCACAAAGGTAGTAGCTGCTCCCATGCCTATGGCATTTACCAGCGAGGTTGAAACAGCAAGTGTTGGACACATGCCCAGAATGAGCCGAAACGTGGGATTCTCTGCAAAAATACCTCTTGTAAAATCTTGTTTAAGGCTCATTTTTATTTTCTCTCAATCTTTAAAAATTCTGTTATAGATTTTTGCACAGCTTCACTAACAGCACGCGATGATATAGTAGCTCCAGTGAGTGCATCAATAGTTCCTTTGCTGGAATCCTTTTTTAGTAAAACCTGTTTCAAGGTTTTGTTCATAAACTGATTTGCGAACTTCTTTCTTTTTATTCTTGTCCCAAGACCTGGAGTTTCATTTTGACTTGTGATTCTAATAGATTTAATTGTTTTGCTCAGATTCATGCCCACTTTAATTTTAATTGTGCTGCCAAATCCTTTCCCAGATGCATCGATTGCATATCCTATTAACTTATTCTTTGTATAAACTTTATAATAAGCATAGTTGTCTTTACCAGTAGTTAGGTTAAAGCTTGTTGCTTCTGAGAAAATGTCCTTTAGAGCTTTTTCTTCTTCTAGTTTAACTCGTTTTGCAATTGGTTCCTTTGTAACAGTATAGATTATACCTAGAATTGTACCCGAGATAGTGGCAATTATAAGCAGACTCGCTGATAATTTTAATATGTTACGCATTTATTTCCCCAAATTTTCTGGGTATTGTCCATTTCCATCTGTCTATTAATGGAGTTACAGCATTCATCAATAATATGGAGTAGCATACTCCTTCAGGATATCCGCCTTTCAACCTTATCAAAACCACTATTATCCCAGCCCCTAATCCGAATATAATTTTACCCTTGGGTGTTATAGGGGTTGTTACATAATCTGTTGCCATGAAGAAAGCGCCAAGAATTAATCCTCCACTCAGTATGCTGAATAATGCGTCTCCTGTGAATAAGCCGTTATGGCCGAATATCCAGGAAAGCAGTGCTACACACCCAATGTAAGAAACAGGAATATGCCATGAAATTCGTTTTCTTATAAATAAAAATATTGCGCCCAGCAGCAGGGCAAAAGCAGATGTCTCTCCGATACATCCTCCTACATTCCCGATAAACAGGCTCCAGTTGGAAGGAAGTTCTTGAGCCAGATTAAGCTTTACTATTGCTAATGGAGTTGCGCAGGTTTCAGCATCAATTCTTCCGAACCAGCCTGGTTGTGGTGCCAGCCATGTGGTCATAAAACCAGGCCATGAAGCCACGAGTATTGCTCTGCCTATAAGTGCCGGGTTGAATATATTGCGTCCAAGACCGCCAAATACTTCTTTTCCCAGTATAACAGCACATGCAGTTCCAACAGCAGGCAGCCATAAAGGTACGCCAGGAGGTATTATCATAGCTAATAAAAGACCCGTTACAATACCACTGCCATTTGATATAGTTTTGCGTCCTCTTATTTTGGATATGGTCGCCTCAGTTATTACGGCTGTGGAGATGCTTATTACGACTGGATACAGCACTTGTGTGCCGAAAAAATAAATTCCCATACCGAGTGCGGGCACAAGAGCTATTATAACATCCCACATTATCTTTTTGACGGATAAATTAGAATGGATATGCGGGGATGCTGAAAGAGTATACATTAAAATTTTCTCAGTTGCGTTTTTCCATATTTTATATACTGGACTATTGGTATACGTGCAGGACATACATATGTACAAGCCCCACATTCCATACAATCTAATAATCCGTATTCTTTTGCATGTTCAAACCGATCATTTTTTATAGAGTTAGTTATTACATTAGGCAATATTTTCATTGGGCAAACACTAGCACAATTGCCACATCTTATACAACATTCCTCAGGCTCGTCACAAACCTCGTCCTTTGTTTGTACAAGTATTCCGGATGTGCCTTTAATTACCGGGACATCTGTTGTATATTGGGCGATCCCCATCATTGGGCCACCCATTATTATTTTGCCTATTTCTTCTTTGACTCCTTCACATGCCTCTATTAAATTTGAAAAAGGAGTTCCTATTCTTACTCTAAGATTTTGTGGATTCCTGATGCCTCCTCCTGTTACAGTGACAATTCGCTCTACCAGAGGTTTTCTTTCTACAACAGATTCGTATACTGCAAATGAGGTGCCGACATTACTAACTATTACTCCTACATCCATTGGAAGTCCGCCGCTTGGCACTTCACATTTCAGGAGAGCTTTTATAAGCTGTTTTTCAGCTCCCTGAGGATATTTTACCTTGAGTGATATCACATCAATATTGACATCAGGTTCTTTGTTAATCTCGTCCGCGATTTTTTTAAGTGCATCAGGTTTATTTTGTTCAATACCAATTATGCCTTTCTTTACGCCAGTTGCTTTCATTAAGATTTTGAGTCCTATGACAACTTGTTTTGCATATTCCAGCATTAGCATGTGATCAGCTGTTAGAAATGGTTCACATTCAGCGCCATTTAAAATATATGTATCAATTTTTTTATTTTCTGGCGGGCTGAGTTTTACATGTACTGGAAACATAGCTCCGCCAAGGCCAACAACACCTGCTTCCTGTACAATATATTTTATTTGTTCTGGTTCGAGCGTTTTCCAGTCTCTTTTTGTTTCTTCAATAGCCCATGTATCGGCCTCATCAGATTCTATAAGAATAGATAGAACTTTAGTCCCTAAAGGATGTAGCATAGGGGAAATATCTACTACTTTACCTGATATTGTGGCATGAACAGGTGCAGATATAAATGCCTCTGCATCACCAATTTTTTGCCCTACTTTAACAATGTCTCCAATATTAACTAGCGGCTTACATACTGCGCCTGTATGCTGCTGCAGGGGAATGATTGCTTTTTTAGGAGGGAGAAGATTTAGAATTTTCTTTGTATTTGTGCTATCTTTAGAATTCTCTGGATGAATCCCCCCATAAAAACTAGAATTTAGCATAGTCACCAATGGATTAAATTGACAGTTTGTAACTTACTTGTTAAAATTCTGTGCAATGATATCAACTAATTTTTAGTTTGTCAAAACGCCTAGAGAGTAGGGGCAGGAATGCGAAAGATGATTATTGTTACTGGTGGAGCAGGGTTTATCGGAAGTGCCATTGTATGGAAATTAAATCAGCAAGGAGAGTTTAATATTCTTGTTGTTGATGAGTTAGGAAAGAGCAGCAAATGCAAGAATCTTCGGAGTCTTAGGTTCCTAGATTATATTAGCAAGGATATTTTTCTTGAGAAAGTGCTTAAAGGCGATTTTAAATCAGGTGTTCGTGCATTGATTCATATGGGAGCATGTTCAGATACTACCGAACAGGATGCAGATTATCTTTTACTGAATAATTATGAGTATACAAAGCACCTTGCTGCTTATGCTACCAGGTGTAATGTGCGCTTTATCTATGCTTCCAGCGCTGCAACATATGGAGACGGTTCTTATGGATATTCCGATAAAGAAAAAGATTTGCATAAATTCCATCCTCTGAATATGTATGCTTATTCTAAACATTTTTTTGATCTCTGGACAGAGAGAAATGGATTATTGAAACAAGTTGCAGGACTTAAATTTTTCAATGTTTTTGGGCCGAACGAGTATCATAAAGGAGAAATGAGAAGCATGGTTATTAAGGCCTTTGAACAGATAAAAAAGGAAGGAGAAATTAGGCTCTTTAAGTCACATAGAACAGAATATGGGAATGGTGAGCAGAAAAGGGATTTTTTATATATAAAGGATGCTGTAGAAATGACTCTGTTTTTTTTGCAGAATCCGGGTGTTAATGGAATATTTAATATTGGTACAGGCAGAGCAGAAACATGGAATAAACTTGCAGAACTGGTTTTTGAGGCATTGAAGCTTAAACCTGACATTAAATATATCTCAATGCCTGAAGAGATAAAGGATTCTTATCAATATTTTACTCAGGCTGATATATCCAAACTTCATCATGCAGGATACAGAATGCCCACAACATCTCTAAAGAAGGCTATTTTTGATTATGTTCAGAATTACTTACAACCCCAAAAATATCTTTCGAACTCACCCTGATCCTCTCTTGAGAAGATAGGGAATATTCCCCTTCTCTGTCAAGAGAAGGGGCTAGGGGATGAGTTGGACAAAAAAACATTTGACAAGAGTATGGTAACTATGTAACAATTCGATAAATGAATTTGAAAGCGGGGGAGGTGAGTAATAAAATGTTGAGGTTTATTAGAAGATACAAGGGGTTTACGCTTATTGAATTGCTGGTTGTTATAGCAATTATTGCTCTTCTTGCATCCATGCTTCTGCCAGCGCTGGCAAGAGCAAGAGAAATGGCTAGGAGAACAAAGTGTATAAGCAATCTGAAACAGATTGGTCTTGGTTGTCATATGTACGCTCAGGACTGGGATGACTATTTTCCTGATACCGGCGAGGCTAACACAAAGAACTTGGGATCAGATACGGTTGCTGCTGTCGCTGTAATGAATTTTTATCCCAATTATATTTCGTCTCTAGCGGTATTTGAGTGTCCGTCTGGCACAGAGAGGGTTGATAACGAAAGTGATATTGAGGATGGAGGCTATGTGTACAATGACGATCTGACAGAGATGGATAGCTCAGACACAGTGCTTGCGTGCGATACCGGTGTTGCGCATCACACAAATCCGAATGTTATTAATGTGCTGTATCTTGACGGGCATGTTGCAGCTGTAAAAGACGGAGCTGCGACCACAACGTCCGGCTATACCACTGTAGGTGCCTATTAATTTCAGGTTAGTTTGCTTGATAGAAAGCAGTCCCGGGATCATCGGGGCTGTTTTTTTTGCTTTAATTCCTGATTATCAGTATAATAACTGAAATTTCTAGTTTATGTTTTCTTATGAACTTAAAAAAACTCCAATACAGTATTGTAAGTGAAATATGTCTGTTAATTATTATCTTTTTTGTTCCAATAGCAGTTTTTAAGGCTGCATATAATTATGTATTCATAAAGTTTGTCATAGCTCAAGCTATGGTATTTTGTGTCATCCTATTATGGATATATAAGCTTCTCTCTCAAAATTCAAAACTGGTTTTTCCCGAATTCCCCAGAGGCCTTATAAGCGTTTTTTGTTTATGGTGCTTAGCGTCATTCTTTATGGCAATGAATAAGTTTGCTGGTGCCACAGAACTGGTAAACTTATTTACATATGTTTTGATCTATTTTGTGGTATTAGAAACATGTAAGTCAAGATCTACGTTTTTAAGGGTTTGTTTTGTGTGGTTTTTAGCTACATTCATAGCAGAAGTTCCTACACTGCTTAACCGTTTTAGCATTCCTATAATTCGTAACTTGCCGCAATTATTTGGTAATCCCACATTCTTTGCCCCGTATATTGTTTTGTGTATACCTGTAATCCTATCTTTTATTCTATATTTTTTTGTGGATATAAATTCAAAATTAAAAATCCAAAATCCAAAATTATTTTTCTATTTAGCGCTGTGTTGTATTCTAGTGGTAACCAGCATTATTTCCGTTTACAAATTAGAAGCGAGAGCCGCATGGATTGGATTTTGTGTTTCCATTGTGTTTTTTGCCTGTGCATTTGTTTATTCAAGATGGGGTCTGGCGAAAAGTTTTCACTTATTTATTGGAGTGATTCTCTTATGCGCTGCTGCATGGCAGGTAAGATCAGAGTCAATAATGCGAATTATTAATGAGGAACTGCTCACAGGAACTGTTGGAATACGGAAGTGGATTTGGCTGGGATCACTGAAGATGTTTCTAGTCAGGCCTTTTACAGGTTGGGGAATAGGTAATTTTGCCACGATTTATCCACAATTCAGATTCCCTGATTATTTTTTGAATCCACACGCTGTAAATGCAACACGGCACGTACACTGTGAGGTACTTGAAATTGGATGCGAACTGGGAGTTGTAGGACTGGCGCTTTTTGTTGGAATTATAGGCAGTATTCTTTCCCGAGGTATAAATATAGCGAGGAATACCGATGACAGACTCAAAAAGTGTCTGCTTATAGGATTTATATCAGGGGTAATAGGTATGCTTTTTGAAAATCTGGGAAATGTAGATTTAAGATTTCATTCTTCAGGTATATTCCTGTGGTTTGCTCTGGGATGTGTGTCTGCTCTAAGCAATGGGAAAACTCAAAACCCAAAACTCCCCGAAGGAGAACAAGTTCCCTACGGGGCAGGCAAAATTCAAAATTCCAAATTCAAAATTCCAATTATATTCATATTTTCAGCTTTACTTTTATTTGTGTTTAATTATTTTTCAGTAAATCCATTGAGAGCGGAGGTATATTTTAGAAAGGGGGTTGAATATCGTAACAAAGAGGACTGGAATAAGGCTATACGTATGTATGGGGAGACAATCAAGCTCAATAGAGGGCATCTTAAGGCATATTATCGCCTGGCATTTGCATACGCTAAGGTAGGGAAGATAGAAGATGCTTTTAGAGTATATTATCAGCTTGCTGAGCTAGATCCGGATTATGCTGATATTCACTATAATCTAGCAAAGTTGTATATCAGTATTAAGGATTACAAAAAAGCTGTTAGAGAGCTGGAGATAGCTGTGGGACAGAATCCTTATAATGATAAGGCGTTAATGGGTTTGGGAAATGCGTATGAAAAACTTGGAAAGCTTGACGGGGCAGTTCAGCAGTATAAAAAGGCTGTTAAGCTTAATCCTGATTTTGGAGGGGCGCACAATAATCTGGGGAATATTTATATGATGAAAAAAGAGTGGGATGAGGCAATTGAGGAGTATAAAATTGCCCTAAGGCTTATGCCAAAAGCTCTTGGTGTTGCTCGTAATTTAGGAGTAGCTTATTATAAGAAAGGGGATTACAAAGAAGCCAAGAATATATTCGAAAAAATCCTGCAGATACAGCCTGATAATAAACAGGCGTGTAATTATCTGGAACAGATAAATAAAGTGATGAGTAAACAGTGATTGGGCTAATTGTTCTTTTCGGATGTTTTTTGCGGTTGTATAAAATCGGTTCCAAAAGCCTCTGGCTTGACGAAGCATATAGTGTGTATATTACAAAACTACCTCTATTTGAAATGCTTTCACAAATAATAAAAGCAGATATACATCCGCCATTCTACAATCTACTTCTGCATTTCTGGGTAACGCTTGGTAGTACAGAATGGTATGTGCGTCTACTATCAGCATTATTCAGCATAGTAATTATCTGGATAGTATATTTAATAGGCAAAAACTTATTTTCTGCAAAAGCGGGAATTATTGCGAGTCTTATAACTTCAATTTCTTCATATCAGATATATTATGCGCAGGAAGCAAGATTATATGCGCTTATTACACTTCTATGCGCACTGTCACTTCTAGCTTTTATCCGTGCATTAAAAACACATAGCACAAAAACATGGATACTGCTCTGTCTTATAAACGTACTTGCGCTCTACACTTACATATACAGCGCCTTTTTTATCATAGGGGAATATGTAATCGCTGTCTGGTTTTCAAAATCTGCTAAAGGCAGTATAAAAATAATTTTATTAACAATGTTGGCAACATGTTTAGTCTTTATTCCAGAGATATTAGTATTGTTTAGCAGAAAGGTTGAAATAGTAAATCTCCTAAAGCCATTTGACCTAAGCAGTATTATAGTAATGCTTCCACAATTTATTTTAGGTTATTTTCTCTTGCAAAGCGGACTTACTGCTATTATGGTTTTTATTTTATTTGCAATTATTATTGCTGTAGGCGTTTTCTATGACAGACGTAATAAAAATGTTTATTTACTTATATTATTGATCGTGATTCCTATAATTATAACGATTTTATCTCCATTCAGAACAACGGATTTTCAATCCAAGCATTTAATATTCATATCGCCTGTTATATATCTATTAATTGCTCATACCGTTACTAAAATCCATAAGAAAAGCGTGTCTACATTGGTTCTTGTTTTTGTAGTGCTGTTAAATCTTGCATCTTTGAGAATTTATTACTCTCGGGATTTTGTAAAAGAAAACTGGAGAGATACTGCATTATTTGTAAGTAAGAATTCCAGGCCAAATGATATAATTTGTTATAATCCATCCTATGCAGGATTTGGATTTGATTATTATGACAAAACTAGCCTAAAAAAATATGGCATTAATAAAAATGATATTCCTCAAACATTATTAAATATAATAAAGTTAAAGAGACGCATATGGCTTATACAGAATTCAAGCTCTGTTGCTACTCCAAATCCAGAAGTTAAAGGAATATTCGAAAAAAATTGCGAAACTAAAATCTCAAAACATTATAATGATTTTATTGGGAACATAGATTTGATACTTTATAGGCCACAACAACCCTGGTAGTAATATAATTTACCAACCTGATAACTCTCTAAAAAAAAGTTTAATTTTTCTCTTTTGTGTATTATAATGCAGATTCAAATTTAAACTAGTAATCGTTAACTACTAAAAGGAGAAACAAGATGTCACTCGTACCGATGAGACAGATTCTGGATGAAGCAGAGAAAGGGGATTACGGAGTAGGGGCTTATAACGTCAACAATATGGAGCAGCTACAGGCAATAGTGTGGGCTGCAGATGAAACTAAGTCTCCTGTCATACTTCAGGTTTCAAAGACAGCGCTTAAATATACAGATAAGAAGTTATTAGTTGCAATGGTTAACGTTGTAGCAGATACATACAAGGATATTCCTATCGCTCTGCATCTGGATCATGGGTCCAGCCTTGAACTGGTTAAAGAGGTTATAGATTTAGGTTTTACTTCCGTAATGATTGACGGATCTCTGGAGGAAGATGGAAAAACTCCCAGAAGCTTTGAAGGCAATGCTGAAATTACACAGAAGGCAGCTGAATATGCGCATCAGTTTGGAGTTACGGTAGAAGGCGAGCTGGGGACTCTTGGAGGGATTGAGGATGAAATAGCTGCAAGTAAGATTATTCTAACAGATCCGGATGATGCTATAAAATTTATTCGGCAGACAAAGGTTGACGCCTTAGCTCTTGCTATAGGAACCTCTCATGGAGCTTATAAATTCAAAGCAACACCAGTCTTAGCATTTGATATTGTAGAGAAGACACACAAGAATTGTCCTGATACAACTCTTGTTATGCACGGTTCCTCAAGCGTTCCTCCTGAATTAATAGAAGAAATAAATAAATATGGCGGAAACGTACAGAAAGCAATGGGAGTTCCTGTAAGTATGATTCAGAAGGCTATCAAGCTTGGTGTTAGAAAAATAAACATAGATACAGATGGGCGGCTTGCCTGTACCGGAGCTATAAGAAAATACTTTTCTGAGCATCCGGAAGTATTTGATCAAAGAAAATATCTTGGGGAGGCGCGAGAAGCTATTAAAAAATGGGTAAAGAGTAAGATGATTGATTTTGGCTCCTCAGGACATGCTACTGACTATGAGCCCAAAACTTTGGAGGATATGAAAAATCTTTACTAAACTTGCTATTAATGGCGGTCCGCCAACGAGAACTAAATCTTTTCCCAGATGGCCTGTTTTTGGAGAAGAAGAAAAGAAAGCTGTTTGTGATGTTATTGACAGCAGCAAGTGGTGGTATGGAGAAAAGATTGCAGAATTTGAGAAAAAATTTGCTGATTTTCAGGGAGCGAAATACGCTGTAACAATATGTAATGGGACAATTGGTTTAGAAGTTGCACTCATTGTTTGCGGGATTGGAGCTGGAGATGAGGTTATTGTTCCTGCTTACACATTTATAGCAACAGCAAGTTCTGTTCTCAAAGCAAATGCTATACCTGTTTTTGCTGATATCTCTGAACAGACCTTATGTATCAGTCCTGAAAGCATAGAAAAACTAATTACCAAAAAGACCAAAGCTATTATCCCTGTTCATATAGCAGGTCAGCCAGCTGATATGGACAGGATTATGGAAATCGCAGCCAAGCATAATTTGAAGGTCATAGAAGACGCTGCACAGGCATGGAGTGCCGAGTGGCACAATAGGGGAGTAGGCGCTATTGGAGATATAGGAGAGTTCAGTTTTCAAGCCAGCAAGAATTTGAATGCCGGGGAAGGAGGAATACTCTTAACAAATAATAGCGAACTTGCAGAAGCTGTCCGCTCATACACAAATTGCGGCAGAGGAAAGGGCAAGGCATGGTATGAGCACTATACTCTTGCAGGAAATTACCGTATGACAGAGTTTCAGGCAGCGCTTTTACTTGTTCAGCTTACTAGGTTTGAGGGACTTGAGAATATACGCAGGAAAAACGCTGAATATCTGAATAAAAAACTTTTAGAGATAGACGGTATACAAACTATACATACGGATCCAAGAGTAACAAAAAGGCCTTATCATATTTATATATTCAAGTATCTTGAAAACAAGTTTTGCGGCATTCCAAGAGAGCTCTTCTTAAAGGCTCTTGAAGCGGAGGGGATTCCATGCAGGCCCGGTTATCCATTTCCATTATATGAAAATCCACTGTTCCAGAAGAAAGGAAAAGGACCTGGCTTTTGTCCGTTATCCTGCCCATATTATGGAAAGGAAATAGACTTCTCCAATACTTCCTGTCTTGTTACAGAACGAATCTCTAAAAAAGAAGCAGTTTGGCTAAGACAGGAAATGCTTCTCGGAACTAAAGAGGATATGGACGATGTTGCCAGAGCAATTAAAAAAATCAAAGAAAATGTTGAAGAGCTAAGAGGAGGATAAATGGCAAGACCTAATTATCAATATGAAAAACGTATGAAAGATTTGGCAAAAAAGAAAAAGCGGGAAGAAAAAAAACAACGCAAGCTAGATAAAAAAAATTTAAAGTCCAAAGAGAGCCCGGATCAATCTCGTGATGACGAAGAAAAACAGTAACGCAAAAACTGCTCTGATCATTGGTGGAAGCCGTGGTATAGGACGGGCCATAGCCCTGCGTCTTGCCAGGTCAGGATTTAATATATGGTTGACCTATAAAAGCAACCATGCTGCTGCTAAGAGGGTAAAAGCAGAGGTAGAGGAAATAGGAATGGCATGTGATACGCTCTCTTTTGACGTTTCCAACTATAATGAGACCGAAGCTGCTCTGGAGAAAAGGCTGGACGCTCACACTCCCTACATAGTTGTATATAACACAGGCATTACCAGAGACAATCTTTTAGTATGGATGACTAAGGAAGAATGGGATACTGTTCTCTCTACAAACCTTGATGGGTTTTACAATGTAATGCACTTTGTTTTATTCCCAATGCTGCGGGAAAAACGGGGGCGCATTGTTGTTGTATCCTCAGCTTCCGGACAAGTTGGCCGTGCAGGACAGGTAAACTATTCTGCTTCAAAAGCAGGATTAATCGGCGCTGCTAAGGCGTTAGCGCTGGAGGTTGGCAAGAAGAATATTCTTGTTAATGTTGTTGCTCCGGGTGTGATTGAAACAGATATGATTGAAAATCTTCCTAAAGATAAGATACTTCCGCTTATTCCATTACAGAGGTTTGGTAATCCGGATGACGTTGCATCGGTAGTGAACTTTTTATGCACAGAAAAGCATATGTATATTCATGGTCAGGTCATTGGTATTAACGGTGGCCTGGCTCTCTAAGGTTGTCTCTATATGAAAAAATATGACGACATAATTGTGGGAAGCGGTGTCAGCGGCCTAACACTTGCGCTTTTACTTGGCATGAACGGGCATAAAGTGCTGCTTGTTGAAAAAAACGCGCATATCGGAGGATCATTGAGGCGGTTTTATTCTCAAGGCATCCCTTTTGATACCGGATTTCACTTTACAGGCGGATTCTATAAAGACGGGATTCTTCAGGATATGCTGATGGTTCTTGGTATTAAAGATGATATCCAGCCCATTTATCTATCAGAGGAGAAAAATAACCAGTTTGTAATTGGCTCGGAAAAGACAACATATAATCTGCCAACTGGTTATCAGAGAACAATAGAAAAGATAAAGGAATACTTTCCCAGCGAAGAACATGCCATAGACAAATATTTTACTATGGTCAAAAATGTTTGTAATCAGACTGCTGCCATGGAGTTGCGTAAAATTTCTGTGCCAACAACTCTTTTGGATGAGAATTTTCTAAGTCTTAATGATGTTCTAAACAAATTGACTGACAATCCTAAGTTGAAAGCGCTACTGGCTGGGTACAGCATGTGTTACGGGGTCAAACCTCAAGAGATTTCATTTGCCAATCACAGCAGAATCTGTTACAGCCTGTATGAATCCGTTGCCAGAGTAAAGGACGGCGGTGATGCATTTATCAGCGCATTTCAGAAACATTTTAAGGAGTTTAATATTGAAATTATGTGCAATAGGTATATTACAGAATGCGTCGATATTCAGAATAATTGCGTGGGACGCTTTGTGCTGAATAGCGGAGAAGAAATATCTTGTGACCAGTGCATCTTTACAATACATCCCACGGAGGTATTAAAAACTTTGCCTAAGAACCATTTGAGCAAGGCTTTTGTTGATAGGGTCTCAGCATTTGAATCGTCAGCAGGCTTCTTTTCAGTGTATGGTGTTGTGGAATCTCCTAGCTTAGCAGATGACTTTACCCCAACAATCACCTCTCTATTTCCAACAGCGGATATAAACCAGTTGCTTGATCCGGGAAATAGCGCGATGCCGGCTATGGTAATTATGCAGAATGAGGAAGAAGTAAAGGGGAAATCCTATCATGTATTGAGCGCGCTTGAAGTATCTTTCCCTGAGCATGTAGAAGCATGGAAGCTTTCAAAGCATGGGAATCGCCCTTCTGACTACCGGAAATATAAACAACAACATGTTAGCAGTATCAAAGAGCGTATTATTGAAAAATTCCCGGAGTATAAGGATTCTTTTAAAGTAATAGATTCTGCATCTATCCTGACATTCAGAGATTATTTGAATTCTCCCGATGGCGCAGCGTATGGTGTGAAACAGAAAATCGGACAGTTTAATCTTTTTGGAAAGCTTCCTCTTCGCAATATATATGCTGCCGGCCAGAGCTCTATGCTGCCGGGAGTGGTAGGGGCAATGATGTCTTCATTTATTGTTGGAAGAACTATTGTTGGAAAAGGAAAATATAATCATTTTATTGAGCAGAGATTATGCAGTTAAAACGGGTAGTAATAACTGGTGTTGGAGCTGTTTCTCCTTTAGGCAATGACGTTCCTGCTCTTACTGCGGGAATTGAACAAAGGAAAAGCGCTGTTCGTTATATGGAGGATTGGAACCAGTACATTGGCCTGCGCAGTTTAGTTGCAGCACCTGCGGAAGTTAAAAATGAAAAATTGATACCGCGTCAGAACAGACGATCAATGGGAAGAATGAGTATTTTTGCGGCTCAGGCAGCTCAGCAAGCTCTGTCAGACGCTAATATAGACCGTGAAGCATTATCTACAGGAAGGATTGGATGTATTATTGGGTCAACTACAGGAAGCGCTCAAAGCCTCACCGAGACCTTTGAAATTATGATTCCAGCAAAGGATCTAACTCAGCTCAATTCAACAAAATTCTTTCAGTGCATTTCCCATACAGCAGCGATGAATGTATCTCAGTATCTGGGAATAACCGGTTGCGTTATGGCAACCTCTGCCGCGTGCGCATCTGCATTACAAGCTATTGGAGCAGGCTGTGATCTGATCAGGTTAGGCAAACAAGATGCGCTATTATGCGGCGGTGCGGAAGAAATTCATCCAACTGTTACTGGATCTTTTGATATTCTTTTTGCAACATCAACAAATTATAATCAATCTCCTCATAAAACCCCGCGGCCTTTTGACGTAAAACGGGACGGTTTGGTATGTGGAGAAGGAAGCGGGATACTTGTTCTGGAGGAGTATGAAAGGGCTGTAGCAAGAAAGGCGAAAATATACGCTGAAGTTATCGGATATCATACATGCGGAAATGGCGCTCATATCAGCCAGTCCAGCAGAGTTGGTATGGTTTCATGCATCAGTAGTGCCTTAAGCAATGCGCATATTGAACCAAAAGATGTTGATTATATAAATGCTCATGCAACAGCAACGGTGCAGGGCGACAAGGAAGAAGCTCAGGCAATAAAGGAGATATTTGGTGATTGTGTTCCAGTAAGCAGTTTGAAGGGATATATCGGACATACGCTCGGCGCATCAGGGGCATTGGAACTGATTGCTTCTTTGGCAATGATGGAAAAAGGGTGCATATATCCTACTCTAAATCTTGAGACAGTAAGTCCGGATTGCGAGGGCATTTATCATGTAATGAAGCCCTTAAGCAGAGAAATCAAAATTATGGTGAAAAATTGTTTTGCGTTCGGCGGAATCAACGCAGCGCTGGTGTGCAAAAGAATGACTAATTTATAGATATTTTGCCTTCGCAATGATATAATTTGAATATGAGTAAAACGTTTGAAAGAATCAAAGAATTAGTGCCGAAATATGAGATTAAAGTTTCTGATCATGGCTATGACGAGAAGGAGTAATATCTATGTTGAAGTATAAATTAAATAAAAAAGTCATTAAAATATCATCTTTGGATGAAAATGACGAAAAGGAATATTGGAGTTCAAAAACAACGACAGACAGATTAAAGGCAGTGGAATTAAATAGGAGGATAGTATATGGATATGCCAATACTTCCCCAAGATTTCAGAGATTTTTTGAAATTGCTCAACTCAAAAAAAATTGAGTATTTGCTGATAGGTGGTTATGCAGTCGGTTATTATGGGTATCCGCGGGCAACGGCAGATATGGATATATGGATTGCTATTGCTAAAGAGAATGCTAAGAAGATAACAGAAGCAATAAAGGAATTCGGCTTAAATGCTCCAGATTTATGCGAGGCTATTTTTCTTAAGCCTGGGAAAATCATCAGGATGGGATATCCTCCAATAAGAATAGAAGTGTTTACGGAAATATCGGGCGTAAATTTTGAGGAATGTTTTTCCAGACGTACTGAAACCAAAATTGATGGAATAAAAGTTAACCTCATATCGTATGAGGACCTTTTGAAAAATAAAAAAGCAAGTGGCAGATACAAAGATTTAAATGATTTAGAAAATTTAAAATAGGAGGAATTTGGAATGGATAAGCAGGAAATTATAGATAAAATAAATCAGGTATTTGAGGAATCCTTTGAGATCAAGAAAGAAAAACTCTTACCGCAAGCGAATATTTTTGAAGATCTGGGCCTGGACAGTTTAGATGTTGTGGACCTGGTTGTTGCCTTACAGCAGAAGTTTGGCATTAAAATACGCGATGACCAACGCCTCAGAAACATCCGAACACTTGAGGATATTTACAAATTTGTTCTCACTTTAAAAGATGAAGAAAAAAAAGCAGTTAATTAATTGGAATGAAGACCTTAAAGCTGATATATTTTAACATAGTGTTTTATACACTGTTCTTATCGTTCTCTATATTTAGTATTCCCATTTTAAGTTTATCTGTTATTTTTCTTGGTTTATTTTCATCTCATCGCAACACTATGAAGCGATTTCGCAGAGCAATCAATTGGTACGGCAATGTTATTATTCGGGTTCTTCCGTTCCCTTTTGTGCGTTTCAGCTATAAAGATTATGCAAAGAATAAAAGCAGAGGTCCGTATATTTTTGTTTGTAATCACCGCTCCAGCTCAGATCCATTCTTGATTGGATGTCTTCCCTATGAACTTATTCAAGTTGTGAATACATGGCCATTTCGTCTTCCGGTGCTGGGGATATTTGCAAGATGGGCGGGTTATTTGAATGTCAAGAGAATGCAGTTCAAGAAATTTTCCTATAAAACAATCGAATTACTCAGACAGGGAGTTTCCATTGTTGCATTTCCTGAAGGAACACGTTCTGTAAACAAAAAAATCGGACAGTTTCACAGCTCAATCTTTCGCATTGCCTTGCAAGCGCAATGTCCAATTGTACCTATATGCATTTCAGGAAATGAGAATATCCCTCCACGCGGATCGCTTCTCTTGCATCAGGGAATAATCAGGCTGCACAAATTGCCAGGTCTTGAATGGGAACAATACAAGGATTTAGGGCCGTTTAAGCTTAAAAACAAAGTGCGTGATATTATGGCTTCGGAGCTTGCTGCTATGGAGGAGGGGGCATGAGAGATTTATATCGTTATCATGATATATCATTTAGTTCCCCGGAAGAAATCAGGGAGATTCAGGAAAGGCAGTTACAGGAGCACATTGCATACTGTATCAAACATTCTCCTTTTTACAGCAAGTCGCTGAAGAATATCAAAGCTGAATGCAGCAATATAACGATTGATCAGCTATCAAAACTTCCCTTTACTGAGAAGTCTGATATTGAGCAAAATAATGACGATTTTTGCGCAGTTACTTCTGATAAGATTGTTGATATTGTTTTATCTTCAGGAACAACAGGCAAACCGATCAGGATGACGTATACTGATTATGATTTAAAGCGGCTTGCCTATAACGAGGAAAGATCGTTTACAGGATGCGGTCTGACTTCTAATGATACGGTGTTATTAACCTGCACAATGGATCGCTGTTTCGTTGCAGGCCTGGCGTATTTTCTTGGGATACGCAGTGTTGGCGCAGCAGCTATTAGAAACGGGCATAGCAGCCTTGAGAGTCACCTGCAGATCATAAAACAAATGAATCCAACAACTCTTATCGGAGTTCCGAGTTTTCTCAGAAAACTGGGTTTATACTTAAAGGAAAACGGAATGAATCCTGATAAAACCGCTGTGTCCAAACTGGTTTGTATTGGTGAACCGTTACGTGGAGAAAATCTTGAATTATTAAAAGTAGGAGATGATCTTCATAGCATATGGCAGGCACAGGCTTTTTCCACATACGCTTCTTCTGAGATTGTAACTACCTTCTGTGAATGTAGGGCTCAGCAAGGAGGGCATCTTCTTCCTGACCTGGCAGTTGTAGAGATTATTGATAAAAACGGCACAGTTCTTCCTCCTGGCAATATAGGCGAAATCGTTGTAACGCCAATGGCAGTAGAAGGAATGCCTTTGATACGGTTTAAGACAGGTGATGTAAGTTTCCTGATTGATGAGCAATGCTCTTGTGAGCGGTTTTCTCCAAGGCTGGGACCGATTCTGGGGAGAAAAAAACAAATGATGAAAATCAAAGGAACGACTCTGTATCCACAGGCAATATATTCTGCCTTAGAAGAGATTGAGACAATAAATGACTATTATGTAACAGTATCCGGAGAAAGCGAACTTTCAGATATCATAGAAATCAATGTATCAGTTAATGACCCGTCATGCACTGCAGATATGATACAGAATAAACTTCAAGCGTGTCTGAGAGTAAAGCCTGAGGTAGTAATCGCTGATTCGGAAACCATTAAACAGAAGGTATATGATCCAAAGTCGCGAAAGCCAATTCGCTTTATAGATAGGAGACAAACAAAACAGTGAGTTGTCACACCCCAATACCAAATTTCGAATTTGCACGAGAGGAAATAGAAGATGCAGTACGCAATAGCAGGCTTCTATCTGTGGAAATTGAACCCAGTCTGCGTTGTAATTTCCACTGTCCATATTGTTATATACCGGAGAATTCTTCTCTTGAAAACGAGTTGACCGTAGAGGAAATCTGCGATGTTATTTTACAGGCGCAGGATCTTGGAGCAAAAAAAATTATTATTCTCGGCGGAGAGCCGATGATATATCCGCATATTATGGAAATAATTAAGTTTATCAGAACGCATCATCTTAACGTGGAGATATTTACCAATGGTTCTAATATTACTGCTGATATAGCGAAACAGCTTTTTGACTATGGAGTAAATGTGGTTCTAAAGATGAACACGTTTAATGAGCATAATCAGGATATGCTTGCCGGGAAAAAAGGAGCGTTCAAGATCATTCAGGAAGCATTTCACAATCTAAAGCAAGCAAGACGTCCTTCCGGAGAAACATTTCTGGCAGTCAGTACCGTCATATGCTCTCAGAATATTGATGAGTTGGTAGATATGTGGCAAAAGCTGAGGGATCAGAATATTATCCCGTATTTTGAGATGATTACTCCGCAGGGAAATATTAGACAAAACGGATGGTTAAATATTGAACCTCAAAAGATACATGATATTTTTTGTAAAATTGCCGAAATTGACCGTACTCACTATGGATACTTCTGGGAGCCTCAGCCTCCTCTGATAGGGAATAGATGTCTGCGGCACCAGTTTTCATGTCTTGTTACTTCTCAAGGATATGTTACGCCGTGTGTTGGGGTAACTATACCGGTTGGAAGCATACGAAAGCAAAAGCTTCGAGATATTATAAAAGATAGTGAGGTTATTCAGGATCTTAGAAATTATCATGATACAATGAAGGCTCCTTGCCGTGAATGCGAAAAATCAAACGAATGTTACGGATGCCGCGGAGCAGCATACCAGCTGACAGGCGATTATCTGGCTTCTGACCCTATGTGCTGGAAGAATGTTGATAAACAGGATAAAATTGCCTGTTTACCGATTGCAGTTGAAGAACTAATTCCGCAGAAATCGCCAATGCGAGTCATTGATACACTGATGAAAGTTGCTGAGCGCACAGCAGATGTAACCGTAACATTATCACAGGATATGCTATTTATTGACGAAAGCGGTTTGCTTGATGAGGCTGCGTATCTTGAAATGATCGCGCAGGCAATAGCAGCGCTGAGCGGATTTAAACATATGGGTGCGTCTAAACCGGCGCCGGGAGGATTCCTGCTTGGAGCGAAAAAACTTGAGATATTAGGCAAAGCGCATGTTGGAGACACATTAAATATATCATTCTATAAATATGCAAGGTACGGCGGTTTTGGCATTGTTAAAGGAACCGTATCACAGGACAACCATGTGCTCGCCAGAGGAGAGGTAAAGATCTGGCATGAGACATGAATAAAATGGTTTTTCTTTACATTACCAATGAATCAGCCAAAGAGGCAAAAAAAATTGCCAGGCATTTGCTTGAAAAACGTATGATTGGCTGTGCGAATATTTTCCCAGTCAGTGCTATGTATTGGTGGAAAGGCAAAATTGCCGATGAAACGGAGGTTGTGCTTATTGCTAAAACAACGAAGGAGAATTATCAAAAAGTTCGGGATGAAATTGCCAGAATCCATCCTTTTGACACTCCTTGCATAATCAAGCTGGACGCTGATCCCAATGAAAAATATTTGCAATGGATCAAAAGTGAACTCAAATAGACGGTAAGCCAACTTGCTTCACTCAGTTACATCGGATCATCTGCACATTAGACATTATCCACGAAAATTGCTAGAATTCCTTTCATGACGAATATGAATAAAATCACGATAATACTAATCGCATTATGTATGTCTCTGTTCTCGCTTAATGGCTACACTGAGCAGAGTGTAGAGGATGTGCTCAGCAGGCTTGAGGTGAAGATGTCGGAGATAAGAACTTTGAAAACTGATTTTGTTCAGGAGAAAAAGCTGGCGATCTTTGATAGGAAGATTATTTTGAAGGGCAAAATATTTCTTAAAAAGCCGGATCTTTTTGCATGGCATACCGAAGAGCCGACACGGTATTCCATGATTATAAGGGATGATATTATTTCCCAGTGGGATGAAGATATAGACCAAGTTCAGAAGGTAAGCATGAAGGATAATCCTGCGTTTCAAACCGTCATCGGGCAGATGAGAAAGTGGCTTTCAGGCATATATATGCCATTGTTGGAAGAATACAATATAACAGTACTCGGGCAAAATCCGGTTTCCCTTAAATTCACGCCGCGCGAAAATACAATGGCTTATAATATTATCAACTATGTAAGGATTGTATTCAGAGAGGATGAACGCTATATCCACGAGATATACATAAATGAGAAAACAGGCGATTCTACGCTTCTCAGGTTTAATGATACCATGCTGAATAGTCCGATCAATGATGCGGCATGGGAGGTCAAACCGCGTGGCTGATAAGCGGAAACGTCTTATATCCGGACTTGCAGCAGGCATAATCATTTTTGCGGCGATTGGCATCAGGTTTATTTCTTTTGATAATAACATTGAACTAATGCTTCCTGCGAATCCTGAGATTCTTCGCAGTATGCGTTTTCTCAGAGACTCAAATCTTTCGGATAAGGTTATTCTTTCTCTAAAACTGAAATCTCCAGAACACACAACGCAGGACCTTATTCAGGCTGTTGACCAATTAGAAAAGTCTCTAAAACCGCCTCTGATAACAGATGTAATAAGCGGGGTTTCCAAAACCGATCTAATGCAGGAGATGCATTCCTTTATGAGACATGTTCCGCAACTGCTCAACGAAGAGGCCCTCTCCAAAATTGATAGGCAGATAACCCATGAAGGAGTAAAAACAAGTTTAAGCAGAGATTACCAGCAATTACTGACTCCGGGCAGTGGATTTATAATGCCGTTCATTCGATCTGATCCACTTGGGATAAAATCAGGATTTCTTGCTAATATAGGAAAGCTTTCCCGTTCATTAGGATATAAGGTTAAAATTAAGAATGGACATTTTATCAGTCAGGATGGCAGAAATGCTATGCTTATTCTTAAAACTCCTGTGCGTATTACTGATGGATTCGGTTCCAAAAAGCTAGTGGCATATCTGCATAAACAGCTGGAGTCTCTACCTGAATTTGTTTCAGCTGATATCATTGCCGGTCACATTCATACAATCAGCAATGAAGATGTAATAAAAAGGGATATTCTCCTGACATTGACTATTGCCTCAGTTGCCTTTCTCTTATTATTCCTGTTCATATTCAGGGATATAAGGGCAATTCTTATCTTTCTTATACCGCTGATATCAGTTCTTGTTTCCATAAACCTCTCAGCTATTGTTCTTGGAAAGCTGTCATATTTTATTATTGGTATGGGAGCTGTTGTTGCCGGCATTGCTATAGATTACGGGATTCATGTTTATCTGGCCGTACGCACAGGAGCTGGCAGGCCTGATGCAGTTAAGAAAATAATAAAACCAGTAATAATTGCTGCATTGACTACAATAGGTGTTTTTGCTGCATTCTTCTTTTCCAGTGTTCAGGGGTATCATCAGCTCGCTCTTTTTTCAATCCTCAGTATTGTTTTCTGCCTTGTCTGCGCCTTATTTATTTTACCTCGTCTTTTAACCGGGAAACATTACATAGAGCTTCCTGCTATACTCAAACAAAGAAATTCCACGCACTCGCAGGTTTTCGATCGAATATGTGTTGCATGCTGGGGACTGATTATAATTGCTGCAATAGCTCTATCGCGGCAGGTAGAATTTAATAGCGATATCAGTCGGTTGGATGGAAGTAAATTTGAGGTTATACAGACTGAACAGGAGTTTCATAGTGTGTGGGGAGGAGCGGATAAACCGGCAATTCTCGTTACCTCAGGGAAAAATTTGGAAGAGGCGCTTCAGTGTAATGAGCGCATTTACACCGAGGCAGTAGATGAAGTGGAAGAGAAAAATTTTTCAAGTTTTGCAGAATTGTGGCTGTCAAATCAAGCACGAATAGCAAATTCTGCGCGCTGGAACAAGTTCTGGAGAGAGGGAAGAGAAGCAAAGTTGAAAGAGCTTCTTCAAGAGCATGGTCAGGCATATCATTTTTCCGATGATGCATTTTCTCCGTTTTTTAAAAATCTCTATACTGAAAAGGTTATTAAAAATACACCTGAGGGGCTTACTTTTTTTGACCAGTTAAAAAAACGATTTATACTGAAAAAAACAGATGAATATCAGGTATTATCATTTTTCCCGGATAAAGATCAGTATATTAAAGCGCTGAGTGTAATAAGCAGCCGTTATCCGAAAACATTCTTAGTATCCAGAAATGCTTTTTCCTACATGCTTTCTCAGGCAGTTTCATCAGAAGTTATCTTTTTATCAGGAATTGCCGGGCTGTTAATTCTGATATTAACGTGTTTATTGCTGAGAAACGTACGGCTAACTGTGCTTGCCCTGATTCCGGTTATCACAGGCATTATATTGATCTTGGGGATCATGTCTGTACTAGGGTTATCTCTAAATGCTCCCTGTGTTATTGCCGGGATAATTGTTATTGGTCTCTGCATTGACTACGGGATATTCATGGTTTATACTTGTGAGTATAATTTAAAAACAGGAACGCGTATGGCAGTCTCATTGTCAGCTCTTACAACAATTATTGGGGCAGGAGCGCTTTTATTTGCTCTGCATCCTGTATTGTTTTCTATTGGTATAACACTTGTAATAGGAGTAACGGGAGGGTATATTTCAGCGCTACTGGTTATCCCCTCGCTGTATAGATTAACTCACCCTGGCCCTCTCTTGACAGAGAGGGAAAAGGCTACCCCAATAAAAAGTCCCCCTTTGAAGGGGGATTCAGGGGGATGTTGAGCAGACACTTAGAAATTTTAGAATTAGTAATTTATTGGAAATTAGTAATTGAAAATTAAAAATTGAAAATTAAGAATTTAATTTTGGGGTTAGTTGTATTGTGCAGTACAGGGTGCAGCAGTATTCCATTTAAAAAGGTTCAATATGTTTCGGTCAGCAAAGTGCAGCCTGCAGCAATTCGGGAGCAATTTGCCAGTACCCTTTCCCAGAAATTCCAGGTAATTAACACAATTGTTTTTCAGTATAAGCGGTATAAGTTCTCTGCTATTGGGTATACTGATATTGATGCTCTCCAAAAGCTCTTCACAGTTGTCTGTCTTAATCATGCAGGTATCAAGTTGTTTGAGTTGGCCGGAAATGATAACAGTGTTGAGTGCAAGTTCGCTTTTGAAGGAGCTTCTTTTCCCGGCAATTTTGCCCAGGCAGTGGCAGATGACATTAGAAGAATTTATTTTGACTGCATTCCTGACCCTGAAGCTAAAATGCATAAAAAGAAAAAGAAGATTGTTTTTAGACAGCCTGCAAAAACAGGTGTAATGGAATACATTTTTGCCGGTGCTGACAATCTGTTGGTTGAAAAACGATATTATGAAGGGTGGCGAAAAATCTGGAGTGTTTTTTATTATGAGTATCTCAGGAAAAACGGGAAACTATATCCCTCTGGTATTATGCTCAGACATCATAAATACAACTATCAGCTAACTATGCGATTGAAGGAGATTCAAACATGAATAAACTTGTGCAGGAAATCAAACAACGTATGGCGGATTTAGCCGAAACCAAGAAAGGGGAGGTAACTGCGCGCTTTCTTTTTCCCGCAGAGTTCATTGGCTTTCAGGGACATTTTCCAGATAAACCTATTCTTCCCGGGGTTTGTAAAATACAGGCGGTTATAGTAATGCTTCAGGCATGGGAAAAGAGGGATATTAGATTAAAGGAAATTGTTTCGGCAAAATTCCTTTCACCAGTTTCCCCTGAAGAAGAAATTGTTTTTAATTACAGGAAGCAAACAGAAAGCAACGGCGAAGCACTCATAAAAGCATCAGTAACCAGTAAAAACAAGAAAGTTGCCGAACTGCAACTGAGAGTAAGTGTTAAAAATTAAGGACACATCCTATGTGCCCAAAATTTGACAAACTAAGTTAGAAAATGTTATTCTGCTCTTTGAAAATTAGGCAGTTTTTGAGTTTTATTGAGGGATAATAGTACAAATAGTTAAAAGGAGGCTACAACAAATGAAATATCTACAAAGACAAAAAGGATTGTTAAGGAGGAGCATATATATTGGTTTGAGCATTGCTATATTAAGTTTAAGTTATACCTCCTCTTGCATGGCAGAACCAGAAATGCTTGTACGCGCGTCTGTACGTGCTGAGTCAAACGTGAACGCTATCAATGAGAAACAGAAGAGCATAGATGTTGAGAAATACCGTGTGCAAAAAAAACAGCTTTTAACACCAAATGAGATTAATTCTCTAGAAATAAAAGAAAAGGATAACTGTAGGCTTCTGCAATTGCGTGCTGGTGATGATTCAACGAACATGATGCTTATAGTTATTATGATTATGATTGCGTGCGTAGCCAGTATTGCGGCAGGAAATCCCTAGTGTCCAATAAAAAATGGCTGGAAATGTCAAGGGGAAGTAAGAATTTTAAAGAATTATCCATTTTGTAGAAAGAAATATCTGCTGTTTTTACTATTCTCTATATTCTTGATCAGTTCAAGTGGCTGTGGTGTCCGCCGTTTTACAGGACTAAATTCTCCAACAACATATCTGATTAACGGTACCTCACATATAAGACAAGAAAAAAATCAGTGTGGGTTAGCATGCCTTTCTATGGTCTTTAGATATTGGGGCAGAAACGATATTGATTTATCTCCAATTGAATCTTCGTATGCGCTTAAAGCAGAAAATTTAAAAAAATTTGCTGAACAGCAAGGATTTTTTGCTTTTGTGTATAGCGGTTCTCCTAAAGACTTAAAAGAACAACTGGATAAAGGGAGACCAATCATTGTTATGACTAAATATATCTTTAAACTGCCACCAATGCGAGAATTACAACTTGCAAAAAAAATAGTTGGAGAGGGGAGCAATCATTATTCGGTAGTTATAGGATATGACGATACCAAGCGCATATACATCATTTCAGATCCTGCTAGAAAAACTCCTATAACAATAGATAGATTTCTATTTGAAGAAAAGTGGGCTGAATGTGACTATCTAACGATATTAGTAGTCCCTATGATAAAATAATTTAGTAGAAAATTTTAGAGAACTAATATGCATGCGCTAGAAGCAGTTGTTGTTGCCTGTGACCTCATAACTCCTTACGGCTTGGGCATTGATGCGTGCTGGCAAGGACTTCTATCTGGAAAAACCGCAATAAATATGTTAGTCCGTTTTGATACAGAGGTATTTCAAACAAAAAAAGCAGCTACAATCGCTGAACTTAAGACTGGGCAAAGTGATTCTCTGACAATGCAGATGCTGAAGCCGTTACTAAAGAAAGCATCTTCTATTATTCCAAAAGACGCTCTTTTAATTTTAGCAACCACAACAGGCGAGATAGATATTCTGGAGAAACAGGTTCTTAATGCCAAAGATAATGCGGACGAAAGCGCGCCTGGCTGTTTGTTAAGCAAGGTGCAATGCTTGAGCGGGATAAGGTCGCCCGGGATTATTGTGTCTGCAGCATGTACTTCTTCAAGCAGCGCAATTGCGCAGGCAGGAGCAATGATCCGTGGTAAAGAGCGTGACTGCGTGCTGATAGTTGCCTGTGATATTGTAAGTGAATTTGTTTTTGCCGGATTCTCTTCTCTGATGGCATTAGATAAAGATACAGCGCGACCTTTTGATAAAAACAGAAGCGGTCTAAGTCTTGGCGAAGCAGCAGGATTTGTTCTGGTTATGAGTAAGGAAAGAGCTATTCAAGAAGAAAGGTCTATTATTGGAGAAATAGCCGGTTGGGGACTGACAAATGATGCTAATCATATGACCGGTCCGTCCAGAGATGGCAGCGGACTGGCGCTGGCTATGAATAAAGCCCTGCAGTCAGCAAATATGACTGAGGATGCTGTGGGATGCATAGCTGCGCATGGCACTGGAACTATATACAATGACGCTATGGAAATGAAGGCGTTTAAATCTGTTTTTGCCTACGGAGCTCTTCCAACATATTCCATTAAGGGAGGAATAGGACATACAATGGGAGCGGCAGGTCTGGTGGAGACAATTGTGGCATTGCGGTCATTAAGAGAAAAACTTATTCCTCCTACAGTTAATCTGCATATTGCTGATAATGAAGCTGAGGGCTGGGTGTCCACTAAAGCGTGCACATTTGATAATCCTGTAACTATTTCTATCAACGCTGGATTTGGCGGAGTGAATTCCGCATTGGTATTGAAAAAATTGGATGAGCAGCAGTTATGATTATTTCAGGTATTGGCTGGATTACTAAGAAAAAATATGGATGTGTAAATAAAACAATACGCAAAGATTATACCGGTATAAAATCCCTGCATTCAAAGCTGCAGAATGAATCAATATTTTTGTATCCGGTAAAGAATTTCGGAAGATTTGACATGACTTCAAAAATGTCTTGCTGTGCAGGCGCTCTGGCACTGCATGATGCAGGGGTAAAATATTCTGAAAAGCATAAACAGGATATTGGAATTATCGGCACAAATACTGATGGATGTCTAAGATCCAATCTAAATTATTTCAGGGATTATGTGCAGACAGGCAGAAAACTTGCGCGTGGTAATCTTTTTATCTACACTCTTCCATCAAGCCCTCTGGCAGAAGCAGCAATTCACTTTGGATTTCAGGGCCCATTACTGTATATCATGTTTCCACAAAAACAAATTCCATCTTTACTGCAATATGCAGAAGGCATAATCTCCCGCAAAGAAGCATCCACAGTACTGGCTATGAAAATCGATGAAGAGAAAGCTGTTTGTTTTGTGATGAAAAGATAATCCCCGGTCAAGCAGGAGAATGACCCCGAAAGCATTCGGGATTTTGGGTTGTCATTTAGGTTGTCATTTAGTATAATTAATACATGATATTTAAACCAAAATATACAATAACAGATAAGATACTTAATAATATCTCCCAAATTGCGGCTGGAAAGGAGATTGTTGAACATTCCAGACTAATTCCTAAGTGGGAGCTAAAGTTAAAAAAAGAGGCTCGCCTTCATAATGCTCATTCTTCTACAAGTATTGAGGGGAACAGGCTAACACTTGAGCAGGTAGGCATGCTGTCAGAAAATAAGCAGATTATTGGCTCAGTCAAGGATAAACAGGAGGTTCTAAATTATCTTCATGCATTGGATGCTATACCTGAATACGCAGGCAAAAAGGCGATAGATGTTAAACTATTTTTAAATATCCATAAAACAATTACCAAGGGAACTCTTGAGAATCCTGAGGATTGCGGTGTTTTTAGAAATAGACAAGTTTTTGTAGGAAGAAGAATATTTGACGGGACACAATTTAGGGAAGTTGTGGAATATATGCCTCCTCGTACCAGGGATGTTCTTCGTTTAGTAAAAGAATTCTTAGATTGGTTGAATGCTGCTAAAATAAGCAGTATTCAACCTGTTATTTTAGCTGGGATTGTGCACTATGAAGTAGCCAGAATTCATCCGTTTATTGATGGCAATGGTAGAACAGCAAGGTTGTTAGCATCTCTTGTTCTTTATAAAACAGGCTTTGATCATAGAAGATTTTTTGCGCTTGATGATTACTATGATGCAGACAGATACTCATATTATGCCGCATTAAAAACAGCCCAAAAAAGCAAAGGGGATATTACAAAGTGGCTTGAATATTTCACTGATGGTGTTTTGTATTCAACGAATAAAGTAAAAGAGGTTATCGTTAAACTTGATTTTTTACCAAAAGTGAATAGTGCTGAACAATTAGAATTAACGTCAAGACAGATAGAAATTTTAGAAAGGATTAAAGTTAAGGGCAGGATTACTAATAAAGAACTAAGAGCAAATTTTAACATATCACGACAAGCAATGCTGAAAGAAATTTCAAAACTCATAGATGCTGATATAATTGAGCTTGCTGGAAAAGGCAGGGGAGCATATTATAGAATGCACTAAGGTTATTTTAATATGAAAATAAAACTAATATATCCCACATGGCCGAAACTAATGGATCAGACGGAATTTAATTTGCCGCCTCATGGTCCGGCGTGTTTTGCTGCGGCGCTGAGTGATGATATTGAAATCTCTTTTTGTGATGAAAATGTTGAGAAACTTGATTTTTCTGAAGATGCAGACTTGATTGTGCTCTCAGTTATGCTGACATGCCAGATGCCCCGCGCATGGGAAATTAGCGATTGGTATCGAGCTCATGGTAAGAAGGTGGTGTTTGGCGGCATTGCAACAATGCTTCATGCGGAAGAGACAATGTCTCACGCTGATAGTGTTTTTTTAGGAGAGGCTGAAGGCAGGATTGATAAGGTTATTGATGATTTTAAGAAAGGACGTATGGAAAAGATGTATGATTTTTTCCATGATTTTCCGGATATGAACATAATTGGCACTGCAAGACGCAGCATTCTTAAGCGTGAATTATATAATTTCCGCGGTGTGCAGATGGTTGATCTGATACATGCGTCCCGAGGGTGCAAGTTTAATTGTTTTCCGTGCTGCACGCCGTATTTGGGAGGGCGCAAATTCAGGCCGCGCCCTGTTGATGCAGTGGTGAGGGAGCTGGAAAGCATTGACAATAACCGCATGTTTTTTGTTGATAATTCTATGGCGCAGAACGATGAATGGGAGAGAGAACTGTTTAAGGCAATTGCTCCGTTAAAAAAGAAATGGATATCTCATCCCATAAAGGATGATGACGAAATATTGGATCTAGCCGCTAAAGCAGGATGTTGGTATGTATATCAGGCAATAATAGATACCTCAGATCATATCCGCAGAAGAGTCAAGCGGCTGCAGGAACATGGCATTGGAGTTGAAGGGACAGTTATTCTCGGATTGGATTATCATGATGAAGATTATATAAAGCGATTAGTTGATTTTCTTCTTGAGATAAATCTTGACCTTGCCGAATTTACTATCCTTACTCCATTTCCTCATGCACCGATCAGAGCCCAGCTGGAAAAAGAAAATAGGATCCTTCATAACAACTGGATCCAGTACACAACAGGAGAGGTTGTATTTAAACCGGCAAAAATGACTATAAACTCATTGCAAAGCATGTACCACTATGCATGGGAAAAATTTTACTCTGACTGCAGCAGGGAAATAAAGATGGCAAAACTGTTTCTTAAAGTTATTGAAAAAGAAAAGAAGGACGGAACCTATAAGAGAGCCAGGTTAAGGGCTGGTCGCGCGTGGTCATGAGAATTCTGCTGATTGCTTCTAATACTGCCAGTACTCCATGTCCTATATATCCGTTAGGGGTGAGCATGATTGCAGCAGCTTTGCGTAACGGCGGACATGAGGTATGTCAGTTTGATTTTCTTCAGAGCAATAAGTCCATGGATGCGCTTTGTGAGACAATCAGGAACAATGCTCCAAATATTATCGGTGTATCAATTCGCAATATTGATAATGTGAACTACTTAAGTGAACAGCGCTATATTGATGTTGCGAAGGATATTGTACAAACGATTCACGCACAAACCAGCGTGCCAGTAGTGCTTGGCGGCGCAGGATTTTCTATTATGCCGGAAGCAATCCTGCGTGAGGTTGGTGCTGATTATGGAATTGTTGGAGAAGGAGAGGCACTAATGCTTGAATTTGTTGCAAATGCTGAGAAAGGGGAGTATCCCAAAAAACGTTGTATACGGGCTATATCTAAGCTGAGTGGGGAAAAAATCCCCTCTGCATATTATGATCCAAAGATTATGGAGTTTTATCTGAAAAGAGGGAACATTGGATCTGTGCAGACAAAGCGGGGATGTACACATAAATGCGTGTACTGCTCGTATCCTATTTTGGAAGGCACAAGTATTCGCTGCAGGGATCCGAAGGCAGTGGTTGATGATATTCAGATGCTGACTGATACGCACAAGGCAAAATATATCTTCTTTACTGATTCGGTTTTTAATGATGACCAAAAACATTATCTGAACGTAGTTCGTGAAATGGCAAAAAGAGGGGTGTCTATCCCTTGGACTGCGTTTTTCAAACCGGAAAAGCTTGATGATGAAATTATAGCGCTGATGAAACAGACCGGGCTGAAAGCAGCAGAGCTTGGATCTGATGCGCCGGCTAATACAACACTTCGCAAGCTTGGCAAGTCATTCTTATTTAAGGACATTATTGAGTGTAATGACTCCTTTGTCCGCTCTGGTATTGCCACGGCGCATTATTATATGTTTGGTTGTCCGGGGGAGACACGGGAAACAGTGCTTGAGGGAATAGAAAATATCAAAAGTCTGAGAAAGGCAGTATCTTTTATCTTTATGGGGATACGGATTCTTCCTGGTACTGGTCTTGAGCACATAGCGCTTAAAGAAGGGCTTCTTTCCAATGGTCAGGATTTACTGAAGTCTGTTTATTATATTTCTCCAAACATTGATAAACAGTGGCTAAAGGAGACATTAACTAAAGCATTCTCCGGCATTAAACATTGTATTTTCCCTCCTGATGCAGGGGACACTACTTTACAGTTTCTTCACAAACTTGGATATTCAGGCTCTATGTGGGATATGCTTATTGCCGGGAATAAAAAACTAGATGAGTAATAATTCTTTCTCTACAGATCATATCTGGTGTGTCATCCCTGTATTTAATAACAAGGATACTGTGAAAAATGTTGCTTTATCCTGCAGAGCTTATTTGCAGCATATACTTGTTGTTGATGACGGCAGTACTGATATTAATGTATCTGCTTTATTTGTTGACACTGATATTATTGTGCTCAGGCACGAGAAAAATCTTGGAAAAGGCAAGGCAATTCTTACTGCCCTAAAGTATATTAAAGCTCAAGGCGGGCGCTTTATGATTACAATTGATGCAGACGGACAGCACTATCCGCAGGATTTGGAGAAGTTCATTCCTTTGCTCCAGAAAGATGAAACAAGTATTGTTATTGGGTGCAGAAAACTTCATGGGAAACATGTTCCCCGTAAGAGTCATTTTGGAAGAAAGATTGCTAATTTCTGGCTGCGTGTAGAAACAGGTGTTTCAATTGATGATTGCCAGAGCGGGTTTCGCGCATATCCAGTGCAGTACCTTTTACAAATGAAGTTAACAGGCTCTCATTATGATTTTGAAACCGAAGTTCTGGCAAGGGCAGTCTGGGCTGGCTTGCGTCTAAAGACAATTGAGATTGATGCATGGTATCCTGAACCTCAATTTCGCATCTCCAGCTTTAAGCCACTTGTGGACAATATGCGTATTTCCTGTATGCATACCAGATTAGTAGGCAGGTGCCTTTTACCGCTTCCGCACCGGAAACTGGTTCATGAAGCTGCGAAAAAAATAGACCTGAGCATACTGCGTCATCCTGTTAAATTACTGAAGATGCTGCTAAAAGAGAATGCAAATCCAGTTGGGTTAGCTATAGCAGCAGGTGTGGGAATCTTTCTTGCTGTATTGCCGCTTATCTCAATTCATACATTGGCAATTATTTATGTGACAGCGCGCTTGCATTTAAATAAAGTGATGGCTGTAACCATACAGCATTTATGCATACCGCCTCTTGTTCCGGCAGTCTGCATTGAACTGGGGTATTATATGCGGCATGGTCACTGGTTAACAGAGGTTTCCATGGATGTTATTTTTAAGCAATTCCCCGACAGATTGTTTGAATGGCTGCTCGGCTCACTTATAGTTGCGCCTGTATTGGCAATCATTATAGGAACAAGTGTATTTTTTACAGCAAAGGCATTACAGAAAAACTGAACCATTTATGACGTCTTTCAGTTCATCGTAAGCCGCTATTTTCATGTCTTTCATGACAATGAGACTGGCATTCGCACCGGCCTTTACAGCCATTGGAACGCCCCCGCCATATTCCGCACAATGACCTCCCAACAATAAATTCTTCACAGGCGTTTTGTAATGTGCTACACCGGCTCTGATATTTCTTCCAGTTGGTTTAACCCCTGAAATGCTTCCCTTGGTGTTGCCCGTATATCGCCAATATGTTACAGGTGTTGCAATCTCCATCACCTCTATGTGCTCCCTCAGCCCGGGAGCGAAAGTTTTCTCAATCCGGTCCAGCAGGATGTCGGCAAACTTTCTTTTCAATGCTTTGTAGGTTTCGCCTCTTGCCAGACCCTCGCCGGTTCTCCAATTGTCTTCGTAATCGAGATATGCCGGACAATGTATCATAACGGTTCCCTTACCTTCCGGTGCCAGAGAAGGATCACGAACTGAAGGCGCGATGACGATCATGATCGTGCGATGTGGATCACCACTCATGTGATCTTCACGTGATACATCGCTCCTGGTGAGATTCAATACTTCTTCTCCGAACCCCAAAGAAGAAGCATCGCAATCCAGTCCCAGAAATATGGTGAAGCTGGAATGATAAATATCGGCATTATGCAGTGCTTTTCGCATCCGTGCCGGAATGCAGCCCTCCAGCAGCATCTTTTCATAAAGCATCTGTACGTCGCAGGCTGCAATCACGTATCGAGCGCTCAGGGAACTTCCGTCTGCCAGTAATACACCGGTCGCTTCTTTTCTGTCGTTCAACAGCACTCTTTCCACGTGCTGGTTCAGCAATACTTTCGACCCGGCAGACCTGATTCTGTCACACAACCATAAAGCCAGTGTGCGACTTCCTCCTTTGGGACAAGTTTGAAAATTTCCGGCGAATGCCCAAGCGATAGGCACAATAACGGACATAAAGGATTCTTGACTGCAGAATATCTTTTGAGCACCCTCCGTACTGAAATAGCGGCGCAGCCCTTTCTCGACAGGGCTCCTCACGTGTTTGAAGACAGGAATTGCCCAAAACAGCATTTGCAAGCTGCGAATAGCTCTTTCAAAGAATGGCATGGTCTCTTTCGCCATTGTCCTGCTGTTCAGAACATTCAGCCGCCGACCCAGTCTTTCCCCATCCTTGAAAAAAGATCTGATACCGCTCTCATCATCAGGAAAGTCCTTGATAAGACAATCCTGTAACTCGATAGGATTGGAACTCAGCAAATAGTCGAACGAATCGCTTTTATATCTGTGTATGCGAGTCAACGGCGCGCAGGTTGGAAACTCGCCACCCAGATAACGCCAGATGTTGTAGACGAATCCGCTGGGACCGCATTGATTGAGCCATTGGATGGAAGTGTCGAACTGAAAGCCCTGCCGCTGAAAACCTGCCAGGTATCCCCCTGGCTGCGGCTGAGTTTCAAGAACTACTGTTTGAAGACCCGCCCTTGAGAGAAGCCCTGCTGCGGTGAGTCCACCTGCCCCTGCCCCGATGACTACAACATCACACCTGTCAGGGACTTGATTATTCGCCTGTATCATCTTCTGCTTTTATAATAAAATTAGATATTACTCTAAAGAAAAGCTTCAACAATATCAAGTTAAAATAAGCGAACTACTTTGTTTATTTCCTATTTGAACCAACCTGGTTCTTTTGAACCAACTTGGTTCTTATGCAATTGAAAAGAGAAAAATAATCTGTTAAGATTTCTATGTGAAAAAAGCTGAAGCATCTCGAAAAATTGAAGCAAAGAGAAGAGGGAATGCCCTTGGATTCTGGTTTTTTAGGATTTCTCTGCGCTTTTTTGGGTTAAGAGGAGCGTATGGATTATTATATATTGTCTGTATCTACTATGTGCTGTTTGATCGAGCAGCTGTTTGTGGAGCTTTGGCGTATATTAACAGAAGGTTTCCATCACATGGTTTTGTAAAAAGGCTGAGACACGCATATAGATTGTTTGTAAGTCAGGGAAGACAGCTTATTGACCGCTATGCTATTGTTTCAGGACAGGAAATATTTGATATCCAGTTACGCGGATATGAACAATTGATGTCCCTGATTCAGAATTCTCCTCATGGAATAATTTTGCTAACTGCTCATGTGGGTAACTGGCAGGTCGCTATGACAGCATTAAAAAAACTGGGGAAAACAGTGTATCTGGTTATGCGTCCGGAAGATAACCCTGCGGTGCAAAGTTCACTGCGTATCAGCAGGGAACAGGACTATATCAAGATTATTTCTCCTGAACAAGAACTCGGTGGAATTGTTGAAATCATGAATAGATTAAAAGAAAAACATATTGTGTCCATTATGGGCGACCGTAGATATGGGTTTAAAGCTGTAGAAGTTTCGTTTCTTGGAGAGAAAGCCTGGTTTCCATACGGCGGCTTTACAATTGCGGCAGCGACAAGATGTCCGGTAGTTATTCTGTTGTCAGAGAAAGTCTCTACTTATAAGTACATTGTTGATGTATCTAATGTGTTGTATCCGTGCTATGAGAATGGGACGAATAAATATCAGCAGCTCCAGCAATGGGTTCAGGAATTTGCTGCGTTGCTTGAAGAATATACACACAAACACCCTTACCAGTATTTTTTGTTTTCTAATGTGTGGGAAGAAGAAACAGAAAGCACAGGTAAAATGAAGACATGAAATTAATCTGTTTAATACTGCTGTTCACAGTTGTTGCAATTAACGTTGCCTTTGCCGATGCGGATCAGACCGATGAGCCATGGATGTTGATGACCGGCTACAGCACCACGCATCCGGGACTCGGCAAAACTCGTGAACATGTTGAGACAGTGGATGTAATTCTGCGATATAGGCGAAAACTCAAAGATACTGGACGTGACTGGTACCGCGGGAGTCATAACTTCCTGATAGAACTACCTGTGTCTTATCTTATTAATTCTGATGACGGCCAGATTTTTGGCTTGAACTTTCTTTCATCCTGGACGCTGAAGACATCGCAAAGATACATGCCATATTTCTTTGTGGGCGGCGGTCCTGTCTATACGGAAGCGAACATACCCGGCATGGGCGCCAATATCTGCGGGAACTATCAAGCGGGACTAGGGCTTAGTTACAAGACAAGAAAGGGCCGTTCATTTGTATTAGAATATAGATTTCATCACATATCCAACGCTGGCATGAAACAACCAAACATACCACTTAATTCAAGCAGAGTCATTATCGGAATCAGTTTCCTATTCTAATGGTTGCCGAAAATCCACTCTTATATCGTGTTGGAATTGTTCCTTGAAAAAAGGATAAGAAGAAGATATGATATTGCTTATTGAATACTGCTTAATATAGGAGAAGATTAAATGGCAGAGCAGAAACAAAAAAAAATGGAAGAAATACGAAACAAGTTGAAGGAACTGCTTGTAAGCAGCCTATCATTGGAGAATATAAAACCTGAAGATATTAAAGATGATGAGGTCCTGTTTGGCGAAGGACTTGGACTGGATTCTTTGGATGCAGTAGAAATTGTTGTGCTATTGCAGCGAAACTTTGGTTTGGAAATCAAAGATATGGATCAGGGCAGAAAAATATTTTATTCAATCGACACTCTGGCACAATATATATACGAGAATACAAAAAACTAATTTCCAATTTCTAATTTCTAAAATACAAATGCTCAAAAAACAAGGGGTTTAAACCCCTTGTTCAAGAGTTCCAACGGAGTTTCATGGGAAAAATAAACGTAGTAATAACAGGCATGGGTGCGATTTCTGCTGCAGGTGCAAATCTCACAGAAACACTGGATACATTTCAGTGCGGACAGGTAAATAAAGATCCAGTCTTTGAAGTCAAATCTATTCCTAAAAAATGGCAGAAACACAAAATGCGCACTTTAAGCCTCGCTTTCTGCGCAGTAGAAGAAGCCTTAAATGATGCAGAACTAAAAAAAGACATTGAAGATTTTCGTGTAGGAGTATGTCTTGGAACTACTGTGGCAAGCCAGTTAAATGATGTTGAATTCTATCGTTCATACCGGAGTACGGGAAAAGCCCCGATGGATTCTGTTGAGCGGTTTTTAAAAGGAAACCTTGCCCAAGCTGTTGCAAATACTATAAGAGCAAAAGGTCCATGCGTTACTGTGGTTAATGCATGTTCTTCAGGAGCTGATGCAATTGGAGTGGCATTATCATGGTTAAGGAATGGAGAGTGTGATATTGTTATTGCCGGCGGTGCGGACGAATTGAATCGTATTCCTATATGCGGTTTTGGAACACTTGGTGTTGTTAGTGAATCATTATGCGCTCCATTTGACAGAGACCGTAAAGGATTAAACTTAGGTGAAGGAGCTGGAATTCTTGTGCTTGAGAGAGAAGCATGTGCTTGTAAAAGAGGCAGTGCCTCGGGCAATGCCCCCAGATTGTATCTTGCTGGATACGGCGCTTCAGCAGACGCATATCATCTTACTGCTCCCAGGCCTGATGGCACAGGATTGGAAGCAGCGATTCATAGAGCGCTTTCTGAATCGCACATTAGTTCTAAAGACGTCTGTTTTGTTAATGCTCACGGCACTGCAACCCGGGATAATGATAAAGTTGAGGGTATGGTTCTAGCAAGGGTTTTTGGCAAGGATATTAAGGTTCTTTCTACAAAGGGATTTACTGGGCATACACTTGGCGGTGCAGGAGGTTTAGAAGCTGTTTTTACAGGTGCTGCGCTTCTGGAAGGATGGATACCTGCAAGTGCTGGTTTTGTGCATCAGGATGAGGAAATACCTATGAAACCAGTTGCAGAGAAAACACATATACAAGGATCTTTTGCCGTTTCTACGTCCCTTGCCTTTGGTGGCAACAATGCTGCGGTTGTTATTGGGAGAGGAGCATGAATGTTAGTGGGATAGGCATTGTTTTTAGCGGAGGGCGAGGAATTAACTGCTATGATGATGCATTGAAGCATGGATGGACAAAGCCTGAAGATTCTGGTTATCATGTGAAGAAAGAATCAATAATAGACAAAAGAGTTTTAGGCGGAATACGTCGTGCGGATAGATTCAGTAAAATGGCAGTATTAGCAGCCAGTGACGCTGTAGCGGATAGTGGTATTAATTTTAATAAAAAGAAATCTTCTATTGGTATTATTGTTTCAACGGCTTTTGGACCGCATGTAACAACATTCCGTTTTCTGGATGATATACTTGAATATGGTGATAGGAATGCTTCTCCAACTATATTTTCCCACTCTGTTCATAATGCAGCAGCGTCTTATATTTCATCTGTATTAGGAAGCCGAGGTCCAACTATCACGCTTACTCAGTTTTCATTCTCTTTTCATCAGGCTCTTATCCTTGCGCAAGCATGGCTTTATGAAGAACGATGTGAATATGTTCTTGTTGGAAGCGTTGATGAATGCGGAACAGTTATGGAATACATCTGCAGCCAAAAGCTGCGGATTGCAGAAGACGGCAGAATTAAACCATTTAACTTCTCAAAAATGCCTGTAGCAGTACCAGGGGAGGGAAGTGTGTTTTTTTTGATTACACTGGAGAAATCTCATAAGAAATATTGTGAAATAACAGCTGTCTCTTTAAATGATAAAGGTGCTGAAAGAGATAGACCTGATATGTTCATTCTTGATGCCGACGGTATGGCAGGAGAGGAAACAGAATATCAAAAGGCTGCAGAATTAGGTGTTTGTATCTCAGGGTATTCGCCAATATTCGGCAGCATGATGACAGGAACCAGTTTTAATTGTGTGGCTGGGGCGCTCATGCTAAAAAATCAGATGCGTTATGCCTGTCCAGTTCAGGATAATCCATATAAGTTAAATCTATGCACAAAGACTGAACCTGCACAAATACAGGGAATTAGTTGTATCAGGTATAACTGTGGGCATGAGAAAGCAGTGATCAGATTGAAACAATGATAGGATTAAAACATATCGAGGAAACACTGATTCAAGAGGTTGCTACAATCTTAGGTGTGGACTCTTCAACAATTTCTTCTAATGCGCCTCTTCATACACTGGGAATTGATTCATTTAGTTTTGTGGAGCTTCTGGTGTTTATTGAAAAAACATTTAATCTGAAGTTAATGGAATCAGGCTTAACGCGGGAAAACTCTCAAACCATCCACTTACTGGCATCGTATATCAGCAGAATGGGTTAGTATGAAACGCTATTTAACTGGTATTGACTGGATCATTCATACAATTGACTATATGATTAGAAGAAAAACCGCTGCTGGGAATACATTTCAGATTGTCCTGCAACTAGAAGGCAGGCCTGATGAGACAACACTTCGGCAAGCTCTGAACAAATTCATTAAAAAATTTCCGGTTTTGAATGGCAGACCAATGCGGGATTACAATCTTGCTCCATACTGGAAGATTTATTCCAAGAATAAAATGCTCTCTCCAAACATCAGGACTTACTGCCTTGATGATAATGCAACATTTAGCAAAGTGCTCTTTACACTTGAGCAAGGAATAAACACGCCATTCAACCGTGTCAGGGAACATCTTGCATTTCATCTTATCTATGCAGGTAAAACAAGTTTTCTAGGTGTAGTGTTTGACCATTGTTTGTTTGACGTCAGAGGAGCTGAAGCATTCCTAAATATGGATTATTCCCGGAGGATTTCTCTTGCAGAACCAGCTCATCTATGTAAGTGGAAGGAGAAATTTGAAGCAGGTAAACGAGTGAATAGAAAACTGGTGCAATTATCAGAAAATAAATCTCTATTTTTGCCTTTGCATTCAGCGTCTGACCAGAAATTCAGATTTAAGATAATCACGCTTGATGAGCGTCAGACATCTGCAATTATCGAAACTGCGTATAATAAGGCAGGTTATTTAATGCTTATGCCGTATGCATTAGCAATTTCCATGGAGGCTTTGCACAGCATTTTTCTCAAAAGGGGTCTACACACAGGTGATTATATAATTCCTGTGTCTATTGACACGCGTCCAGTAGAAAAGGTACATCAAGAGGTTTTCTTTAATCATATGTCCTTTTTTCTACTTCGAGTGAAAGCAAATGAGGCTGATAGTTTTTCTGTTCTTTTGCAATCGATTAAGCAGCAGATCTATGATCAAATAAAGGCAGACTTGCCTGCGGATATTGAGAAAGCAAGTCTTTTGATGCGAATTGCTCCTTTGCCTGTTTTAGGCTATCTGATGCGGCTGCCATTGAAAGGACAAATCGCTTCTTTTTGTTTTTCCTATATTGGCGAAGCTGCGTATGCTTCTCCTGTATTTATGGGAAAAAAGATCCATAATATTTTTCATATGCCCAGAGTTCCAATTCCCCCGGGACTTGGAATATTCTTCAACCAGTTTCAAGGCAAGCTGAATGTGGTCATTTCCTATTTAGATGGGATGTTGAAAAAGGATGAGATAAATTCAATTGTACACGCTTTACAATCCAGACTCGGAGTATGATGAGCAGTATGAAGAGAGAATGCCATGTACTTGTAGTTGGCGGCGGTGTTGCAGGAACCATTGCTGCTGTTAGGGCTGCACGCAAGGGAGTACATACAATCTTAGTAGAAAGAAATAATTTTCCAGGAGGAACAGCAGTAACTGGCTTGCACTGTTTTATCTGTGGCTTGTATGTTAATGATACCAATGTGCCAAAGCATACCATTAATAAAGGAATTGTCAGGGAAATTTGTTCTCAACTGAAGACCCTGGCACCTGAGAAGAAAGTACTGCGTATGGGCAGGGTATATGTTCTTCCATACTCAAGGCAAGACCTTGTATCTGTTTTTCGTTCTCTGACCAAAAACGAGAAACAACATATTGAGGTTTTATACAATACACAAGCAGTTTCAGTAAGAACAGAACAAAACACTATAGCAGCTGTTACAGTACGTGGCCCGAAGGGTGTCTTTGACATTGTTCCTAGAGCTGTTATTGACTGCAGCGGACACGGTGTAATTATTCAACAGAGCGGGGCAAAGTATCAGTCATCATCTCCAAAACAGCGCCAGCTTGCAGGATATACATTTCGAGTTAAAGGATTAAAAGGCAGAGATAATATGGCAGCAGTAAGGGTGCCTTATTATCTGGCGCAGGCATATGCTGAAAAGAAAATACCTCTTTATCTTAAATTTACAACATTCACTCCTGTAGATAATATAGATGAGGGGTTGTTTAAAATCAGCATTCCTCCAGCGCGAGATGGTATCCAACTTGCAAAAAAGAATGCGCTTGTAGTACACCAGTATCTATGTAAAGTTCTGCCTTTATTCAAAAATTCTTATATTTCTGATACATCGTCTGAAGTTCTTGAGCGGGAAGGGACTAGACTCTGTGGTGAATATACTTTAAGCGCAAGCGATATAATAAATGCACGAAAATTTCCTGACGGAGTTGTGAAAAATTCATGGCCAATTGAGCTGTGGGATCAAAAAAAAGGCCCGCAGTATCGTTATCTTAATCCCGGAGATTACTACGAAATTCCTGTGCGCTGTCTTAAATCACAAGAAATTTCTAATCTGTTTTGCGCTGGACGCTGTATATCAGTATCCCAGGAGGCTTTAGGCTCTACCAGGGTTATGGGAACATGTATGTCTTTGGGTGAACAGGCAGGTTGTGAAGCTGTCAGGATGGTGAATACTTACTTATGAATATTGTAGATGTAATAAAAAGCGAAACAAAAAAGCTTCAGGAGAAAATTGCTGTTATTGACGGAAATAAACAGATTTCTTATGGTGAGCTGTTTTCTGCTGTGGACAAAATTGCATATGAATTGAGGGCATACGGAGTTCAGCCGGCTCAACGTGTAGCATTACTATGTGAAGACAGTATTGATTATATTATTATTAGTCTGGCTGTACTGTCTTTACCTGCAGTTATTGTTCCAGTATCTACATCGTTATCCATATATGAAGTTGATGATATACTGGAAAGAATTGATGTGAATGCTTTGCTCTCTGATAAAAGAAAGTGTATCAAACATGGCAGCCTTCGAATTTTTTCTGATTGTGTGTATGAAAAAGAAATTTTCCTATATCAGCGCGCAACACAGGAACAGGTTCCATCGGATTATTATGCGTTAAATCCTGCTTTTATCCGGTTTTCATCGGGAACAACCGGGGTAAGCAAAGGAGTAGTAATTTCCCATGAAGCTATTATTCAGAGAACCAATGCTGCAGATAAAGGGTTGAATATCACTTCCAACGATATAGTGATATGGGTTCTTTCCATGAGTTTTCATTTTGTAGTAACGATTCTCCTTTTCCTGCGGCGCGGGGCAACAATTATTCTCTGCAGCCGTGCGTTCCCTGAATTACTGCTTGAGGAATTGAAAACCCACAGAGGGACATTTATATACGCTTCACCCTTTCACTATCATATGCTGACAAAATCGAATATGCTTTCTTCCAATATGTTAAGTCGTATCCGTATGGCTGTGTGTACAGCAGTAAAGCTGCCTGTTGATATAGCGAATGATTTTCATAAAAAGTTTGGTTTCCAACTGACTGAAGCGTACGGAATTATTGAAGTAGGCCTGCCGTTTCTCAATTATTCTAAAGATAAAACGAAGCAAGCCTCAGTAGGCAGAATTCTGCCAGATTACGAAGTGAAAATAGTAAATGCTGACGCTAAGGGGATTGGTGAGGTTTATCTTAAAGGAAAAGGAATGTTTGATGCATACTTTTCTCCATGGCAAAGCAAAAAGCAAGTATTGCATAACGGCTGGTTTAAGACAGGGGATATAGGCAGACTTGATAAAGAAGGCTTTCTGTTTCTTGTTGGCAGAGAAAAACATATCATTAATTTTGCCGGCATGAAAGTCTTTCCTTATGAAGTGGAATCAGTTCTCAATCAGCATCCGGATATCAAGGAGTCCCTTGTGTATGGTGTTACCCATCCTCAGTATGGGCAGCTTCCCTGCGCCAGGATCGTTCTGCAAAATAAAGTAAAAACGGATTTTGATATCAATAAGGTGCGCAAATTTTGCTATCAGAGATTAGCTTCATATAAGGTCCCAAAAGAGTTTCTATGTGTAGCCCGATTAGACAAAACAGCAAGCGGAAAGCTCAAGCGGTAGGTGGTATAAAAAATTGACAAAGGCATAGAAAAAGTATTAGAATTAACCAGTATGGCAGTTACAGGAGTAAAATTAGAGATGAAGTTCAGAGCATATGGCTTATCAGATTTAGGCAGAGTGCGCAAGCTAAATGAAGATAGCTTTCTGGTCAGTGATGATCTGAAGCTTTATCTTGTAGCTGATGGCATGGGTGGGCATGCAGCAGGTGATGTAGCAAGTCGCAAATCTATTGAATTAATAAAGGCCTTTATTGAACGCACAGCCAAAGACAATGATATTACCTGGCCATTTGAGATGAACCCAGAACTAGCGCCTGAGGCTAATAAGCTCCTTACCGCAGTACGAATTGCTAATAAGAAAATATATGAGATGTCATTTTCTAACCCTGAACTTAAAGGAATGGGAACAACTATAGCAGGGTTATCCATTGCTGAGGCGAAAGGGTATGTTGTGCATGTAGGCGACAGCAGGGTGTATTTAATGAGAAATGGAAGGCTGAAGCAGATTACAGAGGATCATTCATGGGTTAATGAGCAACTTAAAGAGAATGTAATAACGAAAGAGGAAGCCAAACAGCATCGCTGGAAGAATGTTATTACACGGGCTCTGGGTAGTGAGAAAGAGGTCAAGGTTGATCTACAGGAAGAGGATATTGTTCCTGTAGATATTTTTCTCATATGTTCCGATGGGCTGAGCGGTATGCTGGAAAGAAAGACAATGGAGGATATTATAAAAAAACATATAGATAACCTTTCAAAAGCAGCAGAAGAAATGATAGACTATGCTAATAAAGCTGGAGGAGTTGATAACATTACAGTTGTTTTGGTAGAAGCTTATAGGTAGCAATTAATGTTTGTACAGAGTTTAAAAAACTTGTTGCTGGACGAAAAAGGGCAGGCAATGACGGAGTATGTTCTTGTAACAGTGATAGCTGTTCTCTGTCTGGCAGGTTGTTTTGAGATGTTTCGCAAGGCGCTAAAAACTTATTACGAGAGAATCGCTAGTCTTATTAGTTTACCTATTCCATAAATAAATGAAAGGGGGTGACAAAATGAAGAAGCTTAAAAACTTAATGAAAGGGATTATATTCGGGGAAGAAGGGCAGGGCATGACAGAATATATTCTGATAGTGGTGTTAATAGCCATTGCTGCCATAGTGGCGTTTAAGTACTTTGGAACAAAATTAAAAACAAAAGTTACAGACGCAGCTGATGAGTTAGAATCAGCGCAATAATTAACTTTATGGCACTTTCAGACATATTACTAATATTGCTTTTGGTGATATCGCTAACGACAGACTTGATTACGCACAAGATATATAATTGTGTGACTTTTCCTGCTGTAGCAGTAGGGCTGTTGCTTAGCGTTTGGAATCATGGCATTAGCGGGTTGACTAGCAGTATGCTGGGGCTCGCTATTGGGTTTTCTATTTTTGCCGTAGTTTTTGCCTTTGGCGGAGTAGGAGGAGGAGATGTTAAGTTAATGGCTGCTGTCGGAGCTATTGGAGGGTATCCATTTATCTTGAATGCTTGTTTTTATGGGATCCTGGCAGGTGGGATACTGGCAATAGCAGTGATGATATGGAAAGGAACATTCTGGAGAGGGCTAAAGAATATTTTTCGTCTTATTTTGAGCTTTATTATGCCCGGGTTAAAAACAGAAGCTTTAAAGCTGTCTAACAGTGAAAAGATTCCTTATGGAGCAGCGCTGAGTGTTGGGGTTTTTATTGCATGGGTTTTTAGATGAATAAATACTTTAGGCGAATAAATAGCAGGGGTCAATCAATGGTTGAATTTGTTATTGTTATGCCTGTTTTAATTCTCTTCGCAATGGCTATTATGCAGCTTGCTTTGATAGCAACTGCCAATATAGTAACTAATTATGCCGCCTTTTCAGCAGCCCGTTCATATTCTGTACATCAAGACGAGGATAAAGCAAAGCTCGCTGCTAGTATTGCACTGATACCTATTTCCAGCCAATCTTCAGGAGGGGTTCTGGATTCGGCAATTTCTGAAATTCTTGAGAAAATTCCCATTCCTGATTGGGCACAAAACCTTGCAACAATAATTAAGCAGTATGCTTATGCTCAATCTAATACTACAGTCAGCCAATCGGGTACTACTACTACTGTTAGATATAACTTTCAGCTGAATATGCCCATGGTTGGCAGAATAATTGGTGCTCAGGACGGTGATAGATATTATCTTCCTATTACGCAAAGCTGTAATGTAAATATAGAGAATTAAGATGAAACTAATCAAATTCGGCCGTGGTCAGGCAGCAGTAGAAGCAGCAATTGTCCTGCCGATTTTTATACTCATTATGATGATTGTTGTTCACTTTGGAAAGGTTATGGTGGCTCAATCCAGAGTTTACATAGCAGCCAGAGAAGGAGCCTTAAAGGAAACAAGGGAGGATGGCGGAGGAACCAGTGCGGTATTTTTTGGTCAGGGAAATGTCGATACCAGCTTTGATTTGTTAGGAGAAGCAGGTCTTCCAGATATGAGCTTTATACGTGGAGCTGAATACCTTACAAGTTTTCTCTCGTATGTGATGGCGAAAGGAAGCGCAAGAATGGATGTAACCTATACTGTACCAGCAGGACCTTATTTATCAACTATATTTGGCGAAGGAACTACAGTGAAAGGCAGCTGCCGTTTTCTAGGGTTCTGCTTCTCCAAGGATGAAATAATCAAGTGGATAAAACAACAGTTAGGGGAAATAGCGAGTCTCTTATAATGTTTATTCAAATTCATAAGCTCAGAAAAGATAACGGCGGACAGGCGGCGGTTTTTGCAGCTCTGATGCTTCTGGTGCTGGTTATGTTCATAATGCTGGTTGTGGACGTGGGACAGCTTGTAAGCTGGCGCATCAGAATGCAGAATGCGACTGATTCTGCTGCTATGGCAGGCGCAGTATGGCAGGCAAGAGGACTTAATGTAATAGCAATGCTCAATATTCTATGGGTTCCTGCATTTGTTATCGACCTTATTAAACTTTGGTTTACTGGAGATGTGAATTTTACTATTACCAATATTGTTCAAAAAATTCAGGATGTTATGAAATATGCTGTTCCTGTTATTGCTATTACTCAGGTAGCCACTTATGGCAGAGCTAATAAAGCAGATATAGCTGTGCCTTTGCCAACTGCCGTGGCAGAAAGCTTGCTTAGCATAAACAGTATTAGTGATGTTAAAGGAATTTTTGATGATGCTAAAAGCTTAACTTCATGGATTCCATGCTGGTTGAATGTAGAGAGAACCACTGTTTTTGTTTGTGCCAGTGGTAAGTTAGGGCCTATGACGGGCGGAGAGGATGTCTATACCTTTTCCCTGGCATACAAGGGCTCTCAACCAGTTCTGATAGGCGGCTATCTTCTGGGCATTAGAATACCATCTATTTATACAACAGCCAAGGCTGTTCCATATGGAGGAAGTCTTGGAGGAGAAATCCCTGAAGTTACTAAAGGCGCTGATCTTATTTTTTCATGGATAAAAAGCTTATGGAAGGAGGATAAAGATAAAACAGAAAGTCATATCGGAAGTAAAGTTAAATTTGATAATATATTTCCTGACCCAAATTACAAGGCAAAGTTTGATAAAACAGGTTTTGAAAGAATACTAATGGTGCACTAAATGATAAGGAAGGTAACGAAAATCACAGGGAAGGTTCTTCTAATAGCAATTCTGACTACAGCTCTGACTATCTATGGATTAATAAAAGGCGGCCAGGAACACAAAGTTTATGGGCTGATTTATGAATTGAATAATAAAATTAACCAGAGGCGTTTCAATCTTCCGGATATGATGAGAGGTATGGCAGGCAAATCTTATCGTGTGAAGATTAACTCTGAACCGGCTTTAATTGGCATGTATCATTCTTCATTATCCGCTCAAACACTAATGAAACAATTTTCAAATGACCTGAAAACGAGAAATTTCAATGTTCAATGCAGGAAGAATATAGGCGGTAGTGAATTTATTTTGGCGAAAAAATCCAAATCAGTGAATCTTGGCATAGCTGTCTTACCTATGAGAAACACCAATGTTTCTGGAAGCATGATTTTTTGTTTAAGTTTTAAGGAATGGAGAGAATCAAATGTTGAGGAGGATTTTATCAAGGATATGCCTATTTACCCGCTGAATTCTGATGCGCTCAGCTTTGAGCTTGGAGTTAGAGGAGTAAACTATAAAATATTAATGTACAAGAGCCCAGCTGCAGCGTCCATACAGAAACTTTTTTATCAGAGCCGATTAAAAATGAGCGGGTGGAAGCTGGATGATAGTGGCGATTTACTCAGCGCTCAGAAAAAGGATGAAAAATGTTTGATTGTTTTTCCAGATGAAAATAATGACAAAACGAATAACTATGCTACAATAATTAAAATAAGTTAATTTAGAAAGGAGAAAGATATGCAGAATAAAGCTTCATTGATAATGGGAGTTGTCTTAGGTATTTTAGCAATAATCATGGTGCACTTTTATATTCAAGGCGTTACAAGACCAATCTTTAAAGAAAAGGAGCTGGTAAGTGTTCTTGTAGCAGCAAAGGATATAAAAGCCAGAGAGAAAATTTCTAAGGGAATGGTAGAAGTTTCGCAGGTGCCTCGTAAGTTTAAAGATCCCAATGCACTGACTCCGGATGATATTGAGATAGTACAAGGGCAGAAGACGTTGTTTTTACTAAAAAAAGGTCAGCAGTTAACGTGGCTCTGTCTTGGCATGGAGAAGATGGAAGGATTATCTCCGCTCATAAGGCAGAAAGAGAGAGCAGTAACCATTTCTGTAGATGAGGTAACAGGGGTAGGCGGACATATCCAGCCGAATGATCATGTAGATCTTGCTGCAAATTTTACAGTGGAAGGAGAAAAAGCAGCAGGGATAACAACTCTCACTCTTCTTCAGAATGTAACTGTTCTGGCTGTAGGGCAGGAAGTAGGACGCAAAAGAGTGGATGTAGAGGAAACGCACTCTACAGCAGCAATGCTAAGGAGAGGATATAATACTGTAACTCTCTCTTTAACATCTCAGGAGGCGGAAATGATTATCTTTGCTCAAGCAAGAGGGAAAATAACACTTGTTCTGCGCAATCCGGAAGACTTAGAGGTGATACCAGACATGCCGAAAATTACAATGAGTTCTATTTTGCAGCTGGAGCAGGTTAAAAAACTTACTATCCAGCGTCAGGACAGAATCAAGGTGGAAGTAATTAAGGGCGGAGTTAAAACTATTGAACAATTCTAAATCAGAAACATTAATAACAAAAAGAGTCCTGCAAAATAGGAAATTAAAGAAAGATAGAAGAAGAGAAGTAGAATAAAAAGAGATAAAAATGCACATTAAAAGCAGAGAAAAGGATTTGGATAGATTTATGGAAGAAATTAGGCGATTTAAGACATA
>JBDRTG010000008.1:0-49842 GCA_043824255.1 bacterium
ACAAGGAGTTATCCACAATATGCACAGAATTAACAAAAAGAAAAAGTTTGATCAAAAAGAAAAACTTACTACTACTAATCTTAACAAAATAGGACATTTCTACTTTGGTAAGAATAGGACATTTCTATTTTGGCTTGACAATTGCTTGACATTTAGGAACTGAATTTGCTATTATAGGCGTGTCTTCGGGGCAGGGTGAGAGTCCCTACCGGCGGTAGATCTTCTTGTTGTTAAAGAAAGCCCGCAAGTTCTGGTTTCTGTAATTATGCAGGGACAGGATTGATACGGTGAGAGTCCGTAGCCGACAGTATAGTCTGGATGGGAGAAGATAGAGTTTGAACTGGTTTGATCCCGGAGAAATTCGGGATTTTTTTTAGTTTAGCTGTAGGAATTAAATGATCAACGAAGATATAAAATTTATGAAACTAGTTTTAGCCCTGGCAAGGAAAGGAGAGGGGTATACATCTCCTAATCCAATGGTAGGAGCACTTATTGTTAAAAATGGACAGATTGTTGGGAGAGGATATCACGCGTTTGCTGGAGCGAATCATGCAGAGGTTTGTGCTATTGAGTATGCTGGTGAAAAGGCAAGGCATGGAACATTGTATGTGAATTTGGAACCATGTGTGCATACCAGTAAAAAAACACCTCCGTGTGTACCGGCTATTATTAAAAATGGATTGAGCAGAGTAGTAATAGGGATGAGAGATCCGAATCCATTAGTAAAAGGCAGGGGTATGCGAGCGTTAGAAAGTGCCAATATTCAGGTTGTATGCGGAGTTATGGAAAAAGAAGCAAAGGAACTTAATAAGATTTATATCAAATATATAACAACTAAACTGTCATTTGTTACAGTTAAATATGCAATGAGTGTTGATGGTAAAATTGCCACAAGAACGGGTGATTCAAAATGGATAAGCAATGATAAATCCAGAAGGTTTGTGCACAGGTTAAGAAGTATCTCTGATGCAGTTCTTATTGGAGTAAATACTGTTATTAAGGATAATCCTCGTCTTACACCAAGACACGGCAGTATTACAGATAGAATGCCAATAAGAATAATATTGGACAGTAGCGCAAGGATTCCTATGGAATCAAGAATTTTGGATACTGTAGGGGCAGGTTTGAAACCTGCCCGCACCATTATTGCAGTTACAAAAGGAGCTTCTAAATCCAATGTGGAAAAACTGAAAGAAAAGGGTGTTGAAGTAATATGCTGCAAAATGGATAAAAATAAAGTGGTTGATATTCATGACCTTCTTGTTAGATTAGGTAAAAAGAGCATTGCAAACATCCTTGTTGAAGGGGGCTCAAGAGTGATATCATCATTTATGGAAGAAAGAGCAATAGACAGAATTTATGCTTTTATTGGTCCCAAAATAATAGGTGGAAAGAGTGCATTAGTTCCTTTTGGGGACAAGGGAGTAAGTAGAATAAAAGATGCAGTTTCCCTGAAGGATATTAAAGTTAGAAGATTTGAAGATGATATAACGATAGAAGGGTACCCGAACTGGTAACACCGGACAGGTAATATATGTTTACAGGAATAATTCAGGAAATAGGTAGTATTCTTAGAATAAAAAAGAGTGCTCAAACATGGGAATTTACCATTGCATCGAAAAGCATAGAGAGCTCAAATATAGGAGATAGTATTGCGGTTAACGGGGTTTGTTTAACTATTACAAAAATAGATGGGAAAGATTTCTCAGTGGATGTAATTAATGAAACTTTACAGAGGACGAATCTTGGTTTATTGCGTACGGGAGACAGAGTTAATATTGAGAGACCTCTACGTGTTGGAGATCAATTAAGTGGGCATTTTGTTCTGGGACATATTGATAATACAGGAACTATTATATCCACAGTTCTTGGCTCTGAGAGAATTCTTGAAGTAGAAACAAAAGATGAGATTATGACCTATGTTGTTGAGAAAGGTTCTATAGCTGTTGATGGGGTGAGTTTGACAGTTACTGGAGTTTATAAAAAGAGTTTCAAAGTCGCGCTTATTCCACATACTATCAGTACTACAACACTGTACAATAAGAAAAGAGGGAATGTAGTTAATTTAGAGGTGGATATATTGGGAAAGCATGTTGCTAGAATTTTGAAAGATAGAAAATCCAAACTAACTTTGGATTTTTTGGAAGAAAAGGGGATTGTTTAAAAATGCTAAAGAAATATAAGTTCAATACAATACTGCAAGTAATAAAGGATATTAAAGAAGGGAAATTTGTTATTGTAGTGGATGATGAGAATAGGGAAAATGAAGGAGATCTGGTTATAGCAGCAGAGAAGATAACTTCAGATGGAATTAACTTTATGGCAAAGCATGGCAGGGGTTTAATTTGTGTTCCTATGACAGAAAAGCGCCTGAAAGAGTTAAAAGTTAACGCTATGGTGCCTGATAGTTCCGACCGGTTGGATACGGCTTTTACAGTATCAGTTGATGCAAAAAAAGGTATAACGACAGGTATATCAGCTCATGACAGAGCATTGACTATAAAAAGACTTATAGACTTCAAGACAAAGCCAGATGACTTAACAAAGCCTGGACATATTTTCCCTCTAAAAGCTAAAGCCGGAGGTGTGTTGGAAAGAGCCGGACATACAGAGGCATCTTTGGACCTAGCAGAGCTGGCTGGATTATATCCCGCTGGTGTAATTTGCGAAATAATGAATGAAGATGGAACCATGTCAAGAGTTCCTGATCTTAGGAAATTTGCAAGACAATACGATTTAAAAATATGTACAATAGCTGACCTGATTAAATATAAGAGAAAATTCAGAAAATTAGTCAGAAGGATTGTGGAGACGAAACTGCCAACCAGATATGGGCAGTTTAGGCTCATTGCTTATGAGAGCACAATAGATCACTCTGTCCATATTGCACTTGTAAAGGGAGATATTAAAAACAAAAAGAATGTGCTTGTAAGGGTACATTCACAATGCTTAACAGGAGATATATTAGGATCTTTAAGATGTGATTGTGGGGAGCAATTGTCTCAATCATTAACAGAAATTCAAAAGCAAGATGAGGGAGTCCTTCTTTATATGTCTCAAGAGGGCAGGGGGATTGGCTTAGCAAATAAATTGCGTGCGTACAGTCTTCAGGATAAGGGATTAGATACAGTCGAAGCAAATGTAGAGCTCGGATTTCATCCGGATTTAAGAGATTATGGAATTGGAGCCCAGATACTGGCGGATTTAGGACTGAAAACTATACGTCTCCTGACAAACAATCCGAAGAAGATTATTGGATTGCAAGGCTATGGTTTGAAGGTTACAGAGAGGATTTCTATTGAGATTGAGCCAACGAAGTATAATAGAAAATATCTCAAGACAAAGAAAAAAAAATTAGGGCATATACTGAGACACATATAGAGTAAAATAGCAAATTTCAAATGACAAATAACAAACAAAAAGATCAAAAAACAGGAGGGGTAAAAATGAAAGTGTATGAAGGGAAACTAGTTGTTGAAGGAAAGAAGTTTGGTGTTGTTGTATCAAGGTTCAATGAGTTCATTACATCAAAGATGCTGGATGCATGCGTGGATACACTCAAGCGTCACGGCGCTAAGGATAAAGAGATAGCTATTACCTGGGTGCCTGGATCATTTGAGATTCCTTATGCAGCAGACAAGATGGCGAAAAGCAAGAAGTATGATAGTGTTATTTGTATTGGCGCATTGATTCGCGGAGGCACACCTCATTTTGACTATATAAGCTCACAGGTAACAAAGGGAATAGGCCAAGTCTCTCTTTCTACAGGAGTGCCTGTGATATATGGTGTAATTACCTGCGATACATTGGAGCAGGCAATTGAAAGAGCAGGAACAAAATCTGGAAACAAGGGCAGGGACGCTGCTCTCTCAGCAATTGAAATGGTGAATCTGTTTGATGAGATAGGAAAGTAAATGGGAAGCAGATAGTTAAATACTCACTCTGGATTTTGCAGGAGCAAAAAATGGTAGATAAACTAGATCTTTTTCCTCTGGAAACGAAGGTAACGGATATCTTCTCCCGATCAAAGGTGCCGGATGGTTGGAAACCTACCGGCTTTACCAAAGATATCTATGTGAAGTTGAGTGAACCAATTGTGAGACAAGCCGCTGCCTGGCAGGATAAAGACGGCAGAATAATTGATCCGTATGAACCTGGCGATACAACCGGTTTCCCGTCTTTTACCGCCGCACGTTTTATCGGGGCTTTGGGCTTTCTAATCAGCGCGGGACGATGCTTGGACCTGGTTGACGTTTGCACGCGAAGTCTTGATATAACGTGCAGCGATCTTTTCCATGCTCATGAAAAACCCATCCGCGGAGCTGAGTTTTACCCCAAGGAACTCATGAGGGGATATCTCGCCCTGCGAGACAACATGGACCAAAACACTGTCAAGAGGTGGAAGAACCTCCTCGGCGGATACGACCCGGAAAAAAATTACTCAAAAGTGCTTTCAAAACGAAAGCCAGATGAACTCCATAATTTCGTCACATTCGCCATTGCAGGGGAAGCCTGCAAGAAAAAATACGGCATTGCTGATAACACTAATTTCATTGAAAGACATATCGAAACGCAGAAACAGTGGTTCACCACGTTCGGCATGTATCGTGATCCCAATGATCCCATGACATATGATTATACCTCTCGCATGAACCTGTCGCTGCTGCTGTTCTGGGGCTATGATGGCGTTCATCGCGCGTTTGTGGACGAGATGTTGAGAAGGGGCGGATTGACGATGCTTCTTTATCTTTCCCCCACCGGAGAGGCCCCGTTTGGTGGCAGGAGTAATCAGTTCCATTTTACCGAAGGCACCATTGCCCTGATCTGCGAGTATGAAGCCAACCGATACAAAGCTTTGGGCAATATGCGGCTTGCTGGGGCTTTCAAGCGAGTCGCCAGACTAACAGCGTTATCAACAAAGAGATGGCTGGACTTGACTCCCATTAGGTATGTTAAAAACGCGTTTCCTCCCGAGACTCAACATGGACGACAATCCACATATGGTTTCTATGGAGTCTACTCTCTCCTTATCGCTAGTCAGTTCGGCTTCGTACATCTCATGGCCGATGACAGCATAGAAGAACAACCGGCTCCTTTTGAGACGGATGGTTATATAATACACCTCTCCGATGCCTTTCATAAGGTCTTTGCAACATGTCAAGGATACCATCTTGAAATAGATACCAAAGCTGATCATCATTATGATGCTACCGGACTAGGGAGAATCCATCGTACCTTTGCCCCCAGCGAGTTGGCGCTTTCAACCCCCATTGTCCCGAATCCCAATTACCTGGTCTCAATTCACCCCGCACCGCGAAGCGTAGCCATCGGTCCCGGCTGGCAGGATAGTTGTGGAAATGTTCACTGGCTGGCTGATTTCTCAGATGAGATTCGTCAGGTTCAGGTGGATATTCAAAAAGAGACCCTCCAGAGGATAGAATTTCAGGTGGAATATAAAGGCGGAATGATCGGTTGCGAATCCGTTATGGAACATTATCACCTTGACAGTAATGGCTTGGTAATTACCGATACTGTTTCCGGTTCTATTGCAACCCTTCTTGTGCAAGTTCCTTTATTGGAAACGGACGGCATGCATACTGCAAAGATTAATATCACTCAGAACGGTTTTGCCATAACATACCAGAAATATCAGTACATGGTTGAATGCCTCTACCCGTCGAACGTTGAAGTTTTCATGGAACCCTTCACTGCACCCAATCGCAACGGTATTTATAAAGTCGGGGTCTTTAAGGTTAAAGGAAACAGAATAGTATATCGGCTTAACATAACAAACGGATGCACTTGACGGATATTCTGCTTGCGCTCCATAGCCGCAAATGATCCTGATCATTCAATAAAAAAACAATAAAGTCGTCCTGCGGCCAAGTCGCAGAACGACGAGATTGCTTCACTTTGTTCGCAATGACGGATTTATGTAATTTTAAATTGTTATTTTAAAATTACATGGTAATATCAAAACATGAGAGATGTTCAAAAGGATTTGTTATGGGAAGTCGGAGAAAAGGAAGAGAACTTGTTCTGACACTGTTGTATAGAGCAGAGTTTTCTAGTGATAAGAATATAAAGCGGGCTATAGAAAATATTATCAAGCTTGACCCAACGGGTCTTGATACTGAACAATATGGATCAAATATAGCAGATTTTGCAGAGGATTTATTTAGAGGAGTACTTGCAAATAGAGAGACAATCGATAAACTTCTTGAGAAGTATCTGGAGCACTGGGAGATAGACAGAGTAGCAGTTATAGATAAAAGCATAATGAAAATGGCTATATATGAGATACTCTTTAGAGATGATATTCCTGATGTCGTATCCATTAATGAAGCGGTGGAGTTGGCCAAGAAATATAGTACAGAGAATAGTGGAGGATTTGTTAACGGAATTCTTGACAGGATAAGAAAAGATAAAAGGGAAATATTGAAATCTATAAATGAATAGAAACAAAATTGAGGAAATAGTTCTCTGGTTCAGCACAGGATTTCTGGCATTTCTCGTTCTATTTAGACCGCTAGTCTCCGGAATGAGCTATCCCTGGTCGAATACTATATGTCAGCTTACTATTTTACTAATTTTAGCAGTTTGGCTTACTAAGTGTGTCTGGTTGGGTAGATTTAGTCTGGTTAAAACATCCTTGTATATTCCAATATTAAGTTTTGCTTTTTTCATTGTTTTATCCTGTATATACTCAGTTAATCTTAATGCCAGCTTAAAGCAAACCTATATTATTATTCCAAATATCTTATTGTGTTTTTTAGTTGTAAATATTGTTAAGAAAAAGAAGCAGGTTTTTATAATCACAGCATGTTTGGTACTAGCAGCAACCATTGTTTCTCTCTATGGTATCTATCAGTATTTCTGGGGATTAGAGGAGACAAGAAGCTGGGTTCTTCAGCAGAATATGCAATTTCCTCCAGAGGTGCTTTCAAGATTGGGTATTAATCAAGCTTTTTCAACATTTGTTATTCGTAATACATTAGCAGGATATCTTTTGTTAATACTGCCTCTTTGTATTTCCTTATTTTTTGTTTCCAAATCTTTTTATAGGTTGCTACTTAGTGTGGCAGCAGTGAGTGTTGTTTTATGTCTTTATCTTACATATTCCAAGGGAGGATGGGGGATTTTTTTAATATTGGTCTTAGTATCAATTCTGATTTTGATATATAAGAAATTCAGGCATAAGAAGAGGTTTCACATAGTTTCAATATCAGCAATAGTTGGGTTGATTATATTCTCTGCAATATTCCTGAAAATTGTTGATAGAACCTATATGATCCATGACACGTTAGGTTCTTTTAAAGTAAGGTTAAATTACTGGAAAGCATGTCCGGGTATGGTTAGAGATTTTCCATTTGGCAGTGGGATAGGTACATTTGGAAGTATTTATCCAAAGTACAAGGCCCCACAGGCGAGGGAGGTACAACTTGCACACAATAGTTTTCTGCAACTCTGGACTGAGATAGGAACACTTGGAATATTAAGTTTTTTATTGATATGGATTATGTTTTTTAGGGATTGGGAGAAAACGTTTCGCATTGCGTATCTAAAGGTACTAAGTATTGGTATGTATATGGGATGTGGTGCTTTCTTGATCCATAATCTGGTTGATTTTGGTTTCTATGTGCCAGGAATATCAATGAATGTATGGCTGTTTATAGGAATGATAGAGGCCATGAAGACAAAAAGCAAGAAAGGCACAGATGCATCCCGAAAGCTTTCGGGATGCAGAGGCATGAAAATAGTATTTTCTATGTTTTTGGTTTTAGTTGTATGGGTAATGTCTATTATTTTAGTCAGGCCATCAATTGCAGAGATACATAAGGACAGAGCAATTAATTATTTACGCAGTAAGAATCTTGGATTTGCTGAAGAAGAACTTGAGACAGCAATCCGGTTTGATAAGACCAATAGCCAGTACTACTCTCTATTGGGGAAAACATTAGAGCAGAAAGGCAGGTTTGAGGAAGCAATAGCTCTTTATAGAAAAGCAATAGCGCACAATAAATATATGCCGCATTATCACTTTGCTTTGGGAAAACTTCTTATTATGAGAGGCAAAGAAAACAGTGTAATGATAGAAGAAGGTATTAAGGAATTTGAAAAGACCGTAGAATTATATCCTACAAAACCTTTTTATCTAAAAAATCTTGCATATGTCTATAATCTTATTGGCAGGAATGAGGAAGCGGATAATTTGCTGTTAAAGGCGGAGCAGATGGGAAAGGCACGTGAGTAATATGTATAAGAGGCGCATCAAAAAACTAAGACACAGGTTAGATAACTCAGGGCTAAACTTTTTTATAGTTACAAATATTCGCAACTGCTGTTACTTGACAGGCTTTACTGGTTCTGAAGGTGTGGTGCTCATCACTCCAACATTGGTTTATCTTATTGTAGATTTTCGGTATATGGAACAGGCGCAGAAGGAGGCAAAGAATACAAAAGTCATTAAAAGGGAGGGGGCTTTGCACTTGTTGTTAGCAGATCTATTGAAGAAATATAAAAATAAAAAAATTGCTTTTGAGTCAGATTCCATAACCTTTAAACAGCATAAAGAGATAAAAAAATCATTGCCACAGAATCGTCTTATACCAACATTGAATGTAGCGGAAGGTTTGAGGGCTATTAAATATGGAGGAGAGATCGCTTCAATAGAAAAGGCAGCAAGAATCAGTGATGAAGTGTTTAAACATATCTGTGATTTTATAAAACCTGGTAGAAGTGAGATCAATGTTGCAGCAGAGATAGAACATGTGGCAAAAAGAAAATGGTCATCTTGTGTGGGGTTTGATACAATAGTGCTTTCAGGAGAGAGAACATCTCTTCCTCATGGGGCGCCATCGCAGGATTTATTAAAAAACGGCATTGTTCTTTTGGACTTTGGGTGTGTATTTTCAGGTTATAACTCGGATATGACAAGAACCATATTTCTCGGGAAAGCAACAATAAAACAAAAAAAAATCTACAATATTGTTTTAGAAGCACAGAAAATTGCTATTCAGAGTATAAGACCGGGAATAAAAGCATCCTGTATAGATAAAGCAGCGCGTGATTATATAGCTGATAAAGGATATAGCAAATACTTTGGACACAGCACTGGTCATGGTGTTGGATTGGATATACACGAGCTTCCTGCTGTATCAGCTAGAAGTAATGAAGTATTACAGCCAGGTATGGTTTTTACAATTGAGCCTGGCATATACATCCCGGAATGGGGTGGTATCAGGATAGAAGACATGGTGCAGGTAACAGACGATGGATATAAAATTATCACAAAATCATCCAAAGAGATGATAGAGATTTAAAAAGCCAAATAAAACGCCAATTTATTTGGCGAATGTATTGACATTTATGTTGTCATATGATATGTTTTAATTGGGAGGAAAAATATTATGATAACTGTTAAGGAAAATACTACGTTTGTAGGGGTTTCGGAGCTCAGGTCAGGGATTGAGAAAATACTTAAAAAAGCGCATAAAGGACTTGTGATTATCGAAAAAAGACATAAACCAGCTGCTGTTATTATGTCAAATGAAGAATATGAACATATTCAGCATGTATTAGACACTGCCGAAGATCTTGTTCTCGGCTTCATTGCTGATAAACGCTACAAGAGCGGCACGGCTGGGAATTATATTGATATTGAAACCCTTCTGAAATAATTTAGTGATTGCGATGTGGAAGATAAAGATTCATCATCTTGTTCTCAAAGAAGATTTTAAGAAAATAGATATGCATGACCATTCCGTTATTCTCAAAACAATCTACAAAAAATTAAGTATTGAGCCGGAAAAATATGGAGCTCCTCTTCGCGGTAACTTGAAAGGATATTGGAAATTAAAAATATCACATTACCGGGTTGTGTATCGTATAGAAAAGAAATTAATTCAAGTTCTAGTTTTAAAAGTCGGCATGCGTAGAGACGAAGAAGTTTATAAAGAAATGTTTCGTCGAATAAAAAAATAAAGGATTTACTATGATATCAATAACTAATATTAAAAACGGCAATGTGATAAAACTGAACGGGGAGTTGTTTACAGTTATATATTTTCAGCATGTTAAGCCAGGTAAAGGTGGAGCGTTTGTCAGAACAAAATTTAAAAATTTCAAGACAGGTGCAGTGACAGATAAGACCTTCAGGGCTGGAGAGAGTGTAGAGGATGTCCGTATCGAGGAAAAGAAGCTGCAGTATATTTATAATTCAGGAGACGATTACTATTTTATGGATCTTAAGACATACGAACAAATGCCAATAAGCAGGGAAATCATAGGTGAGAGTGCAGAATTTCTCAAAGAGGAATGCGAGTTAACAGGCATCTACTGTGAAGACAAACTTGTTAATGTGGAAATGCCAAATTTTGTAAACTTAAAAGTTACCAACACAGCACCCGGCAAGAAGGGAGATACAGCTTCAGGTGGATCTAAGCCTGCAACTCTTGAGACAGGGGCTGTTATACAAGTTCCCGTTTTTATAAACCAGGGCGATATACTAAAAATTGACACAAGAAGTCGAAACTATATTGAGAGAGTTTAGCCCTTTTATTTTGACAAATATTGGTTGAAACAATATAATCCAGAGGTAAGGAGGCGAATAATGAATATTAAAGAGTTAAAGGAAATTATTGCGATGTTCCAAGAGGCGGATATAGAAGAGCTTGAAGTAGAGAGAGAGGATGCAAAAATCAGACTTAAGCGTCACTCAGAGCCTGAAGTGAGGCATATAATGGCACAACCACATACATCAGTTGCAGAATCAATAAGACACGATATAGGCAAAGTTGAGGAGAAAAATGAAGGGCTTGTTGAGATTAAAACTCCAATGGTGGGTACATTTTATAAGGCACCAGCTCCAGATGCAGCCCCATTTGTTGATGTTGATGCAAAGGTAATTGAAGATACAGTTGTATGTGTAATTGAAGCAATGAAGTTGATGAATGAAATAAAGGCTGATGTTAAAGGACGGATAGTAAAGATACTTGTTGATAATGGTCAGCCTGTAGAGTTTGGACAGACTTTGTTTCTAGTAAAACCAGAGTAGGGATTTTTAGTTATATGTTTTCTAAAATACTAATTGCAAATAGGGGCGAGATAGCTGTCAGGATTATAAGGGCGTGTAAGGAGCTTGGTATAAAAACTGTTGCTGTTTACTCTGATGTAGACGGGGATTCTCTACATGTACAGTACGCAGATGAGGCAATATGCATAGGGCCTGCTTCCTCAAAGGATAGTTATTTAAATATACCGAGTATAATCAGTGCTGCTGAAATAGCAGATGTTGAGGCAATACATCCTGGATATGGATTCCTTGCAGAGAACGCACATTTTGCTGAGATATGCAAATCGTGTCAGATAAAGTTCATAGGCCCTTCACCCGAGACAATGCGTTTGATGGGCAATAAGTCAGAGGCGTTACAGACTATGAAAAAGGCAGGATTACCAATTATGCCCGGGAGTAACGGGATTATAAAAGACAAAGAGGAAGCAGTGGAAGTGGCAAAGAAAATAGGATATCCCGTAATGATAAAAGCTTCTGCCGGAGGTGGTGGCAGGGGCATGAGAATAGCCCATAATGATGGTAAGCTGGTGAGCCTGCTTATGACTGCACAGGCAGAAGCAAATGCAGCATTTGGAAATTCAGATATATATATTGAAAAGTATCTGGAAGAGCCAAAGCATGTAGAATTTCAGATATTAGGCGATGACTTTGGAAATATTATACATCTTGGAGAAAGAGACTGTACAGTCCAGCGCAGACATCAAAAATTAGTAGAAGAATCTCCGGCTCCAGCAGTAACAGACGAATTGAGAGCAAAAATGGGAGATATGGCTGTAAAAGGAGCAACGCAGGTAAATTACACAAGTGCTGGGACTATGGAGTTTTTGCTTGGCAAAAATGGAAGATTCTACTTTATGGAAATGAATACAAGGCTGCAGGTAGAGCATCCAGTAACAGAGCTTGTAACTGGTGTTGATATTGTAAAGGAACAGATAAAAATAGCTGCTGGAGAAAAATTACAATATACGCAGGATAGCATACAGCGACGTGGATGGGCAATAGAATGCAGAATAAATGCTGAAGATGTTAAAAATAAATTTTTGCCATCGCCAGGTGTGATTACAGGTTATCATTCCCCGGGTGGTCCTGGAATAAGAGTAGACAGTTACGTGTATAATAGCTACTCTATACAGCCGTTTTACGATTCATTAATAAGTAAATTAATTGTGCTGGCAGAGGATAGAAGTCAAGCCATTGAAAGAATGCAGAGGGCATTGGATGAATATATAATAAATGGCATAAAAACAACTATTGATTTTCACAAACTGGTTTTTAGCGACCCTGCTTTCCAAAAAGGAGTTATATCCACTGATTTTGTGGAAAATTTATTAAAAAAAGAGCAAAAATGAAGGGAGATGTTATGGAAGAAGAACGAGAAGTAAAAAATGGGTTAGGAACAGTTAGGATAAACAATGAAGTAGTAGCAGTCATTGCAGGTATGGCGGCTACAGAGATTCCTGGCGTTACCTGTATGAGCGAGGGTATTGTTGGAGGCATTACGGAGATATTTGGTAAAAAAGGCGCGGACAAAGGTGTGAAAGTAGAGATTGGAGAAAAAGAGGTTAACATTACACTGGCTATTGTTGTTAAGTACGGGGTGCAGATTCCTGAAGTGGCTCTGCAGATTCAGCAAAATGTGAAGAAGCAGGTTGAGAAAATGAGCGGACTTTCCGTATCAAAGGTCAATATTAATGTGGGAGGTATTCATTTCCCTAAAGAGAAAAAAGAGCCTGTCAAACAGGACAAAGTAAAGGAGAAGAAATGAGTGATCAAGGAATAGGAACTAGATTAATTGCAGCATTTTCGGTTCTTGTGCTTTTAATTGTTGGGTCGCTTCTTGTTATGTTTTATATTTCGCCACAATTCTTTATTGAAGGCGCTCATAAAGCACTTGAAGAATTTCATGCTGACAAAGATATACAGATGGCTCTTGGCTGTATAGGAGCATTGTTTGTGCTTTTAAGTATAATTCAGATTTGTGTCTCGTGTTTCAGGTTGAGGAAAGAGCAGGTGTTTTCATTTGAGAATTCTAATGGGAAAGTAAAGGTTGCATTTAGCGCCATAGAAGGGTTCGTAAGAAGACGAGGATTAGAGATTAAGGAAATAAAAGATCTTATTCCAAAGGTTTATATAACTAAAAACGGTTTGCAAATAAAGAGTAAGGTGATATTAAAATCAGATGTAGATATTCCATCCTCTACCAGTAAACTGCAAGAGTCTATAAAAAACTATGTGGGTGATGTACTTGGTATTAAGGATCTTACCTCCGTAGAAATATATGTGACTAAAATAGCCAAGTCTGAGACCAAGAGAGCTGAAGAGGACATTAAGTGATAAAAGATTCAAGATTTCCGAAATGTTCTTTTTGCGGTAAGGCGCAAATGGAGGTGGACAAGCTTGTTGCAGGAACAAATGCTTATATTTGTGATGAGTGCATTCTTCTGTGCAATAATATACTGAAACAGGGACAGAAACATCGTAGTGATGATGAGGAAAGAGAAATTTCTATACCAAAGCCTGTAAATATAAAAAAGGCGTTGGATCAATATATTGTTGGTCAGGAAAAAGCAAAAAAAATTCTGGCTGTGGCGGTTCATAATCACTATAAAAGGATAAAAGCCAGTGCTAAATTAGATGATGTTGAATTGGAGAAGAGCAATGTTCTTCTTATTGGGCCTACCGGATGTGGAAAGACTCTGCTTGCCAGGACCTTGGCAAGAATCATTAATGTTCCGTTTGCTATTGCAGATGCAACAACTCTTACTGAAGCAGGGTATGTTGGAGAAGATGTTGAGAACATAATTCTGAAGCTCCTCCATGCAGCAGACTTTAATGTAAAAAAAGCTGAAAGAGGCATTATCTACATAGATGAAATAGATAAAATTGCTCGTACCACGGATAATATATCTATTACCAGAGACGTTTCAGGAGAGGGTGTACAGCAGTCCTTGCTTAAATTAGTCGAAGGCAGTGTTGCAAACATCCCTCCGCAGGGAGGAAGAAAACATCCTCAGCAGAAGTATATTCAAGTAAATACATCCAATATACTATTCATTTGCGGAGGCACATTTAATAGTTTGGATAAAATAGTCCAGGCAAGGGCAGGAAAAGGCACTATTGGGTTTAGAGGTAGTTCAAGAGCGGAAAAACAGGATATGTTAAAAAACTTACTGCCGGAGGATTTAATAAAGTTTGGATTAATTCCTGAATTTGTTGGCAGACTGCCTATAATAGGGATCCTGAATAAATTGGATAAATCAGCTCTCATAGATATATTGATTAAACCTAAGAATGCGTTAACAAAGCAATTTAAAAAGTTTTTCTCAATGGAAAATGTGAAATTAACTTTTACAAAAGAAGCAATTTCTCTTATTGCTGAGCAAGCTGTTAAACTTGGTACAGGCGCTAGAGGACTGCGTTCTGTAATAGAAGATGTTATGCTCGAGATTATGTATGATATTCCTTCAAGAGAAGATGTTGAAGAATGTATTATATCTGGAGATGTGATCAATAAAAAAATCCCGCCTGTTATTATAACCGGAAAGAAAACAAAAATTGCCTGATAGATTCCCTCTTATTCCCATCAGAGATATTGTTGTGCTTCCATATATGATAGTCCCGTTATGGATTGCCAGAAGCAAGTCTATTCTTGCTGTAGAAAAAGCTATGGCAGGCTCAAAGAAGGTCTTATTAGTAGCGCAAAAGAATGCTCATATAGAGGATCCAAACCCTGAAGATATATACGAAGTTGGAACAATTGGAGAAATCCTGCAGGTGGTGAAAAATCCTGACGGGTCTATTAAAGTATTGATAGAAGGCACAAATAGAGCAAAAATAATAAGATATGTCAATACAAGAGGAATATTTGAGGTAAAAACAGAAAAGATAAAAGAACCCTCCGAAAAGACGCCAGAAATAGAAGCCTTGATGAGAACAGTTATAAAATTATTTCAGAAGTATGGAGAATTAAATCCTAAAATACCCAGAGAGTTTCTGGGCTCACTTAATGATCTCAATCAGCCTGGTAGATTAGTGGATGTAATTGCTTCTCATATTGCAGTCAAAATGGAAGCCAAACAACAGATTCTGGAATCCTTTCAGCATGAAGACAGATTGAGAAAAATAATAGAAATACTTATGGGAGAGGTAGAGATTCTTGGTGTTGAGAAGAAGATCCAGGGGCGAGTTACAGAACAGATTGGTAAAACACAAAAGCAGTTTTATCTGCAGGAGCAGATGAAAGCGATAGAAAAAGAGCTGGGGAAAGGCTCAAAAGATGGAGACGAGTTTGCTGAGCTTAAAGCAAAAATAAAAGAAGTTAAGATGACAAAAGAGGCTGAAGAGAAAGCAAATAAAGAACTTGGAAAGCTGGCAAAGATGCACTCAATGTCTCCGGAGGCAACTGTAATTCGTAATTATCTGGACTGGCTGATTGGGGTTCCATGGAGCAAAGAAACACAGGATAAATTGAACATAAAAAAGAGTGAGGAAATTCTCAACCAGGATCATTATGGACTGGAAAAGGCTAAGGAAAGGATACTGGAATTTCTGGCGGTAAGAAAGTTAGTAAAGAAGCTTAAAGGCCCAATACTTTGCTTTGTAGGACCACCTGGCGTTGGAAAAACATCTCTGGGAAGGTCCATTGCTCGTGCATTGGGGAGAAAGTTCATAAGGGTTTCCCTTGGCGGAGTAAGAGATGAAGCGGAGATTAGAGGACATAGACGAACATATATAGGAGCTCTGCCTGGGAAGATAATCCAATCACTCCGAAAAGTCGGTAGTAGAAATCCAGTCTTTCTACTTGATGAGGTTGATAAAATGAGCGTTGATTTTCGCGGGGATCCGTCTTCGGCATTGCTTGAAGTACTAGACCCTGAACAGAATCATGAATTTAATGATCACTATCTTGAAGTGGATTTTGATCTTTCGAATGTATTATTTATAGCAACGGCAAATGTTATTCATAATATCCCTCCTACACTACTTGATCGTTTTGAAGTAATAAATTTTTCAGGCTATACAGAGATAGAGCAGGTAAAAATAGCAAACCAGTTTTTAATAACAAAACAGCTAAAAGCCAATGGGTTGAATGGTAACTTGCTTGAAATTTCAGATAAAACCATTCTCAGTATAGTAAGACACTATACACGCGAAGCTGGAGTGAGGAATTTGGAGAGAGAGATTGCATCTATATGTAGAAAAACAGCAAAACTGATTGTTGAAAAAAAGAGGACAAAAAAAATAAAAGTACTTCCGGGTAATCTTTCTGATTTTCTGGGAAATAAAAAATTCAGATATAATAAAGGAGAGGAAAAAGAAGAAATTGGAGTTGTCACTGGTCTTGCATGGACAGAGGTTGGAGGCGAGATATTATCAATAGAGGTTGCTGTAATGGCTGGAAAAGGAGAGCTTATTTTAACAGGTCAGTTAGGAGATGTTATGAAGGAGTCCGGCCAGGCATCGCTCAGTTTTATTCGCTCTAAAGCAAAAGAACTTGGTCTGGCAAAGAATTTCTATAAGAACATTGACATACATATTCATGTTCCTGAAGGAGGCATCCCAAAGGATGGGCCTTCTGCAGGTGTTGCAATGGCAGTTTCTCTGGCTTCTGCACTTACCAAGAAACCCGTTAAGAAGGATATTGCCATGACAGGAGAAATAACGCTCAGGGGAAACGTCCTGCCGGTAGGAGGTATAAAATCCAAAGTTCTGGCAGCTCACAGGAGCAATATAAAGACAGTTATTCTGCCGCAGGAAAATAAAAAGGATCTTGATGATATTCCTTTAAATGTAAGAAAAAAAATAAGATTTATTTTTGTAAAAGATACTGATCAGATCTTTAAAAAAGTAGGGATTTTAAAATAAGCGAAAGGATTATAATGCAAGAGAAATATACTGAGTTACTTAAGAAAAAATGCACAGAAACAAGTTATAGAAAGCTAATGGCATTGGATAATGCGAAACTTCATGATTTTGTTGGAAAGTATGCAGAGCTTTGTAATCCTGATTCGGTTTTTGTTGGCGACGATTCTGATGAGGATGCTCAATATATAAGGAACAAGGCATTAGAAATCGGAGAGGAAAAAAAGCTTGCAATTCAGGGACATACAATTCATTACGACGGTTACAATGATCAGGCGCGTGATAAGGCGCAAACTAAATATCTTCTTTCTGCGGGAATGAAGCTCGGGGCCAGTCTCAACACAATAGACAAAGAAGCAGGACTTGGAGAAGTCCATGAATATTTGAAGAACAGTATGGCTGGAAAGGAGATGCTGGTTTTGTTTTTCTGTCTTGGTCCAACTAATTCTGAATTTTCTATACAGTGTGTTCAGATAACTGATTCCAGTTATGTTGCGCATTCAGAACATATTCTCTATAGGAGAGGATACAAACAGTTTGCGCGAATCGGCAATTCTGAGGATTTTTTCAGGATTATGCATAGTGCCGGTGCTCTGGAAAATATGGTAAGCAAAGACGTAGACAAACGCAGAGTATATATAGATCTTGAGGAGAACATTGTATACAGCACAAATACCCAATACGCAGGTAACACAGTTGGACTTAAAAAGCTCTCTCTAAGGCTTGCTATTCACAAGGCATCAGGAGAAGACTGGCTTGCTGAACACATGTTAGTTATGGGGGTGCATGGTCCGGATGGAAGAGTTACCTATTTCACAGGAGCTTATCCAAGCGCCTGCGGTAAAACATCAACTGCTATGATGAGAGGGGAGAGCATTGTAGGTGATGATATAGCATATTTAAGGCAGAGGAATGGCAAGGTCTATGCAGTAAATGTTGAGAGCGGAATATTCGGAATTATTCAGAATGTTAATGCAAAGGATGATCCTTTGATATGGGAAGTTTTAACCTCCCCTAATGAAGTGATCTTCTCTAATGTTCTTGTAACAGAAGATAAAACTCCTTTTTGGCTTGGAGACGGTAGAGAGATACCTGAAAAAGGGATTAATCATTCAGGACAATGGGTAAAAGGGAAAAAAGATTCAAAATGCGCTGAGATTACACATTCTCATAAGAATGCAAGATATACAGTTACGCTTCGTTCTCTTAAAAATCTGGATTCTAAACTGGATGATGCTCAGGGAGCAGAAACAAAAGGAATAATCTACGGCGGAAGAGATTCAAGTACATGGTCTCCTGTTCAGCAGTCTTTTGATTGGGCGCATGGAGTAATAACAATGGGAGCATCTCTGGAATCAGAGACAACGTCTGCAACATTAGGAAAGGAAGGTGTCAGAGAGTTTAATCCTATGTCTAATCTCGATTTTGTTTCCGTTTCACTTGGCAGATATATCAGCAATCATCTTAAATTCGCAGATTCCCTGGATTCTCCGCCTGCGATTTTTGCAGCCAATTATTTTCTTAAAGATAAAGCAACCGCTGAATATGTGACAGGTATGCAGGATAAGCGTGTATGGATTAAATGGATGGAATTGCGTGTTAATAATGATGTGGATACAATTAAAACTTCCACAGGTTATATCCCCAAATATGAGGACCTTAAAAAATTATTCAAACAGGTTCTTGATACCAATTACGCAGAAGAAGACTATATAAAGCAGTTCACTTTGAGAATACCCGAAAATCTTCAAAAAATAGAAAGAATCACAGAGATATATAAAACAAAGGTCTCAGATACTCCGGATATTCTTTTTAGTACTCTTGAAGAGCAGAAGAAACGGCTGAAATCTGCACAGGAAAAATACGGGGATTATGTAGCTCCAGAGATTTTCTGCAAGTAATGCAGGTATGTTTCCTGAACCGACGAGGCGACGAGGTAAACCGACGATTTAAATCGTCGGTTCAGATCGTCAGTTCAAATCGCGTCGGTTCAAACTATGACAAAACAAGCTAAAAAATGTCTAAGTTCCATTTACTAACATTTGAGACAAAATACTCTCGTAAAAGAAGCAATAAAAAAGGTGAAGAGGCTGTTATTTTGGTTGATAAAGAAAGATGTTTGCTGGCAAAGTGCATTGTTGAGTCAGTAAAAAAACTTGACATTAAACTTCTCGCAGGAACAGTCTTGCCAGATCATGTTCATTTAGTAATTGCTGATATGGGAAAGGATATTCAGAATATCGCGAAGCAGATAAAAGGGGCATCGGCTCATGAGGTAAACCGACGATTTAAATCGTCGGTTCAATGCAATGGATATCAGCAAAGCCTCTGGTCAAAAGGATATAACGATTCATTTCTCGATGACGAAGACCATCTTTTCAATGCTATTGAATATGTGAACAATAATTATCTCAAACATGAAGAAAGATGGGGAGAAATAGAGGTATCTAAAATACAAAAGGTTTTTGAGCCCATATTGTATGATAGGAAGAATTTCAGATGGGATGACTTTGAATAAAAGTGTTATAATTGTAATGAAAAATATAAACAATTGTTTATATGCCGTCAATTTGGTGGTGTAAGGAAAATGAGTATATATGAGTGGTATGCCTTCTACAAAGAGAAATAGAATAAATTAATAACAAAAGATATCATGCTCGGTAGAAATAATAATCCCAAACTAAGAGAAGAACTTCAAAAAATCACCGAAAATGAGAACAATCATGGCTACAATCTTAGCAATCAGATAAATTTAATTAACGATTTGGCAAAAACATACCCACACTCAATTGAAATTGTTGAAGAGGCAAAACAAAAAATTGATAATACATGGCGATATAACTGTTACATGTTTACCTTTGATCTGCGAAATAAAAACGAACTAAGTGATGTTAGTCTGTGTATATATAAAATTTTTCCTGATTCTCAATTTGTAAGCTATCTTATAAAAAATCATCTAACCGAAATCAGTCCTGAAGAGGTAAGAGATGGAGACTATGTTATCTATTTTGAACATAACCAACCAAAACACGCAGGAAAATTAAGTGGTGAAAAAGTAGTTTCAAAATGGGGTACTGCCCATCGTTGGAGCCATGGATTATATGAAGTGTCCTTAAATTGCGGTGATGCTACGAAATTTTTTAAACAAATTACTCCGGAGCAATCCCTTAAAATATACTTAGAATGGGCAAATCAGAAAAAAGAGAACATAGAAAAGGAAAGCAAACCGTAAAAAAGAACGCAAGATTGCTTCACTTCGTTTGCAATGACAGAAGGATATTTTAGGATAACAGCATGGCTCTTTTAACCAAATCAAAATACCTTGCAGGGCTTCAGTGTTCAAAACTATTATGGATGCTTGTCAAAGCGAAGGATAGGATTCCTGCGCCGGCTGAGGATGCTCAATTTAGAATGGATGCTGGAACTGAAGTTGGGATCCTGGCTAAACAATTATTTCCCGAAGGCATTGATATTCTGACTGATGATTTCATGCGGAATATTTATTTGACAAAGGATAGTCTGTCAGAAAATGTGCCGCTCTTTGAAGCAGGGATCATGGCTAATAATTGCTACTCAAGAATTGACGTTCTCAAGCCAAATGATGACGGGAGCTTTGATATCATTGAAGTCAAATCAGGAACAAAGGTTAAAGAAGAGAATGTCCACGATGTTTCTTTTCAAAAACATTGCTGTGAAATGGCAGGGCTGAAGATCGCAAAATGCCGTTTATGCTTTATCAATAACCAATATGTCAGGCAGGGCGATATTAATGTTGGGGAATTGTTCTCCATTCAGGATATAACCATTGAAGTGGCTGAAGCTCAGCAGGGTATTCAGGAGAGAATCGCTAAGATGGCTGATGCCGTAAGATTGAGCAGATGCCCTTCGGTTTTGATAGGCAGACACTGCGATTCTCCTTATACATGCAATTTAAAAGATGAATGCTGGGAATTCCTGCCTGAAAATAATATTTTCACACTCTGCGGAGGCGTGGGAAAAAGCGCTGAGCTCTTCAATAACGGCGTACACAGCATAGCGGATATTCCGGATGATTTTAGACTTACAGATAAGCAGGATATCCAGAAGAAGTGCGGGCAAACAGGAGAATGTCACGTTCAGCCTTCAGGGATAAAGCAGTTTCTTGATACATTGAATTATCCTCTCTATTATCTGGATTTCGAGACCTTTTCTCCTGCGGTTCCCGAATACGATAATTCCAGGCCATATCAGAAGATTCCGTTTCAGTATTCTCTCCATATTCAGCAGAAAGATAACAAAACAGAGCATTTTGAATTTCTTGCGGAAGGAAGTGAAGACCCGAGACCTGCATTATTAAAAAATCTAAAAGAGGTTCTTGGAACTAAGAGCAGTATTGTTGTTTATAATCAACCATTTGAGAAAGGCGTTTTAAGTGAGCTGGCAAGAGATTTCCCCAAATATCAGAATTGGGTCAATGGAATACTTCCAGGAATAGTAGACCTGCTAATTCCTTTCAGAAACTTTTACTACTATAATCCATCTCAGCAAGGCAGCGCCTCTATGAAAAAAGTCCTTCCGGCGATTACGGGAGAAAGCTACGAAGGAATGGAGATCGCAACCGGGGAAGATGCAAGTATGCAGTTCTTTCAAAGCCACATTAAAAGTAAGTCAAACAACAAAGAAGAAATAAGAAAGAACCTGTTGAAATACTGCTGTTTGGATACAGAAGGAATGGTGTTAATTATTAGCGAATTGAAAAAGTTTGTGAATTAGATAAACCATGATAATATCATGGCAGAAGTTATTGTTTAATAATCAATATAAAAAAGGATGGGACTTTTAAAAGGATATATGCTAAATGGATTCCGAATGGCACTATCCTGGTCTTATAATAAGAAAAAAGGAATCGGAACGGAAACGGTTGTTCATGGGCAGAGATGGGGCGCGATGTACAGCGGCTATTTCTCTGACCCCGCGACTGCAGGTCCTCTGGTCAAAACAATAAAAAACATTCTGGTAAAATCTCCGGCGGATGTGGTTGTGGACTTAGGGGGAGGAACGGGTTTTCTGCTGTCTCAGTTGAGAGCGCAGGGAATCGGCGCTGATACAGCTCTTGTGAACATTGACTGCTCAGATGCCCAACTTGCTTTGTCAAATAAGGAAAACATTTCCTCTGTCTGCACCTCAGTAGATAAGTTCAGGCGCAGTGATGTTGCGTCCAAAGATGGACGGGTTTTATTCATGATGCGGTCCGTTCTCCACTACTTCGGGGAAGATGGTTTGTCGCCTTTATTGTGCTATCTTCGCAGTCAGGCAAAAGCAGGTGAGTTTTTTGTGCATCAGACTGCGTCGTTTGACAACGAGGAAGAAGCTGTCTGCCTCAATGCGCTGTATAGACACATGCGTACTAACAAATGGTATCCCACGGTTAAAGACTTGCAGAGACACATGACGGATTCCCGCTGGCGCGTAACGGATACGACTCCTGCGCGTTCGCTCCTGTTGACCTCGGATGAATTGGGCCAGAGGTATGCTCTGAACACAAGTGATATCGCTTATATACGCGATATAATGGCGAAAGAATTCGGCGTGATGAAAGACGTCTTTCGACTCATGCCGTCTGGATTTCAGGCGAACTTGCACTACCGAATTTACACATGTGAGGCTGTTTCTGCTTAACTGTAATTATCTTCCTATTTGACACTGTTTTATAGGCAATGTAGAATGCGGCTTATGAATAAATTCTTAATATCCTTCAATTCAAAAAACCTGCCGTCTATCAAAACTGATATTTTAGTTATTGGAAGCGGGGTAGCCGGACTCTCTGCTGCTATTCAGGCGGCAAAATACGGAGAGGTAACTATAATAACCAAGGATAAACTCAGCGAAAGCAACACTCAAAAAGCACAGGGTGGAATAGCTGTAGCATTATCAGAGAATGATTCGCTTAATGGGCATATAGAGGATACATTAAGAGTTGGGTGCGGGTTATGCAACGAGAAGACGGTCAAAATAATAGTAGAAGAAGGACCTGCCCGTATCAAGGAATTGATCCAATGGGGAGCGGAATTTGACAAGCAGGGAAATTCTCTCTCTTTTACTCAGGAAGCAGGCCATAGCATACGAAGAGTGATTCATGCAAAAGGCGATGCTACGGGTATAGAATTAGAAAGAGCACTGATAGCAAAAGTCAAGCAGAGCACTAATATTAAGATTTTAGAGCATGCTTTTGCCATAGATTTACTTCATAGAGACGGAACTTGTTTTGGCGCTGTTGTTAATGTGAAAAATGATAAGAAGAAGATAGTTTATGCGCGTAAAGTAATATTAGCCACAGGTGGAATTGGGCAGGTTTATCGGGAGACAACGAATTCCCCTGTTGCTACAGGATGCGGCATGGCGCTTGCCTATAGAGCGGGCGCTGAGCTTATAGATATGGAATTTGTTCAGTTTCATCCTACTACTTTATATGTAGCAGGCCTATCACGCACCTTAATCTCTGAGGCAGTTAGAGGTGAAGGCGGAGTCTTGAGAAACAAGCATGGTGAGAGATTTATGTTTAAATATCATAAGGATGGAGAACTTGCTCCTCGTGATGTGATGTCAAGATCAATTCTGAAAGAGATGAGAGAAACTGCTGATACACGAGTCTATTTAGACCTTACACACTTAAGTTATAAGTTAGTAGAAAATCGTTTCCCGAATATAATGGAGGTTTGTTCTTCTTTTGGCATAGATATTAAAAAGGATTTTATACCTGTTCGGCCTACTGCTCATTATATGATAGGAGGAATTAAAATAGATGAAAATGGGAAAACTAATATTCAAAATCTATATGCGTGCGGAGAGACAGCTTCTTCAGGGGTTCATGGTGCTAACAGACTGGCGAGCAATTCTCTACTTGAAGGACTTGTTTTTGGCTATAGAGCAGGGCAATCTGCAGGCAAGGATATGGATGGTGGAAAGCGATTTGAGAGGACTCCGGATATAAGCAATGTATTAGACCCAGTTAGCGCAAGAAAACTGGATATAGGAGATCTTAAAGCTTCTCTAAAAAGTTTAATGACAAGGTATGTGGGTATTGAAAGAAATGAGGCAGGTCTTTTGGCAGCTCAGAAAGAAATTAATTTTTGGTCTTCATATGTAATGAGGAAAGAATTTTCAGATATCAGGGATTGGGAATTTCAAAATATGCTTCTTGTAGCAGGGCTTGTCCAGAAAGCGGCTCTTATCAGGAAGGAGACTAGAGGAGTTCACTATCGCAAGGATTATCCAGTGCAGAATGATAAAAAGTGGCGAAATACTCATATAGAGTTATCTTTAAAAAAGGACTATTAGATTGCTATTTTATAAGTGATATATGAAGGCAGTGGTAAAGGTTCCTGGTTCATGTGGAGAATTGTGGCAGGGTGTGCTTGATGGGACACATCTTCTTATAACATGTCCTGTGAATGTCTATTCATATGTTGAGGTTAATGTAGATGAATCAAATTCCAGAATAGAGGCACCTGATGATAAGTATAAGTCCTGCGAGGCTATGAGAAAGATTCTGGATTATTTTGGTATGCTTAAATGTGGCGGGGAAATATGTATAGATTCTGAAATTCCACAGGAAAAAGGCATGAGCAGCAGTACTGCGGACATAGTTGGAACCTGCACTGGCACAGCGAAGGCTTTAGGCAGAGATATAACCCCTTTGGAAATTGTCAGAATAGCAGTTTCTATTGAGCCAACAGACGGTTTGATGTTTAAAGACATGCTGACTTTTGATCATATAAGTGGCGCAATAAAGGAATATATTGGCCCTCCTCCTGAGATGGATATATTGGTTATTGATTTAGGTGGAAGAGTTAATACTCTTGAGTTTAATTCCAGACGTAATGAAATATTGAAGAAATTCAATAATGCTTTAGAGTTAAGAGAGGCTTATGAGCTTGTTAAAGACGGAATCAGAAAAAAAGACATACATATGCTTGGAAAAGGCGCAACAATGAGCGCTGAGTTCAATCAGAAAATTCTGTATAAAAGAGAGCTTACGGATCTTATGAAAATTGCAAATGAATTAGGAGCTTGCGGAGTTAATACTGCTCATAGTGGAACAGTTGTTGGTATTTTGTTTTCCCCGGGTCAGATTGATATGCAGACAGTTGTTTGCAGGATAGAAAAAAGATTCAAGGCAAAGTTCACCTTTTATATTACTAAACTTTTGAATGGGGGAGGAGAACTAGTTGAAACCTCAGCACGGCGGCAACTTATACCGAATTAGTAAAAAATACAATATAGTACTTGATGAGATATTTGACTTTAGCGCAAATATAAATCCACTTTACTTTCCAGATGGACTGAAGCGGATTCTGAAAGAAGATTTTAATAAAATCCGCATGTATCCTGATCCTGATTGTAACCAGTTGATAAGTGCAATCTCAGATAGGTATAACATCAAGAAAACATGTTTGGTTCCATCTAATGGGGCAACAGAACTAATATACCTTATATGCTACTTGCTGCGTCCCAAAAAGGCAGCGATTATTATTCCTACGTTTTCAGAATATGAGAAAGCATTGTCAAACATTGGTTGTGATATTAAATTCGTAAAACTGGAAGAGAAGGAAGGATTTAAGTTAGAATTGCAGGCTATAAGAAGTCTTATTAAGAGCGTTGAAGTCCTCTTTATCTGTAATCCGAATAATCCAACAGGTCAGAAGATATCTCGCAATACACTTTATAATGTCATGGATCTTGCCAAGCGACATAATGTCTTTGTAGTAATTGATGAGGCATTTATAGATTTGATTGAGGAAGAGAGTTTAGTTGCAAGAGCTCAAAGGCAACAAAATCTTTTTGTTGTAAGGTCATTGACAAAGTTTCTTGGGATTCCAGGATTAAGGCTTGGCTTCGGAGTAGCGTCTGCTCGCTTAAGCGCAAAGATAAAAAAATTTCAGCCTACATGGTCTGTAAATACACTTGCTCAAATTGCAGGCTCTTATTTATTAGCTGACTCAGCATATATTGAGAAAAGCAAAAGAATTTTGATTAAGGAACGAAATTTTCTGTCTTCCGAATTAAAAAAGATAAAATCCATAAAGGTATTTGACTCATGTACAAACTTTATTCTGTTTAAATTAGTTGATCGTTTTAAGGTTGAAGATTTAGAGGAACTTCTCATAAAGGACAAAATTGTTGTAAGAAACTGCGGCAATTTCAGGGGATTGAATAGTTCGTTTGTAAGAGTAGCAGTTAAGAAAAGGGCGGAGAATAAGCTCTTGATTAAGGCTCTTAGAAATATATTCGGATGACATATTTCATTACAATTCAAATAATTTTTGCATATATTCTGGATTTGATTATAGGCGATCCTCAATGGCTTCCTCATCCAATTGTCTTAATAGGCAAGGCAATAGAGATATTAGAAAAGGGCATAACAAAAGTTATAACTAATAAAAAAGTCGCTGGAATAATTCTGGCATTTCTGGTTGTAGTTGGAACATATTTTTTTGTTTTTATATTGATAGGGCTTGCAGCACGCTTGCATTGGATATTTGGAGTAATAGTAAGTATTTATTTTGTTTTTGTCTCATTGTCAGTAAAAGACCTCGCAATTGAAACAAACAGAGTGTATACATCTCTAAATAAGAACAATTTATCTCTGGCAAGGAAGAATTTGTCGAGAATTGTTGGAAGGGATACTGAAGATTTAAATGAGAGAGAAATTATAAGAGCCAGTGTGGAAACTGTGGCGGAGAACACAGTAGATGGAATTATTTCCCCTGTTTTTTTTGCATTTATTGGAGGAGCGCCTTTATCTATGGCGTACAAGTCAGTAAATACACTTGATTCAATGGTTGGGTACAAGAGCAAGAGATATATAGATCTTGGATGGGCATCAGCTAAACTGGATGACATCGTTAATTTTATACCTGCACGAATATCAATGGCCTTAATTCCAATAGCTTCATTCATTTCTGGAAAGAGATTCAGGGATTCTGTAAGAATAGTTTTAAGAGATAGGAAGAAGCATGCAAGTCCAAATAGCGGTATTCCTGAAGCAGCATTTGCAGGAGCACTTGGAGTAAGACTTGGAGGGGCAAATTATTATGAGGGAAAACTGGTTGAGAAATCTTGTATAGGCGATGCTGAGAAGCCTTTGGAGCTTTTAGACATAAAAGATTCTATAGGGATAATGTATGCATGTTCTGCATTGTCAATAGTTTTTGGGTGCTGCATAAAACTGTTAATAAAATAGGAGAGTAAATCATGGACAAAATCAAACAGGTAATTAGTAAAATCAAGCCGTTAGATATAAAACTTATGGATGAAGCGCAGAGAAAACTTGATAATCTTACCAAACCGAGAGGGAGTCTTGGTAGATTAGAGGAGTTCGCAAAACAGGTTGTGGGAATTACAGGAAATCTCAAGCCTGAATTCAGGAATAAAGTGATTTTTACAATGGCTGGAGATCATGGAGTTGTAGAAGAAGGGGTTAGTGCGTTCCCTCAGGAAGTCACACCTCAAATGGTCTATAATTTTTTAAGAGAAGGTGCAGGTATTAATGTTCTGGCCAAACATGTTGGAGCAAAGGTAGTTGTCATTGATATGGGAGTAGCCACAGAAATTAAAAACTCAAAATTAAAAACTCAAAATTTCATAGATAAAAATGTGGGTTTTGGCACCAAGAACATGACAAAAGGTCCTGCAATGACAAGAGAGGAGGCAGTAAAATCAATAGAGAATGGTATGGAAGTATTTATGGAAAGGGAAAAACAGGGGATTGATATATTAGGGACAGGTGATATGGGAATAGGGAATACTACGCCGAGCAGTGCAGTGATTGCAGCCTTTTCAGGGATTGAAGTTGAGAAAGTCACGGGCCGCGGAACAGGGATTTCAGATAAAGCATTTGAGAATAAAGTTAGAGTTATAAAAAAGGCATTGGATATTAATAAGCCTGATTCTAAAGATCCTATTGATGTATTAGCAAAGGTCGGCGGATTTGAAATTGGTGGATTATGCGGCTGTGTGCTCGGGGCAGCGGCAGCAAATACTCCTGTTGTAATTGATGGACTAATATCTACAGCGGGCGCTCTTATTGCATACGAACTATGCCCTCAGGTAAAGGATTATATTTTTGCGGCGCATAAATCTGTGGAAGCAGGACATCAGTACATGCTCAATAGAATGAAACTTAATCCAATTTTAGACTTAAACATGAGACTGGGAGAAGGCACAGGAGCAGCGCTTGGGATCAGCATAATAGAAGCAGGAATAAAGATATTAAATGAAATGGCAACTTTTGAAGATGCAGGAGTGTCAGAGGAAATAAAATGAATGGAGCGATTTCTTTAGCTAATATGCGGTCTGGTCAAAATGGAAGAATAGTTCAAATAGATAGCGGAGGCGGGATGACTCGCAGGCTTGATACGCTTGGTTTAAGGGTTGGCAAAAGAATTAAGAAAGTGAGCAGGCAATTAATGAGAGGACCTGTTATTATCAGTCATGGGAATACCAGGGCTGCTGTGGGTTTTGGTATGGCTCAGAGAATATGGGTGGAGATAGAGCAACCATGAAAAAAATATTGCTTATGGGAAATCCCAACAATGGCAAGAGTGTAGTTTTCAATAGACTAACGGGTGCAAATGTTATTATCTCCAACTATCCGGGTACAACAGTTGATTTTACGCAGGGTAAAATGCGGATAGATGAAGAAGAGATGATAGTAATAGATGTGCCGGGAACTTATACCTTAGATGCTGGTGATAAAGCAGAAGAAGTTGCAGTTAGAATGCTTGAGGGGGGAGATATAGTTATTAATGTTGTTGATGCCACCAATTTGGAAAAAGGTCTTAACCTCACAATGCAATTAATAAAAAAGAAAAAACCTATGATAATAGCGCTTAACTTCTGGGATGAAACCAAGCATAAAGGGATTACCATTGATTTTCAAAAGCTGGAAGAGATATTAGGTGTTCCCTGTATCCCTATCTGCGCAGTTACAGGCGAGGGAATAAAAAAACTGACTGAGAGACTGAAAGAGGCAAAATTTTCTAAGTTTGATTACAAAGATAAAGAAAAATGGCATGTTATAGGAGATATTATAGGTCAAGTTCAGAAATTGAGTCATCACCACCATACCTTCCTAGAAAGATTAGGAGATATTTCAACGACTCCTGTCTTCGGAATTCCACTAGCTCTAGTGATATTATTCTTCACTTTCAAAATTATCAGATTTATTGGGGAAGGACTTATTGGTTATGTATTTGAACCTGTTTTTGAAAAATTGTGGACACCAATATTGCTGAAATTGTCTGCAATATTGGGATCTAATGGACTTATCCATGATATCATAATTGGTAAGCTGATAGAGGGTAAAATAGATTATGGTCAGTCCTTTGGACTATTGACTACAGGTCTATTTGTTCCGATAGGGGCAGTATTGCCTTATGTTTTTGCTTTCTACATAATGCTGTCCGTTTTAGAAGATTGCGGCTATCTGCCCAGATTAGCTGTCCTTGTGGACGGACTGATGCACCGTTTAGGTATACATGGTCTGGCAATAATACCTATGATGCTGGGATTGGGCTGCAATGTTCCCGGCATTCTCTCCACCAGGATATTAGCTACCAGAAGAGAGCGATTTATCGCGGTGACTCTGTTATCTATTGCAGTACCATGCGCGGCTTTGCAAGCCATGGTGGTGGGATTAATGGGCGAGCACATGGTATATGGACTAGGCGTTGTTTACGGAACACTCTTTGTGGTCTGGCTGGTACTGGGAATCTTAATGGCTCACCTGGTAAGCGGAACATCACCGGAGATATTTATGGAAATACCACCTTACCGAAGACCTTACCTAACACATCTGCTGAAAAAAACATGGATTCGCACGAAGTGGTTTATTAAAGAAGCGATTCCTTTTGTGCTTTTGGGAGTATTTATAGTAAACATACTCTATACATTGGGCATAATCCAATTCGTTGGAAAATATACTGCTCCTGTTATTTCTGGAATTTTTGGACTGCCAAAAGAAGCAATAGGAGCGCTATTAGTTGGCTTCCTGCGTAAAGATGTGGCTGTTGGAATGTTAGCGCCTTTAGCCCTTAACTTGAAGCAACTGATAATAGCCAGTATAGTCTTGACAATGTATTTTCCATGTATAGCTACTTTCAGCACATTGGTAAAGGAGTTGGGATTTGTAGATATGCTCAAAGCATCAGCAATTATGATTGCGGCTGTATTAATAGTAGGAGGAATGCTTAATCTTATTCTTTAAGAAAACACAAATCTGTTATAGACATACGAATTGATAGTGTTATAATTCAGCAAGTTTAGAATGTTCTTTTGAAAATTAGTTTTTAGCCGGAGAGGCAAAGGAAGTCCCAGTGAGATTCTGGGCGCTGTCCCGCAACGGTAATTCCCGAAAATTTCGAGAAAGCCCGGACCATTGCCTGTTCAGGTAAGTACCTTCGTGGAAAGGGGGAAGTTTTTATAATAGAAAGCTCAATCTGCGAAGATTGGGCTTTTTTGTTTTTGGATGAGTTAACTCACCCTGACCCTCTCTTGAGAAGAGAGGGTAAAGCAAACAATAAAAAGGGAAAAAGATGATAAAATGGATTAAAAGAATGAAGGGGTTTACGCTTTTGGAGCTTTTGGTTGTAACAGCCATAATCGCTATGCTCTCATCAATCCTCCTTCCTGCGCTTTCAAAGGCAAGGGAAAAAGGGAGGCAGACCGTATGTATTTCCAACTTGAAAGAAATTTTTCTGGCAATAGAGATGTATAAAAATGATAATGATGGATATTATCCTCTATGTTCTGACTGTACTAACTATGTCAGCGGTTTGAGTAAGGGAGATCCCTATCCAAGTGGACCACAAATATTCTGGACAGGAGCACAGTACACAGCAGAAGGAGAGCTTGATTTTACAGGTAGTCCTATCTATTCCTATCTAAAAATGGGTGAAATTAAAACATGCCCCAATTTTAAACAGTTTAGTAAAACAGCATATCAACCTGCAAGTGGAGGTTACGGATACAATAAACAGTTTGTTGGAGGTAATCTAGGAAGTAGTCAGTGGTTCTACAAACAACATAAAGATTCGGACATAAAGAATCCTTCCGAAACTGTTATTTTATCTGATACTGCAGGAATTAGAAGCGGAGCGATTGTGGAAAATTACGATCTAAGCGCCCCATATTACAAAACTATAGGTGGTGTTAGTTGGAATCAACTTTCTCCATCTATGCATTTCAGGCATAACGGTTTGGCAAATGTTGTATGGTGTGATGGGCATATCACCGGCGAGAGGATGTCCTATTCGCGAACTATGTATGGCAGGGATTATGAATCAGTTAATATAGGCTGGATTGGGGAGGATAGCACTGACCCAGCAGTTGCAAATAAACTCTATGGACATCATGAACCGTAACAAAATAAATATCTATGAATAGCGAAGAAAAAAGAAAGCACAGAAGATTTCCTCTGGAAAAGACGAAAGTGGAATTGGGTAAAGAGGTTGCTGCTCTGCAGGATTTTTCCAGACGTGGCATATGTGTGCGGTTGAGAGACATTCTTAACTTAGGTGAAAGAATAAATCTCAAGATACATCTTCATAAGGCAAGTAAACCTCTGGTGTTTAAAGGAGAGGTTAAGTGGACTAAGCGAACAGGTTTTGGTTCTAAAGCAGGTATTAAACTCTTACAGGGAGATAATAAATCTATAGAATCCATCAAAAAGTTATATCAGCGTTTTGAAAATCCTGTATGGAGAAGGGTACCAGCTTATTACCTGCCAATAGCGCTTAGTATAGCACTGATAATATTGGTTGGTGTTCTGGGCGGTCCAAAAATAAAAAATATTACTTATGCAAGGACTGTCAGCAAATACGCCACAGAAAAACTAAAATGTCCAATGTGCGGACATATATCTTACAGCACTGAATATGCGTTTCTGGATATCCCAGAAGAAATGAACCCAAAGCAAATAGTAATCTGCCCAAAATGCCATAAACAAATTTCTTATTATGACCTTGAAGTTGTCTGGCAGAAGAAATAATGGAAAAGAAATTCCTTCCAATTATTTTTTTGGTCTTATTGCTTTTTCTTATAGGCGCTACAAGCGCTTATACTCTCTCTTCAAAAGATGATTATCTCTGGATTGAGTATGAAAAGCAGATTAAAGAGAAGAATGGATCTGTAACACAACCTCTGTCCATCCATTATGGAAGATTTCCGGACAAGAAGGGAGATGTCTCAGACCTAGAAGATGTAAAAGTATTTTATACACTGAATAAGGAAGATGAGAATGGAGAAAATATCTTCTATGGAGCGGATATAGAAAAAGATAAAAAAACATCCTTTGTTAGAATCAATTCATTGAAAACAAATTGTGTTACAGTCATTGTAAAGGGAAAGAGGAGTTCTGGAGAAATGGAATATAATTATCTTGCAAAAGCGTCCTTCTTTCTCTTTGGACATTCTCCATTCAAAGAGAAAGAGATAGAACCTGTTTTATCTGATGAGATTGGCAATCGGCTTGAGATATGTATTGCTCCTGAACATTCATACTGGCCCCAGACAGGAGACCATGTTAAATTGGCACCTTTATTTGATAAAAATCCATTAGGTAAAAAAAAGATACATATAGCTGATGAGAATAAAAATCCTATAGATGTAGAGACCAATGACGAAGGGAATTTTGTTTATATATCGTCTGATGATAAAAAATTAAGGCAAAAAGGATTAACGGCATACAAACAGACTGTAATATTAGCAGAGGAAACGGAAGGAAATATAACTTATAAATCTTCATATACGCTTTTATTCCATCGTTCAAGGTTTGGAAATAGAAATCTTATTCTTGGCAGTAGTATTTTCGCAGGAACAATGGCTGTTACATTCGTTATTATTGCTATAAGAAGGAGAAAGTTCAGGGTATGAGGGTTTACAGGTTGCGTTTTTTAATTCAGATCATAAGTTTTTTCCTGTTAACCTATGCTGCTTATCTTGGCATAAACCTGAAGTTAGGGAATTTTCTTCCTGTATTTTCCTGCCCTTATATAGGTAGATTCTCAGGAGCCTGCTATTTAATGGTTCTTCAGCGTTCTCAATGCGGCATGGAAATACCTTTTTATCTCTATTTTAGCATGTATGGTCTGAAATTTTTGAAGATGTTTCTTGGGTTTTTCATACTGGTTATTCTGTTAAACAAGACTTGGTGTGGATGGATATGTCCCTTTGGTACTTTGCAGGACTGGATTACATGGTTAAGGAAAAAACTTTCAATTAGAGAGTCACAATTTTCATGGAGATTAAGAGATAAATTAAAACCAATTAAGTATATATTTCTTGTGTATCTTGTAATTGTCCCTGTTCTTATCGGGAACGCCGGTCTTCACGGAGATTTCACACTTCCCTTTTGTCAAATATGCCCGGCTAAGCCATTAATGCCTCTATTTGTGGGAGATTTTTCTAAGTTTGCAATTGACCCTACCAATCCAGTAACTATTACCATGACTGTATTGTCTATGGTTCTGACCGGGAGTATTTTAATAGGAATGATTTTTAAGGATCGTTTTTTTTGTATGTTCTGTCCTCTGCTTGCTCTTATAAGCCTTTTTGACAACATTGGATTCATTCAACTTAGGAAAAAGGTGGATGCATGTACTGGCTGTGGCAATTGTCAACGAGTATGTCCGGTTAATATAAGAGAGGTGCATTTGGAGAAAGAAAAAGAGAATGTGCTTACTCAAGACTGCATGGAGTGTTTTAAATGTGTGGAAGCCTGTCCGCAGGATAACGCGCTCTATGTTAAGTTCTTGAAATGGAAGCTTTTTTCTTCCTCAAGAAAATATGTCGGCAAATTATTTGGGAGGTAATCCATGGAAGAGCGGTTACTGCTAAAGGTAAAGAAAGACGTACAGCATGAGTACGATACTGAACTTACGTCTCTTAGGGAAAGGGATGATTTTTCTTCAGAGTTTGAATATTTTCTTGAGATCCTTTCCTTGGGTATTTATCCGCAAAAATTTAAGGAGAGATTTAATAAGCCTCTTGCTGGTCTTTACTGCGTACAGGTTCCTCTGGAACTCTTTGACGCTCTTGGGTTTCATCCATTCAGGCTGTGCAGCGGCTCACTGGCTATTCAAAGGCTTTCTTCAGGTCGTGTTCCATCTTTGACATGTCCTATTATAAAATCGTGTCTCAGTTCCTTTTATCTGGACGAATCTATGGAGAAACTCTGCGATTTAATAGTTATACCTACCACCTGCGACTGGAACGCCAAGCTGCCTGAAATAATAGGAGATAAAGCCAATTCCATACACATCATGGAATTGCCGCATATCAAAGAAAGTGAAAGAGGTAGAGAAAGGTGGATACAAGAAGTATATGAGCTAAAGAAAGTCCTTGAAGCTCATGTAGGCAAGCGGCTTAACCGCCGCCAACTTCGTTTATCCATAAAGAAATACGTAAATGCGTGGCGAGTATTGGGACAGTTGATTGAGCTAAGGCGAAAGAGAGCTATTTCCGGCACATGGAGTATTGTTCTGATGAATGCTTTTATGCTGGACGATATTGAATCATGGACAGAAAAGATTAAACAGGTTCTCAAGAATTATAACATGCCCAAAAAGAAAAATAATCCCGATGTGTTTCTTACAGGCTCCCCTGTTTTCTTTCCAAATCTGAAAATTTCGGAGCTGATTGAGGAAGCGGGAATGTTTATCGCCGGAGATGAATTATGCACTTCTGAGAGAAATTTGACTGGCGCAACGATTTGTGATGATTATTCAGAGCACGGCATTCTCAAGACGCTGGCAGAGAGATATCAACTTTCCTGTAGTTGCCCAAGTTTTGCAGACAACTACAGACGGGCAAAGAATATTCTGGATACAATGCGCATCCATAACATAAAAGGTGTAATCTATCATATTTTAAAAGGATGCCATCCATATGATATAGAAAGTTTTTATTTTGAGAAAATGATTAAAGAAAATGGATTCCACTTTATAAAAATAGAGACGGATTATTCACATGAAGACAGACAAAATATTCTTATCAGGCTGGAAGCTTTCAGAGAAACACTTTGTTGAAAGGAGCGCATGATAACAGCTGGGATTGACTTAGGAACAGCAGCTATAAAGGTTGTTTTTATTGATAAATGCAATTTACTCTGGGCAAAAGCGCTTCCCACAATGCCACAGTATGTTGAGATTTCCGAAAGGCTTTTAAAAAAAGGATTAGAATCTCTTTCAATTCGGGAAAAAGACCTTGCAGGTATAGCAGCAACAGGCTATGGCAAACGTCTTTTCCCTAATGCAGGAAGAATGGTAGATGAAATTTCTGCTAACGCTGTCGGAGCTTATATCTTGAGTGATAAGACAGCAAGGACTGTTATCAATATAGGTGGACAGGATGTTAAAATTATTAAGCTCTCTCCTGACGGAAAAGTTATAGATTTTAAAATGAACGATAAGTGCGCGGCTGGAACAGGTCGATTCTTCGAAATGGCTGAAAAGATACTGAATATTCCTGTTCGGGAATTTGGCAAGTTAGGGCTTCTCAGTCAGTCGCCGGCTCATATCAATAGTACTTGCACTGTTTTTGCTGAAAGTGAGATAATGTCTCTCTTGTCTGTGGAGACAAATACTCATGATATTATAGCCGGGCTTCATAAATCAGTTGCCAGAAAAGTCTGTAATCTTGCAGCAAGCTTATATTTAGAAGAGGAAATCTATCTGGATGGGGGAGCAGGGACAAACAATGGCCTGCTCTCGGCTATAAAAGAGGAACTTATGAGAAATATTAAGATCTTTCCCAGACCTCAATTTACAGTGGCATTTGGCGCTGCAGCAATTTTATCTCAAGAAAATGGTTGAAGAAATATGTGTATTTTGATAAGTCTTCTTACTAAAGGGAAAATAGGTAGTTGCGCAGGGGTATGTCCGTTATGTCCTTATTCTAGTAGTCTCGTGATCCTTTTTGCTGGTTTAATTTGGAATTTTGTGCAGGGCATGTTGTCCAAACGAAGAAAGGAAAAGTGAAAGCATTCGTTTCCTGGAGCGGAGGAAAAGATAGCTGTCTTTCCTGTTATGAGGCAGCGCAGAGTAAAGATATAGAGGTTTCTTATTTGTTAAATATGGTCTCAGAAGATGGCAAAAGCTCTCGTTCGCACGGAATTAGCTCGGATTTATTGAGACTGCAAGCAGAGGCAATCGGAATTCCTATCATTCAAAAGGCTGTTGGGAAAAGTTATGAGGAAGAATTCAAAAAAGCCATTACTGTTCTTAAAGATAGAGATGTTCAGGCTGGTGTATTTGGAGATATTGATGTTCAGGAGCATAGGGGTTGGATAGAAAGAGTTTGTAAAGAGTTGCAGATCAAACCGCTATTCCCTTTATGGAAGAGAAAAAGAAAGAAAATTATGGAGGAATTTATAGAAACTGGTTTCAAGGCAATTATTGTTGCTACTAATTCTGAGTTTCTGGGGGAAGGTTGGTTGGGAAGAAGACTAGATAAGGAAGTTGTGAAAGATATTGAGAGATTGGGCAATATGGATATTTGTGGAGAAAATGGAGAATATCATACATTTGTCTATGACGGGCCTATTTTTAGAAAACAGGTGAGGTTTGTGAAAGGCAAGAAAATATTAAGAGAAAAAAACTGGTTTTTAGAACTTATCCAATAATGAAAAATTCAAAATTCAAAATTCAAAATTCAAAGTTATTGCCATACTACTTTTTCACAATTTTTGCTCTTTTGTATGTCGGCTCTGCAACTCATGCGGAGAATAATTTCCCTCAAAGGATAATTTCATTAGGTCCTTCTTTGACCAGAGAACTTTATCTTTTGGGAGTAGAAGATAGGCTGGTTGGAAACACTTTATACTGCAGGCAGCCTCCTGAAGCGCAAAAGAAAGAAAAGGTTGGGACAGTAACAAAAGCAAATTTAGAAAAGGTTATGATTCTTAGACCGGACTTAGTACTGGCCAGCTCCTTGACTAATTCTGAGCAGGTAGAGAAATTGAAAAATCTTGGAATAAGGGTAATTACTTTTTCTACTGCAGGAAGTTTCTCCCAAATTTGCGATCAGTTCTTAGAACTAGGAAGAATTGTTGGCAAAGAAAAGGAAGCAGAGAGAATTCTCAGTCAAGCTAGAAAGAAGGTGGAGTCTATTAATGAGAGAGTCAAAGGTCTACCAAATCCTAAAGTCTTTGTTCAGGTGGGAGCAAAACCTTTATTTACAGTAACGAGCGATTCTTTTGTTAATGAGTTTATAAAGTTTGCTGGCGGGATAAATATTGCTTCTGGGGCAAAAATAGGTCTTTACAGCAGGGAAAAGGTTCTTGAGCAAAATCCGGATGTAATAATTATTGTGACCATGGGCATCGTCGGAGAAGAGGAAAAGAAAATCTGGCAAAAATATAAGACGTTAAATGCAGCGAAGAATGGTAGAATTTATATTATTGATTCCTATAAAGTTTGCAGCCCTACACCAGTAAGTTTCGTTGAGGTATTAGAAGAAATAGTTGGATTGATCCACGCGAAGGATGAATAATGGATAGAAAACTAGTTCGCTGGCTTATCTGTATATTAATTTTATGCGGGATTCTTCTTGGAGTAGGCGCTTTTTCATTGAGCGTTGGCTCAGCTGGTATACCTTTTAGAAAAATCATACCTTTAATTCTTGGAGGTAGAGGCACTACTGAATACAGCATCCTTTTTGATATACGTTTGCCTCGAATTATACTGGGCTTTGCGGTAGGAAGCGCCTTGAGTATTGCAGGTGTTATCCTTCAAGGCATGTTTCGTAATCCCTTAGTTGAACCATATACTCTTGGAATTTCCGGTGGAGCAGCTCTGGGTGTGTGTTTAAATATCGTCTTAAGACTGAATAGAATAGGAGGAATCTTATCTATTCCTGCAAGTGGATTTCTAGGAGCGATCGTTGTAATCATGGTTGTTTACTCATTAAGCGCAAGAAGAGGCATATTAAGAATTCATGGACTTCTTCTTACAGGGGTAATGATAAGTTTTATCTCCTCATCCCTAATTATGCTTATTATGGCTATATCTCGCACAGAGGACCTTCATGGAATTATTTTCTGGATAATGGGCTCTTTAGAAGAGCCGAACTTGGTTCTCATAAAGGTAATAGTTTTAATATCTGTCTTGGGGTTGTTCATATCTTACTTATTCGCTACAGAGCTTAATGCACTTGCTTTAGGAGAAGAAGAGGCTTTGCATTTAGGCATAAATACAGAAAAGACAAAGAGATTGCTGTTTATACTTGCTTCTTTACTCACAGGTTGTGCGGTTTCAGTTGCGGGAGTCATTGGCTTTGTTGGATTGGTTGTTCCGCATTTTATGCGTATGTTTGTTGGAGGGGATCACCGCATACTTCTTATTACATCTGCTCTCGCAGGCGGGGTATTTCTTATACTTTGCGATACTTTAGCCAGAACAATTATTGCTCCTTTGGAACTTCCTGTGGGAGTGATTACAGGAATTGTGGGAGGAATAATTTTTGTCTATTTTCTTAGCAAAAAACAAGTTGTATTAGGAGGCGGAAATTAATGCTTGAAGTAAAAGATCTAACCTGTGGATATGACTCAAAATTTGTACTAAGCCGGATTAATTTCAGAATAGAAAATGGAGGGCTCTGGGGTATAATTGGCCCTAATGGCTCAGGAAAAACAACTTTACTTAAGGCAATAACCAAAATACTTAAACTGCGGAAAGGCGAGGTTCTTTTTGAAGGAAAGGATATATTGAAATTCGGATTTAGAGAATTCGCAAAACAAGTAGCTTTTGTATCTCAGAGTTCTGAGATAGGATATAATATGACCATAGAAGAATTCGTTCTTCTGGGGAGGATCCCTTATCGCAGGCAGTTTCAATTTTTGGAAAGCAAACACGATGAGGAGATTGCTGAAGAAGCAATGATTTTAACGGATACTATCAGGTTTAAGAACAGGCTTATAGGAGAGTTAAGCGGTGGAGAAAGACAGCTTGCAGTTATTGCCCGCGCCCTTGCTCAGGAGCCGAGACTACTTCTTTTAGATGAACCTACTGCTCATTTAGATATAACACATCAAATTAGAGTTTTAGATCTTGTAAGAAGGTTAAATAGGCAAAAGGGACTTACTGTCATTGTGGTTTTGCACGACCTTAATTTGGCAAGCGAATATTGCGATAGATTAATTCTTCTTAACAATGGACTTATTCACAAAGTTGGCACACCACAGGAAGTATTAACATATCAGATTATTGAGGATGTTTACAACACGACAGTAGTAGTTGAAAAAAATCCTATTTCTTCTAAGCCATACATACTGGTGGTTTCAGAAGAAGAAAAGGCTAAAGTTCTACAGTAGAATATTAGGAGACACATGTCAGCAAAGACAATAATGATTCAGGGAACTGGTTCTTATGTGGGCAAAAGTGTAGTTACTGCTGCGCTGTGCAGAATATTTACGGCTGATGGTTATAAAGTAGCACCATTTAAGGCGCAGAATATGGCTTTGAATTCCTTTGTAACCAAAAACGGTGAAGAGATGGGAAGAGCCCAGGTTGTTCAGGCAGAAGCTTGTGGAATAGAGCCCTCAGTCGATATGAATCCTGTTTTACTCAAACCATCATCGGATGTGGGATGTCAGGTTATTGTCATGGGAAAACCTGTTGGAAATATGGATAGTGTTACATACCATAAGCATAAGCCAAAGTTGATGGATATAGTAGTAGCGGCCTTTAACAGGCTTGCAGAAAAAAACGATATAATTGTAATAGAAGGAGCAGGTTCTCCTGCAGAGATTAATTTGCGGGATAATGATATTGTGAATATGAGTATTGCTGAAAAAATAGATGCGCCTGTAATCATTGTCGGCGATATAAATCTGGGCGGAGTTTTTGCGTGGCTTGTTGGCACTATAGAGCTTCTATCAAATAAAGAGAAAAAACGTGTTAAGGGATTTTTAATAAACAAGTTTCGAGGAGACAGGAGTCTTTTGGAACCCGCAATAACATTTTTGGAGAAAAGGACGCAGAAACCTGTTCTTGGCGTGATCCCGTATTTTACTGATATAAAGATTCAGGAAGAAGATTCTGTATGCATTGATCCTTACAAAAGTAGTTCTCCTGTGAGAGATAAGGATGATATAAGGATAAGAGTTATTTATTTGCCGCACATTTCCAATTTTACAGATTTTGACATGCTGGAGAAGGAACACGGTGTGGAGCTTGAGTATATTAAGCGGGCTGATGAGCTTAAACATGCAGATGTTATCATAATTCCCGGCAGTAAAAATACGATAGATGATTTGGCAGTTCTGAGAAAGAGTGGGTTTATACCAAAAATAAAGGAATGCAGCAGCAAGGGAGTTTCTATAATTGGTACATGTGGCGGCTATCAAATGCTTGGTAAAGAAATTATTGATCCGGATCATATTGAAACTAAAAAAACAAATATAAAAGGGATAGGTCTATTGGACATAACTACAACAATAAAAAAAGAAAAACAAACTCATCAGATAAAAGCATATGATAACCTTTTCTCCTCAGGCGTAATACATGGTTATGAGATACATATGGGTCAGACGCGGTTAGGCAATACAACGAAACCAATTTTTGAGATATTTAAGAGGTCTGGCAAAAGGGTTAACATAAAAGACGGGACAAAAAGTCGTGAGGGAAGAGTATGGGGGACATATATTCACGGAATTTTTGATAATAATAATTTTAGGGCTGCATTTTTAAATAATATAAGAAAATCCAAGCAGTTACCAGAAAGAGGATTAAATAATTTATTTGATAAGGAACAAGAGTATGATAAATTGGCTTTATTAGTGAGAAAAAGTGTAGATATAAAAAAGATATATTTTATAATTAAGGAGGCAGGAAAATGAAACGGCCAAACATTCTTTTTTTCTTTACTGATGATCAGCGATTCGACACGATCTCTGCTCTTGGCAATTCAGAGATTCAGACGCCTAATATGGACAAGCTTGTGCGCATGGGCACAAGCTTTACTCATGCTCATATAATGGGGGGGACAGCAGGGGCAGTTTGTATGCCCAGTCGGGCAATGATGCTAACTGGGAGAACACTTTTCTCTATTGAGGGACAAGGGCAATCAATTCCCATCGAACATACATCTTTGCCTGAGCTGTACCGCAAGTCGGGTTATGTTACTTTTCACGTGGGCAAATGGCATCAGGACAGGGAGTCGTACACACGATGTTTTTCCGAAGGTGCCAAGATTTTCGGCTTCAATAAGAGAGGCGGTTGGTACGAAGCATGCAACGGTCACTGGCACATCCCAGTTCACGATTTTGATCCGACTGGAAAGTATAAGCAGGAGAAAGGCTATAACTGTTCCGGTCCCATCGATGTGTATCCTGCGCCCTATGAGAGAGTTAAGGAAAATGGTCGACATTCCAGTGAAGTATTCTCTAAGTCAGCTATCGAGTTCCTTCGAAAGTATCCGAATTCCAACGATGGAAAGGAAAGCAAGCCATTTTTCATGTACGTTGCTTATGTAGCACCACACGACCCGCGTCAGTATCCGGCACGATTTCGTGAACGCTACAATGCTAATGATGTTTCATTGCCGTCTAATTTTCGTATAAGGCATGCGTTTGACAATGGTGAGCTGTTCATTCGTGACGAGTTGCTGGAAGCCCACCCACGTCGACCTGAAGCTGTGAGACAGCATATCGCTGATTACTACGCAATCATTGCTCATCTTGATGAACAGATTGGGCGGGTGCTAGATGCTCTTGAGGAAATCGGAGAAGCCGAGAACACGATTATTGTCTTTTCTGGCGATAATGGTCTGGCTGTTGGCCAGCATGGTCTCATGGGCAAGCAGAATCTATATGACCACAGCGTGCGTGTCCCGCTGATCATCTGTGGGCCTGGAATACCAAAAGAACAGAAAACAGACGCGTTCTGCTATCTTCTGGACATCTTTCCGACACTATGTGATCTGACCGGTCTTATGGTTCCTGATTCGGTTGAGGGAAAGAGCCTTATGCCAGTTATCCGTGACACCTCCACAACGGTTCGTGACACACTTCATTTCGCATATAAAGGCGTGCAGCGCGCAGTTCGAAGGGATCGTTACAAGCTGATCGAGTACGTTGTGAACAGGAAAAGAACAACACAGCTTTTTGACCTTAAGGATGATTATTTGGAGACAAACAATATGTCTAACGACCCGGAGCACAGAAAAACAGTAAAATCATTGCACAAAGAACTTCTTCGGTGGAAAACAGAATTGGGTGATACACAAGAAATGGGCAGACAATTCTGGGATCAACCACTGAGGTGAATAGAAGAATAACGATGACAAATGACAAAATCCAGGTGATGTTAAAAAAAGGGCTTGTTCAGGTATATACCGGAAATGGTAAAGGCAAGACAACAGCAGCTGTTGGCCATGCAGTGCGTGCTAGGGGAAGAGGATTGAATGTTTACATAATACAGTTCCTAAAAAAAGATGATAGTTCAGGAGAACAAGTTGCCCTAAAAAAGCTGGGAGTTGATATTAATTGTTTTGGCGGAGATTATGCTTTCCTAAAGTTAACGCAGAAGGAAGCAAAAAAAGCAAAGGAGTTTTTTAAGGAGATTATAGATGAGATTGCTAATGAGATAGAACAAAAGCATTATGATCTGGTGATACTTGATGAAGTGAATCTGTTGGTTAAGAAAGGTTTGCTAAATAAAAAAGAAGTTGTGGAACTTATTAAAAATAAACCTCAAAAAACAGAACTTGTTTTAACCGGTAGAGGGGCAGATAAAGAGATTGTTGCGCTTGCTGATTTAGTAACAGAGTGTGTGAAAATTAAACATCCGTATGATAAGGAAATAAAAGCGAGGCTTGGAATTGAGTTATGAGTTTATTACTTAACCGTATTAAAAAAGGCGAAATTTTGGTATCTGATGGTGCTATGGGCACCATGCTTCAACGCAAAGGTTTGGGGCTTGGGGAGTGCCCTGAAGAATGGAATATAACTCATCCGGGAGAAGTCAGGGCAATTGCAGAAGCTTACTTAAAAGCCGGAAGTGATATGATATTAACGAACACATTTGGTGGATCCAGATTTAAACTTGCAAAATTTGGTTTAGAAGCAAAGGTTGCTGAATTCAACAAAGCAGGTGTTAGCCTGGCTAAGAAAGCTGCTGTACAATACGAAGGAATTGTTGCAGGCTCTGTTGGACCAACAGGAGAGTTTATGCGACCGCTGGGGACTGTAACGGAAGATGAAATGTATGATGTGTTTAGGGAACAGATTCTTGCTCAAATACAAGGTGGAGCAGATGCAATATGCGTAGAAACCATGACGTCTCTTGAAGAAATTTCTATCGCTATAAAGGTTGTAAAGGAAAACACAGCTGTTCCTGTTATTGCTACAATGACATTTGATAAAGGAATGCAGGGGTATAAAACAATGATGGGTGTAAGTATAAAAGAGGCTGCGCTTGGATTAGAAAAAGCAGGGGCGGATATTATAGGAACAAATTGTGGTAATGGAATTGGCCCTATGGTAGACATTGTCAGGGAAATGAGGAAATATTCTTCTAAACCAATACTTGTTCATGCTAATGCCGGGGTGCCGGAGCTAATACACGGAAAAACTTGTTTTAGAGAGACACCTGAAGATATGGCAAAAAAGGTTCCTGAACTCATAGATGCTGGAGCAAATATCATAGGAGGATGCTGCGGTACAACCCCTGAACATATAAGAGCTATAAGAAACATAGTAGATAGTAAGTAATTTAGGCAGTCGCAAAATTAAAGAAAAAGGAGAAAAATGGGAAAAATACCCCTGCTGTTAGTCGTCAGTATCTCATTGATTTTGGGTGCATGCGAGTCAAACAACGATAGAACACCGACCGTTCAGAATCAATTGAATCGGGCCGTGGAGGGAGTGCGCTTAGCGTTGGAAACCACAATAAATAAAACGGTCCCTTCTCTAAGTGTCCTGATCAAGACTCCCGATGCATCCTATTTTACCAGCTCCGTCGCACATGGGGTGGAGCCGGTCACACCTGATACCTATTTCCGCTTTGCCAGCAACACAAAAAATTTTACGGCAACTGCAATTTTAAATATGAATCAAAACGGCTGGCTGGATTACACAGACCGTATTGTTGACAACATTCCCGGAAGCAATATCCCCTACGTACCCACAACTGAATCATGGAACATTCCATACAAAGATCAAATCACCATAGAGCAATTGTTGCAGCACAACGCAGGCGTATATGACGTGGACAACGACCCGGTTCCCGGTTGCAATGGCATGGGCTATGTACAATACAAGCTGGAGCAAGACCCGAATCACCAGTTTTCTGCTGCCGAACTTGTTGAACAAAATGTTATCCACAATCTTTCCTATTTTGCTCCGGGCACTGTCAATTATCACTACAGCAATACCGGATTTACGATCTTAAGCGAGATCATCGCCCGAGTCTACACCTATCAAAGCGGCAGCAACAAAACTTATGGAGATTACCTCCGCGACTATATTTACGGCGACACCGCACCGGTGCCGCTTATGATCAATTTCCCGTCCCTTGCCGGTGACAATCGGCTACCAATGCCTTTTGTCTGTGGCACCATCTATACGGCACCGAATGGAGAAACTAACTTAAACTGCACCAATAACATGAGCGCCCACGTGGCCGAAGGAAACGGATACGGAACAATGAACGAGCTAACTACATATATCCGTTCCCTGATCAAGGGCGAAAATGTGCTTTCGCCCGAAAGCGTTGAGCTTATGATAACGGACACGTCACCGGGCGACACCGGATATTCGCTCGGTTGTCTTCATGCGGAAAATTTAGGGGTTGGCCACAACGGGGCGATCCATGGATATATGTCGCTTATGGTCTATGATACGGAATTCGATGTCTCTGTTATTGTATTGATGCCGATGTGGGATGAATCAAACGGAATTCCTTCATTCCTGAAGTGTCTCAAAACGCTCAATTGTGCTGGCTGGGCAGCCCGTGAAGCTTTGGGCTATCCGGGCAAACCGGAAGGCAGTACAGGTCCCGGAGATTGAGGGAAAAAATATTGCTGAACACATGCTTTGCTGATATAATTTTTTTATTACAAAAAGGAGACAACGTAAATGGAAATTATTGGTGAAAGAATTAATACAAGCAGAAAGCACATTAACAAGGCTGTTAGCGAGAGGGATAAGGCATATATTCAGGAGCAAGCTAGGATGCAGGATAAAGCAGGTGCTGATTATATAGATGTTAATGCAGGAACAAGCGTATCTGGAGAGATAGGAGACCTGGAATGGCTTATGGACACTGTGCAGGAAGTTACAGATAAACCATTATGTATTGATAGTGCCAATCCTAAGGCCATTGAATCTGCGCTTAAAAGAAGTAAGAATGGCATACCTATTGTTAATTCAATAACAGGTGAAAAAAATAGAATTGATAATATTTTGCCATTGGTTAAGGAATATAATACCAAGATAGTGGCTCTTACTATGGATGATTCGGGAATGCCTGATAATCTTGAGAAAAGAGTTGATGTAGCAAAGAAGCTGGCAGATAGATTGACATCCGAAGGCATATCTCTGGACAGAGTTTATTTTGATACATTAATAAGGCCAATAAGCACAAATCCTGATCAGGTAAGTTATGTGCTTCAGGCAGTGAGCATTATAATGAAAGAATTGAAAGGAGCTCATACAATATGCGGTCTTAGCAATGTATCCTTTGGTCTGCCTAAAAGAAATCATATTAACAGATCCTTTTTAAGTCTGATGATCAATGCGGGACTCGATGCGGCAATTATTGATCCTACGGAAGCAGATATGGTCTCAACAATTTATGCAACTCAGGCGTTAATCGGCAAGGATAATTTTTGTATGGAGTATATAACAGCAGATAGAGAGGGGAAGTATTAACGCATTAGACCATGGCGGCATTATTTCTCAAAGACTGCGGGATTACGAATTAAGACCTCAGCAGCTTCAAATGTCAGAAGCGATTGGCGGGGCTATTAAACTCAACAAACACCTGGTAGTAGAAGCAGGCACTGGAATAGGGAAAAGCCTTGCGTATCTGATACCTTTTATAATTTATGCCGCTGAAAATAATAAGAAAGTTATAATTTCAACTTATACAAAGACGCTCCAAAATCAGTTATGTTTAAAAGATCTGCCGTTTTTGAAAAGATCGCTGGGGATAAAATTTAATTACGCATTATGTCTGGGTTCTGAAAATTATTTATGTTTAAGACGCCTTAATAGTAAATATATATACGATTTGCTTGATTCAGATGCTCAGTTCAATGAGATGGCGAAAATACTTGATTGGTCTTCTAAAACCAAATCGGGAATCAAATCGGATTTAGATTTTGTTCCCAAAAGCGGAGTATGGAATAATGTATGCAGAGAACCAGATTTGTGTTTGGGAAAGAAGTGTTCTTTTAAAGATGATTGTTTCTATAAAAGAGCGAAGAACATGGAGAGGAAATCTCATATTTTAGTAACAAACCATTCCCTGTTTTTTACTAATCTTGCTTCAGACGGTCAGGTTTTGCCAAATTTTCACGCTGTAGTATTTGATGAGGCTCAAACACTGGAAAAGATAGCAACAAGCTACCTTGGCATAGAACTAAGCAATTCAAAAATTAAATATCTATTTGATTCAATATATAATCCAAAAACAAACAAAGGACTATTAATCAAATTTAAGAATCTGAATATTCAAACAACAAAGAATATTAGGGAGTATTTGACTGAGTCAGAGCAAGCATTTCGGAATTTTTTTCAGGAGATAAGCCAAATATTCGGCGCAGAAAATGACTCAAAAAGGATAAGGGCAAAAAATATTGTTTTTAATTACTTAGAAGAACCATTAAAACGTCTTGCAGACTCTTTATCCGAATTATTGGATTATGTAAAAGGCGAAGAAGACGAAATTTTAATAAAATCGTATGCAAAGAAGTGTGTTGATATATCAAAAGCCATGTCGTTTATTTTAAATCAGACAAAGGATGATTATGTTTATTGGATTGAAATATCAAAAAGAAAAAGAGTTGTAAAATATTCGCTTTTTGCTTCACCAATAGAAATTGCAGATGAGTTAGATAAGCAATTATTCAGCAAAATAAAACCAATTATACTTACCTCTGCTACATTATCTACAAATAATGATTTTGAATTTATAAAGAAGCGTCTCGGGATAAAAGACTGTGATGAACTGCTGCTAGGGTCCCCTTTTAATTATGAAAAAAATGTTCTTTTATATCTTCCAAAGAAGATAGAAGACCCAAACCATAAATTTGAAGTATTCCAGGGGCAAGTCCTTGAACACATCAAAAAGATAATAGATATTATGAAAGGGAGAATATTTATATTGTTTACCAGTTACAAAATGTTAAATGTTATATTTAATGATTTAGTCTTAAGTTATAAAGATATAAATTTATTAAGGCAAGGAGATAAACCTCGTTACGAGTTACTTGCAAATTTCAAAGAAAACAAGAATTCTGTTTTATTGGGAACAACTACTTTTTGGCAAGGCATAGATGTTCCGGGAAAATCTTTGGAATGTGTAATCATTACAAAATTGCCTTTTTCTGTTCCGGATGATCCTATAACAGAAGCAAAAATGGAACTTATAGAATCAAGAAATGAGAATTCTTTTATAGAGTATCAGGTGCCACAGGCAATAATGATGTTTAAACAGGGATGTGGAAGACTTATAAGGAGTAAATCAGATAGAGGCATAGTGGGAATTCTAGACCCGAGGATTAAAACCAGATATTATGGAAGATCGTTTATAAATGCTTTACCAAAATGCAGACATACTTTTGATGTTAATGAGGTAAAAGACTTCTTGGAAATATGAAAAAGAATATAGAACTTATTATGTTTGATTTGGATGGCACGCTGGTTGATTCAATGAAAGATATAGCCAATGCTGGCAATTTTACTTTAAAAAGTTTTGGACTTAAGACAAAAAGTGAGCAAGAGATAACTTCTTATGTAGGAGAAGGGAGAGAGCATTTAGTAAAGAAGTTACTAGAGGATAAACAAAATTTTCTAAAAGAAGCTGTTTCTGTGTTTGGGGAATACTACAAGAAACATTCCTCAGATAACTCTATCTTATATCCGAATGTAAAAGAAGTTCTTGAATATTTTAAAGATAAGAAAAAGGCTGTTGTAAGCAATAAAAATCATGAAGAAGTTGTATCTAATTTAAAGTCGTTGGCAATATATGATTATTTTGAGAATATCATAGGGGGAGATGAAGTTGAGTACATAAAACCTTCTCCATTCTACTTATGTAAAACAATGCAGGGATTTCATATAAATAAGGAAAAATCTATAATGGTTGGTGATATGGATATAGATATATTAGCCGGCAAAAATGCAGGTACACTCACCTGCGCTGTTACTTATGGAGTAAGCAAAAAAGAGGATATAATTAGAGCAGAACCAGATTTTATTATAGATGATATAATCAAACTAAGGGATATAATTTGCTAGTAACGACGTTCTATAAATTATCGTTCTTAATTAGTTTTTTGTGATATTAATTCTTTTAAGTGTTCAATGTATTTATCAGGCCCTCCTCTTCTATAACCTGTTCTTGCAATTACGTCACCCTTGTGATTAATTAATATTATAGTGGGATATCCTCTTATTTTATATTTTTTTGCTAAGTCGTTATTCTGCTTTTTAATCTTTGGTGATTGAGGTTTTCTTCTGGGAAAGTCTAATTCAAGTAATATCAGGTTGTTGCTGGCATAATTTTTAAATGCAGGTTTGCTGAATACTTCTTCTTTTAATCTAATACACCAACTGCACCAGTCCGAACCTGTGAAATTGATGAGAATTGGTTTGTTGTATTTTTTAGCGTCTTTTAATGCCTGGTCATAATCATGAATCCATGTAGTTTGTGCACCTGTGTTTATTACTAAAAATAAAAGAACTGTTACAGTGATTAAAAAGCTAATTGTCTCTTTTCGCATTGCTATTTTCCTTTATTAAAAATTTGAAATTAATAATTACTGCTGAGATAATGCTCCTATTATAATCCATATTCCAATAGCAGAAAGCAATATACCGCTTATGCTTGAAATTAGTCTGAAATGTCTCTTTATCTTGGATAACAGAATCAGTGCCTTTCCTATCCCTGTACTGAGTAAAAGAAACGGCAAGGCCAATCCCAGAGAATAAAAGCTCAATAACAGGATACCTTTACTTAAAGTGGCATCATTAGCTGCAAGCATAAGAATACTGCCTAATATAGGACCAACACATGGTGTCCAACCGATACCAAAAGCCGCGCCTACTAAAAAAGAGCCGAACTTGTTTACAGGCTTGCTTTTAAGATGCAGTTTTTTTTCATACTGCAAGAACTTTATATTAAACAAGCCGCTGATATGCAGTCCAAACAAAATGACTATTATACCTCCAATGATTCTTATGATTTTCTGTTTAGCAAAGAGATATGTGCCTAAAAAGCTGGCTGAAGCACCCATAAGAACAAAAATCAATGAAAAGCCAAGAACAAATAGAATGGTTTCTGTTAGAATTAGTTTTCTTTTTTTGAGGTCTTTATTACTCAAATTACCTAATTCTTCACTTGATATTCCCGTAATAAAACAAATATATACAGGAATAAGAGGTAATATACAGGGTGAGAAGAAGGACAGAAGCCCTGCGCCAAAACTCGTAAAAATCTTAAAAATTTCGGACATATCCATATTTCAACCAGTGTGAGTATATTACTATTCTTTGTCAAGATAAATGTCAAGCCAAAATAGAAATGTCCTATTCTTACCAAAGTAGAAATGTCCTATTTTGTTAAGATTAGTAGTAGTAAGTTTTTCTTTTTGATCAAACTTTTTCTTTTTGTTAATTCTGTGCATATTGTGGATAACTCCTT
>JBDRTG010000009.1:0-6438 GCA_043824255.1 bacterium
ACGCTTTAATTCCCTTTGACTCGCCATGATTATGTCCCTTTCTGCCATAATACCCTCCTCTCAAATCGGGTATTATAGCTTCCTTAAAAGCGGACATTTCTATTTTGGCTAATTAGGACATTATCATTTTGGTATTACAGAATAATTGCAGAAGAATATCAACGTTTGACAATTACATATGTTGAATATTTGCCTCGTCTTACAAGAAATACTGCAGAACTTTTGTCCTTGATTCTATCGATGGCAGTGTTATAGTCGCCTAAATCAAGTATTTTCTGCCCATTTATTTCTCTAATAATATCACCTATTTTAATTCCAGCATCTACTGCTGCACCTTCAGTAGAAACATCTGTTACAATAACACCTTCAGTGTCTTTTATTCCAAGTCTGGAAGCAATATCTTTTGAGATATTCTGAACTTCCAGACCTATCCATGATTCTTCAGGTTGAGAAACAACTGGAGATTCACCTAATTCCTCAGGCATTTGTTCTATTATTATGTGAAGACCTTTTTCTTTTCCTCCCCTTATAACTGTGATCGGGATCTTTCTGCCTATTTTTGTATGAGCAACTACCCTTTGCAAATCCGAGCTATCCTTTACCTTTTTTCCATCAAACTCTACTATAACGTCTCCCTGCTTTATGCCTGCTTTTTTTGCAGGACTGTCATCAGATGTAAAATCGCTGATTAGTGCTCCATTCTGAGTTGATAGGTTAAAAGCTTTAATAATCTCATCAGTTACAGGCTGTATAATAACTCCCAACCACCCTCTTGTTACTTTGCCTTTTTCGATGAGCTCGCTGGTTATATCCTTTGCCATATTGATTGGTATGGCAAAGCCTATGCCCTGGGACATAGATGGAGCAAGAATAAACGTATTAATGCCTATAACTTCTCCTTTTATATTCAGTAAAGGGCCCCCACTATTTCCCTGGTTTATTGAAGCATCAGTTTGTATAAAATCTTCATATTGTGTAATCCCAAAGCCATGTCTGCCCTTCGCGCTAACTACACCAATTGTAACAGTCTGCTCGAGACCAAAAGGGTTGCCTACTGCAATTGCCCATTCTCCAACTCTGATTTTTTCTGAATTTCCAAGTTTAAGGGAAATGAGCTTCTTATCCGCTCTTATTTTTATTATGGCAATATCGGTTTTTGAGTCACTTCCAACAAGTTCAGCTTTGTATTCTTTGTCTATTCCCGGTAATTTAACCTTGATGCTGTCAACATCTTTTATCACATGATTATTTGTTAATATGTATCCGTCATCCCTGAATATAAAACCTGAGCCAAGTCCCTGTTGTTTATGCTTGTACTGTTTTTGAGGCTGTCTTCGCTGCTGTCGTCTTCCAAAAAAATCATCAGACGGCGAGCTGAAGAAATCTTCAAAAGGATTCCAATATCTTCGAGTATATGTTGTAACTTTCTCAGTAGTTATCTGTACAACTGCAGGTTTTACCCTCTCAGCTATATCAGCAAAAACGTTCTGAAGTGCGAGCGCATCAATAAGATACGCCTCTTTTTTACTTTGTGCATGAGAGGCTTCTGGTGCGAATCCAATAGCTACAAAAATCAATGATAAGAAAACCAACCTCAAACGTTTAGACATTCTCTTTTACTCCTCATCTTCATAAAGCAATAGAAGGGACAGATAAACCACAACCTTCGTGCTTCACTCTGTCCCTTTAACTATTTTAAAATCTTTATTCGCTTTTATCTTCTTCCTTTTTTTCTTCTGGTTTCACTTCCTCAGCAACGGGTTTTTCTTTCTCTTCCTCCTTCTCCTTTTTAGCTGCAATATCATCTTTAATAGAACTGATACCAGCAGCAACAGCAGCTATACCGCCAAGAACTAATATTGCTGGAACAGTAGCGGCAAGACCTTTCAGAAAAAGCAACCACCATATTTTTAATCCCAGAGCTCCAAGTACTATAGCAGCTATTCCTCCAATTAAACTCCACATATTTCTACACCTCCTTCCAAAGTTAATTTTTCAAACGTTTATCCAATTCTAATTAAGTTTTTTAAAAATACAAGTCCTTTTTTCAAATTATTAAAACAACCCAACAGTTTTCCCTGTACTGTCAATATCTACCTTTGTACCAGCAGGGGTAGTCGGAAGTCCTGGCATTGTTCTCATGTCTCCAAGTAGAGGGTAAAGAAAACCTGCTCCTGCAGATAGTCTGATGTCTTTTATTGGAACTGTGAAACCTTTTGGTCTTCCCTTTAATTTTGGATCATGAGAAAGTGAAAGATGTGTCTTTGCCATACAGATAGGCAGTTTATCAAGCCCATTTTTTTCATACATACGGATCTTCTTTCTAACCACAGCAGAAATATCTATCCCATCAGCTCCGTAAATCTTTTTTGCAATGATAGTCATCTTCTCTTCTATTGATTGCTCTAAATCATATAGAAATTTAAAATTACTGGGTCTCTCTGCAACTTCAACAACTTTCTTTGCAAGTTCTTCTCCTCCCTTACCTCCTTCAGCCCACACAGTACTCTCAACCGCATCTTCCGCGCCAGCCCCTTTAGCTATTCCTCTTATTAATTCTATTTCTTTATCTGTATCAGTAGTGAATCTATTCACAGCAACTACTACAGGAATTCCAAACAATTTTATATTTTCAATATGTTTCTCTAAATTACAAGCTCCACGCTCAATGGCATCCAGATTTTCTTTGATTAATCCCTCATCAAGTGGTTTTCCAGCGACAACTGTAAAATCACCGCTGTGCATCTTAAGTGCCCTGACAGTACATACTATTACAGCCGCATCGGGAATTAGTTTACTATAACGGCATTTGATGTTAAGAAATTTTTCTGCTCCGCAATCTGCTCCAAATCCACTCTCTGTTACTACATAATCAGCAAGTTTTAATCCTATTTTGTCAGCCAGTATAGAACTATTGCCGTGTGCAATATTTGCAAATGGGCCTGCATGCACAAACACAGGCGTATTCTCTAATGTTTGCATTAAAGTTGGCTTTATCGCGTCTTTCATCAGAACAGTCATTGCGCCTGCGCATTTAAGATCTTCCGCTGTTACAGGCTCCTCATCTCTCGTGTAACCAATTACTATTTTGCCTAACCTTTTTCTTAAATCTTTCAAGCCTGTCGTTAAAGCAAGGATTGCCATAACCTCTGAAGCTACAGTTATATCAAAACCAGTTTCTCTGGGAACTCCATCTATCTTGCCGCCCAGGCCTATTACAATATTTCTCAGAGCTCTATCGCTGACATCAACAACACGGCGCCATGTAATACTGAACGGATCTATATTTAATGGATTCTTTTTCTGAAGAGAGTTGTCAATAAATGCTGCAAGAAGGTTATGAGCTACTCCTACAGCGTGTATATCCCCTGTAAGATGAAGATTGAAATCCTCCATAGGTACAACTTGTGAATATCCTCCGCCTGCTGCACCACCTTTAATTCCAAATGTGGGACCCATTGAAGGCTGTCTTATTGCAGTAATTGTCTTTTTACCTATTCTGTTGAGTGCCATACTCAGGCCAATAGTTGTAACAGTTTTTCCTTCACCAAGAGGAGTAGGAGTAATGGCTGTTACATCAATATACTTACCATTTGATTGTGTATGTAACCTATCTTGGACTTCAAGAATAATTTTTGCTTTGTACTTACCATACAATTCTAGTTCATCATCTTTTAGCCCAATATTTTTGGCAATCTCCTGAATTGGTTTAAGTTTTGCAGCTTGTGCAATTTCTAAATCTGTCATCATAATTAATACTCCTTTTTGAGAGAGTATATCTTTAACATAAACTATATTTCTCAAATTATATTGCCTTAATTTGTAATATCTTGCGTTTTTCTAAAAGTTCTCGTAATTATGGGATTTGGTAAGTATAATACATAGATTATGTGGCATGATAATCAAGGAAAAAGATTAATCCGCCGGCTGGGTGGTGTTGACGTATTTTGCATTGCTGCTGGCGCAATGATTAGTTCAGGACTGTTCATCCTTCCCGGACTGATCTATGCTAAAGTCGGACCAGCAGTAATTCTAGTCTATATTCTGGCAGGAATATTAATTCTACCTGCATTATTTGCTAAGGCTGAACTGACCACAGCTATGCCTAAAGCTGGTGGTGATTACTTCTTTATTGAGCGAAGTATGGGCTCAGCAGCGGGCACAATAGGTGGATTCGCCAGTTGGTTTTCTCTCAGTCTTAAAAGTGCATTCTCATTAGTTGGTATTGGTGTATTTGCAACATTGATCAATCCAAATATCACGGATTGGCAGATTAAGCTCATTGCTGTGGGATTCTGTGTTTTTTTTACAATTCTAAACCTGACAAGCGTTAAATTTACAGGAAAGTTTCAGGTTTTCTTTGTAATTTTGCTTATCAGTTTATTGATTCTATATATATGTCGCGGAATTACGTTTATTGATGCCAAAAGATATACTCCATTCATGCTGTCTGACAGACACGCACTGTTTGCTGCAGCCGGTATGGTCTTTATATCATTTGGCGGACTGACGAAGGTTGCAAGTATTGCCGAAGAGGTTAAGAATCCAACAAAAAACATCCCGTATGGAATGATACTAGCATTCTGCGTTGTACTGCTTCTTTATGGTTTAACAGTTTTTGTAACAGTGGGTTTGCTCGATAAGCATGAACTGGCGTATTCCCTGACTCCAATATCAACTGGGGGATATAAAATATTTGGTAAAATTGGCAGCTTGGTTATGGCAATCGCGGCAATACTTGCTTTTATTTCTACTGCCAATGCGGGCATACTGGCTGCGTCACGCTTTCCTATGGCAATGAGCCGTGATCAGCTTTTGCCCGGATTTTTTGCAAATATAAGCAAACGATTCAACACGCCGCACTTTTCTATAATGTTTACAGGAATTTTCATGATAACAACTATAATGTTCCTAAACCTCGAAAATCTTGTAAAAGTAGCCTCTGGCATGAAAATCATATTATTTATGTTGGGAATACTGGCATGCATTATTATGCGTGAAAGCAAAATTCTAAATTACAAGCCAACATTCCGCTCGCCATTGTATCCCTGGTTACAAATAGCAGGAATCATCTGTTATGGGTTTCTAATATATGAAATGGGCACTATAGCGATATTTGGAATGGGAAGCTTTATACTTGCCTGTATTCTATGGCATAGGATTTATGTTCGCAAGATATCCATGCGCAAGTCCGCTTTAATACATATTGTTGAGCGTATAACTGCCAAAGAGATTGCAGGTAATTCATTAGGAGCTGAGCTACGCGAAGTTCTAAAAGAACGGGATAAAATAATAGAAGACAGATTTGACGAATTAGTAAAAAGATGCGAAGTAATTGATATAACAAAACAAGCTACACTTAAAGAATTCTTCACAATTATTGCAGAGAAATTCGCCAACAGATTAAACATGAATGTAAAGCAATTGCTTGATTCTTTAATCGCGCGGGAGAAAACTTCAACAACAGTAATAAAGCCAGGATTGGCGATTCCGCATATAATTATTGACGGTAAGCACAAATTCGAACTAGTTATAGTAAGATGCGAAGCTGGCATTAACTTTATAGAATCGTCAACTCCTGTTTATGCTGTATTCATATTAGTTGGCACACGTGATGAAAGGAATTTTCATCTGCGCGCTTTATCGGCAATTGCACAAATTACGCAAGACGCAAACTTTGACAAAGACTGGTTACATGCTAAAAGCATTGAAGAACTACGAGATATTATACTTCTTGGAAAAAGGCACCGTGAATGAAAGAAGCTGAGAAAAACTGGCGGAGAGGGAGGGATTTGAACCCTCGAACCCTTTCAGGTTACACGCTTTCCAAGCGTGCGCGCTAAGCCAGGCTACGCGACCTCTCCGTTGCGGCACGCCTGAGAGGATTTGAACCTCCGACCTTTGGGTCCGCAACCCAACGCTCTATCCATCTGAGCTACAGGCGCATGTTAGTTTTATAGATTTATTATACCGATTTTTATAATAATAACAAGAATCTGAAAGAATTATTGTTTCACTTCTTGATTCACACATCTTACCCAACTAAAGCTACTTATGAATTTCGATGCCCACTTTTTGTGGATACCCCTGAAATATAATCTTTAATACAAAAAATCTTATGTGCAATTACAAAAGCGGCTTTTTTGCAGAAAAAATAGGAAAAATTATCATAAATAGACAGGTGTAGTGTCAACAATTACCCATAAGGTATGTCATGTGATGAAAAAGAACTCATTGAATTACGGGAATGTCCCGTGGATACGAACACTTTTTATAATCTCTAGAGAATTTTTTTCCTAGAGACTTTTATTCCTGTAGAAGTTTCTTTATTTTAATAATACTTTTTGCCACTTGGGAACGGAGATTCTCAAAATCAGAGGGTGTCAATTTCGTGTTTAATGTACCAAAATCGCTGTGGAATACCTCTGGAAGAGATAA
>JBDRTG010000010.1:0-37833 GCA_043824255.1 bacterium
ACGCTTTAATTCCCTTTGACTCGCCATGATTATGTCCCTTTCTGCCATAATACCCTCCTCTCAAATCGGGTATTATAGCTTCCTTAAAAGCGGACATTTCTATTTTGGCTAATTAGGACATTATCATTTTGGTATTACAAAAAAGAGTGCATATTCTATTGACATTATACGGACTTGGCATTATCTTATTTACTGAGTCTAAGGGAGAGAATTATGAATTCATATATCAAACCGGCTGAGAGGACAAAAGACATTAAATATGCTGTTAGGGATATTATACTAATAGCTGAAAAGGCAGCCTCTCAGGGCAGAAAGATGCTTTATCTTAATATAGGCGATCCAATAAAATTTGATTTTAAAACGCCGCGTCATATTATTGAGGCTACATATAATGCAATGAAGAAGGGATTTACCGGATATTCTCCATCGTCTGGAATTGATGAAGCAATTGAATCTGTTAAGAATGAAGCGCATAGAAAGGGAATAGAAAATATTCAGGACATATTTATCGCAAACGGAGGAAGCGAAGCTATTGAAATAGCATTAACAAGTCTTGTGAATCCTGATGAAAATGTATTAGTGCCTTCACCCGGCTATCCATTGTACACAGCAGTGCTGACAAAGCTTGGCGCAGGAATTAATCCATATTACCTGGATGAGGAGAATGACTGGCAGCCTGATATTAATGATATAAAAAGAAAAATAGATAAAAATACAAGAGCCATTATTATTATAAACCCTAATAATCCAACAGGCGCAGTTTATACAAGGGAAACCCTTACTCAAATTGTTGATCTTGCTCTTGAGCATAAGCTCGTAATATTTTCCGATGAAATATATGACAAACTTGTTTTTGATGCTGAGAAGCATATCTCCACCGCTTGTGTCTCAAAGGAGGCATCTGTCCTTACTTTTGGGGGACTTTCAAAGTCATACCTTTCCCCAGGACTGCGTATTGGATGGTGTGTTGTAAGCGGCAAAGAGGAAAATTTGGGAGACTATTACACGGCTATGCAGAAACTAACACGTGCAAGACTTTGCGCAAATCACCCTGAACAATACGCAATAAAGCCAGCTTTAGAAGGAGATCAATCACATATAAAAGAAGCAAATGCAAAGCTTAAACGAAGGGCAGATATTACGTACCAAATGCTCAATGCTATTCCAAGCGTCAGGTGCGTAAAACCAAGGGGAGCCTTTTATGCATTTCCTAAAATAGATGTGCCTGTATCAGACCAGAAATTTGTTTCTGATTTAATCTATGAAACAGGCGTTGTTGTTGTCCCAGGCGCAGGATTCGGACAAAAGCCGGAAACAAAACACTTCAGAATTGTTTTCTTGCCAGAAGAAGATATCTTAAAACAGGCCTATGCGAAAATCAGGCGATTCATGACTAGGCATGAATCGCAACCGTATAATCATCAGGGGCGCTCGCTAGCATAATCTTAAGAACACAGATCTGGAAATACCCAGAAACAAGCTTGTTGTTATTACCGGTCTTAGTGGTTCAGGAAAATCCTTTCTGGCTTTTGACACTATAATATGCAGAAGGACAGAGAAAGCCTGTCTTCTTATGCATGGAATTAACAAAAAGAAAAAAATGCTTGACATTGGTAATAAGATAGTTTAAGATAAACAATGGAGTAGTGGATAAACCACTAGATGTATATGTATATTAAAAGACCAGAACCAATATATAAAAAAATAAAGCGCATTCTAAAGGCAAAAATAGAAAAAGGCCAGTTTAAACCTGGGGATAAGTTACCATCAGAACGAGTCTTGTCAGAAGAATGCGGAGTGAACAGACTCACTGTTAATAAAGCTGTCTCTGAGCTGGCGCAGGAGGGACTTATACACCGGCTTTGTGGGAAAGGAACTTTCGTTACAGGTTTGGCAAAAAAAATTGGAATTAAAAAGGGAAATAATAAGAAAAAAGAAATACTGTTTCTCGTACCCCAAAATGCCCGCATTGATTTTTTTACTGGTCCAATCCTCGAGGCGGTTCGTGATAAACTTAATAGCCATGGTAAATATTCCTTAGGTGTAAATTTCTTCCAGAGTGAAGGAAGAATAGAATTGGAAAGTTTTGTGAATGAAAGGGTAAGTGGCATAATCGTTCTTGCTCTAAAGTTCAGCGAATATACATTACCAGAGAGTATCAAGCAGATTCCTATTCCAATAGTCTTTACCAGTAGCCATGAAGATATCCCTGTGGATTATGTTGCTTTTGACAATACAGGTGGCGCTATCAGGGCTGTTGAGTATCTTATTTCCTTAGGACATGAAAAAATCGCATTTCTGGCCGGTCCAAAAGACAATATATCTGCAAATGAAAGATTACTTGGCTATGAAAATGCACTAGCAAAACATGGATTAGAAAATAACAGAACAATCATAGAAGGCGATTGGGATGAAGAAAATGGTTACAAACGAATGAAAAAATTGCTGATGCGTGCTCCAAGACCGACAGCCATTTTTACCGCCAGTGATAGTATTGCTGCGGGAGCAATAAAAGCAATCCATGAATCTCATATTAAAGTTCCTGATGACATATCTGTAGTTGGATTTGGAGACTTTCCCGTAGCAAAGTATATTGTCCCTGGTCTAACAACTGTAAGCTTACCCCTAGAAGAAATGGGAAAGTCATTGATAGAACTACTCATTTTTAGAATGAAAGGAGGTGAAAACAGGGTAGGCAAAAGGATTAAAAAGAAATTAAAAACTAAACTTGTTGTCAGAAAATCGGCAGGAGATTGTAAATATTAATAAAACAGAAATTAAGGAGGTTGTGAGAAAAATGGCCATTAGAGAGAGAATCAGTTACAGCAATAGTCATAGAATCTTGCAGAAAATACATGGTTTCACGCTTATGGAGCTTTTGGTCGTTATAGCCATCATAGCCCTGCTTGCATCAATGCTCCTGCCTGCGCTGTCAAAAGCAAGAGGAATGGCGAGAAGTATAAAGTGTGTCAGCAATTTGAGGCAGTTAGCATTGGCAACTACGATGTACGCTGGTGATTGGGAAGGGTATTTTCCTCGGTATGGGGTTGCGGATCCTTCCAGAACAGTTCTCTACCCTTACTTTAGGGACTATAGCCTTATGCATTGTCCCTCTCGCAAACCAGGGAATGCCATAAATTACTATTATAACAAGGCTATAAATGACAACGACGGCACAATTTATTACTTAGGAACAGAGTCCAAGGTGGTAAAACCATCCGATACCATATTGATGGGAGAGATGAGTAATGGCACTTTTGGGGGGGCTGGCACAGACTATTTCTATGTAGGTTCTGCAAAAACAAATGACTCTCCAGATTACTATCAATACTTTAAGCATAGTGGTCGCATCAATTTGTCTTTTGTTGATGGCCATGTCGAATCACTTAGTCAAGATGATATGGCTGCTTTTGCTGGTATGACAGGAGTGCGGTAAAAAGAGCCGAAAGGGGAGAAGACAATAAAGACTCCTGCAAAATAGGGAAATAGTGGAAGACAGGTAGGGAAACTGAGGGTAAAAAAGATAAAAATGCCAACAGAAGATAGAAAAGAAAGAATAAAAAGATTTTTAGAAAAAATTAGGCAATTTAAGACGTAGCTCGACTGTTATAGAATAAATTGTTCTTTGAAAATTAGTGTGTGTGTCAGGCAGCTCTGGGCAAGATAGAATGGTTAGCAAAGGTGCGATAGCATCTAATCTTCTCAGGCTGCTTTAGGAGCAAAGCAGCAGCAGAGGCGACCAAGCTCAAGGAGAGATGAGCGATGGTCATCTGGTTCTGGACAGAGCGTAGTCTGTAATGAGTAGTTTGTTCGGCTTCTCTGTCTCCCAGACGAGCAAAGTATCGTTCAACTTCAGTGCGAAGTTGGAATAAGTGAGACATTCAGTTTATAAATTACGCTCTGGCAAAATAGAGAGTCAAAAAGGAGAATAAAAATGTTTTGTAAAAGAATAAGAGTTTATATAGGAAGTCTTATACTGATAGTTTTATCCAGCATCTTTTTTGCTTCTCCACTTTCGGCAAAAGTTCTTTATAAGGGGAGAATAGAAAAAGAAGGTAGTAAAATAAATCTCGCCTGGCGATATGTGAATGTAGATTATTTTGGAGTGCCCACGATAACAACTTTTAAAGATGCCCAGGGGAATGAGATATCTGCAGCGGTTATGAATCTGGATGTAAAAAACCCCGTCTTTTTCCTTCATCTTATATACTTCGGTGAACCAAAAGTAACTAAGGATATGTATGTTTATCTTGAATATAAGTTTGAAGGGGTGAAAAAAGAGCCTGATTTGTTAATTCAATTAAAAACTATGAATCGGGAAGGTGAAGCAAAAAAAAAGCTGGGTTATTCCCGGGGTAACTTTTTAGTTAGCGAACCAATGAAAAAAGATGGCTGGAGCTGGATGTATGCAGAGATTGACCTGATTAAATTAGGAGCTGAATTGGGAGACGTCCTGTACCGAGTAGTGGTTTTTCCTAAAATAGACGATAGTCGTCGGGAAGGACAACTACTGTTCAGGGAAATAAGCATCTGTGAAGGCCCTATTTTTAGTAAAAGTAGTGCTAAAGCCGAGGAGGAAAATACATTGGAGTATAAGATTAAAAAAGGTAAAAAGATTCTGGCTATTATGCCTAAAACTCTATGGGCTACCGATCCAGAATGCCAGTTTTCTATGGAAGCTATGCGTGAGGTATATAAAAATGGTTACAATGTGTTAGGCTACAATTTGACTGGGCCTTCTGCCCTTCCGGAAACGTGGAGTCGCCGTTGCGAGAGCTATGAGAAGATGGGTAAAAGGGTTATGAAATTTCCTGGCCTGAGCACCTATCCTATGATAAAAACGTGTTATGGAGTACCAGAAGGATTCCCTTATAGAAAGATGGTCTGGTACACTGGCTATGAACAGGATCTGCCCTGTCCGGTTGATGAAAAATACTGGCAGGAAAGAATGATACCTTATTTTTTGGACTACGCCAAACTTTCTAAAAAGATTCCTATCTTCGCCATACAAGTAGATTGGGAGTATTATGGAAAAATGAAAAAATTCAGGAATGTTTATACCACATGCTATTGCGACGGCTGCTGGGCCTATTTTCAGCGTCGCTCAAAGGTTAAAGTACCACAAATAGCAAAGGAAAAGAGGAATGGGTGGCTGAGGGAGCATAACTTAGATGGAAAATATCAGCAAATCTTTTTTTCTCATACAAAGACATTAGCCGAGCAACTGCGGAAAGCCGTAGATGAGATTAATCCTGAACTTTCTTTCTGGTTTATTCCCTGGGCTGGATCCGGCGGACCATTTTTACAGCCGCTTGCCATCGGGTTATCTTCCCGAAAAGCTCCTATAGTGGTAAGTAATGAAGGTACTTATGGAAAGGTAGACGGTATTTCTGATGACGCGGGGATAGAAAGTAATGTCAATACCTGTCTTCAAGACCAAGCGACACTGGATAAACTGAACATTCCCTATTTATATCTTGCTGCTACATATAGTGGCTTGGGGAGTCCAGAATATCATGGTCGAGCAGCAATCAGAATGGCTGAGGTATCTGATGGTCTCTGGTTCTTTGAAGACGTATATCCTTATAGAGGCGAAAATGCAATCAGCCGGAAGGATTTATGGCGGGCTTATGGTCACGCCAATCTGGAAATCAACTATGGCACCTATGAGGAACTGGAACAATGGAAGACCAAAGAAAAGGTAGATAGTCCTGATATCCCCGCCGGGAAAATAGGTGTTGGTCTTTCTGGTACAGGTAGTAACATTTTGCCATCGAGGGAAGATTTATATTCGTATGATATAAAGAGTGTAAGTGCTGAAGGAGTGAAGGGATCCAGTGTAAGTGCTGAAGGAGTGAAGGGATCCAGGTTGTTGATACTTCAGAACTTTAATGTAGCCATTACTGCTGATAATCCGGTATGCGTATTCTTGAGGAAATTTGTTGAAGAAGGTGGAAGACTCTTTTTAACTCATGATACGGGTTACTTCATGGCCAGCCCTTTCCCTGAAATTGTAGAGGGATATTTAATACCTGAAGAAATCGGAGACCCACGACATATTTTAGATACAGCGATAAATATTGAAAAAAATTCTAAAATTGTCCCTTCTTTCTCTGGTAAAACCTATGAGACCAGTTTTAATGACCATCTGGTTTTTAAAGCAGGTCCGGAAGGTAAAGTTATTGCTCAAGATACATATGGTTATCCGGTAATTATTGCCGGTAAATATGGTAAAGGCAAGGTAATATTCTCTGGCTGTTGGTATGGACGGATGAAAGAAGACACTACAGAGGCTGATTTTACCAGACTGCTTATCAATTGGCTTTTAGAATAAGAGAGCTTCACAGACAGCGAGTAGATTTATACTGGGGTCAATGGCGAGGAATAGGCTGGTGAGAGAGAGGTATAGGTTAAGATTAAGATTGACGATGAAATTTATCCATGGCACTCTGGGGGCTGTAACATAGCTTTTTGCGATGGCCATGTAGAGTGTGGATGCTGTATGAAGAAGCAATAGGTGATAAGACCTACTGGCAACAGGAAGGCATGGCTAGTCCTTAAAAAATGGAGGGTAAGATGAGAAAAGGTATAGTTGTTGGGTTGGTTGTTTTGGCTGTTTGTTTAATGGGAGCTTTTCTGTTTTTTTCATCTTTACTTTGGGCAGAGGAGGAAATTCACTGGTTTGAAGCAGAGGAATTCAAGGGAAATGGAACAATAGTCAAAGACAGCACTGCTAGTGGCGGTGCCTGTGTAGAAGGCAAGACCAACATTTGTTTTATAATGAATGTACCTTACCCTCAGAAGCAAAAGAAATATAATGTCTGGGCTAGACTGCAGAGTGATGTGCCTGCGTCATGGTACCTCCTTAACAGAGAAACGAAAAAAGTAGTTAGCTGGCACAAGACCGAAGAACCTGAAAAATGGATATGGGTAAGGCTGGGGGTATGGTCGGCTTCACAAGTGGCGAATGGTAAGACATTCTGGTCCGTTTATCTACAGAATCCTGTAAATTATAAGGAAATTCCCACTGCTTATGGGAAGGCAGATGTGTTGGTTGTGACAGATATCAATGATCCTGCTATTCTTGATAAGTATTTAGAAAGGAGGAAGAATTTCATGATTAAGAGCCAGGAACAGGAAGTGGATCTGGTGAAATTGGCGCAATTGCAGAACCTCAAACAATTAACAGACTGTACTTTCGTATCTGAGGCGCCTGTACTGGATGGTCAATTAAACGACTCAGCATGGAAGAAAACACAAGTGTTATCGGATTTTCTTCTTATGCAAAGAAAAGGATTAGCTAAAGAACAAACCCGAGTTAGATTAGCATATGATAAGAAAAATCTATATATTGCAGCAGAATTGATGGAAAGACAGATTCAACTGATTCGCAAAACTAAAACCATGCGTAATGATAATGTTTGGTTAGATGATTGTTTAGAAATATTTCTTGATGTAGGATTTACAGGTGAAGAGTATTACCATTTCATTGTTAACGCGTTAGGTGCTCAAGAGGATAATCTTCATAAATGGGCAGATAGGGCCGACATAAGGGAGGGAGATTGGCGTACAGCGTGTTCTATTCTATCTGACCGTTGGGTAGCAGAGATTGTAATTCCATTTTCTTTACTGAGCAGAGCTACTCCCAAGAATGGTGAAATCTGGGGGTTAAATATTTGTCGCGAAGAGAGACCCCTTTCAGAACTTAGTTCCTGGAACCAATATCCGACAGGAAGTTTTCATAACGTAAATGCATTTGGTCTATTGAGTTTTGGAACGAAACCAATTTCTTTAGAAGGTATAAACATACAGAAAGAAAAAAGTAAAACCTTAGTTCTACTGAAAAATAATACTGCCTCTGAACAAAATGTACATCTGGATTATAAGATTATTCATGATGAGAGAAAAATATTCTCTCGGACAGAAAAAGTAAGTTTGGCTAAGAAGTCAAGCAAAAGTACAGAATTTTCATTAGAAACCAAGGGTCCTGGCACTTACCAGGTACATTTTTTTGTTTCTGACGATAAAAACAAACCTTACTATGATTTCAATATATCATTTAAAACTTACTCAGAATCTCTTATTTCCGCGGCTTACCCATCCGAGTATACAGAGAACAAGTTATATTTTGCCAGAAATACAACTCAACATACTGCTTTCATCCTGGCTAACCATTCCAAGGCTACAGTCAACAACCCTAAACTTTGTATTTCTGTTCCCCAGGGAATAGAAATATTGGACCCAAGCGATTCGCTACATACAGGTTCTGGTCTGTATTATCCTGTAACCCAGATGGAAACTAAAATGGAGTCAAAGAAAGGTAAACCCTATCGGAAATATATTTTTTCACTGGGTAGAGCCATTGCTCCATGTCATATAGAAAAACAACGATTCTTTCAAGGGGTACTGATTTTTTTTAAGATAGTTGGCTCTGTTCCTGATAAGTTCCCTATATACTACTACCTGGAAGGTGGGAAAGAGAAGGAAGAAGAAAAGTCTTTTCAAGTAGAAGTTCTTGCTCCAGCTAAAGGGAAACAGCCTGCAGAGATTGTTATTGAAATGAGTTGTTGGACAATAAACCCTGGACTCCATACCTTCCCTGCAGTATTGGATACCTATAAACAAATCGGGTTTAATTCCGTGGACCCCTTTATAGCTGTACGTAGCCCGGAACTTATGGCAGAAGTAAAGAAACGGGGATTCGACACAGTTCGTATAATGTGGTGGTTTTGGTGGTATGATGCTTACCTGAACGAGCATCCAGACTCTGCAGCTGTGAATTATGCTGGCAAGAAAGATAAGAGAAAATTATGTCCCACATTACTTATTGAAAACGATGGGAAACTTCTCATTCAGAGTTTAGATTCACGGTTTGATGCAATAAAGAATAAGGGTATACGAGGAATAGATTGGGATTTAGAAGGTCCGTCATGCTGGGATGTATGTTTTTGTCCCAGATGTATTAAATCCTTCCGTAAATTCGCAGAAATTCCTGATAAAACTCCACTTGACCCTAAGGAAATAAGAAAAAAATACTCACGAAAATGGATAGAGTTTTGTTGTGGCCAATCTACTGAGATGGCAAGACTTATTACAGCCCATATTAGATCAATCAACAAAAAAGCAACCTTTGGTGTTTATTCTGGAGTGCCGGGTCTGACCACCATGGAAAATTACCGTGTGAATTGGGATGAAATAGTAAAGGTTATGGATATTGCATATCCCACAGGATACGGCGCTAAACCTGAATTTTTAGCCACTGGATTCAAACAGATGGTGAAAAAGTACAAGCAAATGAATCCAAACCTGGATGTTCACATTACATTAGCTGCAGGATGGGACAGACCCCTGCAGGTGGTTGGTTCCCCAAAACTAGCAAAAATGCAGATACTTCGGAGTATTGCCTCTGGAGCAGATGGAATACATTGGTGGTATTGGGGACCCTTAGACGGTCGCTATTATCAGAAATTTGCTGAAGCTACTACCATTATCAGCGGACTTGAACCATTTTTCATTAAAGGAAAAGAAAGGGATAACCTTATTTCTTTAAACAATCCTTACGGGAAAGGTATATCTTTTGCCGGTTTCCAGTTGAATGATTGTCAGCTGATTATGTTTTTTAATCACAGCTCTGCCAAAAAGAGGGATTTATCCTTTTCTCTTCTAGATGTGGCCAAGGGAAGCACCGGCTATTCTTACCCGGAATTAAAAGAATTTAATCTCAATAAAAAGATAACCTTAAGTATTGACCCTTTAGAAGTGAGTAGTTTTATTGTTGGTCCTAAGGGTGAGATTAATAAATTGCTTCAAGATTAACTTATTAAAAAAAGTTTATAAGTACCTATAAATTTTGGTCGTATATTGGAAATGAGTTGGTATGTGAGGTTACTATGTAACAAAAGCCGCTTGTTTTTGCCAAAAAAAGAGTGCATATTCTATGTAACACCAAAATAATGATGTCCTTTCTGCCATAATAACCTCATTTCAAAATAAGTATTATAGCCCTCTTGAGACAGGACATTTCTAAATGTGCTTGACATATTCTATTGACATTATAAGCACTTGGCGTTACCTTATTTACTTAACTAGGTTTGTAAAAGAGACTTGGGAACTCATATATTGAGTCTGTTGAAAGAACAAAAGGAGTGTTTTGATGAAGCAAGTTAGAATAGGCGTTGTAGGAGTAACTGGCAGAGGCAGATTGTGGAGGCATTGGCACAATCCTGAAGGAAAATCAATAGTTGCCGGGGGAGCTGATATTTCAGAGGACGCATTACAAGAATTCAAGAATGAAATTAAAGAGAAAACCTTTACTACTTTAGATTACAAAGAGCTGCTTAAAAGAAGAGATATTGATGCAATAGCTATTACTTCTCCTGATTTTACACATGAGGAATATGCTATAGCTGCTCTTGAGGCAGGAAAACATGTATATCTCGAAAAACCGATGGCCATTACTACAGAAGGTTGTGATAATATCCTGAAAGCATGGAAACAATCAGGCAAAAGGTTAATGGTTGGGTTTAATATGCGTCATATGCGCATTTTTCAGACAATGAAAGACATCGCAGACACTGGTACTATTGGCGAGATAAAAGCAGTTTGGGTACGGCATTTCGTTGGTTACGGTGGAAGATGGTATTTTCGCACATGGATGTCTGAGAGGAAGAATGCAACCAGTCTTCTTCTGCAGAAAGCAGCTCATGATATTGATATGATTCATTGGATTGCTGGCTCTTATACCAGGAAAGTAGCTGCTTTTGGCAGTCTGGACTTCTACGGAGGGAATAAGCCCAATGATTTAACATGCCCTGAATGTCCAGAAAAAGAGACATGCACGGAATTTAAATCAGGTAAACATAAATATATCAAATGTGCTTTTCGTAAAGCAGTTGATGTAGAGGATAACACTGTTATGATTATGGAATTGGAAAACGGGATAAAAGCATCGTATGAGCAGTGTCACTTTACTCCGGATTATTGGAGGAATTATACGTTTATTGGCACTGAAGGCAGAATGGAAAATCTTGACGATAAAAGTAGAGTTATTGTAAAAACAAGGCGTTCAGGCAAATGGAAAGAATTTGCTGACAGAACTTACGATATTAAACCTGTAGAAGGTGGACACGGTGGAGCCGATCCGGTTATATGCAAGGATTTTGTGGAAATGCTCCTTACGGGAAAAGACCCTGTTTCAACACCTGAAGCTGGCAGAATGTCTGTCGCAACAGGATGCGCAGCAACAGAATCATTAAGAAATGGTGGAAGAGTAGTTAAAATATCCCCAATGCCTGCTCTGAGATAAATAAAAAGAAATGGGAATGATTCGAAAACCTGACGAGCTAATTATTAATGCATGGAAGGCAAAGACAGTAATTCCCGCCTTTAACATACCATATTTACCGATGATGGAGCCTGTAATCAAAGTGCTCAGGGATACAGAATGCTTTGCTTTTATTGCAGTAGCTCGGCTTGAATGGGAAAAATTTGAAGCAGGAGGACTTAAAGAGATTTTTAAAGAGTATCAGCGGATTAAAGATGAAAAATATACAAGACTGCATCTGGATCATATACCGGTAATTGACGAAGACGGACTTCAGGTTGAATATGAGTCTGTTATTAAGCAGGCACTTCAGATTGGTTATCAGTCTGTGATGGTCGACGGTTCGCGTCTCTCCCTTGCAGAAAACATCAAAGCAACAAAAAAAGTTGTAGATATGGCTCATGCTCGGGGAATTCCTGTAGAAGGAGAGCTCGGAGCTGTTCTCGGTCACGAGCAGGGGACTCTTCCTCCGTACGATGAATTATTCTCTTCAGGCAAAGGGTTTACTGATTCTAATGAAGCTGAACGATTTGTTAAAGAAACCAATGTGAACTGGTTGTCAGTTGCAGTAGGTAATATTCATGGCTCAATCTCTGGTGCAGCAAAAGATGTAAAAAAAATAGCAGCCAGAATAGATATCGAACACTTGAAAAAGATCAGAGAACAAGTTTCAATCCCTCTGGTTCTTCACGGTGGAAGCGGCATAAATAAGAGATATATTCTTGACGCTGTTAAAAACGGTATAGCGAAAATTAATATTGGCACTGCTATTCGTCAGGTATACGAAAACTTTTACCATAACTCAGTAGCTCTTGCGCAAGAAGCTGTGTATGAAAAAACTGTACAGATTATCAGAGAAGAATTGGAAATTGAAGGGTCAGTAAAAATTATTAACCCGTAATTATTATCTGCAATTTATCAAAGAAAGGAGAATTATGAAGACAAAAAAATCTACATTTGCACTCTATTTTGGAAATCGCGGCTTTTTCCCAGCAACACTGCTTAAAGGTGCACGTAGTGAGATGAGCGCAGTCCTGAACAAACTGGGACATAAGACTCTAATGCTTGATGCTAATGCCACGCGTAATGGAGCAGTCGAAACAGTAGAAGAAGGAAAAATATTTGCTGATTTTCTTCAAAAAAACAGGGGGTTGTTTAATGGTGTGATTTTGTGCCTTCCAAATTTTGGAGATGAAACAGGCGCAGTTACAGCTCTTAAAGATGCGGGAGTTCCTATATTAATCCATGCATATCCGGATGAACTGGATAAAATGAGACCAGAGTTGCGAAGAGATGCATTTTGTGGAAAGTTCTCTATTATGGATATGTTTTGTCAGAACAACATATCTTTTACCGCACTTAAACCACATACCGTGCATCCACAAGACAAGAAGTTTGCTGCAAATATCGATTTTTTTGACCGAATATGTAGAGTTGTGAATGGAATGAAAAAACTGGTTGTTGGAGCCATAGGCGCACGAACAACAGCATTTAAAACAGTTCGTATTGATGAGCTGGCACTTCAAAAACATGGGATCAGTACGGAAACATTGGATCTGTCGGACATTTTTGCAAGAATATCCTCATTTAAGAATACTGATAAAAAGATACAAGCAAAGGCAAAGAGACTGGAACGATACTGCTCATGGAAAGGAGTTCCTCAAAAAGCATTTCATATCATTGTAAGACTTGGCGTTGCGCTTGATAGCGTTATTGAGGAATATGAGATGGATGCAGTAGCAGTCCGCTGTTGGCTTGAGATGCAGCAGCAGCTTGGCATTTCACCATGTGTTCTTCTAAGCGAAATGAACGATCGTGGCATGATTGCTGCCTGTGAAGTAGATGTGGGCAATGCAGTGACCATGTATGCCTTATCCCATGCATCAAGTGACGTCGCTGCATGCTTGGACTGGAACAATAATTATGCTGAGGAAGAGAATAAATGTGTCCTCTTTCACTGTGGTCCAGTCCCACAAAGCATGATGAGAGGCAAGGGGAAAATTACTGACCATGCAATCATAGCCAACGCTGTTGGCAAAGGACGTGCTTACGGCTGCAACACAGGCCGTATTGCGTCTGGTTCTATGACGTTCGGTAGTATGCTGACTGATGCAGGTAAACTGAAGTTCTATTTTGGACAGGGGCGTTTTACAGATGATCCTATACCAAACGATTTCTTTGGTTGTGCAGGCGTGGCAGAGATTGAGGGATTACAGAATGTGCTTCAAAAAATAGGATATATGGGACATCGTCATCATGTTAGTGTTACTCCTTCTCATGTGCTTGAGCCAGTAAAAGAAGCCTTTGAAAAATACCTTAGCTATGAAGTAAGTGTAGTATAATCAGGATTGTACTTAAATATCGGGAATTGGCAGTGTAAACAGTTAGGCATGAATAAAAAAAGAAAAATCGGTTTTGTTTTTTCCCACAGTCACTGGGATATTGAATGGTATATGCCTTACCGTTCTTTCAGGTTCTGGCTGGTAAATCTCTTTGACAGGCTGCTGAAAGATTGCGGACATAATAAACAGTTCAAGACTTATGTTCTGGATGGACAGGTCGCGCCTGTGGAGCATTATCTGTCGGTTAAGCCTGAGATGAAGGAAGAAATATGCAAATTAATCAGCTCTGGGAAGCTTTCTATCGGTCCTTTTTATACCCAGTTTGATGAATGGCTGATAAGTCCTGAATCAATTATTCGTAATTGTCTCTATGGTAACCGCAAAGGTGGAAAATTTGGTAAAGTAATGAAGGCGGGTTATCTGCCGGATAATTTTGGTCATCCTAAACAGATGCCTCAGATTCTAAAAGGTTTTGGAATCAATAATTTTATTTTTTGGCGTGGAATGCCGGATAAACCTGCGGATTTTGGGAATGAATTCTACTGGACAGGATTGGACGGTACAAAAGTATTTTGTGTGTTTCTCTCTAACGGTTATGGAAATGCCAGTCGTCTGGGTGCCGAAGAAGATATTCCCCGAAGAACCTTGCGATCAGCCCCTTATGGAGAAATCTTTTTTGGCTATGAATGTCATCTGGAAAACACTGCTAATTGTGATGTGGAAAAAGGTGCAAAAAAATTGATAGAGGCTGCAACAGAAATTGCAGATGAATATCCATCAGGGATCATTCCTTTAGCCAATGGTTCAGATCATGCTCCTCCTCAAATACAAATTGGAGAGATCATTGCGTATGCTAATGAATTACAGCAAGAGATTCTTTTTATCCATGGGAATTGCCAGGATATGGTGGAGGCCGCACAAGAAAGAGAAGAAAAATTCCCTATTTTCAAAGGAGACCTCTGTGGTGCCTGTTATGCAGATATTCTTACCGGCACGCTCAGCACTCGCTCCTATATTAAACAGGCAAATTTCACCTCAGAGAACCTGCTTGAAAAATATGCCGAACCACTTGCTTCTTTCAGCTCCATATATGGGAAAGAATATTCTGCAAGACTACTGGATGAAGCATGGCAATTTATGTTGCTGAATCATGCTCATGACGGTATTCATGGAGCAAGTGTTGATTCGGTATATACTGAAAATCTACAGCGTTATGCCGCTGTTAAGCAAATTGCTGTTGGCATCTGTCATGATTCTCTGAAACATCTTGGCACCTTGCTGCCCTGTAATCAAAAAGATCTATCCATGATTCTTGTTTATAATCCGGTTGATACAGGAAAATTCACCAGTAGTATTGAGATTTTACTCAAACCAACAGATGGTGATATTCATATTGAAGATGAGGATGGTAACAGTTTACCAATGCAGGTTATTAACGATTCTTTTAAGGGAGCAGAGGAAAGGCAGATACTCTTTGCCGCTTCTCTAAATCCCTTTAGCCTGAAACCATTTAGGATTGTTCGCGGGAAAAAGAGTTTTCCATCCAGATTTAAAAACAATGACACCATAATTGAGAATAAATTCTTAAAGGTGATCCATAACAAGGACACTCTCAATATCTATGACAAGACTACAGGAGCCTCTTACCATGGACTGAATATAATAGAAGATGAGGCAGATGCTGGCGACGGCTGGGATTTCTCTGAGCCATGGGAAAAAAATAAACATTACATGAGTAATAAGTTTTCTTTCAAGTCCTGTCTTATCGAAAACGGACCTGTGCGTTCTACTCTCCTTTTAGAAGGCAACATGCGCATTCCTCATCATTTGGATGGAGAAAAACGTTCCCGCAGGACAGTTGTTTTACCCATTAAAATGCATGTTTCCTTGAGCCGTCAGGCACGGCATGTTGAGGTAACTTTGGAAATCGACAATCAGGCCAAAGATCATCGTTTGCGTCTAAAATGTCCCTCAGGAATAATTAGCAATACAATAAAAAGCCAGGGCCATTTCGGAATTATAGAGCGGCCTCTCCGGAATTCCTATCAGGGTAAAGATTGGTTTCAGCCTCCTCCTCAAACCTTCCATTTCCGTGACTGGGCAGCAGTGGATGATGGTAAAAAGGGACTGGCTATTGCTTGTCGAGGGCTTTATGAATATGAATCGAAATTGGAAAAGGAAGGGGTCAGCCTGTATATCACTCTGCTTAGAGGAATCGGCTGGATGAGTAAAGAAAACATTAAACAGCGACCTCAGGCAGCTAGTTCTGCTCATCCAATCCCCGGGGCACAATGCCTGGGGATGCAGAAATTTGAATATGCTTTTGTTCCTTATTTTTGTGAGAAAAACAGCAAGGCGCCTTTTTTGAGTTCTGTAAATAATTTTCTATATCCTGCGATATCTCATCTATTAAGAGAAAAACCAGCACCAAAACCCTGTAAGATAATGCAATCACTTTTCCACCTGAAACCAGAAAACCTTGTTTTAAGCTGTTTCAAAAAGACAGAAGACGACAACAGTTATATTCTTCGTTTCTTTGAAAATGAAGGTAAAGAGACAGAAGCCATATTAAAGATTTCTGAAAAGTTTGAGAAGGTATATCAAACCAGTTTAAACGAAGAGATAATAAATGAGATGAAATTAGAAAATAATAATCTTCACTTAAAGATTGCTCCCTATAAAATAATCACCTTAAAATTAGAATTAGGAGAACTGAAGCAATGAAAAGATCAGAGATAAATAATCTCATGAAGCGGACACTCAATTTCCTTGAAGAACAGAATTTCAAGCTTCCACCTTTTGCCTTCTGGAGCCCTGAAGAATGGGGGAAAAAAGGTAAGGAAGTAGATGAAATTAAAATATGTATGTTGGGCTGGGACCTGACAGATTTTGGTTCTGGTGAGTTTCATAAGACTGGATTGATAATGTTTACCATAAGAAATGGTCATAATACCAATCCCAGATATATGTTTAAGCCATACTGTGAGAAGATACTTATCAGTGAGGAGGATCAGGTCACTCCAATGCATTTTCACTGGAATAAAGTAGAAGATATCATAAACAGAGGTGGGGGGAATTTGGTTATCCAACTGTATAATTCAACAAAAGACGAACTCCTTGCTGATACGTCTGTGACTGTTTCAATAGATGGAGTGAAAAAAACAGTTGAGGCTGGAGCAAGAATAACTCTAGTTCCAGGAGAGAGCATCTGTCTTCCGGCAAAACTCTATCATAAGTTCTGGGGAGAGAAAGGCAAAGGAACAGTGCTTATTGGCGAGGTTTCTAAGGTTAACGATGATAATATAGATAACAGGTTCTATGAAAAGATAGGCCGTTTTCCAGAGATAGAAGAGGATGAAAAACCTCTTTATTTGCTTTTTTCAGAGTATCCAAAGTATATAGTATGAGTTTGTTAGGAATAGATGTAGGCACAACAGGCTGCAAGGCTGCAGCGTTCTCAGAGGACGGTATTTGTCTAGCAAGTACTTACAGAGAATATGAGATTCTGCATTCGCGCCCTGACTGGGCAGAACTTGACAGTCAGGAAGTATTAACTTTGGTCAAATCCTCTATCGCAGAAGTTGCTGCACAAACCGGCAAAGATCCTATCACTGCGTTGAGTGTGAGCTCCATGGGGGAGGCAATGACTCCTGTTACTAAAGACAGAAAGATTCTGAAAAATTGTATCCTTTCTTCGGATATTCGTGGAGGGGAGTATATAGAATCTTTATCAAAGGAAATTGATCAACAATCCTTTTATGAAATCAACCCAAATATTTTAGGGCTTAATTATTCCTTACCAAAACTTCTCTGGCTCCGTCAATATGACCCTGAATGTTATGCAAAAACATATAAGTTTCTACTATGGGGTGACCTTATCACTTTTATGCTCGGAGGCAAGGCTGTTACAAGTTATTCCCTTGCAAATCGCACACTATTTTTTGACATCCGAAAAGAAGACTGGTCCGATAAGCTTCTGACAATCAATAAGATTTCGCGCGAGAAACTTCCAAAACCTGTACCTAGTGGAACCATTGCGGGTACGGTTAGTAACCGGATAGCTAAGGAACTCAATCTCGACAGTGGAGTAAAAATAGTAGTTGGCGGACACGATCAATGCTGTAATTCTCTGGGCGCAGGGATATATGAGGCAGGCACTGCAGTATGTGGTATAGGAACCTTCGAATGTATAACACCAACCTATAATCATATTCCGGATTCTTCCCTGATGATTAAGAATGGGCTCAATATTGAACATCATGTACTTCCCAATCTTTTTGTATCATTCATATACAACCAAGCAGGATCGTTGGTTCGGTGGTTTAGGGATACCTTTGCATCAGCGGATAAAAAAATTATCAAAGATGGAGACGATATTTATGAAAGACTTTCAAATGAGATGCCCGTTGAGCCGAGCAATTTGCTAGTTCTTCCTTACTTTGAAATGACCGGTCCACCAGATTTTGTCTCTGACGCATCCGGTGTTATTGTTGGGTTAAAAACAAGTACTACGAGAGGCGAAATTCTTAAAGCTATCATGGAGTGTATTACTTTTTATTTTGCAGACAGCCTCAATGCTTTAGGGGAGATTGGTATTGACACTTCAGAATTTGTAGCAACAGGTGGAGGAGCAAAGTCGTCCCACTGGCTACAAATTAAGGCAGATATTTTCGGTATTCCCTTTGTGCGTCCATGTATTACAGAGGCAAGTATCCTTGGAGCTGCTATACTTGCAGGAATTTCAACAGGAGTTTTTAAAGATCCTGAAGAAGGTGTTAGATGTTTTGTTAAGCGAGATGCGATTTTTGAACCAAATTCTACACGACACAAAATTTATCTCGAAAAACTTGAGAAATACAGAGAACTCTTTCCTCTTCTAAAAGATTTTCTTTTGTCTTCATGAATAGCAACAGTATAATTATCAAAGGTGCCCGCCAGCATAATCTTAAGAACATAGATCTGGAAATTCCACGAAACAAGCTTGTTGTTATTACGGGCCTGAGTGGTTCGGGGAAATCCTCTCTGGCTTTTGATACTATATATGCAGAAGGACAGAGAAGGTATGTAGAAAGCCTGTCTTCCTATGCACGGCAGTTCCTTGAACAAATGGATAAGCCTGATGTTGACTATATTGGAGGGCTTTCTCCTGCTATCTCTATTGAACAAAGAACCTCCGCAAGAAATCCACGCTCAACAGTTGGAACAGTAACGGAAATTTATGATTATCTAAGAGTATTATTTGCACGCATAGGAGAAGTCTACTGTTATAAATGTGAAAGAAAAATTGCACGTCAAACTTCCCAGCAAATTACTGACAGTATTATGAAATTCCCTCAATCCTCTAAAATTATGCTTATGTCCCCAATAGTGAGAGGTAGAAAAGGAGAGTATAACGCTCTTTTTGAGGATATTAGAAAGAAAGGCTTTGTAAGACTCAGAGTTGATGGGAACATCTGTAATGTGGAAGACGAGATAAAACTCAATAAAAATAAAAAACACAACATTGAAGTTGTTGTAGACAGACTAATCATAAAACCAGATATCAAATCACGTCTTAGTGATTCTGTAGAAACTGCTCTGAAACTGGGTGAAGGCTTAATTTTGGTATGTATCAACAATAAGAAAGATATCCTGTTTAGTGAACATTTTGCATGTATTAAATGTGGAATAAATTACTCTGAACTCACACCTCGTATGTTCTCGTTTAACAGTCCTTATGGTGCATGTAAAACATGTAACGGACTGGGCAGGAAGATGGAAGTTGATCCTGACCTGATCGTGCCTGATATGAATCTGTCAATTAATGAGGGCGCAATTATTTCGTGGAGCAATCCGATAACAACAAAACACCACCGCTGGAAAGCAGCAACAAGAAGATACCTGTTTCAGATGCTGGAGACAGTTAGCGATCACTATAATATTGACCTTGATATTCCATTCAAGAATTTAAGCAAAGAACATCAAAACATGATTCTGTATGGCACAGAAGAAAAACTGGATTTTACGTTGCGACTCAGACGTAGAATCCACAGACATAGAATGAAATTTGAGGGGGTAATTAACAATCTTGAGAGAAGATGGAGCCAGACTGATTCTGAATATGTAAAGTCAGAGATCTACAATAAATACATGAGAGTCAGATTATGCCCTGAATGTAAAGGCGCAAGACTTTCCCCTCAGAGTCTTGCTGTACAAATCAATAAGAAATCAATAGCTAAAATATGTTCCTTATCAATTAAATCTGCTATCAGATTCTTTAATAATCTGCGTTTGGGTAAAACAGAAGAAGTTATTGCGCATGATATTCTAAAAGAAGTCAGGGAACGATTAACATTTCTCTCCAATGTAGGACTTGACTATATTACACTGGACAGAACAGCACAGACTCTTTCAGGAGGAGAAGGAGAGAGAATCAGGCTCGCTACACAAATTGGCTCAGGTCTTGTTGGAGTATTGTATATCCTTGATGAGCCAAGTATTGGGCTTCACCAGAGAGATAATAGAAAATTACTGAAAACATTGACCAGTCTGCGCGACCTGGGGAATACAGTTATTGTTGTAGAACATGATGAACAGACAATAAGAAATGCGGATTATGTAATAGATCTTGGTCCGGGAGCTGGCATTCACGGCGGAGATCTTGTAGCATGCGGTAAGCTGGAAGAAATAATTAAAAACAAGAATTCTATTACAGGTAAATACCTGTCGGGAAAAATTAAAATTGATACACCTAAACAAAGAAGAAAACCGACTGAAAAGCAGCTTAGAATACTTGGGGCTTTTGAACACAATTTAAAAAAGATAAACGTAAATATCCCTTTAGGGTTGTTGGTCTGTGTTTCAGGAGTATCTGGTTCCGGTAAGAGCACACTGGTCGACGAAATATTGTACAGAGCTCTGGCTCAAATCCTATACGGCTCAAAAGAAAAGCCGGGTAAACATGTTGACATCAAAGGATTTTCTCAAATAGATAAAGTTGCAAACATCACTCAGTCGCCAATAGGCAGAACCCCTCGTTCTAACCCTGCCACATATACAGGCGCTTTTGATTATATAAGACGCCTGTTTTCTCAGGTCCCGAGCTCAAGGGCAAAGGGATATAAGCCTGGAAGATTCTCTTTTAATGTTAAGGGCGGAAGATGCGAGGCATGTAAAGGTGACGGCTTAAAAAAGATTGAGATGCACTTCCTTCCTGATATTTACGTAACATGCGAAACGTGTAAAGGAATGCGCTTCAACAGAGAAACTCTGGAGATAAAATACAAAGATAAAAGTATAGCAGACGTTTTGGATATGACAATTGAAGAGGCTCTGAAACTTTTCGAGAACATTCCGCCTGTAAAAAGGAAATTGCAGACTCTAAACGATGTAGGTCTTGGGTATATAAAATTAGGACAGTCTGCTACCACTCTCTCAGGAGGAGAAGCACAAAGGGTTAAGCTGGCTAGTGAATTAAGTAAGGTTTCAACAGGGAAAACACTTTATATGCTTGATGAGCCAACCACAGGCCTGCATTTTGCAGATGTTCAGAAGTTATTGGATGTTTTAGGAAGGTTAGTGGATATGGGAAACACAGTGTTGGTAATTGAGCACAATTTAGATGTTCTAAAAACAGCTGATTATATTATAGACCTTGGGCCAGAGGGTGGAGATAATGGGGGAGAGGTTGTAGCAGAGGGAACTCCGGAACAAGTTGCTAAGAATAAGCGTTCATATACTGGAAAGTTTTTAAGGAAGTTTTTGAAGTGTTGATAATAGATGAAATTGTTGTTGACGATGCTATTCTTAAAAGCCATTTTTCATGCTGCCTTGAGGTCTGTCACGGGGAGTGTTGTGCAAGTGGAGACTTTGGAGCTCCAATCTCCGAGGAAGATATAAAAATAATAGATAAACATTTAAAAAGCATTGAAAAATATCTTCCAGAGGAAAATATAAAATTCATAAAAAAGAATGGATATACAGAAACATATCGAAGTGGAACCCTTTGTGTTGAGTCTCTTTATGATGATGGACCGTGCGTTTTTTCATACAAGCATGAAGAGATAACCAAATGCGCTATTCATACTTATTGTGCAAACACTGAAATAGATCCTGTCCAAATAAAACCCATATCCTGCTCTCTATTTCCAATAAGGGTTATACGACTGGGAAAAATAATATCATTAAGATACTGCCAATATTCTGAATGCAAATCAGCTTTAGGAAGCTCAACACCTGTTTTCCAGACATGTAAGAAAGGCCTTATTAGAATGCTTGGTAACCAGTGGTATGAAAAATTAGAGAGACGTTATAAAGAAAGTTCTATATAAGCTGCAGCTTTTTTCTTATAAGCCATTCTGCACTGAGAAGTATGATAAAAAGAAAAAGCAGTAGGGGAGAGTTGTGCAATTTTATGCTGTAAGATGTAACTGCCTGTCTATGCCTGACTTTTATTTCATCAAAAATACCATCTATATTCTTTGGTGTATGATATACTCCTCCTGTAGACAAAGCTATATCCTTAAGTAGCACGTCATTTAAGCCAACATCTTCCTCTTCCATGTAAGGATTGCCGACAGCAAACCCAATCAGTTTCTCTTCTGAAATGTCTTCGATTTTAGCAGTAGCCTTTAATCGATAATATCCAATGTCATCTGCCTCGTAATCTGCTCCATATTCTCCTGTCTTGCCTTCCACGTTAGTCAAGTTCAGAAAAGTCTTTTTATTTGATGGTGTAGTTATTTGACAATTTATGTTTGCTTTATCATATCTGCGATATTCCTTATCATATGCAGATGCCATAATATGAATTATCTCACCGGGCTTGTAGTAATCCATGTTTGTATATATGAGGAGATGATCTGTATCTTGCTTTGGCTTTTTATCTCCAGAGCATAGCCATCTCACCATCTGCCCCCAGAATGTCTGATATATATTGATATCTTCTGCAAATGCCCATTTCCATGTAGAATCAGTTGCTATTGCCGCTACTTTTCCTTCCCCGTAATTTTGAACTATCAATACTGGCCATTTTTTTAGGGATTTAGAGTCTGAAGCGTAGATAAGTACCATAGCCCCAGGCTTCGGTCTTGAGAGAAGATTAAACCCGGATAAAGCAGGTAATTGTGTTTTTATATTCTTTAGAATTGGATGTCCGGATGCTTCAGGCGTAAGCACTGGTACAAAAGTTTTCTCTTCCCACCCGCCACTACCTTCTAGAGCAACAGAAAATATTTTTGATAACTCGCCTCTTTGATATCCTCCGCTTTCAAAGGAATTTTTACCGCCCAGAATGAGAAAACCACCGCCATTTCCGGTGAAATTAACAATATTAGAAACAGATTTTTCATCAAACATGTTTTTAATATTTCCCAGAATGATAATGTCATATTCTTTAAGGGTTTCCTTATTATGTAGAATATTATTGAGTTCTTGATGTGTGGAAATCCCTTGCTGATAAAACTGCCCTGATGAAGTTAATATAAAAGCAGTAAGATCAATATGCGGATCTGACTCCAGGGTCCTTTTAAGGAATTTATATTCCCATCTCAGACCTCCTTCAATATAGAGTACTTTTGTTTTCTGACTGGTTATGAGTACAGTAAAAGTCCTTTTATTGTTCTGCGTTATAAGCTCTTCTTCCAAAGGAGGAACCTCTGCGACATATCTACATACACCTACTTGTTTTGGAATAAGACCGATCTCCAGATTTTGTACATTCTCAGATTCCTTTAGCAGCACACTACTACTGGATATCACCTCTCCATCCAATTCTACATTAACAGGAACTAGTTTTTCCTCATATCCCAGATTTTTAATCTTAACATCTATATTTATCTTTTCTCCCAAATATCCGGTTAATGGAGAACTGATATGGGTAATTGATACATCCTTAAATGATTTATTTGCCTTTATATTGCCCAGTCCAACACTGTATATTGGAACTGCGAGGCTTTTAATTCTTTTGACCGTATTTTTGCCTGCATTATTATTTCCATCAGTAAATAATATTACTCCGGATATAGGGCTTTCTCCCATTGTTTTAACAGCATTTTCTATTGAAGCAGCGATATCTGTAGAATTGCCATACGCGCTGAGCTTTGCTGGCATGTCTTTTTCAGACATCTCAGCAGAACCCTTTGAAAATGCAAATGTCCTAACTATAAACTGTTTAGAAAGTCTTCTGATAAAATTATTTTCGTCTCTCTGAATTGTATCTCTAACTATCTCTATTTTACTCTTTGGAGAAAAAGGGCCATGCTCACCCATGCTTTTTGAAGTATCAAACAAAAGCAAGCAGCAGGATTTCTGGAGCTTTGATTTCAAGAAACTGATTGTCGGCCTGAATACTGCACCTAGAATTATAATTATTAAAAGAATCCTGAGAAAAACTATCCAGCCTGCTTGCTTCCTGGAAAGAACAGAGTAAAGCCTGATATATGTTAGGATTACAGCAGTAATAGCTATGGCGAGTATTCCGATCAGCAAAAAAGGATTTATTGAATTCTCAAACTCTATTCTTATATTTTGCAGGTGCCACAAGTCCATGATTGTAAAATTATATCACAAGTTCTTTTGTTACCAACATAATTTTTAAAAAGTTTTGAAAAACAATTGACAAACGAAATTGGTTTCGTTATATTATGATAAGAGGGAAAACAACAATGTCTAGAATCAGGATTGATGATGTTGCGAGAAGATTAGGGGTAGCGAAATCCACAATCTCTAAAGCTCTAAATAATAGGCCTGATGTTAGTCAGAAGACTAAGGATAAGGTTAGAGAACTTGTAGCGAAATTAGGTTATAAACCTGATAGATTGGCTCAGGCATTTAGTTCAAGAAGGACGCGGCTTATTGGGGTGGTAATTCCTGTTATGAAATACAGCTTTTTTGCTGATATAGCCAGAAGTGTGACAAACGAAGCCCAAAAAAGCGGTTATCGTGTAATATTTGATTCTTCAGAGGAAACAGCCAAACATGAGGCAGAAATAGTAAATGATTTCATAGAGAGAGGTATTGATGGTTTAATAATTGCGCCATGTATAAAAGGGAGCACTTCTTCTCTTCAGAAACTTGTGAAGAAGGAATATCCTTTTGTTGTGATTGATAGATATATAAATGGAATAACTGCACCATTTGTTGGAACTGATTTTGAGAAAGGAGCGTATGAAGCAACAAAATATTTAATCAAGCTTGAGCACAAGAAAATTGGTTACTTAGGAGGTCCAGCGTTTATTCCGGCTTCAAAAGAGAGGATAAATGGTTTCAAAAGGGCTCTTGCAGAAGCAGGTATTAATATAAAAGAGCAACTGATTATTCAAGGGGAGTATGATCCAGAAGATGCAGGGAAGAATATGCAAATACTTATAAAAAGAGATCCTGATATAACAGCTATTATCTGTGCAAACCCTGACATTTCTACAGGTGTATATGAGGAATTAATAAAGAGGGAAATAAAAGTTCCGGATGATATCTCTCTAATAGATTTCGGCAATGCTAGTTTTTTCTCTTCGGTTGATCAGAAAACTGAAAAAATTGGCAAGATAGCTACGCAAATATTATTAGACATCATAAAAGGAGAAAATTTCTCTAAGAAAATCATAGTTGATACAGAACTAGTTATAAGAAAATCGTGTGCGAAACCAAAGCAAAAATAAAAATGAGAGGAGAGTTATGATAAAAAGAATACCTGATTCTGAATTCAAAGAAAGACAAAAAAAGGTGCAGGAGAAAGTCAGAGAAAAAGGACTGGATCTTGCGATAGTTCACAGCCACGAAGCAGATTTTGCAAATGTAAGGTATCTGTCAGACTATTGGCCTATATTTGAAACAGCCGGAGTGCTGATACCCAGTCAAGGAGATTTAATGCTGCTCATAGGCCCTGAAAGCGAAACATTTGCTGAAGGAAGAAGTAAGATAAAAAAAATCAGAAAGATTCTCGAGTACAGAGAATCAGCAGAGCCCAATTATCCGGATATAAAAATAGATTCTTTTGAGTCTGTTTTTGAAGAAGCATCTAATAGGAAGAAGATCAAGCGTATTGGCATAATAGGTTATCCAATAATGCCGATAACAATATATGAAGCTATCAGGAAAGCTGCGCCTGATGCTAAGATTATAAAAGCTGATGACATAATGACTGAGATGAGAATCATAAAAAGCGAGAATGAAATTGCTCTTCTTAAAGAGGGATTTAGAATCTCAGAATTAGCGCTTATAAAAATAATTAATAATATTAAGCCTGGTATGACAGAATTGGAAATTGTCGGCATTGCACAGGCAGCAATGTATGCTAATGGCGCAGAATACGAAGCACATCCAACATATGTTCTATCAGGAAAAAGAACGAACAACGCTATTGGAAGACCTACTCACAGAAAAATAGAAAAAGGCGATATGATACAGCTGTGTATAGGCGCACGAGTCGGAGGATATTCACCATCTGCCGGAAGACCTATATGTATCGGGAAGATGTCTGACGAAATGAGAAAGCTTGTACAAGTTGGACTTGAAGCGCATTATAAAACAATCGAGTTCATAAAAGAAGGCGTTCCTGCAAAAGATGTTGTAAACAAGTTCTTTGACTTTGTTAAATCAAAGGGATGCGGAGATAATCTTTTATACGGCCCGTGTCATGGCTTGGGCATGATAGAAGTAGAGCCCCCCTGGATGGAATCTGATTCAACATATCTGCTCAAAGAAAATATGACCTTTCAGGTAGATACGTTCCTTCAGTCAGAAAATTTCGGACTCAGATGGGAAAATGGAATCAGGGTCACAAAAGACGGCGCAGAACTTATGTCTGCTCAGGAAATGAGAATTATAGAGATTTAAATGGGCAAAAAGTTGAAAAACTAACTTAAGGTTGCTTATTTATCATAAGGAGAATTGACAATATGAAGACACGGTATGCTCCTGTAGATAACGGGTATGAAATTATTGGCAGCCAGGAGATTTTTAATCGCACTTTGTATGGTGGCCATGCTAACGACAACCTTCCAGAGCGTTACTTTACTTTTGCTGGGGACCAACCGCTGATCATGGGAGCAATCACTGATTGGCGTAAGGATTCAACTGGTCCCCAAGCTAAGTGCGGTGTGTTCATGGTGGGAGTAGCTTTAACACCTGGCCTTTGCGCCCCGCCCTATTATGTGACTAAAGGTGAGAGCCTTGGCGAATACAGTTCACAATGGCTTCACAAGGCTGAAGGCACAATTTCTACATTTCGCAATGGATGGATGGAGCACAAAGTCCAGCCGTTTTCCCCGTGGTTTCCCCATGTAAAGGCTTTTGTTGAGGTTCTACCACTAATGCCAGAGGACGGATTCTTGGTGCATCTGCGAATAAAGGCTGACCAGCGCGTGATTCTCTGCATGGGCTTTGGCGGAATCACTGATTTTCTGGGACTACTTGAATTCCCTGCTGTTACTGCACGTAATTTCAAGCCGGAGGATTGTTGCGGCAACATAATAACCTGTGGGACCAACCGTGCCCTGGTGCAAGGGAAAAATGGAGACTCTGCCGACTCCTCTATGTGGATTGGAACTAACTTCCCAATGGAGGTTTCTATAGGAGACGCAAAACAGGTTCAGGATGGTAAAAGTCCCGGTGCTTTTCTTGAGGAGAAGCCTGTCTCAGGAGACACACCTATTGTCCGGATATCCTGCCCAATTAGTCAGGGAAAGACATTGGATGGGGTTATAGTTGTAATTCGCAATGAAAAAGAAAAAAAGCTGGACTACTGGCTGTCCAAGAATGATTCAGTAGCGGATTTAAAACACAAAATTTGTCAAAAGCAATCAGCAATTGAGGTTCACACACCAGATGCCATGCTGGATCTAACCATTCCGCCAACTGCCATAGCTTTAGATGCATCATGGCATAGGAATGCATTCTATCATGGAGCAACTAGCTACCATAGTCCTTATTTAGGCTGGCGAAACTCATATGGGCCAACTACGATTGGCTGGCATGATCGGGTTGAAACCTGTTTTCGCACACATGCTTCCGGACAGGTTAATGAGGCTGAAGGACCTGAGAAGATCTGGTACGATGGCAATCCTCAACCTGGATACCGTAATGGTGGAACTCAATACCACTGGCTGAAAAACAGCACTGGTTTCATTCCGTTTCTTCTTGGAAAGCATACTTTTAAATACAACATGCAGGAGGTTGCAATAGATATGTTTATCCATCACCTTGAATGGACAGGGAAGATTGCTCTGGCCAGGGACATGTTTGATGTGGTAGAGCGAGTTCTCGACTGGGAAGCACGTATTCTTGATCCCGATAGAGATGGACTCTACCAGAACTGTTTAAATACATGGATCTCTGATTCACACTCCTATAACGGCGGCGGTTGCGCACAATCCAGTGCTTATAACTTTCGCGCTAACTATATAATGGGTAAAATTGCCAAAAAGCTCGGATTGGATCATAAGGTGTTTATGTCTCGTGCAAATAAAATTTTCAAGGCTCTTCAGAACACACTTTGGCTTCCATCCAGGGGCATAATGGCAGAATACATTGATACAGTTGGCAAAAAACTGATTCATCCTTCACCAGAGCTAGCTACAATCTATCATTCAATTGAATCCGGTGCAGTAGATGCTTTTCAAGCGTATCAGATGTTGCGTTTTACAGAGACAGACCTGCGTAATGAACAGACATTGCCAAGAAAGGGACGTTTGGTCTGGTCATCTAACTGGTATCCACAGAGTTACTCTAGCTGTGGGTTGTATACTGCTGAGAATCTTCATCTAGCCTGGTCTTATTTCCAAAACGGATGGGCTGAGAAGGGTATGGAGATTCTGGGGGCTGTTGTAGACGCGTATTTCATGGGCAGAAATCCTGGCATGGCTGCGCATTGCATGACAGGAACCGGTCATAGCGAACAGTCTCATGATTTCACTGATGTCTCAAGCATGTATCTCAGGGTGATTGTTGAAGGGCTGTTTGGTGTTCGTTTTCATTTACTGGACGACCGTATTGAAGTTGCGCCGAACCTGCCTGCTGATTGGGATCACGCAAGTCTCAAAGTAAAGGATATTTCTATTAATTACAGTCGTAGCGGACGCAGTGAAAGTCTTGAGATATGGTGTGAACAACCTGCTGCACGAGTATTAAAACTCCCTATGCGTTCCACATGCATTGAATCAGTGCTAGTAAACGGAGAGCCTGTAAAGTACAGAGTGGAACCAGAAATCAATCATTGCTCTATAGTCGTGGAGACCAGTTATATAGGACATTTGCATCTGTGCATAACCCATGGTGGAGGAGAAAATCTACCTGTATTGGAACTGTCTAAAAAAGTCCATAAAGGCGACTGGCTGCAGATTAAAATAACAAAAGGAGAAATTCTGGATTACAAGGATCCGTCTAATGCAGTCTCAGATGTATGTGTTCATAACAGTATTCTTTGTGCTAAGGTAATTGGCAGCACCGGTGCACACACTGTGTTTATACATGCAAAAATTGGACACTGGAGTGCGTGGCTCACTGCGGACTTTCTGGTAGTGCAAAAGCCGAAGCTGAAGCGCATAATTCCCTGCAGGGAATTCCATTCAGTTAATATCTCAAAGTACTTTAATATCTCGCTTACTGAAATCCACTCTATTAAGTATCTCAATCCACGACCCAGTGGATACTCAATTGGTGTGGGGGTAAATGGGCGTTCTGGATGGGATTGGAATCAGGCGGGACGTAATACTATAGTCATCGAGGACAATGTTTTTCGACAGTGTAAAGGGACATTTAGAACTCCGTCCGGCATTAATTTCAAGACTCCTCCGACAGGACCAAATGCAGCATGTGTGTCCATCTGGGATAATTTCCCAGATAAGATATGTATACCTATATCTGGTAAGGCTGCAGAACTAGCAGTCTTCTTCATCGGGGTAACAAATCCCATGCAGTCGAGAGTTGAAAATGGGCATTTTAAAGTTGAGTACACAGACGGTACATTGCAAAAAACAAGTTTGGTCAATCCTGTAAATTTCGATGATTGGCTTGTCGCTGCAGTTCAGCAGGGAAACGAAACTGTATATTTTAGTGATTACAACCATGGTATGGTACAGAGACTTATTCTTGATCCAATGAAAAAATTAAAAAGCTTCTCTGTAGAAGCTGTGGCAAATGAGGTTATTATTGGTATATTAGGACTCAGTTTTGGAGAGAAATCATGAAAAAAGCTGGAAATTTTACCTTTTTGTAGTTAACCTGTAACAACAAGCATAAGGGGTTATAATGATTAAGTTAAAGAGAGAGCAAATGTTCATTGATATTCATGCTCACGCGTATCGGAATCATCCGCCCATATTGGTTCAGTTCTGTACCGCGGAGCAAGTGATTGAGCGCTACGACGAGGTCGGGATCAAGAAAGGGGCGTTGCTGCCAATCGTCAGTCCCGAAATCTATCTTCCACAATCCAACGAGGATATCCTTGAGATGGTGGAGCAGTTTCCTGACCGATTTGTTCCATTCTGCAACATTGACCCGCGAGCCATGACGAACTCGGCCGATGCGCCGCTTGACCGTCTGCTACGATACTATCGCGACAAGGGGTGCAAAGGTCTCGGCGAGGTGATGCTGAACGTGCCAGTTATGGATCCCATGGTCCAGAATCTGTTCAAGCACGCCCAGGATGTAGGACTTCCGGTCATATTCGACGGCTCCGATCAGGTTGGCGGTGATTTTGGATTATACGACGACCCCGGGTTGCCGCAACTTGAGCATACATTACGAAAGTTCCCGAAACTCATCATCCTTGGTCATGGCCCTGTGTTCTGGGCTGAGATTAGTCGGTTGGAAACGCCTGCCGACAGGAGCTTCGTATTTCGCCCAGTTGGAGGACAGGTCGGGCGTCTCCCAACGTATCTGATCAAGGAAGAGGGTGTCGTTCCTAAACTCTTTCGCAGGTATCCGAACATGTATGGCGATCTGTCGGACGCGACCGCCTGTAATGCACTGGCTCGCGATCCTGAGTACGGACCCAAGTTCCTGACCGAGTTTCAGGATCGCCTCTTGTTCGGCACGGACATTTGCCGATTTAACACGCCTTTCCCTCTCGTTGACCTACTTCTTGAATGGCGGGACACGAGGAAGATCAGCGAGGAGGTCTTCAGCAAGGTTGCCAGAAAAAACGCGGAGAAGCTTCTTGGACTTGAAAACAATTGAGTTCATAAAAGAAGGAGTTATAGCAAAAGATGTTGTGAACAAATTCTTTAACTTTGTGAAATCAAAGGAAGGAGACAAAGCCATATATGAATAGTAATTATACTATCGTACACGAACATATAAAAAAAATAATGCCTATTTTAGAAAAACCTCCTATGAAAGGATTAATATATCCGTATCTTTCTATTACGCACGGCAAACACTATGCTGATACAATTTTCTGCTGGGACAATCATCATATGGCAATGCGGTTTGCATATTCAGGAAAACCGGAGTATTTTAAGTATTTAATAGACAATGTGTTACATTATCAAGGTAGTGACGGTTACGTACCTAATTGTATTCATAAAAATGATGGACCTTCTTGTTTTAGTCCAAGATTTCATGCCCAGCCATTCTTAATGCAAGGGGCATTAATGTATTTGTCTCAAACCAATGATTTACAATGGATAAAGAAGCAGTTTATCAAACTAAAAAATTACCTAAAATATTACGAAACTCATTACAAGACTCCATATAATCTCTTTCGTTGGCCTGTTTCATGGATGGGCGGTATTGATAATGACGTGGTAACGACGTTCTTCCAGCCAGACACAATTATCCCGGTAGACATAAATGCATGGATATATCTGGAATATCGTGCTGCGGCTATTCTAGCAGGTAAATTAAATAAAAAGGGGAGTCATAATATTTTTCATAAGAAAGCAAAAGAATTACGCATAAATATTAATAACGTTCTGTGGTATGACGAGGTCAAATCCTATTCAGCCTATAATCTGTGTACTGGTAAACACCAATTCCATTATAAGGATATTTCTGCATCAAGGGGCTATTATGCATTTCAGTCATGTTCAAATTTAATCCCATTATATGCCAGAATACCTGATGAGAAGAAAGCAAGATTGATGATTCAACAGTATGTCATAAATGAAGAGCATTTCTTAAGTCCATACGGAATACGCAGTTTGTCAAAATCAAGTGAATATTATAATAATGCTGTCTGGGGCAATCCTCCACGTTTTGGTAATCATAAAAGGCTTACTAACTCAAACTGGCAGGGACCTGTCTGGATACCTCTTTCATATTTTATGTTTCATGCACTTCTATATTATGGATTTAAGAAAGAGGCAAAAAATCTTGCTGACCGGACACTATATGTGCTGGCTTCATCTATTAAGAAAATTGGTTCATTCACAGAAAATTATCATGCAGAAACAGGTGTCCCGCTGTATGCATCAGAAATGGCATCATGGGACATCCTAGCAGATATAATGAATAAAGAGATGGATGAAAATAAGTGGATAATGAATCCTGTTTTTGATAAATAAGAAAAATGGGATTAGGGTCACAAAAAACGGCACAGAACTTATGTCTGATAAGGAAAAGAGAATCATAGAAATTTAAATGGAGAAAAGGATATGAGTAACAAAATACTGAATGAAAAGAATTATGAATTTCGCAGACGTCTTGATGTTGTTCATTTACCCGATAGACGTAATTTTAATTTAAAGCATGAAAAAGATGAAGTTATTGTTGAAGAGGGCTGGAGCGTCGTCATTAGTAAGAAAGCCACACAACTTGTTTTGAATGTGGCAAAGGACTTACAGGATTATCTGCTGGTTAGTATGAATGTATCTGTCTTACTTGAAAGGGTTGACAATGTGGCATCTGTAGCACAGCAAGGTTCGAAAACTATTATTCTCACCACTAAAGAAGAATTGCCCAAACTTGGAGATAAACTGTCTGTTCCGCGCAGCTACCGTATCATTTGCTCTCAAGAGCGAGTGATAGTATGCGGAAACGAGGATCGTGGAGTAGGGCAGGGTAGCTATTATCTTGAAGACTTAATGAACCTGCGGGAAGCGCCGATTTTGCAGCACATGGATGTAATCCGAAAACCGGTTTTTTCACCAAGAATGACTCATTCTGGCTGGGGTTTTGACCAGTTTCCTGATAATTATCTAAATCTGGTTGCACATGCTGGGATGGATTCAATTCTTCTTTTTGTAAAGGGTGTAGATCAGACGGCGTTAGGATATCAGGACTTCAATAATCTGGTCGACCGTGCAGCTCGTTTTGGATTGGATGTCTATTTTTATAGTTATTTAAAGAGTCTGAAGCATCCTGATGACGCTGATGCAGAGTCCTACTATGAGAGTACATACGGCGCAATTTTCAAAGCTTGCCCACGGGCCAAAGGTGTGATACTTGTTGGGGAATCATGTGAGTTTCCAAGCAAGGATCCACATACTACGCAAAGTCTTCAATCGACACCATCAACGGATGGTATTCCATTCACAAAGCCAGGTCCATGGATTTGGCCCTGCTATGATTATCCAAAATTGCTCAACATGATAAAGAAAATTGTGCAAAAATATAGTCCTGATACTGAGATTGTTTTCTGCACGTATAACTGGGGATGGGCACCTGAAAAGGAGAGGTTAAAATTAATTCGAGCTCTTCCAGGAGATATCACATTGCTTATTATTTTCGAGATGTTTGAGCAAATCAAGAGAGAGGGGATAACAAACGCCTGTATGGATTATACAATTTCATTTGAGGGTCCCGGCAAATATTTCGCCAGTGAAGCTAAGGTTGCACACGAGCGTGGCATTCGGCTTTATACAATGAGTAATACTGGAGGACTTACCTGGGATTACGGGGTGATTCCATACGAGCCCGTGCCCTATCAATGGGCGCGTCGATATAACGAATTGATCAGTGCTAATAAAAAGTGGGGATTGTCAGGATTAATGGAGTCACATCATTATGGCTGGTGGCCCTCTTTTGTCAGTGAATTGGCAAAATGGGCATTCTGGAGTCCGAGTTCATCTATTGATAAGATTTCTGAGAAAATAGCTCAACGTGATTTTGGGAAAGAAGCAGCTTCGCAGGTGTTGAAGGCATGGAAGTATTGGAGTGAAGCAATCCAAGACTATGTTGTTACTAATGAGGATCAATATGGGCCATTCCGCATCGGGCCATCTTTTCCTCTGGTTTTTCAAGAAGATGTAAAGATTCCAAGTAGTTGCTATGCGCATTTTGGCAGAAGTATTATTCGTACTAACTATAAATCATCCTACCGCCCATTCAGGAATTGTATTCAATCCCATCGTCCAGGCCGTGTTGATGTGGAAATTAGAACCTTGCGGAAAATGGTATTCCGCTGGCAAAAAGGCGTTGAATGCATGCAAAAAGCGGTAGATATAGTTCCAGAGAAAAAACGTTCAAATGCTGGAAGGCTTCTAAGCCTGGGATGTTTCATGCTTAACTCTACACTTACAGCTATACATGTAAAAAGTTGGTGGAAGTTGAATAATCTCCTGGCAAACGAACCAAATCCTAAGAAGGTACATTCTATTTTGAATGAGATGACAAAGATTGCTAAGAAGGAAATCGCTAATGCAAAAGCTACTATTCCGCTTGTAGAAACGGACTCTCGTCTCGGATGGGAACCAAGCATGGAATATATGACTGATAAGGCACATCTGGAATGGAAGATAAGACAAGTGAGAAGTGTTCTAGAAAATGAAATTCCACAATATCGTAAATTGCTCTGGTAAAAAGGATAAAGTGTTATGGTACAAAAAACGCTGGGTAAAAAAATATGGATGTTTCCTGATGGAGACCTGCCTGTTCCAGGTACAAAAGAACCAAAAGGACATGAATCTTTAATCATCCTGAATCCAAATAAAAAAAATGCCAAGATTGCGATTACAGTATTTTATGAAGATAAAGATCCAGACAGAATAGAAGATTTAGAAATTTTGGCTGCAAGGGTTAGATGTTTTAGACTGGATAAGCCTCTAGGTCATAAAAAATACAAAATACCTTTTGGGCAGTATGCATTGATGATAACAAGTTCTGTTCCTGTTATTTGCCAGATGGGAAGAATGGATATAACACAGCCAAATTTAGCATATTACACAACCATGGGTTTTTCGACGGCATAAAGGGAGACTAAAAATGGATAAATTTGAAAACTGGAGGTAACAATGCATAAACCTAAATGGTCTTTATTCTACGATTTTCACACAATGCCTGCTTGCCCGGATGTTGGTAAAAATTTTGATGTTGAAGAGGTTACGCGCAGAATTAAAAAATGCGGGGTTGATTTTGTAGTCTTTCATGCACGCTGTAATATGGGTATGGCTTACTATAACACAAAGGTAGGCATTAAACATCCGTCTTTAAAATTTGATTTATTTGGCGAGCTTGCTAAAGCATGTCAGAAAAAAGATATTGCTCTTTCTGCATATTTAAATGTTGGATTAAGTCACGAAGAAGCTTTGTTACATCGTGAGTGGTGTGTTATAAGAACTGATGGGCATCTTAACTATAAACCAGACGGAGCTAGCTCCTTTTTTCGTCAGATGTGTTATAATACAGGATATAGTGACCATCTTCTTAAAATGATTAAAGAGGTTGTCACAGGATATCCAATTTCCGGTCTTTTCCTTGATTGTTTTCATACCCAGCCTTGTGTGGGTGTAGAGTGCATGAGAGAGATGAAGGCAAAAGAAGTTGATTGGACCAATGAAAAAGAGTTACATGATTTCAACTACGCAAAAATGCTAAAAATGGCAAAACGTATCTCTGATTTTGTCAAAAAATTGAATCCGGATCTCTTAATATATTTTAATGGCATTGATTATGAAGCTCAAAAGGATTTTGGTACGTATCTTGAGTTTGAGTGTCTGCCTACAGGTTCATGGGGATATGAACTTCTGCCAGTGGGTACTCGATATCTGCGTACTCTGAAAAAACCCGTACTCAATATGACAGGACGTTTTCACAAGAACTGGGGAGACTTCGGTGGTATTCGCACTGAGCCCAGTCTCGAATATGATTGCCTATATGGTATTGCCAATGGAATACGACCTACTATTGGCGGGCATTTTCACCCAAGAGGCGATGTCAATCAGGCCGTATTTGACCTCTATGAAAAAGTCTATACTAAACTTCAAAAATTCGAGTCATGGATAGAGGGGGCAGAAGCTCTTACGGAAATAGCTGTTATCAATCTCATGCCTTATCACGGACGCAGATATCAATCTACAGCTGAAAATAAACTATATTTACGCAATCATCATGCTTTAAAAGGAGCAACGCGGATGTTGTGCGAGCTAAATGCGCAGTTTGATATAGTGTCTCATTTTGCCAGTTGGGAAAAATATAAGTTGTTAATATTCCCTGATTTTATTTTATTTGATGACGAGACTACCAAAAGAATTAGAAAGCATCTGGATAAAGGAGGTTTTATTCTATCTAGCGGCTGGTCAGGGCTGGACTATGAAGAGGGAAATTTTGTTTTTGATGAGTGGGGATTAAATTTTTTAGGTGAAGATCCTTTTGACCCGGCTTTTATGCATGTAGAGAAAAAACTTAATAAAGGTATTCCTGATATGCCTGTATGCCTTTATGAGAGAGGAGCAGCAGTTGAGGCAAAGAAAGGGACAGAAGTGCTGGCAAAGATTGTAGCGCCATACTATAATCATCAGTGGGATGGTGAACATAGCTACGCCTACGTTCCTCCTGATAAAACAACAGATCGTCCAGTAGTAACACGCTGCGAGCAAGTTGTCCATATTAGCAATCCAGTTTTTTTAAGTTATTATAATGATGCTCCGCTTCCTTTGCGCCAGCTTGTTTCTAATCTATTAGAAAAGCTTATTCCTAATCCAATGGTAAAAATCTCGAATTTTCCGTCTTTTGGCAGAGTAACGGTAACAAGTCAGAAAAATCGCAGGATGTGTCATGTTTTGTCTTATTTACCTGAACATCGTGGGGAGAAATGTCATATGATAGAAGAGCCGATTGAATTACGGGATGTTTCTCTCTCTTTACGTCTTGATAATCGTCCACCTGACCGTGTCTATCTTGCGCCAACTCACCAGGAATTGCGCTTCGAAGTTGTAGATGATTATATTAAAGTTACCGTTCCTTTTGTATCTGGATATTCTATGGTTGTTTTTGAAAAAAATAATAAGAAAAATTAAATAAAAACATAGGAGTTAAAATGCGATATGAGATGATGTTTCCATATCAAATAAGAAAAGCAATCAACGAATCATGGCCTGTTGTGCTTTCTGTAGGTGTTTTGGAATATCATGCAGAACATTGTGTTGTAGGAGTTGATACACTCCTAGTTGTTAAGGCTGTTGAGGTACTGGAGAAGGAAATGGATATGGTTGTTTTGCCACCGTTTTATTACGGAGCAGCTAGCCATGCTGTTGAACCCCCAGAAGATAATGGTTCAGTGCAGATAGATTCAAATGCTATTCATCCTTTTGCGCGCGAGCTGTTTAGAAGTCTGCTGAGAATTGGTTTCAGAAATATTCATATTTTTATTCATCACCAGAGTGAAAACTTTTCTGCAGGAATGCCCACTGATCTAGCATTTAAGCTTGCAGCACGACAGATGATATTCGAATTCATTGAGAAAGAAAAAGGTGAAGGATGGTGGGGAAGCAATAGTATGGAGAATTATTATACTGAACATGCTTTAGAAACTGATCCATTTAGCTGGATTAAGTTTCACCCATTTATGGATGAAGAGACTCAAAAGAAGTATCCAGTAGATCATGCAGGATTGCAGGAAACATCTCTAATGATGGCGTTTTGTCCTGAGGGGGTGGATATGAATAAATTGTCTGAGGAGAAATGGTACTGCAAACATGCAAAAGAAGCAAATCTGGAATATGGAAATGCTGCAAAGAAAATGATTCTGGATAGAATGCGCAGTATTCTTAGAAATGGATAATAACAAAAAAGGGAGGGTAGTATCATGTTTACAAGAGCAGTCAGAAAAAGCAAAAGTCTTTTATTGTCAATGGCGCTGTTGGTATGTATGAGCTGGACAGGATGGAATGCAGGGGCGCAGGAAAAAGAGGAAATTAATTTAGTAAAGAATGGTGATTTTGAACAGGGAATAGCAGGCTGGAAAACCTATCGTACTAAAGATCCAAAGTCAGCTCTCAGCCAGTCCTCAGAAGAGGCCTATTCTGGACTTTA
>JBDRTG010000011.1:0-59999 GCA_043824255.1 bacterium
GCCTAATTTAGTTTTCAGTGTTCCCATATAGGTATAGATAATCTTATCAGATGGATTCACTGCTACATTGTAGTTTTGATAAACATTGCGCGGATTAAAAAGCACTGCTTCATTCATGTCCTTAATGTTTATCCATGTTTCTAATTTTTTTCTAGGATAACAGTCAGTGCCATAGGCAGTAGCTACTAATTTTAAATCCTTACCTGCTACCAAATCTTCAATCACATGACCTCCGCCATATTTGAATTCTCCAGGAAAAACCTTGTTTCGCGGATCATCATCAGGTATGGCAGTAGCTCCGACATAAACATCCACAGCAGCAAAACCTGCATAAGCCGGTACATCATTCAGATATGTCCTGCCTCCTCCAAGTTTTATTTTTGGCTTGCTATGGCCAATGTTAAAATATGCGCCGGATGAGCACATCGGACCAAAGGTTGCAGTAGTAACTACATCCACTTCTTTGGTCGCTTCAGCAACACCTTTTTTTTCAACAATGTCGATAATTTCCTCGGCAGTAACTACTACAGCCTCTCCCTTTTTAATCTTTTCGTTAATTTCTTTAATTGTCTTTTTACTCATCAGTCTACCTCCCATAATAATTATTTTAAGCTTTAAGTGTTTTTAAATCAATCTGCTAATCTTCTTAAATTGCCCTTTAGGGGCTTGCCCATAATCCATAACATTATCGCCACCATCCTTTCCAAGTCTTTTTCGTTTTTTATTCTTCAAAAAGCCAGGTTGAAAGATATCGCTCCCCAGTGTCGGGCAAAAGAACGACTATAGTTTTGCCCTCACTTTCTTTACGCTTGGCCACTTCAAGCGCGGCCCACATAGCGGCTCCGGATGAAATGCCGACTAACATTCCTTCCTCTTTTGCCAGGCGGCGTGCGATTCTCCCCGCATCTGCGTGGGAAACAGTAATAATTTCGTCAATAATATCCCTGTTTATTACATCGGGGATAAAACCGGCGCCGATGCCTTGAATTTTATGCCCACCGGGTGCGCCTCCGGAGAGTACCTGCGATTCAACGGGTTCAAGGGCAATGATTTTAACCGAAGGTTTTCGTTGCTTTAAGACTTCACCGACACCGGTTACTGTTCCGCCGGTTCCGACACCAGAAATAAAAACATCTACTTTCCCGTCTGTATCTTTCCATATTTCTTCTGCTGTAGTCTTACGATGAATGTCAGGATTTGCAGGATTATCAAATTGCTGTGGCATAAAGCTATTTGGGGTATTTTTAACAAGTTCTTCTGCCCTATCAATTGCCCCTTTCATGCCTTTAGCGCCCTCGGTCAAAACAAGCTCTGCTCCAAATATCTTTAAGAGAGATCTTCTTTCTATACTCATTGTATCCGGCATGGTCAAAATAAGCTTATACCCTTTTGTTGCGCAAACAAATGCGAGCGAAATCCCTGTATTTCCACTTGTCGGCTCAACTACAATAGAATCTTTATTTAATAACCCTTCTTTTTCTGCCGCCTCAATCATGGAAAGACCGATTCTGTCTTTTACACTTGATAGCGGATTGAAAGATTCCATTTTCGCAAGAATTGTAGCCTTAGCGCCTTTGTTTAATTTATTAATTTTTACAAGCGGTGTGTTACCTACAGTCTGTGTGATATCTTCACATATTTTAGCCATGACTTCCTCCTCTTTTCTTCAATCTCTTATATTAAACCATCATCGCTTCTTTTGCAATCTCTGCAGCTTTTTCTCCCGAAAGAAGCATCCCGCCAAATGTTGGGCCCATTCTTGGGATACCAAAAACAGTTGAAACAGCCATTCCTGCAACAATTAAGCCAGGATGAACTTCAGAAGTCTTCTCCACCACCATATCCTCGGATTTTTCTACCCACATTCCACCAAAGCCTTCAATCTTTAACAGATTTCTCTTTGCTAAAGCGTTAGCTATCACTGCATCATGACCAGTAGCATCGATTACCAGTTTTGACTCAAGAGCAATTGGGTCTACGCAGGTAATAGCCCTGGGTAGAGCAGAAACCGGTGTCCAATTGACGACTACTCCTGCAACTCGGTTATTTTCCCTTAAGACCACATCATCAAATTTGGTCATATTGAGAATTTTCACCCCTGCATCACAGGCACTGGCGATTAGCTTTGAACAGGCATGGGGACCACTAGCTAGATATAACCCCTCTTCCATCTTTTTGTAAGGAGCACCTATTTCATCAAGTACTTCATTCGCCGGCTCTCTGACAGTGATTCCATTCATCAGATAACCGCCTATCCAGAATCCACCGCCTAGATAATTATTTGCTTCTACTATCAAAACCTTAAATCCATCTTTCGCTAACCGTCTACCAGCCATAAGACCGCTGGGGCCTGCGCCAACAATAATTACATCAGTTTTAACATTTTTAAGAAACTCCTCACAGAAATCCTTTACAATAGCGCTGGTAACCTGATTCTCTGAGACCTTAGTAAATTTTCCCATCATTTTTCTCCTTTTGTTACTAAATGTTGTATATGAGAGAGACTTTTCCCTTCTCCTTTTGCCTCTCAATCATGTTTTTTAGAGTTACTGAGTCTAAAGCCTGTGATATCTTTTCTCCCAATTCCTTCCAGACATCTCTTGTAACACAAGATTTAGTTTTCTGACAAACAGAAGGGGTATCAACGCATTCTACAGGGGACAACGACCCTTCTAGAGATTGAACTACGTCTTTTAGAGTTATCTTAGAAGGGTCTCTAGTCAAAGCATATCCTCCATGCGCTCCACGGCTTGAACTTATAAGTCCAGCGACTTTAAGCGTTGGAACAATATGTTCTAAATATCCTTCAGATATCTCCTGGTTTTTAGCAATATCCTTAAGCAAAACAGTTCCTTTCTCATAGTGAAGGGCAAGTTCTAACATCAACCTTGTACCGTAGCGGCCTTTAGTAGAAATCCGCATCATAAGTTATTCTCCACTTAATTCACTCCCTACTAATCTTATCATATTAGTAGGGATTATACCAAAATAAAAAAGCTTGTCAAGAATTTTTTTTGCTATTTCCTTTTAGAATTTCATTCATACTACCTGTTCTATATCCTTCTAAATCAACTGTTACATAATTATAACCTAATTCCTTGAATTTAGTTATAATCTTATCCATTGCCTCTTCTTTTAATAATCTGGATATTTCATTTTTGCAAACTTCTATTCGTGCAATCTGATCATGGTGCCTTACTCTTACCTGGGTTATGCCAAATTTTTTTAAGAATGCCTCTGCTTTATCAACTTTGGCAAGATTTTCTTTGGTTATCTTCATTCCATAGGGAAAACGACTGGCAAGACAGGCAAAGGATGGTTTGTTAAATGTAGGCAATCCAAGTCGTTCCGATAAGCTCCGAATTTCATCCTTAGCAAGACCTGCCTCTTCAAGCGGGCTCCTTACACCCAATTCCCTCGCTGCTTTCATTCCCGGCCGAAAGTCCTTTGTGTCATCATAATTTGAACCATCTAAAACATAGTTTAACTTGTATTCTTTAGCTAATGTAATTAATTTGGAAAACAATTCTCTCTTACACCAATAACATCTGTTGGCAGAATTCTCTACAAATTTTTGATTAAAAAGCTCATCAGTTTTAATGACTAAATGTCTCACCATTAATCTCTTTGCTATGGTTTTAGCCTCTTTTATTTCGCAGGCAGGATAAGTTAGGGAAGTTGCAGTGACAGCCACTACTTTATCATCATCTAATACATCTTTGGCTACTCTAACCAAAAAAGTGCTATCCACACCCCCTGAATAGGCTATTAAGACACTCTCCATCTTAGCCAAAATTTTCTTTAACTGCAGTAATTTTTTATTCATTATAGAAAATATATCAAAGATTATCTCTTGTGTCGAGGCGAATAATGAGTTAATTATATTCCAATTTGGCATATTACAAAATGGAATATAGTATAAAGGATATCATTATGAAGAAAACTTTATATTCAAAAGAACATAAATATTTAGTTGAGCGGTTAAAGCAGGCTCGGAAAGAGGCTGGGATTGATCAAGGGCAGGTTGCTGATTTGTTAGATGTTTCTCAATCTTATATTTCTAAGGTAGAAGCTGGACAACGCCGCATTGATGTAATTCAATTAAAGGAGTTTGCAAAGGCTTACAAGAAAAAAATAGATTTTTTCCTAAAGTAATTATTATGAATTTAGACCAATTAGTTCAGAAAATATTTGATATAAAAAACAAAGGATTTATTAAAACTCGACGCCTACACGACACTGGCATCGGTAAGACCCTAGAAGATTTATTGGGAATACAAGAGAATAATCTTCGGTTACCTGATATAGGTGAGATAGAATTAAAAGCAAAAAGGATAGATTCTCAGAGTATGTTAACTATTGCTACCAAGTCACCAAACCCGAGAGGTGTGAATCGAGTTTTGTTCGAAAAATACAAGTATAAAGATAAAGAAAAGCATTATTGTTTGCATTCTACAGTTTATGGGTCTCGTTATAATCCGCAAGGATTTAGGGTGGTTCTTAATGATAGACTAGAGCTTAAAAATTCAGATAATATTGAAGCATATTGGCCAATAACAGTATTCGATGATGTTTTAAAATCAAAATCAGATAGGATATTACTTGTTTTTGCTGAAACTGAAGGGAAAAGAAAAACTAAGAATGAAAAATTCCGTTTTGCTGAAGCTTATCTGTTGTCAAATCTAAACATTAATAAATTTAAGAAAGCAATAGAAGAAGATAAGCTAAAGATTGATATACGTATTGGAGCCTATAGAAGCGGATCAAAAAAAGGAAAATACCATGATCATGGAACTGGTTTTCGAATAAATAAAAGGGATTTTTTGCATCTTTATGATAACTTCCAACAACTTATCTAACCATTTCTCAAAACAACAATGCTTTCCTTTGTCATTGTTTCTTCCAGTTTTCCTGCAATATTTGTAGGAGAATTTTTTGAAGGCATTCTTTTGCCGGGGATATTTCTAACAAAGATATCTTCACAGGTAAAACCAATTTTTTCGCATAATTCTGCGATGATGAAATCAGTCGGTATGCGTACCTGCTTTACTAATCGATTGCCGATGACTAGGCAAAAATATTTTTTTCTTTTCAATATCTCATAGGATTTCTTTAGACATTCATTTAAATCTATATAAAAGCTTAATACATCCCTTGCTCTCTTTTTATCCATTTCTTGAATTCTTTCTAAAGATTCCCTTAAGTGAGAAGATTCAAGAGAATGAAGCAGATTGCCAGTTGGTTTACCTCCCAATAATTTATTGTCAACGCCTGATGCAGTGTTTGGATCTTCAAAAAGGTCAATCCACTGAGCAGATAATCTTGAGAATTGTCCATATGCCACAGTTGTTCTGCTGTCGCCATAGGGCGGAGATGTTATAATGCAATCTATGGAATCGCTTTTTATTGTGCTGATTAGAGAAGTATCCTCATAGATGGGTTTAGTCCATGTATTTTTGTCAACTTCTTGATAGAACTTTCTCATCCCTTCAATATTTAATTCGGTTTTTTTTCTAAAAATGTCAAGCACATTAGGATTGTGATTTTTCAGTTTATCAGCTTTTATTCGCACAAGTTTAAATTCCCCGTTCTTTGTATTTGAAGAAAGTCTAACTGCTTCGCTAAAGGAAACTAAAAAAAAGCTTTTAATCTTTTCATTTTTTGTATCATTAATAGCTTTTTTCAATTTTGCCAATTTCAAAACAACTTTCTCTTTAAACCAAAAGTCCACATTCATAAAGTCTGGCAGTACGATTTTATCGTTTTTTATATGGTCAAACCTATTAAGCAAATTGAAATATTCTTTTGTAAGCGCAGATGGGTTTATTTCAGTTGTTTTTACTTTTGCTAAGAATATAGCAAATGGATTTAGATCAATTCCGTAAGCATTTCTACCTAGTAACCTACTCTCAACTAAAGCGGTTCCAGAGCCGCAAAAGATATCGCAGATAGTATCGCCTTTCCTGCTGTACGTCTCTATCAGACGTCTTGCGACTTGAGGGATGAACATTGCTGGATAACCGTGCAAACCATGAGTATAAGATTTTGTTTTTTCACCTCTATAATCCCATGAATAGTCAATGCGCCTTTTTAGTTTTACGTCCTTATATTTATCTTTTTCTAAAAGAGGTTCTAGATTTCTAATTATCTTTACAACGATACCTCTAATTTCGACCTCTTGCCGATAAATTGGCAATAGCGTAAGATTTGCAGGTTGTAATCTGAATTGATTGTTTTCTCGGTAAAGTTTTTTTAATGTGGCTTCATTTTCATCGATTATCGCTACAACGGTTTGGCCATTGTCAGCAGTTTCTTGTTTCTTGATAACAACTATATCGCCATCAAAAATGCCCTCTTCAGTCATGCTATCACCAGTAACGCGTAAGGCATAATATTTACCGGACCTGCTAATTTCATTTCTGGAAAGAGTGATTGTTTTATCGGATAGTTCAATTGCTTCAATTGGCTGACCGGCAGCAATAGTGCCGACTATGGGTATTTCGATAGATTGAGCGTTCTTTTTAGGAATCAATGCTCTGGGTTGATTATCTTCTTTGTGTAAGTAACCCATATTCTGAAGAGCTTGGACGTGATAGTGAGCAGTTGAAACGGAGGAAAGCAGTAAGTGTTTCTTGATTTCCTCAAGAGAGGGAGCATAGTCGTGCTTAGTGATATATTTTTTTATGTAATCTAATACTTGCTTTTGCCGTTTTGTGAGCATTTCCACCTCCACAGAAAAGATCCTGACTTTCGATTTATTTTCGATTATAGTACTGTTTACCAAAGGAGTCAATGAAAATTTAATGAATTTTAAAAAAGGGGATGTCGTGGAAAACATTGAGATATTAAAGGAGTTGTATAGAGAAGAAGTTGGCAAATTAATTAAAATGGATATCTATAAAATTGTGAAAAGATTGCAGGTTTTGCAACAGAAAGAGTATGTATTAGAACACTTAGATTTGCTTGATAAGGATTTAATTAAAGGATTGCCTAGTGCTATATGTAGCAAATTTGCGGATTTAAAAGGGAAAGATCAGATTACAAAATATATAGGTTTTTGGGATAATCTAAATCTACAAAAAAAATCTGAGCGGTTAATGGATGAGGAAGTAGACAAGCTAAGAGAAGAAAAAAGAGAAATAGGGTATGAAATAGAAGAAAAGGGGAATTCTGAAATCAGAAAGTATTATTACGTTTTCGCAAAGGCAAAAAGAATTGAATTAATTCTTAAAAAAGCAGGCGTTTTTGTAGAGTTAGATGAGAATAATAACATAAAGTGGATTTGTAAAAAATACTAGATTCCCCGACCTTTTGAAACCAATCTTGAATTTTGCTAATATCAAATTGATTTATATGATTAAATCCACGGACATTATTGAAAAATTTATATACCTTCATGCTTCCTAAATATCTAAAAACCTATAAATCCGGTCTTCTGGAAGAGAAAGTCAAGATAGCTCATGAAATTCTTTCCTCATGCACTCTCTGTCCTCGTAATTGCAGGGTCAATAGGCTAAAGGATGAGAAAGGATTTTGCAGATCTGGTAAAGATTTGATTGTCTCAAGAGCCGTGGCACATTTTGGGGAAGAGCCGCCAATATCAGGAACAAGCGGTTCTGGGACAATATTTTTTTCAAATTGCAATCTTAAATGTATCTTTTGTCAGAATTATCAAATCAGCCAGCTGGGTATGGGGAATAAAGTAACAACAGAAGGACTTGCGGATATGATGCTCTCTCTTCAAAATAGAGGCGTTCATAATATAAACTGGGTTTCTCCCACTCACTTCCTGCCGCAAATACTTGAGGGATTATATGTGGCGATAGGGAAGGGATTGAAAATCCCTATTGTTTATAATACGGGAGGTTATGACTCTCTGGAAATCATTAAACTCCTTGACGGTATAGTTGATATATACTTACCTGATATGAAGTATTCAGATAATCTAACAGCAGAGAAACTTTCTTCAGCACCTGATTACCCAAAGCACAACCAAGCTGCTATTGTGGAAATGTTTCGCCAGGTTGAAAACCTTAAAGTTGATAACAGTAAAGTAGCAGTAAGCGGTCTTTTAATAAGACATCTTATTCTGCCGGATGATCTTGCCGGTAGTTACAATACGCTGTCTTTTTTAGCAAATGAAATTTCCAGGGATGTATTGATTGGGCTGATGAGTCAATATCATCCTTCGTACGTGGCAAATAAAGACAAAAGAGTAAATCGAAGAATTACAGGCAAAGAATATAAAAAAGTCATTAATTGGGCAGAAGAGCTAGGATTTAAGAACTACCTGATTCAAGGAATAGATAGTTCGGAATTGTTTCTGCCGGATTTTGAAAAAGACCAGCCGTTTTAATGTTCAAACAATTCTATTTAGATCCTCTAACAAACTTTTGGTATCTATGCCATACATTTTGCAAACTTCGCCTATCTTTAACTTTTCCATTTCCATCTTTGCCATAGGGCAGTGCAAACACGGCAACTGATATTTAGAAAGCATTTTTTCAGCACCATCAATCTTTAGTATATCCGATAATGTTGTATTTTCATTTACTCCCATTTTTTTACTCCTCTGATAAATTGCTAATTATTTATTTATTTATTATGCCCTCGTAATTCCTTCCTTTTAAAGAACAAAGGCAAGGGGTAAATAACCAACCTTGCCTTTATATCTTTTTGCTTATATTACGAACAGCATGAGCAGGAATCTTCTTTTTTAACCATCGGCTTTCCACAGCATTCTGGAACAGGCTGACATTCTTCAACTTCTACTATTTTGTCGCAGCAATTGTCAGCGCACTTGTACTTTATCTTTTTCTTAGGCTTTGAACCGCAGCATCCCATCTGACTCACCCCCTTTTGAACTCGTTACGGGCTTAATAATATCACACTTTGACCGCTCTTTCAAACAAATGCCTAGTCCTTAAACACACCCTTACCAGCATAAGCATAACCGGCACTTCAATTAAAACACCTACAACAGTAGCTAAAGATGCTCCAGAAGATAAACCGAAAAGCATTGCTGAAGTGGCAATAGCTACTTCAAAATGATTGCTCGCTCCTATAAGAGCAGAAGGTGCTGCGTCTTTATAAGATAGCTTTAACCACTTTGCTATTGCATAGGTTAAGGCAAAGATTAGACATGTCTGAATAAAGAGAGGTATAGCTATCAAGAATATCAGTTGAGGCTGCTTAATAATAAGTTCGCCCTTAAACGAGAATAAAAGGATAAGTGTAACAAGTAATGCCCCTATAGAGACAGGGGTTAGATAATGCAGGAATTTCTCCTCAAACCATTTAAACCCTTTCTTATCAATAATCCATTTTCTTGAATGATAACCAAAGAAAAGTGGCAATCCTACATAAGTTACAACTGATAATACAATTGTCTGCCATGGAATAGGCATCTTATTAACTCCTAACAACCAACTCCCTAGAGGCGCGTAAAGAAATAGCATTGTCAAAGAGTTTATTGCTACCATAACAAGTGTGTGACCATCATTGCCTTTTGACAAGTGTCCCCATATAAGAACCATTGCCGTACAAGGGGCTATACCCAAGAGAATGCATCCAGCAATATAAGATCTGTACAATTCGACCTGTGACCCACCTTTGATGATCTCCGTCCCTGGCAACCACCCTTTAAAAAATACTCCTAGAAATAGTGTTGCAATGGCAAGCATAGTGAAAGGTTTAATACACCAGTTAACAAATAAGGTAAGGATAACGGGCTTTGGAGTTTTTCCCGCTTTAATAACCTCAGCAAAATCAATCTTAACCATAATCGGATACATCATAAAGAATAGACATATTGCGATAGGAATTGATACCTGATAAATGGATATTTTATCTAATGTAACGGCAACATCCGGAAACATTTTTCCAAGCAGTATGCCTAAACCAATACAGCCTATAACCCATACCGTCAGATATTTTTCAAAAATGTTAAGCCCTTTTTTATCTTTTGTCGCCACTTCAACATTTTGTGTCATAATTGGACCTCCATTAATAAAATGATCCTGTATTAGGTTTTTGTTATGGTTATATTAACACTGATAATATAGTCGCTAAGTTTTGCACCCTGCGGCAAAGATTCTTTGGCTTGTCTGTAAAGTGGATCGTTACAATCCGCCATCACATCGATACTGTATGCCTTCTCCTCTATCTGAATATCAGTCAAACCAGCCTGCTTTGCCATTTTTATAGTTTCATCGATAAGAACCGCACCAGCGACACAGCTTACCAGTGCAGCAGCAGAATCAAGGACTTCCTTTGGCAAAGGTTTTTTTAAGGCAAGGTCAGAAATGCATGCTCTGCCGCCCAATTTTAATACGCGTGCAATTTCATTCCAGACCTGTTGCTTGTCCGGCGAAAGATTAATAACACAGTTTGAGATTACTACATCGATGCTTGAATCTGCTACGGGAAGATGCTCTATTTCACCAAGCCTGAATTCGACGTTGGAAAGCTCTGTCTTTTCCGTGAATTTTGGAAGGCCCGCTCTTGCCTTGCCGAGCATTTCCGAGGTCATATCGACGCCGATCACTCTACCTCGCTGCCCCACTTTACGGGCGGCGATAAAGACGTCGAATCCGCCGCCACTGCCCAAATCCAGAACGACCTGTCCCTGCTTGAGATTGGCGATAGCGGTCGGATTGCCGCAGGATAGACCCATATTGGCGCCATCGGGCAATATTTCCAGCTCTTCGTTTGTATAACCGATGGCGCCGGCGAGTTTGTCTGGCGATGAGGAACCGCAGCAGCAGCCCGATTTGCCTTTGGCTATATCTGTGTATCCTTTCCGAACTGTTTCTCTGATTTTTTCGTTTGATTCAGCAGTCATATAACACCTCAAAATTCCTTTGATATATCTTCAAGCATTATCTTACCTTAATTGCATCCCGATGCAGATGGTCCACAACCTGACGGCCCACAACCTCCTGCGCGGGAGGACGCGACATAAGCCTGCAAAATTTTCTCTTCTGTTATTTCTCCAGACACAGTTCCCATACCACGACCTTTGCTCATTACCAAAATACCCGGCAAAGGCAATTGAGCGGCAATATTGGCGTATTCGGGTGAACTGGACTGTAAAGTGTATAAGCCGAGATTTGCGCCGGCGGCTTTAATTTTTTGCTCAGCAGAGGCTATGGCATCCGTGATTTTCTTGCTGAGGGTGTCGTTTCCCTTGACGGGGACAAAGACAAATACGGTATCCTGATTAATGGCAAGTGTATTCAGTGCGGCCAGTGAATCCAGAACCTCGCCCACTATAGGTTCCTGTTTGTCGATAGTCGGGACTTCGGGTTTCTGTTCATTTACTTCTTTTGCAACAGGAGCAGCAAATGCGGTAGCCGTATTAACCGGGGCGGTCTGTTTTGCGTTCTTTGCTTTGTAAACAAAAATGCCGCTTATCGCTAACAGCACAATAAGGCAGACTACGGCTTTTACTTTTGTATTTACCGACGGCTTACCGCAATCACATCCAGGACCACAATTTTCAGATTTCATCTTTTTCATCACTATCTCCTTTCTTTTTTTGTCATAAATAAACTTCCTTTAACAACTCCAGATTAGATATATTCCACCTAAAATGACAAGAACTCCGCAAATCTTTTTTAAAATAATCGTGCCTTTGGATTTCTCATTCCAGTTCAAATAGTGCTGGACAACTTCTGTAAAAGTTCCGGCGAAAACAATCACTGAACAGTGACCAACGCCATAAACAAATAGCAGTGTTACCCCGTAGAGAAACTGTGTCGATGCTATCTTAAATGCAATGCCAAGTATAGGTGCCATATAGGCAAAGGTGCATGGCCCGAGGGCAATGCCAAAAACGAGGCCAAGTATAAAACTGGCTAATAAACCTTTTTTCTTGAATGCAGGTTGGCCTGATTTTCCCAAAAAAGGAAGAGGAATAATTCCTAAAAGATGAAGACCTATGATAAAGAATATTACGGCTACAATATAGTTTCCATAAGGACCTATATCACCCAGCATTCGTCCCAAGAATCCAGTGATTAATCCTATTGCGGCAATAGTTATTAAGATTCCCGAAGAAAAAAGCGATGCTATAAGGAATGCTCTTTTTGTGGATATCCTTCCCTGTTCATCAATAAAACCTACAATTAAAGGAATGCTCGCCAGGTGGCATGGACTCAATAAGATACTTAATACTCCCCAGACAAAAGAAGCGGTTAAAGCAATAATCGGACCTGATTGAAGAGAATTAGATAACCACTCAAACATGGCTCTTATCATTATTCAACCCCCTGCTTCTTTAGCACTTTGACTATTCCTTCTTTAGAGAAGAAGCCCATATGCCGGAAAAATTCTTTTCCGTCTTTGTCGAGAAAAACCTGTGTGGGAATCGCCCTGATACCATACTTTTGTCCATAAGGTCTTCCTTCAGAAGTCCAGACATCGTAAAAGATTACTTTTACATCAGGATATTCCTCTTCGATTTCCTTCATTATCGGCTGCATCATCTTGCAGGGAATACAGTTAACAGAACCAAGTTCTATAAAAGTAACCTTAGTAGTTTTGCTTTCCTGCGCAGGAATCTCTGTCTCTGTTTTGGAATTTAACTGTTCTTCCTGATGAGTTTGCTTTTTCCCATTACAACAACTGCTACAGCCTAGAACAGAAAAAAACAGAGTAGACACTACTATAAAACAGATATTTCTTGCCAGCTTATGATACATTTTGCCTCTCCTTTAACCAGTTTTTGATTTCTTCTAGGCCTGGTACTTTACCCGCGCTTTTAACTTCTCCGTCAATGACCAAAGCAGGAGTTAACATTACTCCACGATTCATAATTTCTTTAATCTCTGTTACCTTGGTTATCTCCGCTTCAATTCCAGATTCTTTCACTGCCTGCCCGGCAAGCTCAGCCAGTTTCTTACACTTCGGACAACCTGTTCCCAAGATTTCAAATTTCATTTCTAATCACCTCCTTGATTTCAGCTTACAATGTACCCAAACAAAATCCCGCTTGTTGTAGCCATGATTACTACTAAACTTACGTATACGACTGTTTTTTTCGTCCCAATAACACCTCTAATAACCAGCATATTAGGCAAACTCAATGCCGGACCTGCTAACAACAAGGCTAAAGCAGGCCCTTTCCCCATGCCCGCTCCAATAAGGCCTTGTAAAATTGGAACTTCAGTTAATGTTGCAAAGTACATAAACGCCCCTACTATAGAGGCAAAGAAATTGGCCAAAATTGAATTGCCGCCAACGGCTTTTGAAATAATCCAGGAAGGGATTAATCCCTCATGATCAGGTCTGCCTAAAAGAAGACCTGCTACGATTACACCCGCTAAAAGCAAAGGCATAATCTGTTTTGCAAATCCCCATGACATAATAGTCCATTCCTTTAGCTCTTTCCGCTTGAACCACCTTATGAGCATTATTAACAGTGATAATAAGAAAACCGCAGTTATTATCCATTTCACACTAAAAATAGATGCCCACAAGCCAGTATTTTCTGCTTGAACTTTACTCCAATTAGCGAATACAAGCACACCTACCATAGACGCAAAATAGAAAGCGTTTTTCCAGAGAGGTCGAGCTTCTTTTTCTTCTCCGGACTGAAAAGCGCCATTGGCATGTCTTGCTCTTTCCTCCTTAAGGAATATAAGGTGCATCAGAAAGCCAACGACTATGCTGAAAACTATTGCTCCGATAGCTCTTGCCAATCCTAACTGCCAGCCCAAGATACGAGCTGTCATAATAATCGCTAATACGTTAATGGCAGGGCCTGAATAGAGAAATGTTGTGGCAGGACCTAACCCGGCGCCTCTTTTATAAATCCCGGAAAACAGAGGCAATACAGTGCAAGAACACACAGCAAGAATTGTCCCGGAAACAGAAGCAACGCTATAAGCTAAAAATTTATTTGCCTTTGCCCCGAAATATTTGATCACAGAAGATTGACTCACAAAAGCAGAAATCGCTCCAGCAATAAAAAACGCAGGCACAAGACAAAGCAAAACATGTTCACGCGCATACCATCTGGCCAAAGCCAGTGCTTCAAATACAGGATTTCTAAACGACAGCATCTCAACAGGAAGATAAAAACATCCAAGAAATGCCGCAATCATCAATAAAAGTTTTTTGCTCTCTTTCATCCTTTACCTTTTTTTATAATCTCGCAACACCCGCCTTCAATCTTTATGGCTTTGATATTTACCAATGCATCACCAATCTTTCGGTGGGCAGAAGATATAATTCTCGAAAAGGTCGGTCTTGAAATATTCATTCTCTTTGCCGCCTCTTCTTGTTTCAGTTCTTCTAAATCAGCAAGTCTTAGTGCCTCAAATTCATCAAGTGTCAAATGTACACCCTCTAATTTACTTAAAGGCCTACACTGCGGTCTGAAGCATCTCTCTCCAGGATCACACTTAATCCATCTGGTCTTCTTTGGTCTCATCAGATTTCCTCATTATTATGAACATATGTTCATAATAAACGCTGTAAAATCCTCTGTCAAGAAAAAATATTTTTAGGATTATCAGGCAATATGTGAAAAGTCAATATGATCTCAGGATGGGTTTCAACTCTTGGAGTAGATGAAAAGGCGACTCTTCTCCAATAGCCGCTTTATCTGTTTCTCTTTGCCAGAGAGAGTTTATATATATGTGGCTCTAAGCCTGTAAACTCGTCTCTAAAGCTGTTTCCCTCAGATTTAATTTCTCTATTCTCAAAGAGGAGTTTGACATGTTCCGGAATGGCAGAACAACCCTTTATCGAAATTGTTGCATTGACCAAACGGTATGACGTGTTTACGGCAATCAGATATAACCTGCCGTTGTATTCCCTCACACAATAGTCAATTTTATCAGAATCCACGGTTATCTTTATTTTGGTTTTGCTGTCTTGGGGCGCTCTCAGTATGGAGAACAGTTCTTCAACCTCACGGGAAAGACCTGGGTAAACCGACCAATGCCGCGTTGAGGAGAGAGGAATACCCCCATGTCCCATATGAAAAACAAGCCCTGCAGCGCCGTGCATCAACGCCAGATAAGAAGCACATCTAATCTCCTCGGCTATCCGCGAGTCCGGATTAGGAATGGAAGCTCCTATCCAGAAAAGAAAAGGTTTGCTTGATCCCAAAGAGTGTTTTAGTTCATCTACATCCTTTATCAGGTTTGGTATCAGGTTTTTCGCATATGAGGATGAATACCGCGCAACCTCAAGGATATCCGCAGAGTCTTTGTAGTCTGTTTCGGCACCGTGATCAATTTCTATGGCTGTAAGATGATTTGGGTCGACACTTTTCACGAACCGGCTTATTTTACGTAACTCCTCTGCATTATTCAAACGCACTCTGCTCTCCTGTCCTCTGTACATAGGAATTTGAGCTTCATAGCTCATGAACCAATATAAAAGTAACGGATCAGTCTTATGTGTAGTAACAACTTTGTGAATATCTTCTAACATCTTTTCTTCTTTAGGTAAGAGCGTAAAAACCGTTCCTTTTTCCCTGGTCCATCCAGGCAAACCAACCCCCTGCCTCGTTAAGGGCCGGGATACAAGTCCTAACCCTCCATATTTTACATTAAAGCAGTCTTTAGCAAGTGGAGAGCTTGGTTTACTGGCAAAAAACGGGCAGAACGGTTTTCCGTCCAATAAAATGATTCCGTCTGAACAAATACTGACTTTTGGGGCAGCCGAAAGAATTTTTGCAGGAGCAATTTTTTTCTTAAAAAAGACACGGCATACAGAAAACAAGTCCTCGCTGCCTTCACCCATCAGACGTGCTGAGACAATATATCGTCCCAGTGCCCAGCTTGTCATATCAAATGAAATCACATAGTCATCCGTACCGGGCACAATAAGAACCTGTTTAGCCGCAAGGACTTTCCCATTAGTATCCCTTTTTATCTCAATCTTAAAACAAGAACCTTTTTTCGTCTTCCTGCTAAGGGTAACCTGCATTTGTTTGATATCAGGGGTGTAATAGTAGCGATCTACGGTTATGGACACTTCTGTTTCAATATCCTCATATAACAGCACCCCTTTTCTAAAATCGTAGATTTCTCCTGTTTTGTCATTGGCCACTGTCAACAGCGCCTCTTTTGTATCAATTACACCTTTTAACGGGAAATCTTCACCTCCTTTGCCGATAATGTCACGGGGGATACAGATTTCTTTTTCCTCTTTCGGTCCGAGGGGCAAAACGATTGAAGAAGAAACATCTCCCCATACACATTGGATTCGAATAGCCAACGAAGTCTCTTTCCCATTCCTAAACCTTATCCAGTTGCCGGCCGTATTCTGATTTGCCAATGAACCCATAGAATAAGAAACATCCGCCGGAGAACCAAAAACAATTCTGCCAAACTCATTGGGCTGGTTAAATCCTCCACGAATCATGGCCCAACTGGAGTGGACGGTACCTCCTGGCCGGCGGGAACGAGTTAAATTGATACCCCAGACAGCGCCGGAAAGTGGATAACCAGAATCAATGGATGTAAAGGGAATGCGCATTTCAGAAACCCAGCTGTGGGTGCCGATCCGGGTTTTAAGTTCCAAATCAGGATTCCAGTCACTTTTTCGGAATACCTCTTTTCCACCAACACTGCAAGACGCTTCATAATGCGCTCCATTGGGACTGATTCCCAAATGATAATAGGTCTGATGATCTCGATTCGGGTCGAGGAAAATCTCCACTACATCGCCCTTAAAGAGCTGAAGACTGTCGTTTTCTGTTGATATCACTTTGATTTTCTCGGGGGTGGGTTCATCGCACTCAAAAGCGATGTAGAGATAAGTATTGTCATAGGTAATATACGCCGTTGTTTGTTTACGAGCCCACTCTCCTCCGGTTGTAATGAAACCGGAAGCCATGGTCGCATTGCGCCAGCAGGTATCATTGAGATTGCCGTCTATAACGGGCGGAGCGGACGTTGGCCCGACACGCAAAAGCTTTTGTGATGGAATGTGCGAGGCCTGTTTTGAAGAATGCTTAAATGTTGCTTTCTTGTTGATCCGCGACATACAAAAAGCAGATGTACAAATCATCTGGGATAAAATAAAAAAAGAAACCCATATTACTATTTTTACTGAAAATCGATATTTTAGCATCGTTATCTCCCCTTTATGTGAATGTTTAAATACTATATAAGTTTTTGTTCCTTCATCCAATCAACAGCCCTGCTTAAAGTCTCCTCCGAAGTATACTTCGGCTGATATCCCAACTTATGTCGGATCTTAGTGATATCCGGGCACATATTGTACTCAAAATGAGAATATGCTCCCGAACTGGGGGATATATCCGTAATATATTCCTGCCAGTCAACCCAATGAACAGGAATATCTACACCGTAAATCCGGCCATATGTATGCACAAGTTGTTTGGTGGTTAGAGCGTAAGCTGAACCGACATTAAATATTTCGCCATTTGCCGCATCCCTGTTGTTTACCGCCAAGACAAACGCGTTTGCTATATCTTCTGCATCACAAGGTCCCACAAGAGTAGATCCCGGTGCCGGCAGAGTAACCTGTTTTCCTTCTTTTAAGGCACGGTGCACCTCAATATCTCTGCCGCCCATGGTTTCCAGCGGTATCTTGCCCGGCCCGCAGATATTTGGCGGCATTATGGCGCTGAAACAGATTCCATCCTTAACTGCCTGTTCTTTGACTTTCAGCATTTCAGCATACCGCCAGGCATAACCTTCAAATCTGCATGGTCCCTGGGTTTCATCAGGAGTAGGAACTACTTTAGGTTCCCCAAACATCCAGACTGAACCGCAGGCAATCAGATGTTGACAATGGTCACGCGCTGTATTATATAATGATCCGAGATCTGCTCCAATAATATCAATTATGACCTCCGCTTTAATACCCGCCAGGATATCTTGCCAGCCGGAATCGTCGCGCCGATAGTTAGCGTTAACCAGCTTCACTGATTTCCACGCATCGACTTCCAATAGAGTTGTTTGTCCACGAGTTATGACAATTACTTCGTAGCCGGCTTTTACCAGCATTGGAGTCAAAAAACGCCCAATATGTCCTGTCCCGCCAATAACAATCACTTTTTTCATCATATCACCTCTCTATTTTGCATAGTCCCGTTTCCATGTTCATTTCAGGATGGGTTTCAACCAAATCGTGACGCTATCCAGTCTCCAAGATAATGAGTTAGGATTATAACTATCAAAGCTATAACTAAATGCTCGGCAATCACTTTCCATGGATTTGCTTTCCGCTCCATGGCAATTCTATAACTAAGAAGACATAATATTGATAATCCCCAAATTATGCTTATCCTGATTGCTGTTAGAAGCTCAAAAAATAAAAGCGGAATAATAAAGGTTAAGGCAAAAATAAGCTTAGATAAAAAAGTGGCAATTGTCGCCGCCCATATCTGCTTTGCGCTATGTTTATTTTCAAACTCCTCAGAAATATGTATTCCTAACGCATCTGAAAACGCATCAGCTATTGCTATTGTCAACACGCCGCCAATAACCACAATCTTCGAATGAGTTCCAGAATGCAAACCAACCATTAATCCAAGCGTTGTAATTATTCCTGAAGTTACACCAAAACTAAACCCCACTTTTAATGAATGCTTCATCATAATATTTCCAACTATAAAATTATAGTATCTTCAATTTCTTTAATTGCGTTAGTAAACAAGTTATAGATTGCTTTGTATTTTTTCTCAAGCAGTTGCTTTGTTCTAGGATCAGATTGAATATGAGACAGACTTACTCCTCTTCGCATTAAGCCTTTTTCAGTAAGTGATAATCTAAACCATATCCATCCAATTAGATGTTTTACCTCTTTGTTATGAAGGAAGAATTCAATCTTATAACCTCCAATCTGTGTTTTTCTATTTCCTTTACCTTTCAGTTCTTCTGTGCCTTCATAGTTTGTAAATTCGTAAGATAAATGCCCTTCATATATGTCTGATAGCTCTTTTTTAATTTTTGGCCATAAGTTGGCAGGAAAATAATCATCAAAAATTTGCTTAAATCTGCGTTGAGCTACTGGTTTTGCTCTGTATTCACCTTCTTTGGTAAAAAAGTCTGTGTCAATGGAAGCAGGAAGAATACTTAATATATTGTAAAAAAGACTCTGGATACTTTCACTATAATTATCCAACCCGCTGATCTTCCCTATCAGTATTTTTACAAGATTTGGTCGTGTTATAAGATTTATAATAGTTCTGATTGTATGAATAGGTTCCCTTACCATAAAATCCAGTGTAAAAGTTCCTCCATTACTTGCTTCTCCCATTAGAATGACTTCTATATCTTCTTTTGAAAGAATCTCTCCTCCTCCAGCAACAGCAGCTTCTCCTGTGTCTGTTCTCTTCAATACAATGTTAAAAAGATTACATATCTGTTCCATAAGAGAAGAAGAAGCGTCATTAACCACAATGCCATATTTTTTGTCCGGTCTCTTACGGGGTTTATCTGAAATGTCAAGAATAGATGTCAATGCATCCAATGCAAATATCTTTTGAACACCGGGAACAAAAGGGTCTCCATTTTTATCTATTAGAACTACGTTTTTTCTGTCTCCATCAGTATCAAAGACAAAGAATGCAATAATCTTCTTTTCAGATGCTGTCATTTGACTGAGTGCTTTCTGAGCTTGTTTTGTAGCCTCAGGAGTTGGAGCAAGCTGATGATTCATGCCTTTGCGATATTCTGAATTTATCTGAGTGATGTTGAATCCCCACGACTCCAGATATTCCTTGTCTCTTCTCGCTCCACCATTTGGGTCAAGCCCAATCCATAGCTTCATAGAAGATATTTTTGATTTGATATCATCTTTTATACGCTTTACTTCTTGAATATCTTTAGATCCGGTTATAATAGAATCACAAAGTTCAGAGTAAATTTTCTCAGATTCCTCTCTAAAAACAGATATATTTCTAAAGATCCCCTCAATTCTCTGAGAGGACACATCGTTGAGTCCAACTATGACGTCTCTTATTACAGATGGGTTGGTCAACTCAGATTCATATTTTTCAACAAATGATTGTGCAAGTCCAGCGGACAATACCCTGCCGTCAGAGAGTCCGAGTTTTAAGCCATTGTACCCTACTGGATTATGACTTGCGCTTACATATAAGAATCCATCAGCAGTTTCTCTGGAATGTGCAGCAATTCTTGTAATAGGTGAGACAAATATATATTTTACATCTACATTACACCAGATGAGAGTTCTTATCGCAATATCTGCAATAGCAGGACCTGTATGTCGCGTATCTATGCCAACAACTATAACAGGCTTTTCCTTGGAGGATTTGTTTTTAACAAGATCAGCAAAATTCTTTGTTATGATTGCGATATATACTTTAGCAGCTTCTGTTATACTTGTGGATGTACCACCAAAGAAATCAGGTTTGTCATCTCCATTTGTTGCATCAAATACCTGACGTATGCCTGATATTGAAGCAATTCCAAATTCTTTGCGTTTTTTTATATTGGATATAAGTTCTTCAATGTCTACTTTATCAGGAAAAGGTTTTATCTCTGGACTTCCGATCTCTAAACCAGTTTTTTTGTCTAACATGTTTCAACTATATCAAATCTAATTTAAAGTTAAAAGGATTTGATTTGCTCACATACTGGCAGTATGCTATAAGGAAATATAAATTCGAAGCACGAAACGGGGGTAAAATGACTTTACTTTCTACGGGTAAATTACCTATGAAATTACTTGATAGATTGCTCTCCTCGTATGAGCTAAAGGATAAGCGTGTGATTCTGGGCCCAAAGATCGGTGAAGATGCTGCAGTAATAGATATGGGAGATAAATATCTTGTTGCAAAAACAGACCCTATTACATTTACTGCTGAAAATATAGCATGGTATGTTGTTAACATTAATGCAAATGATATTGCTACAATGGGAGCAACTCCCAGGTGGTTTCTAGCCACAGTTCTTCTCCCCGAAAAGAAGGCGAATGCTAAAATGGCAGAAAAATTATTCAAGGAACTAGTTTCTGCTTGTGAAGCTTTAGATATCAGTCTCTGCGGAGGTCATACTGAGATTACGTGTGGATTGGATAGACCAATTATAATAGGCAATATGCTTGGTGAAGTAGAAAAGGACAAATTAGTAGATGTAGGGGATATTGAGGTTGGGGATAGTATTGTTCTTACTAAAGGAATAGCGATTGAGGCAGCGTCTATTATTGCAAGAGAAAAAGAGAAGGAACTGGCTGATATATTTGGCGGGAAATTTGTTAATGGAATTAAAAAATTCATATATGATCCTGGTGTTAGTGTGGTAAAGGATGCAATGATTGCCTGCAGCGTGGCAGATGTTCATGCAATGCATGACCCGACTGAAGGAGGACTCTACACTGGACTGTTGGAGCTGTCAAAGGCAGGAAATGTAGGATTGGTCATATACAAAGACAGGATTTCGCTTATTTCAGAATCTAAAATATTGTGCGAACATTATAATCTTGATATTATGGGAGCAATCGCATCAGGCGCGCTTCTTATAGCTGTAGATAAAAGAGATACTGAGAAACTGATGACAGCATTGCAAAAAGATAATATATCATCGGAAGTCATCGGAAAAGTTATGAAAAAATCTGAAGGAGTGAAAATAGAAGAAAAAGGAATTTTGAAAAACCTGCCAGAATTTCATGTTGACGAAATAACAAAAATATACAGGAGGATGTAAAATGCCAATTACCCCATGCAGGCCGAAGTGGAGGGGAACTATGACAGACAGAGAACGCTTTAATAATCAGATGCATTATAAACCGGTTGATAGATGTTTTAATATGGAATTTGGATACTGGAATGAGAATTTTGAGAGATGGAAGGAATTCAAGGAAAAGGGTATTACAAATAATGACGAAGCAGATATATTCTTTAATTTTGATGAAATAAAAGAAATAGGCGGCAATGTTTGGATGATTCCTCCATTCGAGAAGGGGAAGGTCATATCGGAGACTGAAGATAAAAAAATTATTTTGAATGCTGACGGGCTTGTGGCAGAAGTTCCAAAGGATGGGCATGAGACAATTCCGCATTTCATAAAGTCATCAATTGTTACTCCAGACGACTGGAAGGAATGCAAAAAGAGATTTTCTCGCAGTCATCCTGAAAGAAAGGTTGATATTGAAAGATATAAGAAAATGCATCCTGAAGACAGAACATATCCTCTTGGTGTAAGCTGCGGATCCATGATCGGGAGAATAAGGAATATGTTGACCTTTGAAGGCTTAGCATACGCGATTTATGACTACTCTGATATGGTTGAGGATATGGTTGAGACTGCATGTCTTCTTGTAGAAGATTTTCTGGATCAGGTTTTGCCTCATTTTGGCTTTGATTTTGCATCAGGCTGGGAAGATATATGTTTTAAAAATGGACCGATTGTCTCAGTTGACTTTTTCAATAAAGTTGTTGTTCCTAGATATAAAAGGATCAATAAAAAGCTCAAAGAATACAATATGGACATCTGGTACACTGATTGTGACGGTGATGTAAGGCCCATACTTCCCGGTCTCATGGAAGGCGGAATTAACTGTCTTTTCCCATATGAAGTTAATTCATGTACACATCCAGCAGATCTACTGAGGGAATATGGCAAGGATCTTCGCATTATGGGTGGTGTTGACAAGATGAAGCTTATACAAGGGCCCGCTGCCATTAAGGAATACATGGAATCATTAGTTCCTATTGTAGAAAGAGGAGGATATATTCCATTCTGCGACCATAGATGTCCTCCTGATGTAAAATATGAAGACTATATTTATTACCTTGATCTCAAGGAAAAAATGTTTGGAATGAAAGGATAGAGTACATGCTTGCTGATTATCATATACATACCAGAATGTGTGGTCACGCAGAGGGCGAGATGGAGGAATATGTCAGGGAAGCTATTAGAAAAGGGCTGGGAGAGATAGGGTTTAATGAGCATTTCCCCATTCTGCATCTTGAGGATAAAGAACTTGCAAGAAGGCTTGCTATGTCCATTGACGAATTTCCAATGTATGTAGAACATGTACAAAGATTGCAGAAAGAGTTTAAAAAGCGTATTTCAATAAAGCTTGGGTGTGAGATTGATTATTTGCCCGGAAACATGAAGATCATAATGCATACTATCAATAAGTATGATTTTGACTATCTGTATGGGTCTGTGCATTTTTTGGATGATTGGATGATTGATCATCCTGATCATAAATCAAGGTTTAAAAATCAGGATTTGTATAAAGTGTATAAAGATTATTTTAGTCTGGTTGAAGAAGCTGCAGAATCAAAATTATTTGACTGTATTTCTCATATAGATGTTATAAAGAAGTTTGGATATAAGCCTGATAAAGATTTAACATGCATCTATGAACAGACGGCAAGTATCCTAAAACATGCGGATGTATGCGTTGAGGTCAATACTTCCGGGCTGTATAAGCCTGTAGGAGATATATATCCACAGGAGAAGTTCCTTAAGATTTGTTATAAGCATAATGTGCCTGTTACATTAGGCTCTGACGCACATAAACCTGAGCATGTGGGAAGGGATTTTGATAAGGCAGTTTCTTTAATAAAAAGAGCGGGATACATGGAAATAGTCGGATTTAGTAAACGACAAAGAGAATACATAAAGATCTAATTTTTAATTTCTAATTTTCAATTATTAATCAATTTTTTAATGCTTTAATTCTTAATTAGAAATACAGTGAACAGTGATAAGTAAAAATGTATGGATGCGAGGTGTATGTTGAGCCTGCCAGCTCAGTACTTCGGAGAGAAACAGGAGAGTGTTTGCTGCGGAGGAGAAACATATGCCGAGCAGACAATTGCGAGCTAGATAAATGATAGAAATGTTAAAAAGAATAGAAGAAAAGGTCTTAAATGGCATACAGCCTGCTGATGCTGAATTTTATAGTCTTCTTAAAATAGAGAACAATCTAATAGACCTCATATCGGCAGCAGATAAAATACGCAGGAAATTTAAAGGAAAGAAAGTAAAGTTCTGCTCTATTGTAAATGCAAAATCTGGCATGTGTGATCAAAACTGTGCTTTCTGTGGGCAGTCATCTTATCACAAGACAAAAATTCTTAAATATCCCCTGTTAGATACAGAAGCAATAGTTGAATCAGCAATGGATGCTGCACATAACGGTGCAACGGAGTTTTCTATAGTGACCAGTGGTAAGAAGATAAACTCTAAAGGGGAACTGGAACAAATAAAAAAAGCTATAAAAGAGATTAAGGAAAAAACTTCTCTGGAAAGCTGTGCGTCTCTGGGAGTTTTAGACAAGGATTTTTTGGCGGAATTAAAAGGCGCTGGTCTGGATAGATATCATCATAATCTTGAGACATCCCAAAGTTTTTTCCCTCAGATCTGCACAACTCGCGGATATGATGAAAGCGTTGACACAATTAAAGCAGCTAAAGAAGCAGGGTTGATTACATGCTGCGGCGGGATATTTGGTATAGGGGAATCACCTCAACAAAGGATAGAATTAGCGCTGACATTAAAAAAATTAGACCCTGACTCTATCCCGATAAATTTTCTGAGTCCCGTTAAGAATACTAGACTTGAGAATATGCCTCTGCTAGAGCCTTTGGAAGCGCTAAAAATAATAGCTATATTTCGTATTATTTTTCCAAGAAAGGATATTATTATCTGTGGGGGTAGGGAAGTCACATTGCGAAGTCTTCAGCCAGTGATGTTCCTTGCAGGAGCAAATGGTATGATTCTAGGAGATTACCTGACTACAAAAGGAAGAAGCGTGAAGCATGACTTAGATATGATAAAAGATTTGGGACTCGGTAGAGACTCAAAATCTTGAGTCTCTACGTGGTTAATGAAAATGAATAAACGTAATTTTATTGATGAAGTGCTTAATAGTTTAAAAAAAAATGGTTTGTATCGTACGTTAAGAACATGTTCCCAGTTTAAATCTTCAAAACTGGTTATTGATGGAAAAGAACTGATTAATTTTTCATCCAGTAATTATCTTGGTTTAGCAGGTGATCCTGTTCTGAAGGAGGCGGCTTGTAAGGCTATAGAAAAATATGGTTGCAGCAGCACCGCATCGCGTCTTATGTGTGGGAATTTGGCTCTCAATGAGGAATTAGAAAAAAGAATAGCAGGATTCAAGCGAACGGAAGCAGCTCTTATATTTAGTTCAGGATACATGGCTAATATAGGTGTGATCTCTGCTTTAATGGGAAGGCCGGATATTATATTTGCAGATAAGTATAATCACGCAAGTCTTGTAGATGGCTGTATATTAAGCAGGGCAAAACTTATGCGGTATCCTCACAGAGATGTAAAAAGGCTGGAAAAACTTCTCGAAAATTCGGGAAAATATGGCAGACGCTTGATTGTTACAGATTCTGTATTCAGTATGGATGGAGATATTGCTCCATTGCCGGAGATTGTAGAACTGGCAAAGCAATACGATTGCATGGTAATGATTGATGATGCGCATGCAACGGGAGTATTGGGTAAAACAGGCAGAGGCGGTGCGGAATATTTTGATATTCCTGAAGAATCTATAGATATTCATATGGGCACTTTTGGAAAAGCTCTGGGAAGTTTTGGAGCGTATGTAGCAGGGGCCAGAAAGCTCAAGGAGCTTTTGATTAACAAAGCGCGAAGCTTCATTTTCACAACAGCTCTGCCTCCATCTGTTATAGGTTCTGTTATTGCTGCTATATCAATTCTTGAGATGGATAATACACGAATAAAAACATTAAATAAAAATGCCAGCTATTTCAGAAATCAACTGAGAAAAGAGGGGTTTAATATTTTAAACACCGAGACTCAGATAATTCCATTGATAATAGGAGAAAATAATAAGGCAATTCAGTTCAGTAAGTTCCTTATGCAGAATGGAATTTTTGCTCTACCTATCAGGCCTCCAAGCATTCCCCTAAACACTGCAAGGACAAGGTTTTCAGTCACAGCAGCTCATAGCAAAGAGGAACTTAGTTATGCAATAGAAATAATCAAAAAAGCTGGCAAGAAGTTTGATATTACTCAGTGACTATTCATTGCTATCAAGGATTTTGGAAGGAGACTTTACAAGATAGTCCTTGTTAAGTATTTTTTTGTCTTTTTCACTAATCTTGATAAATTTTAAATTCAACTTATATCCCGACCATATTGGTTCTGATTTTACTACTTCTGCAACAGTTTTAATCTCTTTTTTAAGATTCATAAGACGTATTATTAATTTAAGAGACGTTAGAGCAGGAATATCCTCTTTTGTAAATACAAGTGCGCCGTCACCGTTGATATTTTTAGCCATGCCTTTCCCGCCATCATATGATATAAAGCACACTCTTTTTCTATATAAGATAGGAAGATTTACATTAAATCTTTGATGTCTTCTTCTGTCTGTAATCATTTTCGTTCTCCAAATTTCTCCCGAAACCGTAGCATATATCTTTTTATGTGTCAAGCCTTGGGTCAAGTATATCTCTCAGCCCTTCGCCTAACAGGTTATAACTAAGTACTGTTATAAGGATAGCAAGTCCGGGAAATGCTGTAATCCACCATGCAAATTCTATTGTTGATTTACCTGTTGAAAGTAGATTTCCCCAGCTTGATGTTGGTGGCTGGACACCTAGCCCCAGGAAGCTTAAAGCAGATTCCGTAAGTATTGCTCCGGCTATGCCAAAAGTAGCAGCAACATATACAGGAGCCATTGCATTTGGTAAGATATGGCGAAAGATAATTCTCATATTGCTTGCGCCCATTATTTTCGCTGCTTGTGTGAATTCACGTTCTTTAAGACTGAGGAATTCTCCTCTAACAAGCCTGGCAATGCCCATCCAGCTGGTTAAGCCAATAATTATCATTATATTGGTTATACATGGTTTTGTTATTGCTACAACTGATAGAATGAGGAAAAAGCTTGGAAAGCAGAGCATCATATCAACGAATCTCATTAAGACTGAATCAACCATTCTACCATAATATCCGGCAATGGATCCAATAAGAATGCCTATTATGATTGAAATACCTGTTGCTACGAATCCTACTTTAATAGATACACGTGTACCCCATATTATTCTTGATAGCACATCGCGACCAAGGCCATCAGTTCCAAGAATATGATTGTTTTGAAAAGGGCTTAAGAATATATCATCTACATTTATTCTATTTGGATTGTATGGTGATAGAACGGGCGCAAAAATGCCAACAAAGAACATCGCAAAGATAATAACTATTCCAAAGAGAGCCAGTTTGTTTTGTTTGAACTTATGTAAGAACATATCTCTTAACCCAAATTTTCGATTATTTTCTTTCGTTATTGTCTGCTCGGCATATGTCTCGCCTCCGCAGCAAACACTCTCCTGTCTCCCTTACGACGCACTGAGCTGGGCGGCTCAACATACACCTCACATTCATAATTGAAGAATTAAAGCATTAAAAATTTGTAATTTAAAATTAAAAATTGTCCTTATTTAGTTTTATCCTTGGGTCAGCAATGCCGTAACATATATCTGCAAGGAGATTTCCGATTAATGTAAGAACTGCTCCCATAGTAAGAATCCCCATTATAACAGGATAGTCTCTGGACATTGCGGACTGAAAGAATAATCTGCCCATACCTGGAATTGCAAATATGCTCTCTATAATAACGCTTCCTCCAATTAGACCCGGCACAGAAAGCCCCAGAATAGTGATGAGAGGTATTACAGCGTTCTTTAAGGCGTGTTTGTAAATGACCCGAAACTCGCTCAAGCCTTTTGCCCGTGCTGTTCTTATGTAGTCCTGATTCAGCACTTCAAGCATATTTGATCTCATGTATCGGGACATACCTGCAATGCCTCCAAAAGCGCCTATAAAAATAGGCATTATGAGATGCCTGCCAAAATCAGTCAGTCCTTGGAAATAACTCATCTGGTCATAATTCAATGAGTGAAGTCCTGAAATAGGAAACCAGCCAAGTTTTATACTGAAAAAAATGATAAGAAGCAGCGCAAGCCAGAATGACGGCATTGAAAAACCAACGAATACGAATACCGTTGAGAATCTGTCAAACCATGAATGCCGTTTTGTAGCTGATGCAATTCCTACAGGTATTGCAATAAGGAGTATAAATATGATTGATAATACGTTAATTATCAGAGTTATAGGAAGTGTTTCCATGATTTTGGAACGCACAGATCTGCCGTCTGTAAAGGATGTACCAAAATCAAGACGGATTATTCTTTTAAGCCATGCAATATACTGAATATATATAGGCTTATCCAGTCCGTATAGTTTTTCCAGTCTCTCTCTTGTTTGTTGGGATATTTTAGGGTTGAGTTGTGTTTGAAGGTCTGTTGGTTTGCCCGGCGCAAGGTGTATTACTGAGAAAGTAATTATGCTTATGCCTAAGAGAAGCGGGATAATACCAAATAAACGTCTTATTATATAATTACCCATTTTTTTCTGAAGAAATCTACTGTTTTCTCAAACCCTTTGTATAAGCTGACACATGGTTTCCATGAAAGATCTTTTTGCGCTTTATCAAAGGACAAGATACTTTGTTTAAGGTCTCCTTCTCTGGCAGGAGCGTACTCGCAATCTTTAGGGAAATCTATTATGCGCTTTAACTCACCAAATACTTCATTGACATCTGTTCCTTCGGCAGTTCCTATATTGAAAGCTCCGCATATATTCCGATTGATAGCCGACACATTAGCTGCCACAATATCATCAACATATACATAATCTCTAACGCAATCGCCTTTGCCGAATATTGTCGGTTTTTTGCCTGTAAGCATGGCTTTTATAAAGATAGCTACAACCCCAGCTTCTCCATGCGGATCCTGACGCGGGCCATAGACATTTCCATATCGCAAAGCTATATATGGAAGATTATATTCGTGTTTATAAAATGAGAGATAGTATTCAGTCGCGACCTTTGAAACTCCATAAGGGGAGAGTGGACATAGTTTAGCCGTTTCTGTTGTGGGCGCGTTTTCTGCCTCTCCGTAAACAGTCCCGCCTGAGGATGCAAAAACTATTTTCTTCACGTTATATTTTACGCAGTTTTGCAGGATGTTAATTCCTCCCAGTATATTAACGTCTGCGTCAAAAACCGGTTTTTTCATTGATACTGCGACACTCATCTGTGCAGCATGATGGTCAACGCAGTCAGGTTTTTCCTTTTTGAATACATGTTCCAGTTCTTTACTGCGGATATCAAGGTTGTAGAATGCAGCTTTCAGATTAATATTTTCCTCTTTCCCAGTTGAGAGATTATCCACTATTACGACCTGATGACCTTCATCAATTAATCTGTCCGCAATATGCGAACCTATAAATCCCGCACCGCCTGTTACTAATATTTTCATAACATCCCCCTGAATCCCCCCTTCAAAGGGGGACTTTTTATTCGTGTATTTTAATTTTTATGATTATAGCATAAAGGCTAAATTAATTTATAATTATTAATTACTAATTTTCAATAAATTTCTAATTTCAGAATTTCTAAGTGTCTGCTCAGTATATGTCTCGCCTCCGCAGCCAACACTCTCCTGTCTCCCTTACGATGCACTGGAGCTGGCAGGCTCAACATAGACCTCGCATCCATGCATTTTCACTCATCATTGTTCACTGTATTTCTAATTAAAAATTAAAGAATTAAGATTTGATTAAAAATTGAAAATTCAAAATTAAGAATTGTTTTTATTTGATTAGCTTGATGAATTCTTCTACGGTCAGTCCGGCTTGTCTGATTATTGCTCTCAAGGTTCCCTTTGCAATTTCTTTATGACTGGGAATTGTCAATCTTCTGTATGGAAAAACATTTCTTCTAAGGATCATATGGCTGCCTGTTTGATGGTCCAGCTCATAACCAATCTTCGAAAAAGCCTTTGTAACATCCTTACCTGATACCACAGGTAACCTGCTCATACAGCAACCTCAACTATCTCTTCTGTAATCCCAAGCGGAACAGGTTCTCCATGTTTTTTTAAACTCTCAAGATATCCTTTGATAGCATCCTTTATGTTTCCTTCTGCTTCTTCTCTTGAGTTGCCTTGAGAAACACATCCAGGCAGACTTGGACATTCAGCTACAAAAACTCCATCTTCATCCTGCTCTATATGGACTATATATTTCATAGAATTCACTCCTTTTCTTAATTTCATTTTAATTATAGCATAAAATTAGTATTAAGTCATAAGAATTAAGTAAAAAAACAACATTGCTGCTATATACTTAATTCTTAGAGCGAAGCGTCTTAATCCTTAATCCTGCTTTTCTATTCGCTTTCTTCTCTCCAGTATTTCACCGGATCGCCTGGAGGAGCAACGGCTGAAGGAGCAGCGGGATCTTCGATTGTAAATGTAACTGAAGCAGGGCTTTGGTCTGTGTTCACATCATTAGCTTGAGGATCACCGCCACTATTTGCAGCTCTTACTCTAAATGTATGATTGCCGTATCCTAAAGAATTAATCTGTTGTGTAGCTGTAGCAGTATTAGCTTCCCAATCGTTTCCATCAATTTTGTATGAAAATACGTATGCTGGTGTTCCTCCCTCTGCCGTAAATTTGAAAGTTACGCTGCAAGGAACTGATGCCTTTGTTATAATTCCTGCCGGTCCTGAGTATATGATTGTGTTGGGGACAGGAGCAAGGCACTGGAAATAATATACTGCGCTGTCTGCATCGGCAGAAAGGTTCAAAGCCTCATCTTTGGCTTTGACCAAACACCTATACCAGTAGGTGCTTGAACTAAGATCTGTAAATGTTGCAGAGCCTTCGTCCGATGTTGGAGACCAGGGTTGATATGAGGTCCAGTCATATCCAGTGACGGCACCGTAAGTTCCCGCTGTTTTATCTGCGTCATCATTCAGCTCAAGCTGTGTGCTGAAGGCGCACAGAAGCGGGCTGTCATCAGCAGAATTATCATCAAACTCGAAACTTGCGGATGTTGAGTAATTCGCTTCTCTCGGACCTGCTGTGATTCTTGGGGTTGGCGCTAACAGGTCAACATTAATGTAATATCCTTTGGTTGCTGACATGCCTGATCCTTCAGTTGCATAATGACTTGTGGCTCTATGTGAATATCCCCAGTTTCCCGCTTTGTCCTTCTGGGCAAACTGAATAAGCACGTTCTCTCCTTTTGTACTGCTTGCAGGTACGATTGTGCCAATTGAATAGCGGTAATTATCTGTTAAACCTGAGGCTCCATCATCACTGTTCTTTGCAGTCAAATCATCCTGTATAACAATATATCTATCCGTCCATATATTCGTATCAGCATATGGCCAATCAGCTACATTTGGAATACTGGACTGCTCGGTACCATCTTTATCATACCAGTAGGTACCGCCTTTCAACGAATATGTATATCTTATGCTTGAATCAGTTTCATCCAGATCTGAACAATCACTTGTTCTGCCTGATGCTTGATTCTGGTCAACAACCTTTACCCTTATACCAGAATCATCCGCTGAACTTTCAATATTAAACCAGACATACTCGGTATTATCTCTGTAGGACGTACATGTGGTACTTTCAGGGTAACTTAGGATTCCCTTTACACCCACGCTTGTCCACAACGTATTTTTATAGCCATTTGCGCAAGTTTCAGCAGTATATCCAGAGGCTGATGTTGCTCCATCTACTCCTCCTGTAGTATTTGCAGATCCCGGCGGTGTAATATCTCTCATCATATATATTATTGCTGTATCTGCTCTATCCCCGCTGTCCGGCTTGAATGTTGCTGGGTCTGGCTCTGTACTCTCGCTGGTAGATACAGCTCTTGACTGCAGGATATATCCTCCTTCTGTTGCAAAGTCTGTTCCAAGATTTGTGGTTGAATAAGTCAGTGTCCACAATCTAGTATCGCCGCTTTCGCTATAACCGCTTTCATACTGTCTCCAATCACTCCAATCATAATCATCTATATCCTCAGGCCACTCGTCTGGATAGTTAACCGCGGTTGTCTTTCTTATACCGAGTCTGAGGTCTACTCTTGAAGCTGTTGTCGGAGTAGCTACATTGACTGTTATAGCGCCATCAGGAACACCTATATTATCGCCCTGGTTATCATAATTCTCCAGGTTGTAGCACCAAACTGTGTCTGCGCCGTCTATATCCGTATAATTAAACTCAGCTGGTGTTATGCTAGTATCCCTTGGCGTAAGATCTGAATATGTCTGCCTGTCCTGAATAATCCTGCTCCATATACTGTCATCGCTTGTTGTCTCTTCATAACTCAGTCTGACCCAGTAGAGATAGGGAGTGGTGTCATTAACAACATTATCCGTCAGTGTTGCTTCATAGCGGCAGTAGCGGTCTATTGGAAAAACCTTGAAGTCGTCAAAGCGAGCCTCTGCATTGCCTGCTATCAAGCCAGCATAACCTTTATAAGTATAAGCAAGAGCGTCAGATGTAATATAAATTTCATCCCCCATATACACCCTGATTCTACTTCCGTCATACTGAGCCTTGAGCGTGTACCATGTGTCTGCAGTTAAGGTGTAAGTATAAGTTTTAAGAGGAGCTCCAGTAACGCCGTTTGTATCCATAGCGTATAATCTGATCTGGCCCGCACCCTGGTCCAGCAAAGCTGCATAGCCGTTATCGCTTCCGGAACTATTCCAGTTTAAAAGAACTCCTGCCTGAGTGTTTGCTTTTAACTTTACCTTTGCCTCTACCTGATAATTGTACCAGCTTGTATTATTCGCCTGTATTATTCCTGTATCGCCTGTTGTTAAACCTGTTATCTTTAATGCTCCGGTATCATCAGCTATATTATCTATAAGCCATGTCCCCTTTCCATAGTCCTGCCAATAGCCTCCCATTCCCACAACTCCGTCATTAAAATCATCTGCAAAAAGAACAATATCATCCTCATCCCCTTTCTTGTAATACGGAGACCATCGTGACCAGCCCCGCGCATCCATTTTTATCTGGGCAGCTGAGCGGGCGTAGTTGTAGATTCCAACTTCGTCTATTAGTCCGTTGAAAAAATAGTTGCTGCCGCCATGTGCCCCAATATGTAATGAGCTAGTATTAACTGTGAGATTTTTTCCCGCACCACTTGTGCTGTTAAGTACTCCGTTTGAATATACTCTAATTACTCCGTTACTATCATAAGTCTGTGCGATATGATACCACTCATTATAATCCCACGCACTATAAGCATACGCTTCGACACTATTATCATCATCTGTATAAACAGCTAAAACACGATCTGTCTCGAAAAGCAAGTGTCCATAACTACTATTAAACGCACCTTTCATTACAGTTGCTGCATAGGCTGGAAGGGTTTTTACATACATCCAATAACTTATAGTGAAAGGATGATCTGCTTCCAAGTTTATTGAAGATGATTGAGTTATTGCTACATAATCTCCGCTCCCATCAAAACTCAGACACTTCCCAAAAACTCCATACTGCGACCACTTTGCGTTTGTTATGTCTCCATCATTACCATACACTGAAGAATCATAAGCAACTATTGACGTAGAACTGTTCTCCAAATTATCAAAATGCCAGAGTCCCACCGGGCTGTCTGCGCCGGTTCCGTCAAGAATGCTTGAGGTAGTCTGTGTCCTGAGACGCATCTGCGTTCCCCGCGCGTCCTGCCAGATTTCCTGAGGAGACTTTGCGTAATTGTAGATTGCAACTTCGTCAATTGCGCCGTGGAATGGACTAGTCCATGTAGTAGTAGCACCTATTATCTTATTAAGAGAATTTGATAAATCTCCGGCTTGTGCTGATATAGAAACACTATTATTAAAAACTCCGTTTATATATACTTTCGCTACATCATCCCTGTCTGCCGTTACAGCAATATGAACCCATTCATCATCTGGAATTGCATTATTACTACTGAATAATTGTATTCTTATATCTGAACCATCACATAATTCAAAAGCTAACCTATCAGTAGAACTATCTCCTCTTACCATCATCCACCAGCCAATATCAGAAGCTCCTACTGTTCTTCCTGCGTATATAGCTTTTATATTTCCATCACTTGGAGTCTTGATCCATGCTTCTATTGTAAAGTCTACATCAGCACCAAAATTTAAACTTTCATCATTCTCTATTTCAACATAATCATCCGCACCATCAAAACTTAAGCCGCTCTGAAAAACCGCTGAATCCTCTGAGGAGTCTCCCCACTTGCAGCCGTTAACAATGCCTGTGTTACTGTTTGTGGATTCATCATACACAGTAGAATCATCTGCACTTGTTCCGCTTGTTAAATCCTCTCCTTCGTCAAAATGCCAGAGAGCTACAAGACTACCCTCATCCTTTCTCAGACGGCTTTCGCCTCTGTCGTATGGATTATCTACAGTGCTCGGGTCATTCCATTCTATTGTCTTCCATATAACAGGGGAATCCGCGTCAAATGTGGAGGAAAGGAGCACACCCCTGGGAGAATTTTCTCCCAGCGTCTGTGATTTTGTTATTACTATTGTGGAATCTGCAAGGTCAGCTACTTCGTCAGAACTTAAGACTCGCCTGTAAATCCTGACTTCGTCAATTGCGCCGTTGAAATATGTATTTGCTGGAGATAAATTATTTTTTCCAATAACTACTGGTTCACTATTAGATATATCGCCAGTTAAAGCAGTTGGATCCTCTTGTGTTGAATAAGTTGGTTCTGTCCCGTCAATATAAAACTTTAAACCCGTTGAACTGTCTCTATCAGCTGTAAAAGCTACATGATGCCATCCAGCATTTTCAAGAGGAGTAGAACTAGCTGTTGCGCTCTTGGTAGTACCTGCGTCTGCGATATAAACAGTTAAATAACCAGAGGAGTTTACACTTAAGCAATATCCTTCTATGCCTCCTGCAGTTGTAACTTTAAACACAAATCTCCCAAAACCGGATGGCTGGTCAAGAGCATTTATCCAAGCAGATATACTGAAATCCCCTGTGCCTATATTCAAACTCACACTATGTGGTACGCTTACATAATCATCCACTCCATCAAAGCTCAACCCGCCTCCAAACAGGGCGGAATCATCATTGGATGTATCGCCCCACATACATCCTGTAATTGTACCATCATTATTATTTGAGGTCTCATCAGAAAGAGTACTGTCGTTTGCACTTATTCCATCAGCATCAACATCACCGCCGTCATCAAATTTCCAGTGGGCGGTCAAACCCAGGTCTTTCATGGAAAATGCATTTGCCTGAGCGGCTATTTCCTCATCTGACAAAGCGCGGTTATAAATTCTAACCTCATCAATTGCGCCGTTGAAAGATAGAGAGGCATCAGAAATATATAAATTTGCTGTTCCTCCGTAAATAACTCCAACAGTGGCCATACTTGCTTGACTATGGTAGTTTCCATCAATGTATAAATCACAATAACCACCTTTATTTGCAACAACAGTAACATGTTGCCAAGTGTCAACAGTAGGAACAAAGGCTGTAAGCCAATATAAACCAGTTGAATTATCATCATAAAATACAATCAAAAGTCTGTTAGTGGTTATTTGAAGTTCCATACCATACCTATTTCTATTCCAGGCATCTTTCTGTCTTAAAAAAAATCGTTGATGGTTGCCGTTGTCACCTGCCCATTTCATCCACCAACTAAAAGTAAATGTGTCGTTTTCCATGCTTAAGCTAATATCATTCCCGCAATTAACATAATCTCCACTTCCATCAAAGCTCAACCCACCCTTCCACACAGCGGAATCTTGGTTGGATGTATCGCCCCATCTACCTCCTGTAATAGTGCCATCATTATTGTTTAAGGTCTTATCATAGGCAGTATCTGCGTCGGCATCCTCACCAGAATAGCCTACATCGTCACTGTCATTAAAATCCCAGAAACCAACAAGCCCTGTATCCGACATGGAAACAGTTCCCGTGGGATTATCTCCGCTGACACCAACACCTGTATCATAGCGCGTGGTGTCAGTGCTGGCCCAGAAGAACGTTGAATCTCCGCCTGACCAATCGGTCTGAGTCCATGCGTGGGCGCTATTACTAAACGTCAGACAAGAAATAAGCGTTAAACTACAAATGAGAAAGTTTAAACAAATTCTACTAGGAAAATCCGAAATCCGAAATCCGAAATCCGAAACAAATCCCAAATTCAAATTTTTTAATTTTTTAAACATTCTTTCCATTTTATTCCCCGCTCTATAAACAAGCAACTTTCGTGCCATCTTTCAGTATTAAGTCATAAGAATTAAGTGAAAAAACATCATGAACACAAACTTAATCCTTAGAGCAAAGCGTCTTAATCCTTAATCCTGCTCATTTCTGTTAGTAAGCGTGCTTATGAAAGCAGAACTCCAGAATTGTTCGGACAAGGATCTTCAGGTCGAAGGCTATAGACCAGTTCTCGATATAATACAGGTCGTATTTGGTTCTTTCCGCAATTGACGTATTGCCCCTTAGTCCGTTTACCTGCGCCCATCCTGTTATGCCCGGTTTTATCCTGTGTCTTGACATGTACCCCAGTATATCATTCTTAAACTGCTCTACAAAAAATGGTCTCTCTGGTCTCGGGCCAATAAGGCTCATATTTCCTCTGATTATATTTAAAAGCTGTGGAAGTTCATCAAAGCTCATCTTTCGCATGAACGAGCCGACTTTAGTCCGCCTCGGGTCCTTTTCCTGCGCCCATACAGGGCCAGTATGTTCTTCTGCGTCCATACGCATTGACCGAAATTTATACATAGTAAAAATCTTATTGTCCTGACCAACTCTCTCCTGCTTGTACAATACGGGCCCCTTTGAATTCAGCTTTATAGCTATTAAAAGAGCTAATAATAAGGGCGAAAGTATGATTAAAAGGACAGCGGACAATATCAGGTCAAATGCTATTTTCAGGAAAAGATTGAAACCCTGAAGAGGGGATTCCTTAAGCCCTATTACAGGTATGCCGTCTATGTCATCTACATTTACTTTGCTTGTTACAATTTCGTACAGCCCAGGCACAATGGTGAAATCTACGTTCAGCTCGGTGCATTTTAATATGATATCTAAGGTGTCCTTGTTTGACACATTAGGTGACGCAAAGATGATCTTATCAATGTTTTTCTCTCTCGCTATTTCAGGGATTTCGGAAATCTCTCCCAGAATTTCTAGATTATTTTTGCTTTCTGAAGAAGTAATTTCTTTATCTGAAATATACCCGATTATTTTGTATCCCAGCGCAATGTGTTTCTGGATTTTGAACGCTATCGCTTTTGCGGTTTCACCCGTGCCAACGATAATTACATTTCTAATGCCAAAGCCTCTCTTTATAGCTGTTATTTGTATTTTCCTGATCACAATGCTCATAAGCGTAATACACAGGAAGTTAAGGCCTGATGCATACCCGAATGTTAATCTGGAATAAGAGAACTGGCGGTACAGGAATGTTATAGCCATTAAAACCAGTGTGGCAAACACGACTGCTTTAAAGATGAGATATACTTTATCAATCGGCGAAATGAAAGAATTTCTCTGTTTATACAATCCGTGGTATGAAAGCGATATCAGCCAGATGGGGATTACAATTATCAGCAGTTTTAGATAAGGATGGAAAGCAGGAATGTATTCTGCAGGAACCTTGTGTATGTAAAAGCGGATATAATAGGCTAATAGAAAAGATACTATAGTAACTAAAGTATCTGAAATTACAGAGAGTATTATAAATGGAGACTGCTTGGGATTTTTAACCATTACACGAATTTTGTTTTGTATATTCCTGATATTTGGTCATGATCGCATCCTTGATTTCCTTCTTAAATCTCTGCTTGTTAAAAGGAAGGGCGTTTTTACGGATTTTATCTTTATCAAATCTCATTTTCTTAAAAGTTCTTACAGCTTCAATTAAAGAATGCGGATTTTGTTCTTTAAACAGAACTCCGTTCAAACCATGTCTAACGGTTTCCAGAACGCCGCCTTCAGCGTAAGCAATTACTCCTTTACCGCATGACTGGGCCTCAATAGGAGTTATGCCGAAATCTTCCTTGCCCGGGAATATAAAACCTTTGCACATAGCATAGTATTCGTGCAGTATATTATCAGGTTGCCAGCCTAAAAACGTTATGTTAGGCTTTGCTAAGGCTTTCAGCCTTTTTTCTTCCGGACCACTGCCGATTATTATAAGAGGCAATTTTAACTCATTGAACGCTTTAATGGCTATATCAATTCTTTTGTAATAGGTTAATGCTGAGATCATGAGATAAAAATTTTTATCCTGAGGCATTGCCTCGGGCATCGGTGTGTAAAAATCAGTATCCACAGGCGGATATATAACGCTTGATTCTCTCCTGTAATAGTGTTTAATTCTTGTTGCAACATGTTTGGAGATAGCGATAAAATCATCTACTCTGCGGGATGACGCTTCATCCCATACCCTTATGCGGTTCATAAAAAAAGGAACGGTAAACTTGGAAATAGGCCCGAGCCGCTCGTGGGAGAAATACTCGTGATACATATCCCATGCGTATCTCATTGGCGTGTAGCAATAGCATATATGATAGGTTTCAGGAGGTGTTAGGGTGCCTTTAGCAACGCAGTGGCTGCTGCTCAGGACAATGTCGTATCCTCTCATATCAAATGACTCTACAGCAATAGGAAAAAGAGGCAGGTAATTTCTGTATTTTGTTTTTGCAAATGGCAGGTTCTGAATGAATGATGTTTTGATATTCATTCTGTTTATAGTATCTGTTACTTTCTCAGGTATATGAACAAGTGTGAAGATGTCAGCGTCCGGAAACAACTCGCAGAATATCTCCAGACACTTTTCACCGCCCCGCATACCTGTGAGCCAATCATGGACTATTGCAACTCTCATTTTAATCTCCTTTTTGTAATGAAGCCAAAGGGCAGATACATGGATCTGCCCCTACATTTATCCTGATTCCCATATTGTAGGGGCGAATCTGTGTATTCGCCCATTCCCAGATTAAAAATTTAAAATTCACAATTTGTTAATTATAAGTCCCGTAAGCAACTTAGGATAGAAATATGTAGATTTTTGAGGCATAACTTCACCTTTAAGAGATATTTCCTTGATCTGTCTGAGTTTTGTCGGATTTAAGAACAATAGAAGCTCATAGGAACCATTATCTATCTGTCCGATGCCTTCTTCACTATCTGCTGTATATTTTATATTCTTCTGGTGTTTCACACTCTCATCTGTAATTCCAAGTATGGTTTCAATAATTATTTTATGCAGGATTGCAACATCGAGTTCTTTCCATGCGTCAGGTATATTTTCTTGAACAAGGGGTTTCAACCCCTTGTTCAAACTTAATGCGTAAAATTCTCCTTTTCCCATGTATAGGCCAAATACGTGTTTATCTATGTTTTTATCCATATATTCAAATAGATTCTTTTTGTTGGTCTGGATTACATCAAAATAGGCAGATAGATTCTGCTTGAATGTGAACTTGTTAAATTCAGGTAGATCTTTTATAAGCCTGTGTGTCGGGAGAACAACAAGACCTGAGTCATTCATTTCACATAGGTACGTCATGATAAAGTTATAAGGTTCGTTACCAGTATGACTGCTATTGGTTTCAGTCAGTTTCTTTTTATAATTAAGCGCTGTTTCATACCTATGATGCCCATCAGCAATAAAAACCTTTTTATTTTTTAGGACGCTGGTAATTGCAGCAATATCATTTTTGTCTGCAATTGCCCATAGTTTATGTTTCTCTCCTTTTATATCTGTAATATCTATAATAGGTGAGTCAGAAGTGTGTTTTTTGAATATTTGAGATATAGTATGATTTGTATCTTGATACAGTCCAAATATTTGAGAGAGGTTTGCTTTACATGCGTTCATTAAGCGCAGCCTGTCTTCTTTAGGCGCGCTCAGTGTTTTCTCATGCGGCAGAACAGTTCCAGTTTTAAAATCTTCCAATTTCAGCAAGCATATAAAACCTGTTCTTGTTATATCGACTCCATCAATATTGAAAATCTGCTGATATATGTATATTGAGAGACTTTCGTCTCTTTTTACAATATCAGAGTCCAACCACTGATTGAGCAGATTACACGCAGAGTTGTATTTGTCATTTCCTCCATCAGGATCAGGCAATATAAGTCTTATAATATTGTAGGGGCTGGAATTAAGATAGTCTCTTTTTTCCTGCTCGGAGATCACATCATATGGCGGCGAGACAACCTTTTCTAGGTTCTGTATTTTTTCTTTATTGTATCTGATGCCTCTAAAAGGTTTAATAATAGCCATATTTATCTCCCATCAACGCATATATACTTCTGCAACTTTACAGAATGCATCTATCATGTATTGAATGTGTTTTTCTTCATACACCGGATGAACAGGAAAGGTACAGGTTCTCTGCTCAAGCCATGAAGCATTTTTACATATAAAGCCTGAATAGTCTACTGCTTCAGCTCGTGTATACTCTTTTGACTCAAATGGGAATTTAGCTGTGCCAAAGCCCCTATGCTCAGTAAATGCTTTTTCCCTGTAGGATTGCCACCACTGAACAGGCATAACAGGAACGCCTTCTTTCGCTATAGAACTTACAAAGGTCTGAATATCGCATGTCAAATTATCCATATTCAGTGTAATTGGAAAGAGCCAGAATGCGTTTAACCTGTCAGATTTATGAGGAGGTAAATACTTAACCGCATTATGACTGGATAATGCTTTTATTATCATCTCTCCGTTTCGTCTTCTATTCTTTAAATGATAGCTGTCAAGCTTTGCCAGTTCTTTTAGTCCTATAGCTGACTGCATTTCTGTCATTCTATAATTAAAGCCGACTATCTCGTGAATATATGGGAGCCTCCTGCCCTCTGCCTGAGCTTTGAGTCTGGCTGGGATGTTATATCCATGGTCTCTGAATGACTTGCATTTCCATGACAGGTCTTCATCATTTGTAATTGTGCATCCACCTTCACCACCAGTAGTAAAGTGTTTAGTCTGGCAGAAACTAAACGCTCCGGCATTACCTATAGTGCCAACCTTTCTACCTTTATAAATTCCTCCAAAGCATTGTGCACAGTCTTCGATTACAAACAGGTTATGCTTTTTTGCAATTTCCATAATTGGATCCATATCGCAGACAATACCGTAGAGATGCACAACAAGAATGGCTTTGGTTTTTTTGTTTATTTTTTTTTCAATGCTCGCAGGGTCAATTGTATGATCTTCCTTTTTAACATCAGCAAAGATTGGTATAGCTCCTGCCTGCAGAATGCAAAAGGAAGATGCTATAAAGGAATAAGAGGGGCAGATTACCTCGTCGCCAGGTCCTATTCCCATGCATGCAACTGCTGTATGCAGCGCAGCAGTTCCGTTTGTTACAGATATACCGAATCTTGCTCCGTTCCACTGTGCAAACTTGTTTTCAAATTCCATTCCCAGAGGACCTGTCCAGTAATTAGTTTTTCCATTTTTTAAAGGTCCCATTGCGGCCTGAATTATTTCCTCTTCAAAATGTGGCCATTTTGGAAATGGCTCTTTGCAAACTGGTTCTCCTCCGTTTATTGCCAAATTTTTCTTGTTTAACATAACATATTATCTCCTTGTTTTTTGCCTATATTTACTACAGAACAGACACTCCTTACTATCACAAAGGAGTATATCAGGATTGTTCTTCAGAGCTTTTATCCCAAGACTATACATTTGTTTTGCATCAATAACCTTGATTGTGCCAAGTCCCAATACGGATTTTTTTATCTTGAGACCATCAGAAAGAAGTCGTTTATAAAGCTTTGTTTCTTCTGCAGGCGTATTGTAAAAGTCTCTGTGTCCAGGAAGATGTTTAGGAATAAATACGGTCTTTAGTGTCCCATCTGGATCTTCTATCCGACAGACTGCATTCCCCAGATAGGGCATATTCGTTTCATCTTCAAGAAAATGAAAGAATGTAGTTGAGGCAAGATCTGCGCCAAACCAGACCATTTTTCCGTTATAATCAAGAAGTTTTCCAAATGGGCTGCATCTGCATACAGGAGGGTCTGTCTCCTTATGCTCTGATAGGCACTTGCTGGCTAGAGGGCCTATACCTGCGACAGAATGTGTAGCATTCTCACTTCTAATAACACCATGTCTTTTAAGAAAGGTCTGAGGTATTTTGCCGACACAAACCAGAGACTCGTTGTCTTTGTTATAAGGGCGATATAGTTTGTTCTTAATGAGACAACCGTCAAAATAGATAAATGGCCTGGTGAATGTTGGAAGAAGTAGTGTGCCGTTCTCACCTATAACCTCCAGAAAGGCATCTATAATAGTATCAGCTCCGCCTTCAATATGGCCGAAATGGGAAAGGCCGCTGTGTACCAGTAAAAGCTCTCCTTTTGATATACCTACCTGCTTTAGTGCCGAGATAATATCATTCTTTCCAATACTCCCCTTAAACGTGGTCTTAAGATAACCAAACTCAGTCAGGTATTCTATTGAGTGTATGTACTTCTTTATCTCTTTGGAATTGAACCATGTTTTTGATTCCCATTCAGCTTGCTTAAGCAGGTATTTCAATGTCTTTTTCCCGTCCATATTGGCAAGAATTCTCGCAAGCGGTCCATATATTACGTCGCCAGGTATGGGTCTACGTTGTTCTTTTGGGATGAGGCTTAAATCGTATGGAAGGCCTCTGGTAATCCGTTTGGATATTATCGTATCTGCATACTCAAGCCATTTATCTGTGCTGCAGGGAACCTTACTATGTGAATGTATATCTGTAATGCGCTCTTTTAGCCCCTTTAGGACTCTTTGCTTTTCCTGACGTAATATATCCAGTTCTTTATCAATTTGCTCTGCCGGGAATATTTGCTTGAAATTCAGAAGTCGTCCTTCCTCTCTTTTTAAACGCCAGTTCATCCAATCATCAATGTCTTGTGTTCCAATAGTTCTTTCTATCTTAGCTTCATTAGGTTTGGTTAATGTATCAAAAATGCGACTGGCTTCTGTATGTAAATGCGTTTTGGCATACAGAGCTGCACGAGAGATAATGCTGTTGGATTTATCCTTACCTGCTGTTAAGAGCGTACTGACCCATGTAGCGATAAACGTTGTTGCTCTGGCAAAATAGTCAGGGTCTATAATACTCATTGTCTGTTCTGAGTTATGCCACAAGTTCTTACCTGCCCCAAGCACCCAAAGAGTAGGAATCCCTGTAGTAGAATCACTAAGAAACATATCATCAAAATACGCTCCTTCATCTTTAAGCTCGCATATTTTGGGGTTTGACATTCCTTTATAATTCTCAAAGAGTTCTTCCATTAAATAATCCCCAAAAAAACCTGTTCCTGGAGGTGATAACCATACAGTTGGAGAAACCCCTTTTACAACCGCCATCCCATCTGTATTAATTCCACCGAGTACCTTGTTGTGCAAATATCCTCCCATTCTATCAGCAAAGGCAGCAAAACCGTACATCTCCATTGCAAAAACAAGCCGCAGGGTAAAGCGAAGGGGAGGAAGTTCTCCTGCTGAAACAAGTTTCTTTATGGTTCGCGCTATTTCAATAGAAGCAATTACTCCAGAGGAATTATCGTCTGCTAAAGGCTCATAGAGATGAGACAATATCCAGAGTTCTTTATCTTCCTTACCGGGTAATGTAGCTGTTACTGCAGGTAGCTTTCCTTTATACCTCTTTCCGTCACAGACTACATGAGCAATTACCTCTCCAGAGGAAACAGCTGTTCTTAACTGATCTCCTACTCGCGGACTTACACAAAAACCTATAAAGGGTCTATCATCCTGGTGAATATGCCAATGAGGGCCTTCAGTACATGCATTTACCCATTGCATTGCATCAGGGGTATCATATCTACCTGTAATCCCATCACTAACCAGTCCTATAGCTCCTAGATCAAGCACTGCTTTAAGTATCTCTGATCGAGGTATAACAGTTAATGGATTTGTAACAATCAAACACCCTGTTCCATCTTCCCCACTAAAAAGTTGATTTTCACTAATAATCCTTACGTTTATTCCTCCTGCTTTGGTGCTGGTTGAACCCTTGATAAGATGAAAAGGATGCTTTTTAAAATCTGCAATAACAGGATTTGTAAATGGAATTGGGGATTTTTTAATAGTTAACCTGGCGCATGTAGCATCCCATGCCATTGGCATAATTTTGTCCTGATATGCTGTCTTGCCATCTGCTGGAAAGTTTATTATTTCTATATTATTAAGACCAGACTCTTTTAGAAGAGATTCTGTAAATTGACAAGCTGCATGATAATCCTTAAAGCACTGACCTAGCTCCTTTTTCCATAGTTTTTCTGTATTATCCATCATCCATTTTACATCAATTTCCTTAAGTATTTTTCTAAATAACGTCTTCATTTAACATATCCTATGTAGCGTATTCAGCAGTTCTACTGCTTTATCTCTCAATATATAGCCAGCTTCCGGTTTAAAAGCTGCGCCACTTGATTCATAACCTCCCTGTTCAAAAGATTCCTTTCTGGCGATATATCCCAGATGATCTCCGCCTAGTTCTATAATGAAAGTTTTTGAGAAAGGAGATTTTTCCTTTATTTCAAGTCCGAACTCCACAAAATATTCACACGGTACAGCTACAAACGCTATATCTCCTATTCTGATAGCAGTGATTTCTGTGGTGTATTCACCCTTGCCCAGCTCTTGAGCTCTGAGCAACCCTCGACTTGCAAGAAATTCCTCCATATGCCCTGGCCAATCTGTACCTGCGTAATTTTTTTTACTTAATACTATTTCTTTTGCCTTCCTGATAGAATTCTCGTCATAATCCTTTAAAGGCATTTTTACCTGGATTCTTCCTCCTGAAACGGTAGCGTCATCTCTGAATTTCTCCATTCTTGCAACAGTTTTAATTATCTCAGAGCCCAGAACTCTTCCTGTTCGTGACGCGTGTTCAAAATATTCGTATTTTTTATTTGGATCCCCTTTTACATTATGATGATTGATATTGCCCATAGCTCCTGAAGTATAAACAAATCCTATATCTCCCATTTGTCTCGCAATAACATTGTTTATGACTCCCGGGAAATCTGCTGAGACCTGATATCCATCAACAGTATCTGTGTGCAGAGCAAAATTAACTATAAGTCCATTAATGTCATTATAATCCTTACCAAAAGCTATAACTCCCACTTCAGGGTCAATTGGTCCGGCAGGCTTAACAATATCAGGATTTCCTATGCCTGGATTTGTTATGACTTTTCCATTTTTCATTATAAATCTGCGGTTAAAGGAAACACTATGCTCTTCTCCGCTCAAGCATGCTACTTTTGTTTCTTTGGTTGAATTAAAAGCGTCAACTGCAGCAGACGCTATTCTGGAAGGTAACGCTGTAAGCCATTTTTCATCCAGTCCGTGTGTGAGCCCAGAGTCGTTTTTGTGTATTAGTGAAGGACCCGTATGAGTGTGAGTTGCGCAGATAATGATGTTTTCATCAGGGATTCCAGTTTCTTTTTCTATGAGCTCTCTGGCAAGTTCAACTTCCAGCTTTTCCATTCCAACTAAATCACATGAAACTATACAAATTTTATTTTTGCCGTCATCAAACACTGCAGCTTTAGCAAATAATGGATCATGGATTTTTTTAGCTATTCTTACATCAAAGTGTCCCTGAAGATAACATTCAACAGGTGGAGTAATGTCTATCTTTGAAAATCCTGCTTTTAACATTTTTACTTTTTCTCCTTTCTTTTTGGGAAAATCTAATAAGTATTATATCTGATATTTTATTTGTAGCATAGAATTTTTTTTTGGGAAACTCCAGAAATTTTTACGCTTGTAATTTGATAAATGCTAAAGTATATTAATTTTCCACTACATATGTAAAACCATAGGCAATTCGTAACAGTTTAGCTACAAGAAGTAATGGGGAAAATTTAGATGAGAAAATCAGAAGATAAATTTGAACGAAATAAAAATAGTAATCAAGGCGATCTTGTTTGTGGCAGATTAAATTGTTTAGAGAGGTCAGGAGTTAATCCTTTGGTTAGAAGAGTTATGAATACTTGTTTTGGATCGAACTTTCCGGGTTTTATTTTTGCGACAGGACTGTTTAGTCAGTTCTGGTTTTATAGGCACAAAAGGATTTTTACAGATAATAAGGATTAGAAGAGATGGTTGAATCATATATTTTTTTTGCTTTAGGCTCAGCATTTTTTTCTGCAAGTCGTTTTTTATTAACCAAGCATATACTGAAAAATATATTAAGAAATGTCTTTATTTTTCTTGTATATTCTTCTGTAATCACAGCTTTGTTATTTTTAACAAGTTGGATTTTTGTCCCTTTGGCAGTTCCTTCGGAGACAGGCTTCATATATTTGATAGCTGCAAGCCTCCTCGCCTTTATAGGTCTTATTTTAATGAACTTTGCTTTCTTAAAGGGAGATGTTTCTACAATAGCACCTTTAATGGGATTAAAAATCTTATTTGTAGCTTTATTTTCTTCTTTATTTTTACAAGAATATCACCATTTTCTTGTTTATGTGGGGATACTTTTATCAGTGCTTGGTATTGCTCTTCTCTATAGGAATGATTCAGGTTCAAGCAGGAAACAAGGTATTCCAGTAATTCTAATGATTGGAGCTGCTATGTTATTTGGTTTGTCGGATATATTTACAAAAAAGGGTTTAGATGGTCTTGACAGTTGGAATTTTTCAGTATGGTTTTGTCTTTTCCTTGGTTTTTATTCATTATGTATTTTGTGCTTCATTAAAGATAGAGAAAAATTAAAATTGAACAGAGGAGCAATATATAGTCTTCTTTTGCTTGGCATTTTCCAATTGGGAGTAATCTCTCTTATCTTTTACTCAATTCAATTAGGAGGCAATGTTACTATTCCCAATATTATGTTTTCAACTGGAGGGATATTTGTGGTTATTTTTACCTTTATCCTTTCGCATCTTGGTTATAAAATATTAGAATCGCATAGCAGAGGGATTTATCTTTATAGACTTATAGGAGCATTATTAATAACTGGAGCAGTAGCTTTAGTTATTCTGAGACCATAGTTGGGTAAAATTAAAAGAATTGTTTAAAAATTTCTATTTAGGCTGTCAAGGGAAATGTTGGGCTTGTAATTTAATAAATGCTAAAGTATATTAAATTCAAAGCACGAAGCACGAAGCACGAAACAAATATAAATGACTAAAATGCAAATGTTCAAAACAATGTTTAGGATTTTGAGAATTAGAGTTTCGAATTTGTTTCGGATTTCGGATTTTTTAAGCAAGAGGGCGGTTCAGTATGTTCAGAATATTAGAAAAAAAACGGTTATCTAAAGAAATAAAGAGCATGGTGGTCTCAGCGCCAGAAATAGCCAAAAAAGCGAAGCCAGGACAATTTATAGTGCTTAGAATAGACGAAACAGGCGAGAGAATACCTCTTACAATAAATGATTTTGATTCAAAAACAGGCAGTATTACCATAATATTTCAGGAGGTTGGGAAAACAACAAAAAAATTGGGAATGTTAGAAAAAGGGGATTCCTTAATTGATGTTGCAGGACCTCTTGGGCATCCAGGAAGAGTAGAGAAGATTGGAACAGTTGTATGCATTGGAGGAGGAGTTGGCGTAGCGGTTATATATCCTGAAGCCAGGGCATTAAAAAAAGCAGGGAACGAAGTTCTCTCAATAATTGGAGCAAGAACTAGAGACATGGTTGTTCTTGAAAATCAAATGCGGAAAATCAGTGACGAATTGTTTATTACAACAGATGACGGCTCATATGGAAGAAAAGGAGTTGTTACAGATCCGTTAAAAGAGATATTGACAGAAAGGAAGATAGCTTTAGTCATAGCTATTGGTCCTATAATTATGATGAAGTTTGTATGTCTTATGACAAAGCAGTTTAACATTCCGACAATTGTTAATCTTAATCCTATAATGGTGGATGCAACGGGTATGTGTGGTTCATGCAGGGTAACTGTAGGGAGTGAGGTAAAGTTTGCGTGTGTTGATGGGCCTGAATTTGATGGGCATCTTGTTGATTTTGATGAGCTGACAAACAGAAATGCCAGATTTCTAGAGGAAGAGAAGGCGTCCTTATGTGCTTCTGGAAAGGGGGTATGCAGATGCAAAAAAGACTCTTAATGCCTGAGCAGCTGCCACAGGATAGAATAAAAAATTTTGATGAAGTCGCTCTTGGATATACCGAGGACCAGGCAGTTGCAGAAGCAAAAAGATGCCTGCAATGTAAAAAAGCTCCGTGTATGCCGGGATGCCCCGTAGAAATAGATATCCCAGGATTTATAAAACTTGTTGCAGAACGCAAATTTCCTGAGGCGCTGGATATACTAAGAGAGAAGAATAATCTTCCTGCTATTTGCGGCAGGGTGTGTCCCCAGGAAACACAATGCGAAATAGTATGTACTTTGAAGAAAAAAAGCGAACCCGTTGCAATTGGGAGATTGGAAAGATTTGTTGCAGACTGGGGGAGGAAGAATAGAGGACGGACTGCAGAGGGCAGAGGACAGACGACAGACGACAGACCACAGGCAGCAATTATAGGGGCAGGGCCAGCCGGGTTGACATGTGCTGGAGACCTTGCAAAAACTGGTTGGAAGGTAACTATCTTTGAATCCTTGCATGCGCCTGGAGGGGTGTTAAGATACGGTATTCCTGAATTCAGGATGCCGAGAGATGTTCTTGATTATGAAATAGAATATGTTAAAAATTTGGGAGTAGAGATCAAGACAAATATTATAATTGGAAGGACTATTACAATTGAGGAATTATTTAACGTAGGCTATAAAGCTGTATTTATTGGCACAGGTGCAGGATTTCCGTATTTTCTTGGAATACCTGGTGAAAATTATAATGGTGTTTATTCTGCCAATGAATTTCTTACAAGAGCAAATCTTATGAAAGCTTACAGGTTTCCTGAATATGACACTCCAATCAAGATAGGGGAGAAGGTTGCTGTAGTTGGAGCAGGGAATGTGGCTATGGATTCAGCAAGAGTTGCGAGACGTCTTGGAGCAAAAAAAGTTTGCATAATTTATCGCCGTTCGCGTTCTGAAATGCCTGCAAGAGATGAGGAAATTCACCATGCAGAGGAAGAGGGAATAAAACTTGATCTGCTTACATTGCCCATTGAGATAATAGGGGACGGGAAAGGTTGGGTTAAGCAGGTAAAGTGCCTCAAAATGAAACTTGGAGAACCTGATGATACAGGAAGAAGAAGACCTCTTCCCATAGATGGATCAGAGTATTTAGTAGATATAGATACAGTAGTTATTGCAATTGGGCAAGGGCCAAATCCTCTGCTATTATCTATGACTCCCGGGTTGAAATTAACTAGAAAGGGGAATATAGTTGCTAAAAATATTACAGGAGAAACCTCTCTTGAGAGAGTATATGCTGGAGGGGACATTGTAACAGGCGCAGCCACAGTAATTGAGGCTATGGGGGCAGGTAAGAGAGTCGCTAGAGCTGTAAATGAGAAATATGGATAAAAGTGTAAAAGAGAAGATAATTGGTATTATAGGCGGAATGGGCCCTGAAGCAACTTGTGATTTATTCAGCAGAATAATAAAACTCACCAAAGCAAAAAAAGATCAGGACCATATTCATATAATTATTGACAATAATCCTGAAATTCCAGATAGGACTCAGGCTATATTCAATAATGGAGAAAGTCCTGTTCCTGCATTGATAGAATCAGGAAGAATGCTTGAACGAGCAAAAGCAGATTTTATTATAATTCCTTGTAATACAGCGCATTTCTTCTATGATGAACTTAAAGGTCATCTTAAAATTCCAATAGTTCATATGATAAAAGAAGTTGCAAAAAAGATTCACAAAGAATTCCCAGCTGTTAGGAAAGCAGGATTACTATCTACTCAAGGCACGATAAAAGCTGGGTTGTATCAGAAAGAATTAGGTGATCTTGGTATAGAGGTAATCAAACCTGATGAGAGAGTACAGGATATGGTTACTGAAGCAATATACGGAACAGAAGGAATAAAACGCGGATATTTGGAAGGAAAGAGCAAGAAGTTAATTTATAATGCAATTGACAATCTTATAAGCAATGGCGCAGAACTTATAATAGGTGGATGTACTGAGATTCCACTTGTGGTAGATTTAAAAACAGTTTCTCTGCCATTTATTAATTCCAATCAGGTATTAGCAGAAGTAGCTGTAAGCATGGCTAAAAGTAATTGATGCATAAGGATATAAAAAAGAAGCTTAAGCAGATTGATCTGGACCATATCTGGCATCCCTTTACTCAGATGCAGGAGTATGGAAAAGAGGAACCAGTTATAATAGAGAAAGCGTATGATTCTTTTCTTGTTGATATTGACGGTAAAAAGTATCTTGATGGTGTTTCATCCCTCTGGGTTAACATTCATGGTCACAGAAGAAAAGAAATAGACAGAGCAATAATAAAACAAATTAAGAAGGTGTCTCATACAACGCTTCTTGGATTGTCCAATACGCAGACAATATGTCTGGCTAAGAAACTTGTTGAGATTACACCTCCAAATCTTAAAAGGGTATTTTTCTCTGACAATGGTTCTACAGGAATAGAAATAGCCTTAAAAATAGGTTTTCAATACTGGCAACAGAAGGGAGAATCTCAAAAAAACAAGTTTGTCTCCTTTATTGGAGGATATCATGGAGATACTTTGGGCGCAGTTAGTGTTGGTGGTATGGATCTCTTTCATAAGAAATATAAACCGCTTTTATTTAGCAGCTTTAAAGTACCATATCCATATTGTTATAGATGCTCAAAAACATTTCGGCTATGTAATATGGCTTGTTTAAAGGGATTAAAAAATATACTAGAGCGAAAACACGAAAAAATTATTGGTGTAATTATAGAGCCGTTGGTACAGTGCGCAGGAGGAATCATAGTAGCTCCAAAGGGTTTTCTGAGGGCAGTAAGCAAATTATGTAAAAAGCACGGTGTTCTCTTGATAGCAGACGAAGTAGCTACGGGTTTTGGCAGAACAGGAAAGATGTTTGCTTGTGAGCATGAAAAAGAGAGACCCGACATTATGGTCGTTGCTAAGGGGATAACAGGTGGATATCTTCCTCTAGCAGCTACATTAACTACAGAAGAAATCTATAATCAGTTTTTGGGGGAGTACGATGAGCATAGAACTTTCTATCACGGACATAGTTATACCGGAAACTCTCTTGCCTGCGCAGCTGCACTGGCAAATATAAGGATTTTTGAAGAAGACAGAGTTCTTGAATCTCTGGAAGAAAAGATAGAATTTTTACAGGTAGGGCTTAAAGGATTTAATAAACTGGCTCATGTGGGAGATATCAGAGAAAAGGGGATGATAATAGGAATTGAGTTGGTTGAGGACAAGGATAGCCGGAAACAATATCCTTCAGGAGCGCGAATAGGGCATAAAGTGATTCTAGAGGCTAGAAAAAGGGGATTGATTATTCGTCCTCTGGAAGACGTTATTGTCTTAATGCCTCCGTTGAGTATTAGAATTAAAGAACTTAGTCAGATTCTAAAGATAACCTATGATTCCATTCAGGCAGTTACAGAATAATTATATCTATAGGCTTATAATTGCATTGGCAGTGTCTGTCTGTTTTCTTATTACATCGTGTGCCAGAAGTAAGCCACGGATAACACTTGACAGACATCCTCAGGCTCCGGATTTTGCGCTAACGAGTATTGATGGTGATAGAGTCTCGCTCTCTTCATTCATTGGCAAAGTTGTTATTCTGGAGTTCTGGTATAGCTGGGATCCTCTTTCAAAAAAACAGGCAGAATACTTGCAGTATATAAAAAATATTTATGAAGAACGAGGGGTTGTAATTTTGTCAGTTGTAATGGATGAAGAGAGTTTGTATCCTGCAAAGTTGTTCGCGAAAAAATTTGGCATAACATATAAAGTTCTTATAGGAGAGAAGTATGTATATGAGCTATATGGAGGCATTAGAAGTTTTCCGACTATATTTATGATTGATAGGCAAGGCAGAATATATGGAAAGGGATTTGGTTTGCAAAGACTGGAAGTGTTGGAACCTGTTATCTCAAAATTGTTAGAGGAGTAACTTAATGAACAGTGCAATTGCTGAGAGAATGTCCTTGATAGATTCTTCCGGGATAAGGAAGGTTTTTGCTTTGGCATCTAAATTAAAGAACCCGGTAAATCTGAGTATAGGCCAGCCACATTTTGATGTGCCAGAAGAGGTCAAAAAAGCTGCTATACAAGCAATTCAAGATGGATTGAATAAGTATACGCTTACTCAGGGTATCCCGGAATTGAGGGAAAAGATTAAGGCTCAGCAAAAGGGGAAAAGAAATATAGATCTTGAAGAGATAATGATTAGTTCTGGTACATCAGGACTGCTTCTACTGGCCTTTATGTGTCTTATTAACCCTGGTGATGAAGTTATTGTATTTGACCCTTACTTTGTAATGTATAAACACCTGATTAGAATAGTTGGAGGTATCCCTGTTTTTATTGATACATACCCATCATTTAATATTCCTGTTGATAAGGTTGATCAGGCTATATCTAAAAAAACTAAAATTATTGTCCTAAACAGTCCATGCAACCCAACAGGAGCTGTATATAGTAAAGATCAGTTAAAAAATCTTGTGCATATAGCTAACAAACGCAATATTCTTATAATTTCAGATGAAATTTATAATGAGTTTGTTTACGGAGAAGATTCTGTTTCAATTGCAGAAATCTATGAAAACACATTAGTACTGAACGGATTTTCAAAGACCTATGCTATGACAGGATGGAGACTTGGCTGGGCTGGGGGTCCGAAATGGCTGTTGGATGAGATGATTAAATTGCAGCAGTATACTTTTGTTTGCGCCCCTTCAATTGTTCAATATAGTGGGCTTAAAGCCATGGATTATAACGTCTCTCACTTAATAGATTCATATAAAAAGAAAAGAGATTTGATGTATAATGGCTTAAAGGATTATTTTGAGATATTAAAGCCAGAAGGTGCATTTTATATGTTTGTAAAGACTCCGGATGGGGTGACTGATGAAGAATTTGTTAGCGAAGCTGTGGAGAACAATTTATTAGTCATACCGGGAAGTGTGTTCTCGGAAAGAAATACCCATTTTCGCATCTGTTATGCTGCAGAGAACAAAGTGCTCTATAAAGGCATAGAAATTCTCAGAAACTTGTCAAGGAAGTAATATGTCTAATTTGTCTGCAATAGTTTTGACCTATAATTCATCCGACACGTTAGAGAAATGTCTTGAAAGCATTAAATGGATAACCGACATAGTTATAGTAGATTCTGGAAGCACAGATAGAACAATTGAAATAGCTAAAACGTACACTGACAGAGTATATTATAACAAGTACGTAAACTATGGAAGACAACTGAATTGGGCACTGAAGAAGATAGCGAGTGACTGGATATTGGTAGTTGACTCTGACGAAGCAGTAACAGCTGAGTTATCCAAGAACATAGAAAAGCTTATAAAAAACAGCCCTGCTCTGAATGGCTATTACATAGCCCGCAAAAATTGCTTTTTAGGAAAACAAGTTAACTATTGCGGATGGTATCCTGACCATGTTTTACGGCTATTTCGGCGTGAGGAATCAGTATACAAAGACAGGGAATTAGGTTCCAGTGTTGAGTTGAAAGGTGAAAAAGGCTATTTATGTGGAGATCTGATTCATCAACCATATCTCAATCTGGAACATTATTTTCAGAAGTTTAATAAATATACTGATTTGGCTGCTAAAGAGATATTAAAGAGGAAACATAAGATAAGAATATTCCATTTAGTTCTGTGGCCTTTTGGTAAGTTCTTCAAAATGTATATTCTTAAAAGGGGTTTTCTGGATGGAGCTGTAGGAATAGTAGTGTGTGCGTTAGGTTCTTTTTACGTGTTCTCTAAATATGCAAAAGCGTGGGAAAGAAAATGCCAGAGATAAATACCATGCAAGTTAAAAAAATTGTTATCAGAGGTGTTAACTGGATAGGTGATGCTATTATGACTACGCCGGCAATAACACAACTGGCAGAGAATTTTCCGGATGCAAAAATTACTATTGTTATAAAAGAATGGGTTAAAGATGTGTTTATTGGCAATCCATTTATTGACGATATTATTGTTTGCAATCCAAAGAACCTGATCGGATACATCAGATTGATTAAGAAGTTAAGAAAGGAAAGATTTGATATAGGGATAGTGTTCCCTAATTCTTTTAGTTCAGCACTATTTTTATTTTTACTTGGCACAAAGTATAGAGTGGGATATAAGACGGATTGTAGAGGCATGTTTTTAAACATAAAGACTCTACGCACAGCAGATTTGGAGTTTGAAAAATTCAGGATAGATTATTTTTTGAATGTAGCTAATTTAATAGGTGAAAAGCAAGCAGACAGAGAACTAGTTCTTAATGTTTCAAGAGATGCCCAAACCTTTGCAAAAAATTTTCTTAAGGAAAATAAGATAGATGAAACAAATACAATAATAGGATTTAATCCTGGAGCTGCGTATGGGAAAGCAAAGTGCTGGTCTGCTAAAAAATACGCAGAATTAGGCAACAAATTGATCAGTGCTTATAATGCAAAATTAGTTTTGTTTGGCGGTTCGCACGATCAAAGTGTTGTAAATGTGCTGGCAAAAGGATTAAGAAACAAATGCGCTATAGCAGCTGGAAAGACAACTCTTCAGGATAGCATAGGTCTGGTTAATAAATGCAAATTATTTGTAACAGGGGATACAGGGCCTCTGTATATTGCATCTGCGTTAAGAGTTCCAACACTGGCAATCTTTGGTCCGACGAATCCAAATACGGTTGCAATTCCATCTGAAAAATTACAGATAATATATAAGAGAGTTAGCTGCTCACCGTGCTTTCTTCGAGAATGTCCAAATGACCACAGATGTATGGATGAAGTGAGTGTGGAAGAAGTGTTTGCTGAGATTTCAAGAATGATAGAGAAATTTGTGTAATGGAAAGTCTATTCTTTGCAATAAATTTTTTAACTATTCTTCCATTTGAGAAGTTCTCAAAAAATATTAAAGAAGAGAAAATAAAGGACTCCGTCCTGTTTTTTCCTGTTGTTGGCATACTTCTTGGATTGCTGCTTTCTACTGTCCACTTAATCCTTAGAAACATGTTCTCTCCACTTGTGTTGGGTGCGTTTATTGTAACGATACTTGCAATACTAACAGGAGGACTGCATCTGGACGGATTTATAGATTCTGTAGACGGCTTATTCGGCGGCAAGAATAAAGATGATATTCTAAGGATAATGAAGGATCATAATGTGGGCGCATTCGGCGTTATTGGGGTAGTATGCTTGTTAATGCTAAAATTTGCGCTTATAGGTTCTCTTTCTAAGGATATATTTTTAAAGGCAGTGTTCATAATGCCTGTTCTTTCCAGGAGTAGCATGAGTTTTGTTTTATTATTAACGCCAAGTTCAAAGAGTAATGGATTAGGAAATGCTTTTGCAGGAGAAAGGAAAGCAGTGTATTGGTTAATTCCTGTACTCATTTCTTATATTCTTGCAATCTTGCTGTTCGGAGTAAAAGGAAATTTCATCACTTTTTTCGTTTTTTTGTTTGCACTTATTGTGCGAGGATATTTTTTAAGGAAGATAGGTGGTGTTACAGGAGATACTCTGGGCATGTTGAATGAGTTAGTAGAGGTGTTTGTTCTGTTTTGCGTGCGGGGATTTTCATGAGCATATTAGTAGTAGGTTCTGTTGCTTTGGATTCTGTCAGGACTCCATTTAAAGAAGTAAATGATGCTCTGGGCGGTTCAGCATCTTACTTTGCATATGCAGCAAGCTATTTTGGAGAAGTCAGTTTGGTAGCAGCAATAGGACGCGACTTTCCACAGCAGTATATGGATCTGTTTAATAAAAAAGGAATAGATATTACCGGGTTGGAAAAAAAAGAGGGTAAAACATTCAGATGGTCAGGAGTTTATAAGAAAGACATTAATCAAAGAGAAACATTATCTGTGGATCTGGGTGTTTTAGGGGACTTCTATCCTGAACTTTCAGATAGACACAGGAAATCGGACTATGTTTTTCTCGCAAATATTGATCCTGGACTTCAGCTCCATGTCTTAAATCAGATTGAAAATCCGAAACTGGTTGTTTGCGACACAATGGATATTTGGATAGAGAATAAAAAGAGCGAACTTCTGGAGGTATTTAAGCGAGTAGATGTAGTTCTGCTGAACGATAGTGAGGCAAGACAGCTGGTTAAAGAATCTAATCTTGTGAAAGCAGCCGATAAAATATTAAAGTTGGGTGCAAGATATGTGGTGATAAAAAAGGGGGAACATGGAGTGATGTTCTTTAGTAAGAACACATGTTTTGCTTTACCAGCGTATCCAGTAAAAAACGTGCTTGATCCTACAGGCGCAGGAGACAGTTTTGGCGGCGGATTCTTGGGTTACATTTCCAAGGTGGATCCTGATGAATATCTGGACACTGCCATTCGTAATGCCCTGGTTTATGGAACAATAATAGCATCTTTCACTGTGGAGGATTTTAGCCTTAACAGGTTAATAACTCTTAAAGAACATGAAATAAAAAAACGTATCGAGGAGTTCAGGAAGATACTAGAGACAGAGAATTTGACACAGTCTTTTGGCTGTGTATAATGGATTTTGCAGTGCGGGTGTAGTTCAGTGGTAGAACTTTAGCCTTCCAAGCTAATAGCGTGGGTTCGATTCCCATCACCCGCTCCGATTGCCTGTTGTTCTTGACAATATAAAATGACAATGATAGAATCCCACTAAAAATACGGATGCTGTATGATTAAGACTAAAAGTGGAATAGGGCTTGATATTGGAAGTAATTCCGTTAAGATTGCAGGGCTTGTAAAATCTTCTCAAGGAATAGAGCTTGAGAATGCAAGTATTGTCAGTATAAAGACAAAGGATGGAAGGCCAAAAGAGGAAAATATACTCTCAGCGCTTACGGAGGCAATCGCTCCTTTCGGGAAACTTATAAGATCCCAGCTAGTAGTATCCATGCCTGGACGTTCTGTTATTGTCCGGTATTTTAAGGTTCCATCTGTGGGAGCAAGCAGGATAAGACAGATCATAAAGTACGAAGCCCAACAACAAGTTCCCTTTCCATTAGAAGAGGTTATTTGGGACTATCAGATTTTAGAAGATGATGATAAAAAGGCTCCTGAAATAAATGTTGTCTTAGTTGCTGTAAAATCAGGGCTGATTAGTGATCTTCTAGCCAGAATTTCCGGAGTAGGAATAGCCGCGGATCTAATCGAAGCTACTTCATTTGCAGTGTTTAATTGTGCTAAATTTAATGATATATTAGATAATGGACAGGCCATACTGGTAGATATAGGAGCAACATCAACGGATATTAGTGTTGCAAAAGGGAAGCAGCTAGTTTTTACTAGATCAATACATATCGCAGGAAATGATATTACTAGAGCAATTCAAAAGGAGAGAAGCATAGGGTTTGAAGATGCTGAGAAGGTAAAGTTTAAAAAAGAAGACCTTGGCGCAGCTGTATCTGTTTTGGAAACTTTGAGTGATGAGATACATCGGTCAATTAGCTTTTATATGTCTCAGATGGATAGAAAATCAGAATTTAGGAAGGTCGTTTTAACTGGACAGACTTCTAATTTAAAAGAGATTGCAGCGTTTCTATCTAATAATCTCAAAATGGAAGTAGTCGGACTAAACCCTTTTTCAAATATTCTAATTAGTAATAAGAGAGTACTGAATATTGTTGATCAAAATCCCAATGTTTGGAGTGTTGCTATTGGATCTGCGTTAACAGCACTTGGTGAATCTGATACAAAAGCAAACCTTCTTCCTCCAGAACTAATTACAGAGAAGAAACTTAAGAAGAAACGAGTACCATTAATTATGTCAGCGGTTTTGCTAATATTAATCTTTATAACAGTGCATATATTTACACTCCAGAGTTATACGATTAAGGACTCCAAGCTTCAGAGGATAAATGATATATTGAAGAAATACGACTCTTTTATCCCGAGAATGAATGAGTTAAAGGAGGAGAGAACAAAGATTAAACAAAGATTGAATGTTTCTAAGTCTGTAATTCTAAAAAGAGATTTGTGGGCTAGAACACTAATGGAAATAAGCAGACTTATCCCTTCTAGTATTGTTATTTCACAATTTTCTTCTGCTGCGAAAGAGGGAAGTAGTGCTATGTCAGTAGTCGGAGTAGCCGACTCATACCCTGCTATAGATAATTTTATTTCTCGATTGAAGTTTTCACCGTATTTTGAAGATGTTGAATTGATCAATTACAAAGAGACTAAGGTTATGCCTGAAGTTAATAAAAGCACAGAAAAGGGTGGGGCTAAGACGCTTGAACTAGTTAAAGTCCAATTTGAGTTAAATTTTGCATTAAAGAGGGAATAGAAGATTGAGACGTGTTTCTGAAAAGTATATACTGATGGGAATAGGTGTAATAACACTGGTTACTCTTGGTATGTTATATGTTACGTTAGCTGGGCCTATACGAAAAAAGGAGCATATTGTAGAGAGTCAATATAATTCCAAATCTTCCAAGCTGAGAGAGTATTTGTCTGGAAGTGAAGGACCTCCATCCAAAAGGATTATCGAGGTATTGGAGGAGGGGAATAAGAGGTTAGAAAAAGAATATGAATTGGTAAAGAAACGGCTGACTTTTGAACAAAGCATTCAGATACCAACATCAGGAAATCCTGCGCTTTTTTTTCAGCAGAGACTATCAACTGTAAGAGGACAGGTGCTTGAGCTCTCCAATAAATCAGGTGTAGAGATTCCTTCATCATTGGGATTCTCAAATGCAATGCCTGATAGGGAACAGGTTCCCACTTTACTGAGGCAGCTTAAGGTTGTACAGGATATTCTTAAACTGGGTATCAATAGCAACTTGCTCTCGATTAATAGCTTAGCATTTGGTGAGATTTCCGATGAATCTTATTTTGAAGAAGTTCCTATAAAGCTTACTGTGAGTGGCAATCTTATGGCAATTGCTCAGTTTTTGTATAACGTGCAAAATGCTTCTGAATTATATGTTATAGAGAAGATCTCTATAACTTCAAAGGAAGCAAATATGCTTTCTATTGAATTGTTGATAAATACAATTGTTTGGATTTAAACCCACGATTTTTAAACCCACGATTTAAATCGTGGGTTTAGAGATGTGGAAAGATGTGGAGGTAAAAAGGCTTGACAGCGCTATTAATTCGAGTTTTAGTTATTCTCAAGGACAATTTTGAGAGAGTGATTTTTTGGCTTATTCTGGCTGTTTTTCTCTTTCTTTCTGTCAGACTGGGCATGCAGTGGGGTCATGATGAAGAAATAGGCATATCTGTAGAGGCTGAATTTGGGTTGGAACAAGGATATAATCCAGCTGTCTTGAATAAGGATGTTCCAAAAGAGGAAACTTTGGGTGCTTCTGCCGGACTTTTTACTAAAAAACCGCTTCTATATTATCGTGATTTTTACAAACGTAACGCTTTTTCTCCCGTGCCAGGGCTTAAGATTAAAGAAGAGCCAGTAGTAGAAAAGAAAGTGGAAAAGAAAATAAAGCCAGCAGTAGAATATGAGTATATCGGTGTTATTGATATTGGAGGACGACTGGTTGCAACGATAAGGAATAAAAGTACAGGAGAAGGATTTTATGTGGGGAAAGGTGAACTTGTTGAAAAACTTAAAGTTCTTGACATAACAAAAACTTACATGCTACTATCCGACGAAGACAAGAAGGAAGACATAAAGATAGAAATCAAGAAGTAGTTTATTCCAGGAGGTTTAACAATGAAAAGGTGTAGTTTAGGCGTAGTTCTGTTAGCTTTTTCCTTCCTGACTGTTCACTTTACGTGTCCGGAAGTATTTGATTTTTGCCCTCGGATCTCTTCAGCATTTTCCAGTCAAGTTATTTATGCTGATACAGCTTTGTCAGAAAATGATCAGGGGAAAATAAAGGAGTATTATAAACTAGCTAGACAGTATTATAAGAGAGGAGACTACGAAAGAGCAATTATCGAGTGTCAGAAGGTGTGCGAGATTGACCAGTATAATGCAGGTGCTCACCGTCTTCTTAAGAAGGCGCAAGTTCGCATGCAGAGAAAAAGAGAGAAAGAACTAGAGGAACAGCGTGAGAAAGAGGAGCTGGTGAAGAGACAAGCTGAGAAACAGAAACAGAAGAAGCTGGAGGAAT
>JBDRTG010000012.1:0-13102 GCA_043824255.1 bacterium
GCATGACTTTTCCTTTTTGTTTTGGTTGTAACTTATTGTTTAAGAGCCAGTTACATTATATCAAGGCTGGAGGAAAAGTCAAGAAATTAATGTTCGTAACTTTCTGTCTAACAGTGAGTTGTGAATTTTACAGGAGACTATCAAACAAAAACAAAGGAGGTAAATGCTATGAAAAAACATGTTGTCTTAATGGTAATTGCAATGATGATCTTTGCGCCGCTATCTGTGATACAAGCGGAAGAAGTAACGAAAACGCTTTTATTAGGTAAAGCGGAAACTAACCTTTGGGAATCAGCGGCTGCTGTTTTTTTTCACATCGCTGACCATGCTCGTGCTGATCAACGTATCGCACTAAATGATTATGACGATGATGTAGAAACTATTGAACGAGTTATTTCTCGTTTAGAGAAAATGAAACTATCCGGTAAAGAAGCATCAGATCTAGCTGATATCAAAAAAACATGGGGAACTGTAAAAGCAAAGGGCGATGCTTTGATAAAAATTGATATTGAGAAGGAAAAGAATGTTCATGCGCATGACTCAGAGATGCACGCTTACTGGTTAAGCGTTGAGAAATTGGATGACAAAATTGATAAGCTCATGGAGGCAATGGCAGGTTCACACTAAAATTAATGAGGAATTCGTATAAAAGAGCTAAAGGATAGGAAAAAAACTTCTAAAAATCAGCTGACTCTACTTCACCCCTTCAGGGCTTCGTAGGGCAGCTGATTTTTACGTTAGGCATTGAAAACTCGACAATAAAAAAGGAGGAAGTATGAAAAGGGCAAAGATGACAGTGTTTGTAGTTCTTCTGAGTGTAGCGTTTTTTTGTCTGCCTGCTTGTACGCAGATTGAAAAGCTGAGAAATTCGTCGGCTCAGGACCTGCTTATCAAGAGTGAAGTCGAAACAGCGGTCAGCATGCTTCAGGCAATTTTCACAAAACATCAACAGGGGGAAATGACCCTTGAGCAGGCAAAGAAGTTTGGTGCCGACCTTCTGCGGGAACTTAAGTACGGTACCGAAGGATATTTTTGGGCCGATACGACTGAAGGCGTCAATGTGGTTTTGTACGGTCGAAAGGATGTGGAGGGGAGGAATCGACTTGAGGACAAGGATCATCAGGGCACATTCTATATAAAGGAATTTCTGGCAAAAGGCAAAGCTGGTGGCGGGTATGTCGAGTACTGGTTTCCGAGGAAGGGACAGACCACAGCTCAACCAAAGAGATCATACGTGCTCCTGTTTAAACCATTCGGATGGGTTATCGGTAGTGGATACTACATCAAAGAGATCAACTATAGTAATTTGAGTATTGAATCCTCTCAAAAACTTCTTAAAGAAATCAAGAAATTGGGACCTAACTTATTAATGAATGTTGATAGTTACAACATTCTTCTTAATGAACTTGGAAAATACAAAGACGAAGGGATAGTTATCAATTCTTTAGATGGCATTACTATCGAAGCCAATAGGAATTATCTTAAAATGCTGGGATATATGTCTGAAGAAATTAAGTCCATTACTTATCAGGAACTCACACCTTCAAAATGGCACGCAATGGAAAATGATCTTTTTAAGAAAGTTATGAAAACAGGGTACTCAGGCGTGTATGAAAAGGAATACATTAGAAAAGACGGAACCGTATTTCCAATCCGTATACAATCGTGGTTGATAATGGACGAAAATCATAAGGCATCTCGTTTGTTCGGCATTATTCAAGACATATCCAGCCACAAAAAAACAAGAGATCATGAATGAAGAACAAGTATCTGTGGAAAAGATATTAACAGAACATGATTATGATTACGAAGGTTTTGTCGACTACGTCTATGACGGTCACACCTACAAATTATGGTACGGCAGAATTGGCTCCGGCAGTGCGCCGGCTGCGTTGGTTCTGCACGGCGGTCCGGGAGGCAGTCATCATAATCTCGTAGCGTTTCAGGCGTTGGCTGATGAACGCCCTGTGATCTTCTATGACCAACTGGGATGTGGAAAATCAGACCGTCCGGATAATCCGTCTTTGTGGACTGCTGAGCGATATTTTGATGAGGTTCAGGCGGTCAGGGACGGTCTGGGACTGAAGAAGTACCATTTGATCGGTCATTCATGGGGAACTACCCTTGCTGTTGGATTTGCTGCCAAACACCCCGACGGCATATTGTCCATTTCTCTCCATAGCCCGGTATTGAGTTTTCCCTATTACATCAATCATGTTGCCCCAAAACTTAAGCAGGGCTTGAGTTGCTTGAATGGAGAAGCCGGGCAGATAATTGATGATTATGAGTTGAGGGGGGTAGGGATAAAGAGCAACTATGACGAAGCTTGCATGGAGTTCATCAAGCGACATGTGACACGCACCTGGCCATTACCTGAGGCGATGAAGAAGTTGATTGCTGCACGAAATGCTGCAGTCCACAACGTTATGGTTGCAAGTGATTCGGAGTTGAATTTACCCGGGAATCTAAAAACGGTAGACGTAACCTCTCAACTGTCCAGGCTGGATGTCCCTGTTCTTATAACCTGCGGAAGCGACGATTTGTGTACGCCTGTCTTTACTGAATGGCAGGCTGACTTTGCCAATGACCATCAGTATCATGTCATACAGGGAAGTGCCCACATGACTCCTGTGGACAGACCCTTGGAACTCATCAGGATACAAAGGGCTTTTATCGCGTGCATCGAATGAGGTAAACTGAGCCAGTGAAGCAGTTTGTTAGGTAAGGAGAAAATTATGGATAAATTTTTAGAGGCTGCAATTGAGGAAGCGAAAAAGGGGATGGCTGAGGGTGGTGTTCCTATCGGATCGGTACTCGTTATCGATGATCAAATAGTTGGGCGCGGTCACAACCAGCGAGTACAAAAAGGAAGTGCGGTATTGCACGCAGAAATGAATTGTTTGGAAAATGCGGGACGAATTAAAGCATCAGATTATCGTCGAGCAACGTTGTACTCGACATTATCTCCCTGTGATATGTGCAGCGGCGCAGTGCTTCTTTATAGAATTCCAAAAGTAGTTATTGGAGAGAACCGTACATTTTGCGGGCCGGAAGATTATGTAAGGTCGCGAGGCGTAGAAGTGGTGATTATTGATAACCAAGAATGTCGTCAGCTTATGGAGACGTTTATCAAAAATAATCCAGAGCTGTGGAATGAAGATATTGGTAAGTAGAATGCCACATAACAAATAATGGTAAAAATATTAATGTTGTTGCTTGCTGCTTATGGTCTTCCTGTAATTTCCGGATGCAGATTTGCACCCGCGGACACACCGGAGTATAAAGAATCAAAGGCGATTATAATCGCCAAATACGTCCGTCGCGTTCCGAAACAGTGGGCGGAGAATGTTCCCGGAGTGAAAACAAAACTTGATACAGATTATAATGTGCTCGCGTTAACGTTAGACGCGTGCGGCTCAAAAACTGATAGTTATGACGCAAAGCTGATAGACTATCTTATTAAGGAGAAGGTTCAGGCAACACTGTTTATAAATGCAAGATGGATAGACAAGTTTCCCGATATATTTGACAAGCTCGTAGCAAACCCGCTTTTTGAAATAGAAAATCATGGTTTAATGCATAGACCCTGCTCAGTAAACGGAAAGTCCATTTACGGTATCGAGGGTACGAAAAACGTTAGCCAGGTGGTTGATGAAATAGAAAAGAATGCTTTGAAAATAGAATCTCTTACGGGGCGCAAGCCGAAGTTCTACAGGTCGGGAACCGCTTATTATGATGAGGTATCGGCGGAGATAGTGAATGAGCTTGGTTATGAGATAGCCGGTTTCAGCGTGCTTGGTGATGCGGGAGCAAGCTATCCCGCGGAAAAGGTGAAGGAAGCCCTGCTCGAATCTCAACATGGTGATATTATAATATGTCATATGAACCACCCTGAAAAGGAAACCGCAGAGGGAATAATAGCCGCGGTTCCGGAACTTAAGAGTAGGGGATTCAGTTTTGTTAAGCTGCAGGATTACAAGTTGAAATAAGCGAGAGCAGAAGTTATATCTATGATGACAGAAGTCAATCAGTCAGCATGAAAATCAATATAAAAACGCGAATTACTTTACTTCTTATTTTCGTACAGTTATTAGGCTGTTCAAATAAAAATATCGTTAATTCTAAACATGTTGATAAAGCCGATATATCATATAAAAGTGCTGTTATTGATAGCATGATTGCAGAAGAAGATGAAATATCAAACCAACTTATTGATATTAATGAGAAAAACGACTATGTCTGTTGGGAAAAAATTAATGGTCATAAATATGTATTAACTGTTACATGGACCAAAGATATTAACAATTATAAAAGAAGTAAAATTATAAAAATCTTCTGGGGAGATATATGGGTAACCATCGTTCCTGAAATTCAAAATTGGTTTAATAATAATTATAAAAATGAAAAACTAAATTTAAGAACAGAACAATTATTAGGGCTTCCTGAAAATAGCGGATATTCTCATTTTATAGAATTATGGGTCAGTCCGGATAATTTATTTCGTCCCAGTCCAGACAATGAAATATGGGATAAATCAGCCCAATTAGAATTTCCTAAAAATACTGAGAAACCATATATAAACTGGTTTAATAAAAAATTTACTTCATCCTATTATTCCACCAAGCAATACCCTTGGACTCGATTAGGATATACATATGACTGGAACCCAACCACTACAGAAATAGGTCTTTCTGAATTTGTTATACGAAAAGATTCTATTGTAATTGTAAATTCCATACAGTCAACAAATGATTATCTTCTCAAAAAGAATTAGTAGCAGTAGTAGATTTTTGGTTTTGATCAAGCTTTTTTATTTATGCTTTTTTTAACAGCTTTTTTCTATAAGACTCTGCTTTAAGATTATTAATCTGTTTAGCTTCTTTTTTTGTAAAAATTTTCATTCTGCCCAGTGACTTTGCCGCTACGAACGTTTTGCAGGCATCTTCAATGAGAAGTGTTCTATAATAAGCTTCCACTAAATTCGAGCCAACAGTCAAGAGTCCATGATTACACATCAGAACGGCGTTATGTTTTTTTATAACTTTTTTTATTTCATTTGCCAGATCTTTGGTTGACGGACATACATAGTTTATAGTTGGGACATCAGAATCCACGAGTGCAACAAAATCTGGGGTAAAAGGTCTAAGCGTTATGCCGAGCATTCCGACGGCAGTAGCAATAGGAGGATGAGTGTGGATTACTGCAGTTATATCTTTTCTTTCAAGATAACAACCTAAATGCATAGCGATTTCACATGTTGGTTTTTTACTTCCATCTACAATCTTACCTGTTTTTAAATCAACTCCGATATAGTCTGACACCCTCGCCTCTTCAAAACAAATGCCGCTGGCTTTCATATAAACAATATTACCAACCCTTGCGCTTATATTGCCGCCTGGACCTACAACTAGTCCTTTATCAGCAATCTTCTTACCAATTTCCACTAAGTGTTTTTTGCTATTATCGTTTTTCATTTATCCTTTTTCCTTTCTCCTTGGTTCTTTGCCTTAAGGTATGATCATATAAAAAATACGCACCATCCATAAATGTTTTTCTGATAGGGCTTAATTCTTTGGAATTAAAATCATCAACAAGTTTTTGCCCAAACTTGTTCATCTCTGTGCCTGCTATTATAGGAAGATTAAATTTTCTTGCAATCTCCACAGCTTTATAGAGATTTTTCACTTTAACCCTTTTTTCCTCTTTATCCTTTATGTTGTAATTTCTATCAGGAATTATGTTCATCATTGAAATTCCCTTGCTGATTAATAAAGCAAGTAATTCCTCCAGTTTTTTCTCACCATCAGAAAGCCCATTAAGCCACGTTGCGCATGATATTCCGCCTAATTCCGTTGTCATTTTATTTACTGTTTGAATCTCTGGAAAGGTCGCTGAGTCGGGTTTTATATAGGCAATCCCACCCTTTTTCATGAGTTTTGAACGAATTATTTCGCATAAAACATGGGGATTATCAAGACTATTATTGATATCCTCTTCTTGGACGGGAAGTTTTGATGTCCAATATCTGATGAAGCTTGCAGGGTTTTTAAAAACGGTCTTCGATTTATTATAAAAAGCTCTTAAGATGTGTCTTTCCGTGACGTTACCATTGGGAGTCAGGGAAATAACATCTGTATCATATTTAACCCTGATGTCATCCAGATGTTCATTTAATATATCAACCATTTTCCTGGTTCGCATATGTGCTCGATGAAACATATCAGTTAATATTTTACAAATAGGGGATTCAGGAGAGGGAAGTTTTGTAAATCCCACACCCATTAAGTAGTAGATTCCAGGCTCTCCGGGAGAATTTATCTCTTTATCTTTAAATTCCGGGATAAAAACTCTAGTTTCTATGCCAACAGATGCTCTTAGATTTAATAAGTCAGCTGCATAAAATAGCTCTTCAATTCCGTCCAGAACGTCAAAATCCACTATTTGGCAAAGTTTAATACCATTTTTCTTACATAGCCATGCTATCTTTATTGGTGAATAGCCATATCCATTGAATGAGAAAAAGCTATGACAATGCATATTTGAAATTTCTTTTTCCTCTACCCACTTAACTTTCCCATCTTTTTTAAGTTTGATAAGTTCTAAGAGAGCGTTTTTTCTCACGTTTTTATCAAAATTATCAAGATGGATTTCCAGTTCTTCTATCATCTCATTTCCTGTCCACCGGTTACGTTTATGGCCTGACCTGTTATGTAAGAGGCCTCATCACTTACCAGAAAAGCTACTACATTGATAACATCGTCATAGGTACAGCCTCTTCCTAATGGGACCTGTTCAATATATTTTTTTCTTACCTCTTCTTTTGAAATACCCCATTTTTTCGAATACTGGTCAAAGAGACTGTTTTTCCATAAAGGAGAATCAAGAAAATTACCAGGACAAACTGCATTGACCCTTATGCCATAGGGAGCTAAATCCAGAGCAATACTTTGAGTTAGTCCTATGCCTCCAAATTTAGATGCAGCATATGCAGAATTTTTAAAACTACCTTTTTTACCAGATTTAGAGTTAATTTGTATAATTACGCCCCTCTTTAGTTTTTTCATTATCTTTGCTGCTTCACGAGCACACAGGAAATAGCCGATAAGGTTTACATCAAGCACTCTTTTCCATTCTTTAAGAGGAAATTCTGTTATTTCCTTTGCAATAAGAATTCCAGCATTACTGACTAATATATCCAGATTCTTAAATTCTTTTTCAATCTTTTCAAACATATTGGTTACCTGGGCTTCCTGTGTTACGTCTGCTTCTATCGCAACTGCTTTGTTTTTATATTTTTTTTCTATTTCTCCAGCTACTTTTTCTGCATTTTTTCCTGATATGTCTGCAACAGCTACCAGACATCCCTCTTTTGCAAAATATGCTGCTACAGCCTCTCCGAATCCTTGTCCTGCACCAGTTACTAAAACTGTTTTACCTTTCAAACTAGGTTGTGACATTTCATTCAAGCTCCTCTTATTTGTATTTTTTACGGTTTTATAACCACTTTTAAAGCATTACCCTTTTTATCCAGCATTTTTTCCATTGCTTCAACTATATTCTCTAAAGGGAATGTATGTGTAACTATTTTATCCATAAGTATTTTTCTGCTTGCAATCAGCTTTAACGCTTCCTCAAATTGTGCTTTATGCGAAGCAAACGCTCCGTAAATAGAGACTTCTTTATAATGAATTATGTTCCCATCCAATTTTAAAATGGAATTTTGTTTCGGGAATCCGGCAAAAAAGCTCAATCTTCCTTTCATAGCCATTGCGCCTAAAAGATCTTCTGCTACTTTGCTAACAGAGCACGCAACTATTCCAACGTCAATACCTTCGCCTTCAGTAATTTCTGATATATTCCGTATTAAATCAGTATCTTTAGTAGCAATATAATGGTCAAACCCAAATTCTTTTGCCTTTATGAGTCTTTCTAAAGAATATTCAGCTAGAATAACCTTTGCTCCTTTGGCTTTTGCCAATAGACAATGCATCAAACCAATGGGACCTGCTCCTACTATAGCAACATACTCTCCTTTTTTGATGTTTAGATAATTCTGGCCGTTTATTGCGCAGGAAAGTGGTTCAACCATTGCCAGATGTTCATCTAAAATACTCTCCTCGGTTGTGACAGGGATTATAACGTCTTGTTTCACAGCATGATCCTGAACTAATATGTATTCAGCAAAACCTCCAGGATAATAATATCCAATAGGCTGGTTATTGGCGCACATGTTGTAATTGCCTTCTCTGCAAGGTCTGCACTCTTCTTTTTGGCAGCCTATGGAAGTTACCAGAATTACTTTGCCTCCAACCTCATATTCTGAATTTTTAACTTTAGAACCAATTTCTTCTGTGATTCCTACGATTTCATGACCTATAATAAATTTACCTTCACCATATCCCCGGATTTGGGGGACAGATCCTTTTGTAACATCTTTTGTCCCTTCGTACATTCTCCCATCCGTTCCGCAAACAGCGCAAGCAGTAACTCTTATCAGGACATCGTTCTCTTTACAATCCGGTTTTGGAACGTTTTCTATTCCCATATGTTTGGGTCTGTCCGTGTATAAAAAAGCAGTCTTCATAGTCTGCATTTTATTACTCCAAGGTTAAATCTTTAATTTATGGTTTTTGTATCTTTTATAAGCTTCTTCCCATATATCTGTTTGTTCAGGTTCATATCTAATGAGCTCAAACGAGTTTCGAACAATTTCTCTTGCCTGTTTAACAGATGAGAGCTCACCTGTTGCAATGGCCTGTACCAAGATATTACCAGTTGCTGTTGCTTCAACAGGGCCGGCAATAATATGTTTTTTAGTTGCATTTGCAGTGAGTTGACATAAAAGCTTATTTTGTATTCCTCCTCCAACAATGTGGAGCACATCTATTTTTCGCTGCCGCATTTCTTCGAGTTTTTCAAGAACCTGGCGATATTTAAAGGCCAGGCTTTCCATGATACAACGCAAGATGCTTCCTCTATCCGATGGAATTTTTTGATTTGTTTTGCGACAGTAGTTCTGTATTTTTCCCGGCATATTGCCCGGCTTCAAAAAAGTTACGTCTTCAGGATCGATAAAACAGAGAAATGATTTTGCCTTTTCTGCCTCTTTTGTTAAAGCAGGGTAGGGGAGTTTTGTACCATTGGATTCCCAGCTTCTCCTGCATTCCTGAACAAGCCAGAGTCCCATGATATTTTTTAGAAAACGGAATGTATTGTTTACTCCTCCTTCATTAGTAAAATTATTTTTTAAAACCTCCTGATTTATCAATGGACTGCTTATTTCACATCCCATTAAAGACCATGTGCCAGAACTTAAAAATGCCCAATTATTTCCTTGAGCCGGAACAGCAGCAACTGCTGCAGCTGTATCATGCGATGCTGTAGCAATGACAGGTATTTGAGATATTCCAAATTCCTCAGATATAGATGGCAGCAGTTTCCCTATAACTGTCCCAGGATTTACAATCCGTGGCATTATGTTAGAAGGTATATTTAACTTTTCTAGAATTTCGTTACTCCATTTATTATTACGCGGGTCATAACATTGAGTAGTTGTAGCCAGGGTAAATTCCGCTGCTTTTTCTCCGGAGAAAAAATAGCTAAACAGGGCGGCTATCGGCAAGAAACAATCAGCAGATTTAAGAAGGTAAGGCTGATTTATTCTCACCCATAGCAATTGATAAAGTGTGTTTATTTGCATAAATTGGATACCCGTTCTTTCAAATATCTCTTCTCGGGACACTTTTTTGAAACATTCTTCCATCATTCCATCAGTCCGGCTGTCCCGGTAATGCACAGGATTTTCTAATAGATGGTTATTTTTATCAACGAGTCCGAAATCTACGCCCCAGCTATCGAATGCGATTGCAGAGATTTTAGACTTAGAACACTTTTGCAGTCCTTTTTTTATCTCATTAAAGAAATTTATGGCGCCCCAATAGAGGGTGTTATTAAGCCTTGTGCCTCCTGTAGTAAATCTATGCTTTTCTTCAATGACTATTTTCTTTCCATTGAATTTACCAAGTGTTAATCGTCCACTTTCTGCGCCTAGATCAACAGCTATGTAATCTTTGCTTTTTGCCACGGTAGTCTCCTCATAATTCAGACTCTGGCAACATTATGCCATAGTTCTTTATTTATTTAAAACAAAATTTATGATATTCTTGCGTTATTAAAAGTGAGGGCTATGGTTATGCTAAATGTTGTTATTATGGCAGGAGGAAGTGGAGAAAGGTTCTGGCCGAAGAGCAGAGAAAGAACGCCTAAGCAGTTATTGCCAATAGGTTCTAAGAATACCATGCTTCAGGAAACAGTAAAAAGAGCAGAAGCTCTAACGTCTTCAAAAAATATTTTTATAGTCACTCGAATTGGGTTAGAGAAGGAGATACATAAACAAGTTCCGCATATTCCAAAAGAAAATATTATAAATGAGCCATTTGCTAGAAATACTGCAGCAGCAATAGGGCTTGCCAATTTAATTATTCAGAAAAGAGACAATGTCTCAAGAGATAATATCTCAAAAGATAAAAATTCCATTACGGTTGTATTGCCAGCAGACCATATTATAAAAGATATTGGACAATTTAAAAAGACCATTACTACAGCTTGTATAGCAGCTGAAGAAGGGTATCTTGTCACAATAGGTATAAAACCAAGCTATCCGGAAACTGGTTACGGATATATTCACAGAGGAGATAAGATATTTGCTGAGTATGGCAGTGATACACCGGGTATTTTTAAGGTAGTTGAGTTCAGAGAAAAGCCTGATTTAAAAACTGCAAGAGAGTATTTTAAGAAAGGTGAGTATTATTGGAACAGTGGTATGTTTGTATGGACAACTAAGTGCATAGAAGAAGCGTTTAAGGAATATATGCCTGAACTTTACAATGCGCTAAAGGTTATAGACAATTCTCTTTCATCTTCACACAGGGATGAAATTATAAAAGGGGAGTATGAGAAGCTGGACAAGATCTCAATTGATTACGGAGTTATGGAGAGGGCGGAAAATGTAAGCGTTATAGAAGGTCTATTTGACTGGAACGATGTAGGCTCATGGCTTGCTTTGGAGAAAGTTTATGAAAAAGATGATGATGGTAATATCGTTGTAGGAGACTATATAGGCATTGATACAAGTAATTGTATATTGATAGGGGATAAGAGTCCAATAACTGCTATAGGTGTTTCGGATTTAATCATTGTAAATACAGGGGATGTTGTACTGGTCTGCAAGAAAACAGAGGCACAGAAAGTAAAAGAATTATTAAAACAAATTAAGCAGAATAAAAAACTTTCCAAACTGGTTTAATAAATGCTAAATATTTGGATTCAATTCTCAACAGGCGCAATTATAATTATTCTTGCTGGTTTTAAGTTATCAAAATACGGGGATATAATTGCCGAAAAGACAGGTATTGGCCGGGCATGGATAGGAATGATATTCCTTGCCGGCGCAACAGCGCTCCCTGAGCTTTTCACTACATGCAGTTCTGTATATATTGAGAAAGCTCCTAATTTAGCTGCAGGAAACGTCATGGGAAGTATCATATTTAATCTTTTTATAATCGCGATACTCGACATTGTTCAAGGTCATGGACCGATTTTAAGGAAGGTGAATCTTGGGCTAATTTTGCTCGGGGCAATTTCTGTGATTCTCTCAGTAATAGCAGTTTTAGGCATGTTGTTGAAGAATACAGCGTCAGTCTTTTCTATAGGTCCTGCAAGTTTCTTGATAATAGGAATATATTTAGTAGGCATGCGTCTTTCATTCAGATATCAATATCGTAATTCTGATGAACATCATTCTGATGAATCTCAGGATAGGGAAGTGGCAGAAGAAAAAAAATATGAGAATGTTTCAGTTGCAAAGACAATTTTTGGCTATCTGTTTTGTGCAGCAGCTATTTTTGGAGGAAGTATATGGGTTGCTCATACTGCTAAACTTATAGCCGTAGGAACAGGATTAGGGGAAACTTTTGTTGGCAGCCTTTTCCTTGCGATAGTAACATCTCTTCCTGAACTCATGGCAACAATAGGAGCAGTTAAAATGGGTCTTTTTGATATGGCGATTGGAAATATATTTGGAAGCAACATGCTCAATATAGTGCTGATACCAATCAGCGATGTCTTATACAGAACAGGTTCTATATATGCCTATCTATCTTCTACGCATATCCTGACAGCAGTTGCTGGAATTCTTTTAACAATGATTGTGATAGTTGGGATCATTTATCGCTCCAAAAAATCCTTTCTTAAGCTTGGTTGGGACGCAATAGCTATAATTATAGTATATATTGCCAGTACATACATGATATTTAGGTTAAGGTAGTAATTATGGAAATAAAAGGAGAATGAGATGGACTTAAAAGAACTGATTCGGGATGTGCCTGATTTTCCAAAGAAGGGTATAATTTTTAAAGACATAACTACATTGATTAAGGATAAAGATGCGTTTAAAGAGGCGGTTGATAAACTTGCAGAAGAATGCGAGGGAAAAAAGATTGATATTGTAGTTGCTGTAGAAGCAAGAGGTTTTATATTTGGCGGAGTGTTGGCATATAAGCTCAGAGCAGGATTTGCCCCGCTCAGAAAACCAGGAAAACTTCCATACAAGACAATAAAGGAGACATACACACTGGAATACGGTACTGATACACTGGAAATACATGAAGACGCAATAAAACATGGAGATAATGTCTTGGTTATAGATGACCTTCTTGCAACAGGCGGAACAAGTTTAGCAACAGTTAAACTTGTTGAAAAACTTGGCGGGAATGTATCAAAGATTGTGTTTCTTATAGACCTTACGTTTCTGAAAGGTGCTGAGAAACTTGATGGCTACGATGTAAGTTCATTGATAAAATATTGAGCGAATATGCGCCTGTAGCTCAGTAATGGATAGAGCAAGGGATTCCTAATCCCTGTGTCGGAGGTTCGAATCCTCTCAGGCGTACCAAATTTAGTAAGTGTAATACCAAAATGATAATGTCCTAATTAGCCAAAATAGAAATGTCCGCTTTTAAGGAAGCTATAATACCCGATTTGAGAGGAGGGTATTATGGCAGAAAGGGACATAATCATGGCGAGTCAAAGGGAATTAAAGCGT
>JBDRTG010000013.1:0-2265 GCA_043824255.1 bacterium
ACTTCTTCTTTTGGCACCCTTCAAAATACAGTTAACAGTTTGAAAGGAACACGAATAGAACGAATAATACTTAAAAATATTCGTGTAATTCGTCTATTCGTTGGATTCGTGTTCTCTTAAACGGATCCCCTCATGTTTTGTTAGCACTTGTGAAGTGATTGAGTATTAATGTAACCTTCTAAACTTTTAACTACTTTTTTTCTTTTCTGAAGTGTGCCTTAATTAGAGTGTATTCGAGGTTAAATATTTACTTTTTCCCCTATTTCCCCACTTCTCCTTACTTACACTTCAGATGAGTAAAGTGTTACGAAATTTTCAATTATCGTACTAAAGGTTGACCCCTTTGTTTTATTAACGAATCCTTTGGAATGGAGGCGTATGAAAATGGAGACAACAATGGCAATTCTCAAGACTCGGGTATTAGAAGAAATAAGGTATATGTTTCGAAGAGTTAGCCGAAAGAGTGAAGAAAGAATACGGAATAGAGGATATCGTCTCTGGGAGTCGTAAGGGAAAGATATCCGATGATAAGAGCAGTCATTTCTTTTCTTTTAAGTAAACTGTCTGGGGGTCAGTTTGACTGAAGTAGGTAGAAGGCTTTTCCATTAGTCAACCAGCAGTAAGTGGAAGAGTAGTTCGAGGAGAGAAAATAATTAATGACAGTAGTGACTTGAAAGATAAACTGTTAGGATGATTTCTTATGTTTTTTATCTATGTCCCTTCATATTCTAAAGAAGCAAGCGGGTGATCGACAATTTGATAAGATCGCAAACAAAGATATCCGTAATTATCACTTGTTACAATTACGGGCACTTTCTATCTGAAGCGATTGAGAGTGTACTTAACCAGACATTTGAAGCTCCAGAGATTATCGTCGTCAATGATGGCTCTACAGATAACACAGCCGAGATCGCCGCACGTTATCCTATACTGATAGTAAATCAGAATAATCAGGGGTTGCCTACCGCAAGAAATGTAGGCATTTCAAAAAGTAATGGCATATACATATTGCCACTGGATGCTGATGACAAGCTTCATCCTCAATACTTGGAAAAGGTCGTACCTATTCTTGATCGCCACCCGGATATCGGCGTCGTATATACTTGCAGGCTTCATTTTGGTCTATTGAATACACTAAAGGGGAAACATGGGGGACGTAGATAAAAAACATAAAAAACCCTTGTGGGGTGAAGCTATTTGACTAACAAAAAAATAAACCAGACGAAGCTGGTTATTTTTGTGGTTGTGCCGTCCAAGCATAGAGAAATTTACAATTATAATTTGAATAAAAATCATTAGGTTTTAGGAGGATAAAGATGAATAGCGAGATAATTTCAGAAGCCACCGCACAGATGGCAAATCTTCCTTACAATTTGCAGGAGAGGGCATTGAATTTTATCAAAGGATTAACTTTGCCCGATAAAAGCGGAATACCCGGCAGAAATCTTTTAAAATATGCAGGCTTCATTCCGTCGGATGATCTAAATATCATGAGTAATGTTATTGAAAAGGATTGCAGAAAGATAGACGCAAATGAATGGTAAATACCTTCTGGACACCAATATTATAATAGCCCTGTTCGCAGATGAGCCGATCCTGACTGACAAAATCGCAAAAGCGGAAGACATTTCTGTTCCCGCTGTCGTTATCGGAGAACTGTTTTACGGCGCGAACAAATCGGGCAGACCGGAAAAGAATTCCGAGCGAATTGACAGATTCGCTTCGGGTAATGTGATACTGAACTGTGATACGGAGACTGCCCGATGGTATGGCAAAGTTAAGAACAGTTTGCGAAAAAAAGGACGTCCGATTCCTGAAAATGACATCTGGATTGCGGCAATCGCTTTTCAGCACGACCTGACCTTGGTAAGCCGTGATGAGCATTTTGAGGAAGTGGAAGATTTGAAACTCGAAAAATGGTAACAGAGAGGGCAAAACGAATTGAAAGTGGGGACATGAGGGGACGTAGATAAAAAACATAAGAAATCATCCCAACAGTTTATCTTGCAACACTGCAACACCCACATTTATCGACACTTAGGCGAGTAAGCGAGCCTAACAATAAGCTGGAGCTGACGGGAAACCGCCCGTGGTTTCCCGTAGCTCAGATCTGTCGTTAGCGCGAAGAACAATTTAACTTGCAGTTTGGCAACCGAAACAATCAACTCGAATGTGAGCATTGCCCTGCTATAATAAGGAGGCAACAATGAATTTAAATGCTGTTTCCATATTCGATCTGAGTCCACCAGAGAAGCTACAACTGGT
>JBDRTG010000014.1:0-30810 GCA_043824255.1 bacterium
GGAACTGCAAAAAATCACATATAATCAGTTCTTAATACTGAATTTGAAAAACAATTAGCAATAATTATTATTAATTTAACAAAATGAAACTGGCTAATGAGTAAAGCCTTTCTGAAAAGGACTTATTCTACAGTCTCGTTAGGTTTGTTAATATAGAAAGGCATTAATAATGTCTTCAAGAAGAGAGAAAACCGAGATAAAGCTTAATCTTCTACAGAATGCTTATGATTATTTGAATGCTTCTTTAGAATATGTTGTAAAAGCAAAAAAAACCAAAGATCCTGTTTATTGGAAATATGCCCTGCTCAATATAACTTTGTGTATTGAGTTATTAATGAAAGAGAGAATTCGAAGAGAGCATTCATTACTAATTTACGCTAACATTGATAACTACAAAAAAATCACAAGAGAGACAAAGACCATTTCATGGACAGTAGCCGTCGAAAGGTTAAAATTTATTATCGAAAACGAGTTGGAGCAATTAGATTTTGGGCGTTTAGATTTAGCAAAAAAAATTCGGAACCAAATGCTTCATTATGATGTTCACCTTCAATTTCCCAACGCATATCATGATTTTGCCAATCTAATTAATTTTATCTCTAAATTTTTTAAAAATGAAATACGATCATCAGAGTCTGAAACGTTACATCTACATATCAAACCTGAATTATGGAAAGAGGAAGAAGAAATCGATAGCATTTTTTCAGCTGAAATTACATGCCATAATGGGATTTTTATGGATAAAACTCAAAAAGAAGAGATTATTAAAGCACAAAAAATAGAAACGTTTACTATTGATGGTGCCAAGTACAAAAGAATTAGATATGGTTCAAGGGAAGAAGGGTCAGATTTATCATCTGGAGATTATGCCAACACTCCTTGCCATAATTGCTCAGTAATAAGAGGACGATTACATGCATTTTATTGCGACATGGAAAAATGTCCGAAATGTATGGGGCAATTGTTAAACTGCAAATGTTATGTACAAGAATTTCAAAAATAAAATTATAAGGTATTAATTAAAAAACTTAACATGCGATTGAATATGGACGCTCATTCGCGCGCCAGTTAAGCGCGGGACGTAAACCTCTATATTTCTCTTGAAGACATGCCTAAGCCACTTTTTTGTGGGTTTTAGGCACTGTTTGGGCACAAAATGGGCACAAATCAATGGTATGTTGATATATAACTATATTGAATAGCAATAAGTTGCAGTAAGTGGTGTCAAATACTTACTTCAGACTATATCTCAATTTTATACGTTAATCTTCCCTTTTTACTCCTGCTCTCAACCCACTTAGATACTGCTTTTTCATTGAATCTTACACATTTGCCCAACTTTAAATATGGGATAAAACCGCTATGCACCCAGAAATAGACTGTTGAAGGTGCTACTTGTAAAACTTCAGCTAATTGTTTAGTGGTTAATAGCCTTTCCATATTTAAGCCAATATCTTTTTAATAAAAATTTTCTGTGTCATTTTTTCGGCAATTTTTATTTCTTCGTGTCTTAGCTTTACTTCGCTTCCTTCTTTTTGATCGGCTTTTTCTCATACTCTTCCACTGCTTCCCGTATCTGCTGACTTACCAATGTTCCCTTTTTATCAGCAATTTCTTCTAGGTCTTGCCATTGCTGACTATAAAGTCTTAATGTAGTGAGTTTTTCTTTGTTTATTTTTGCCAGCGGTTTTTTTATTACATTTAAAGCAGCATTTTTCAATCCCCCAAACGGGTAAAAACATATCCCCCATTTAGGTAATTTTGCTCTTCCACTGCTTCCCGTATCTGCTGGCTTACAGATGTTTCCTTTTTATCAGCAATTTCTGCTAAGTCTTGCCATTGCTGACTATAAAGTCTTAGTGTAGTGAGCGTTTCTTTGTTTATTTTTGTATTACATTTAAAGTACATTTTTCAATCCCCCAAATGGCTAAAAATCATATCCATATGGCTAAAAATTCGTTATTTTATGTTTCTTAATGATGTCTTTTTACTGCTTTCATATTTTAAAAGAGGCCGATTTTGGTGTTGGAATTTGTGTCCAAGAGGGGCTTTTGTAGATATCGTGTTATTAAGATTCAGCGCAAAAAGACCTGTGCTTAAAATTTTTACAAAGCAATGGTTTCGTTGGCTGATATTTGTTATATTCATCAGCTTTTTAACATTTCGTATTATTCAAACAGGCGGTAATCTGATTGCCATAGGCGCAGTTTTTGTAACAATGTGTTTAGTAACAACTATAATTGCTATTGTCTTAGGCATTCCAATGAAACAGCGTGCATGGTGTATGGTTTACCCGATGGGAACTTTGCAGAGGAAAATTGGGAAAAACAGTTGCTAAGTAATTATAATATAAGTAAAATATTATGCAGTAAAAGAGGAGGTGAAAGCATTAATTAACAGTAAAGTTCCTTTTATCGCCCAAAATTTGGAAGAAGTTTTAGATTACCTTATAGGAGAAACTTATTTCACCGTAAATAATTATTCAGACAATTATTTTTCTTATGTCCCTTCGCGAGAACATAAGAAGGCGTATTTTAAACATATAGAATGGGATAAGTTAAAGATCCTGAAAGAGATTAAATAGTTAAGTTTAATTTACCTGAATTTCATGGTTAAATGTCAGCCGATTTAAAATCGCTTATCGATGAATATGCCAGACATAGATAAAATTTCCCGCATCAAAATGGAATAGGAATTTTGAAAAGACATGGGTAGAAAAGTCCACAGAGTTCCTGTTTATTTCGATACAAAAGGGATTTCTGCGCTTCCGTTTGAAGAAATTAAATGTATTTTAAGAGGAGCGGATGAAATAATTATGCAAGGTGGCCGGGCTCTGCTTGCTAAAATCTTAAAAGGATCGAAAGATAAAAAAGTTATCGAGCTTAAACTCCATACATCAGCCGCTTACGGCTATTTCAAAGCTCTTTCATTAGATAAAATTACTGCTAAAATTGATTGGCTAATATTGAATGACTATCTGGCCATCAAATATGATTATCGCCTGCCTCTGCTTGTATATACTGACAAGGGATGGGCAATTGAAATGGATACGCATTCTGATGAACTTTTAGCAGGATTTAGTAAGTTACTTGAAAGGTGTATAGATGATTACGATATGACCTACCTGAAGGATCGCAATCGTCAATTGATTTTTTTATTGTTGGATAAAGTAAAGGCAACAAATAATCCTAAATATATTCCAATCTTAGAAGCTTGGGGAAAGGTTGATTATAAAAAAGTTCAAAAGAAGATAAGATATATAATTCGGGAACTGGAAAATAAATGAGAGTGAGGGTTGGGAAAAATAAGAAACGAGATGAGCTTTGAAAAGAGGCTTACAGAAGGTGTCGGCTTTCAACATGTGAATATTGGATTTCCCAGAACGCAAAACCATCTAAATCACTTTGACAACAGTGTCAAAAATTCATTAACCTGCATATAAGAATCTGTTACTAAGCGTTGCCTTTCTTCGCTCGAGGACTCCCTACCACCAAGTAGAAAATCCGCCACCCACTGTGGGCCAATAGAATCTTTTGTCTTAAACTTCTGCCTAATGCTTTCTATCCCTTCATTCACAAGTTTATCTTTTTGGTAAGGTTTTATCGTTTCTGCTGCTGAACTAAAGCCATCTTTGTAATGTGAAATTAGGGAATAAATATCGTACGCATCCTTCTCACTGTAGCGTGCACCAAGGACTATGCCTTTCATAGTTAATGCGGAAACTAAATCAGCTACCTGGATCTCTATTTCGTTACATGCTCCTTTGGGCAACTTCCCTTTTAACCTATACATAAAAGAGTGTTCAAAAACAATATCTATACCTCTGGCTTTTCTTATAAACAACTCTGATTGGACTATTTGATGACGCTTTCGCTTTCCTCTACCACCATATTCAGGCCCCAAAAAATCAATCTCTATCGGCTGCTTATCTTTATACCCTGGAATTGAAATATTTTTCTCAAAAGCATAAGGGATGGCTCTGCCTTCTTTGTCAAAAGAATGGGTATAATTTCGTTCTTCTATAAGTTTAAGTATTGACTTATATTCAACCTCAGAAATCTTCTTGGGATTAACGGCAATATCAATATCTAGAGAACCTGCATGAATGAAATCATCATCAGAAGATTTAAAACTCTTTATAATAAAGTAAGGCGCCCATCCACCCACCAAAACAAGTGAGCTTCTATAGGCACCCAATATAGTCATTATCTCTAAGAGTATAGATCTTGATGCCTCTACGAGTCGCGTATCTAAATCAGTAATTAATCTCTTAACCATATTTCATCAAAACTTTATTTTTGTTCTCCTTAAAAATTCAGCCTGTTCTCTACCTCGTGCAGGATAACTATAGAGATCAAGATACAATTGGATGTTACTTACTATCTTAATACCATTTACTTTTTGTGTCTTATAAAACACACCTTCATCATAAGGGATATACATAGAAATGTTACTTCCTGATTCTACTGGCCGAAGATCAAGTAAACGCATCCATTTAGAAAGAGCCTCACTGTCAGCAATATACATCTGTAAACTGGATATACCCCTGATAAACGGAGCAACCAGAGAAGCGCCGGATAAAAGTGTCAAAGCATATTTTAAACTTTTATCTTTACCAATTTGTAGAACTTTTTTAATTAACTTTTCAAGATTCTGTTCAAAGGAATAGCAAGCAAACATCTTGTTTTGTGTATAAGTATAATTTTGACACCATTCATCCAAAAGCTTACCTGGCTCAGTTAAAGAATAAAAGCCCTTGTCTTTCTTAAGGTACTCCTCATCTAAAAGCCAACGACAAACATTAGAGGTTTGGCCAAGACTCACTTCTGCAATTTTTGATAATTCCAATATCTTCCAGTTTTTTTTAGGCTCATCAAGTAATACCCTCAAAATACGGCTTGATACTGGTTTAAATATTGTTTTTAATTTTCTTTTACCAACAAAAGGATTCTTCTCCACAATTTTTTCTATATAAAGATTATTGAATTCTAAAAAACAATTACCCGCTAAATCTAGATAGCCTATGCCTTCTTTTTTAAGAATTTCCCTTGTTCTTTCTCCTAGAAAAGCAGTTATCAAAACAGGATAAACTTTATTTAAATTTGCGATCTTTTCTTTAAATCGGGCGGATATTTCACGAGCCATACGTGGCTGTAAGAGCTCCTTGATTTCGCAAAGCAAAAGCCATTCTTGCCGGTTCTGTATTTTTATCTTAAACGCTAAATCAAATCTCTGGCTAGAAATTCTTTTATCCAGTTCTATCTTACTAATCTTAAGTGAAAGCAATAAAGAAGATACGTCTTTCAAGATTTGCTGTCTTATCTCCTTGACTTTCATTCTATTAGCTTCTCCATTATATTAGTTTTCAACATCTGTTGAAAGCATACTATATAGTGAAAGATATGTCAAGCACATCTGAAATTTCATCATGGATTTCTTAAATTGGAGGTAAATTTAAAACGGAAAGGATTTAGTTGTGAATGCTACTGCTATTTTCCATTGTCTCTCTGAAGTTTTTATAAAAAGAACAAGGGAAACAATCGAAAATAAGCAGGTTTGATGTCGGCAACTTCGCATAAGGCACCTTATTGCCTCTTCTAAACAGGGGTGAGTTACCATGTTCCTGCACATTTCCGCCAAAAAACCAGAAAACTCTTGACAAAATATTTTAAAGAGTATATATTGATAATGGAAATCGTTTCCAATAAGGAGTAACATTTTATGCCGATATCTCGTGGCTTTGGCCCAATGTGGTGGCATGGGAGATTTAGAGGGTGTGGTTATAGGCTAACTGTACCAAGAGAAGCTATACTTGATATGCTCTCTAAATCTGATAAGCATTTGAGCGCAGAAGATATATACATGAAAGTCCACACTCGTTATCCTGCTATAGGATTGACAACAATTTACAGAACTTTAGATCTTCTTGCTAATATGGACTTAATATTTAAATTTGATTTTGGAGATGGTAGAGCGAGGTATGAACTGGTAGAAGGGCCTAAAGGAAAAACGCACCACCATCATTTAATATGTACAAATTGCAATAGAATTATTGATTATACAGACTTCATAGATGATGAGATAGAACTTCTTAAGCGGACCGAAAAAGGGCTTTCGAAAAAACATAATTTTAAAATAACAAATCATCTTATTCAGTTTTATGGGTTATGTGAAAAATGCAAAAAGGAAGGAGGTGTTTAAAATGCCAGGTGGAGACGGAACAGGTCCAGGAGGAATGGGGCCAATGACAGGCAGAGCAGCAGGTTACTGCGCTGGTTACTCAGTTCCAGGTTATATGAATCCAATCACAGGAAGAGGGCGTTTTGGTTATGGCCTTGGCTTGGGTGGAGGTCGTGGTTTTGGTAGAGGTCGCGGCTTGGGACGAGGTTTTGGATTACGTGGGGCTGCTTATGATGGTGGCTATTCATATGCTTCAGAGATTACTCCTCAACAGGAAACAGATATGCTGAAAGAGCAGTCTAAAGCCATAAGTGAAGAACTGGAAGCCATCAACAAGAGGATCAACGAGCTGAAATCAGTAGCCAAATAGAATAAGTAACAACATAAAAAAGTAAGTGGGGGTAGATAATGTCTATCCCTGCTTACTTCAAATTAGATGTAAACAAAAAGAGGTATGTTATGTCTGGTTATGAGTATGATTGTTTAAGATGAAAACCTATTTAGATTGTATTCCCTGCTTTTTTAGACAAGCCCTTGATATGACAAGAATCACAGGTGTGGACGAAACTACACAAAAGAAAGTATTAAATGAGGTCTCTAAATTAATTCCCGATTTTCCATTGGATGCAAGTCCACCCAAAATGGGGAGGAAAATATATCGGATTGTAAAGGGAATAACAGGCAAAGAAGACCCTTATAAGGAAATTAAAAAAAGAAGTAATAATCTTGCATTAAGTCTTTACCCCAGGTTAAAAGAAAAAATTGAAAGTTCAGATGATAAGCTTTTAGCAGCGGTAGAGTTAGCCATTGCTGGTAATGTGATAGATTATGGAGTCAAGAACTCTCTGGATATTGACAAAGAGATAGAAAAGATTCTTGCCAAAGATTTTGCTGGATATAGAAAGGGTTCTAAATGCAACTTTGATTATCAGAAATTTAAGGATGCATTGAATAATGCTGGATCTGTTCTCTATCTAGGGGATAATGCTGGAGAGATTGTTTTTGATAAACTTCTGATTGAAGAATTAATCAAAATCTCATCAGATATAAAGATTGTCTACGTAGTAAGAGATAAGCCGGTTATTAATGATGTTTTAATGGAGGATGCTGTCAGCTGTGGTTTAGATAAAATAGTAGATGTCATATCAAGCGGCTGTGATGCCCCAGGTACTATTCTAGATCTTTGTTCAAAAGACTTTCTTGAGCTTTATAAGAATGCAGAACTAGTTATTAGCAAAGGTCAGGGAAATTTTGAGACATTAGCAGATGAAAACAGAGCGATATTTTTTCTATTCAAAGTGAAATGTCCAGTGATTGCAAGTCACACTGGTTTTAATCTGAGTGATATAGTTCTTAAAAAGGTATAATTATGAGAGAAAAAACAACTCAGGAAATACAGCAAGAAAAAAGATTAAATGACAATATGAACAGGATAAAGCATAAGTTAATTGTCATTAGCGGAAAAGGAGGAGTTGGGAAAACCACAGTAGCAGTTAATCTTGCTTACGGCTTAGCAATGAATAAGCATAAGGTTGGAATATTAGATGTGGATATTCATGGTCCGAATATTGCTAAGATGCTGGGTGTTGAGGGATCAAAGTTAGCTGGCTCTCAATCAGGATGGATAGAGCCAATAGAAGTTTTACCCAATCTTAAAGCAGTAAGTATAGCATTTATGATTGACAGTCCTGATAAGCCTGTTATTTGGCGTGGACCGCTAAAGATGATCACAATTAAACAATTTCTGAGTGATGTAAACTGGGGTAAACTTGATTATCTTATAATAGATTCTCCCCCAGGAACAGGAGACGAACCCTTAAGTGTTTGTCAGCTTATACCTGATATAAGCGGCGCTGTAATTGTTACTACACCGCAGGATGTGGCGATTTTAGATTCCCGAAAAAGTGTTTTATTTGCACAGACATTAAAGATGAAGGTTATTGGAATAATTGAAAACATGAGCGGATTTATTTGTCCACATTGCAGGGAAAGGACAGATCTATTTAAATCAGGTGGAGGAGAGAAGTCTGCAAAAGAGCTAAAAGTACCATTTCTTGGAAGAATCCCTATAGAGCCGGAAATAGTAACATCGGGAGATTCTGGTAATCCTTATATACATTTTCAAAAGAATACAGATACAGCTAAAATTATAGAAACAATATCTCAAAAGATAGAAGAATTTATATCTGGAAGAGCTGCTAAGCGGGAGTAATTTTTGGAAGCGAAATTATTAGAAAATCATAAAAGATATTTAGAAAGAATGAACTTTTATAAAGACTTCGGCTATGATGTTGAAGAGGAAAGAAAGTTTATTATAGAAAAAGCATGTCCTCTTTATGGTGATATATTAGAGGTGGGAACGGGTAAGGGATATTTTACTATTGAACTCGCCAAAGAGAGATATAATTTTACTAGTATAGATATTTCTGATGAGGAACAGGGATTCGCCAGACTCAATATAAAATATTTTGGCTTTGAAAAATATGTGGATTTCAGAATAGAGAATGCCGAAGGTCTAAGTTTTAAAGATTGTAGCTTTGATATAATATTTTCTATCAACACAATGCATCATCTTATTCACCCGATTAAAGCCATAGATGAACTAATAAGGATAGTTAGTTTTGAAGGGAAGATTGTCCTAAGTGATTTTAATAAGGCAGGTTTAGAAGTGGTAGATAAGATTCACGCCAGCGAAGGAAGAAAACACGAGGCAGGGCAAGCAAATTTATCAGAGATAGCTATTTATTTAAAAAGCAAAGGATTTAATGTTCAAAAGGATAAAACTACGTTCCATAATATTATTATAGCATATCAACAAACCATATAATTTTAATGGGTAAGTAAAGCATAGATGGATGAATTCTAATGTTAGATACGAATCTTAAGCATGTAGAAAGTCGTGAGGAAATCGATGAGTTACTTAAAAAGAATGGCAAGGTTGTTGAGGCAACAAGCAGTATCCAGAATGAAAAAAAGATAACAGATATATTGGACGAAGTATTTAAGGATTAAAAAAGGGTAATTCGGCATAGAAGTCGGCGCGCAAAAACCAATAACAGAAGGAAAAAATTTAGTTTCTCAGGAGTGAAGAAATGGCAGATTTTAAACAGATTGATGAGGCACGAAAATTACTGGGATTAGAAGAATGTGCAACTTTGAAAGAGATAAAGAATGCGTATAGAAAACTTGCTTTTAAACACCATCCTGATAAATGCAAGGATGAAGAGAAAAAAGGGTGCGAGGAGATGTTTAAAAAGATAACTCATGCCAATGATATTCTGATGAGCTATTGCGCAGGATATAAATATTCTTTTAAAGAAGAGGATGTAGAAAAAGGGACAACAGATAAGGAATTTTATGAGCACTTGAAGAGATTTTACGATGGATGGTTTGGGAAAAAAACTACCGGAGAAAATTAATATGTTAAAGCAAATTTCTAAGGAATTGAAAAGGCATGTTCCATTTACTATGTTTGGAGCTGTCACAGGTGTTATTATTATGCTTATAATCGTCTTTTCCCATGCTTCCAGGGGCATTTCTGATGCTCTCTTTTACACTTTGCATCCTCTTCATGTTGTCTTGAGCGCGCTTGTAACAACAGCTATGTATAAATTGCATGGAAAAGGCAAGCTCTGGGTGGCAATTCTTATTGGTTATACAGGCTCCATTGGGATAGCTACATTAAGCGATGCTATAATCCCTTACCTTGGGGGAGGTTTGCTTAATGTTCCAATGGAATTTCATGCGCCATTTATAGAGACTGCAAAGATGCCATTTATTGGAATTGCAAAATGGAAGATTGTGAACTCTGCAGCAGTACTTGGAATTGTAATCGGTTATTTGAAGCCTAAAACTAAATTTCCACATTTTGGGCATGTTTTATTAAGTACATGGGCATCCTTATTTGGTTTCACAGCGTTCGGCATAGCAAATTGGATTCCTTTGCTTCCTTTTGTTTTTCTGTTTTTATTTCTCGCAGTTTGGGCTCCCTGTTGTGTTAGTGATATTATATTTCCTCTTTTATTTGTAAAGGGAAAATCAGAAAGAAACAAACATGTCTAAATTATGAACATAGCAATATCAAGTGGTAAGGGTGGAACAGGCAAAACTTTTGTCGCTACTAATGTAGCAATTGCTTTTTCAAAAAACGGGAAGAAGGTTTGTTATCTTGATTGTGATGTTGAAGAGCCGAATGGTCATCTTTTTCTCAAGCCCCGTATTGATAGAGAAGAAGATATCAGCTTATTGGCGCCTGTTGGGGTTGATAATGAAAAATGTATTAAATGCGGTAAGTGCCAGGACGCCTGTCATTATAACGCAATAGCTGTAATAAAAGATAAGGTTCTGTTCTTCCCTCAATTGTGTCATGTTTGCGGAGCCTGTAAGATTGTTTGTCCCGAGGATGCAATTATTGAAGATGATAAGAAAATAGGGGTCCTGAAACATGGGAAAAGCGGCACAATAGATTTTCATTATGCGCTTCTTGAAACTGGTGAGGGAGGAATGTCTCCCAGATTGATTAAAAGAGTTAAAGAATGTGCTGGCAATGGAATAAATATACTTGATTCTTCTCCCGGGACTGCATGTCCTGTTGTGGAAACAGTAAAGGATGTTGATTTATGTGTGCTTGTTACAGATCCCACGCCTTTTGGAGTAAATGATCTGAAACTGGCTGTGGATATGTGCCGTAAGATAAATCAGGAACCGGTAATCTTGGTTAATCGTGCTGAATATATGGATGATAATCTCAAAAAATATTGTAAGGAGCAGCAACTGGAAATTATAGGAGAGATTCCGGATGATAGAAAAATAGCAGAAGTCTATTCTGTAGGGGATATAGTTGTGGAGAAACTGCCTCAATATAAAAAGCTATTTGAGGATATTGCTGAGAGGATAGAGAAACTGGCGCAGAAAAAGAGAGTTGTTAAAGAAATATATTCTTCTATGGAAAAAGAGGAAGAAGAAACAGATGATAAAAAAATAGAAAAAGCCAAGCCTGCATCTTTTTCTGCCGCAAATAAACCAAAGGAATTAGTTATTATAAGCGGAAAGGGTGGAACAGGAAAGACTTCTTTGACAGCTTCTTTTGTTGCTCTGGCTAAAAAGACAATAATATCCGATTGTGATGTGGATGCAGCAGACCTGCATCTGCTTTTAGCTCCACAAATTAAAAAAAGAGGAAATTTTAGCGGCGGGGTAATTGCTGAAATAGATCCGGGAAAATGCACAGGCTGTAATAGATGTAAGGATGCATGCAGGTTTTTGGCTATAGAAAACTACAACAGTGAGTCCGGAAAAGAATTATGCCGTATTGATCCTGTTGCTTGTGAAGGATGCGGCGCATGTTATCTCGTTTGTAAAGATTCTGCTGTAAAGGTAGAAGATGCTATTAATGGGCAATGGTTTGTTTCAGAAACAAGATTTGGGCCAATGACTCATGCAAAACTTGGTGTAGCTGAAGAAAATTCGGGAAGGCTTGTTACACTGGTAAGAGACAAGGCTGGCAAGGCAGCTTCCGAGATTAATGAGAACAAGCTAATAATAGACGGCGCTCCGGGAACTGGTTGTCCTGTAATAGCCTCTATAACTGGTTCAGATTATGCCTTAATTGTTACAGAGCCGACCGTATCAGGTATTCATGATATGAAGCGCATTCTTGATGTAACAAGACATTTTGGAGTTAGATCTGGAGTTGTGGTAAATAAATATGATTTAAATATAGATATGACCGAGAAAATTAAAGATATAGCAAAAGACTACGATAGTGAATTCATTGGAACAATACCGTATGATAAAAGGGTAACTAAAGCTCAGATGAAGGCATTATCTATTATTGAATATGCAGAAGACGGGGCCGTTGTAAAAAGCATAAAACAGATTTGGGAAAAGATAAACTCTATTATTAACATAAATCAATAACAAGGAGGTAATCAAATGCCAAGAGGAGACGGAACAGGACCAGGAGGAATGGGCCCAGGAACAGGAAGAGGCAGGGGAGGTGGAGTTGGTGCAGGACAAGGCGGAGGACGCGGCAGAATGAGCGGCACACGTCCGGGAGCAGGTCCAAGCGGAAACTGTGTTTGTCCAAGCTGCGGGACAAAGGTCCCACATCAGGCAGGATCCCCATGTTATAATGCCAGCTGTCCCAAATGCGGGGCAAAAATGGTCAGAGGATAGATTAAGAGTGACAAAAATTCTGCAAGTTAGACAAAAAATATTAAATAAAAAAGGGTAGCAAAGTGAAAATCAAAGTAGATGATGCAAATTTTAAGCAGGAAGTATTAGAATCAGATATTCCTGTCCTTGTGGATTTTTGGGCAGAGTGGTGCGGCCCCTGCCGTATGATTGCTCCGGCAGTTAAGGAGATAGCTGAAGAATATGATGGTAAGTTAAAAGTCTGTAAATTAAATGTTGATGAAGCGCCAGGAACATCTTCAGAATACGGCATTATGAGCATACCTACTTTAGCTATTTTTAAAGATGGTGCTGTAGTAGACAAGGTTGTAGGTGTAGCTTCCAAGACAGAACTTGTTTCTAAAATTACGCCTTATATTTGATTGCAGAAACCATAGAGAAGTGTGTGGTGATAGGTAGTTAAAAAATTTAAAGTAGAAGATAAACAGAATTAAACTATAAAAACAAATGGAGAAAGACAACGGCAAAATTACCAGAAGCGGTTAAGAAGGCAATTGATAAACAGGATGTTTTCCCAATTGCTACATGCAGTTCTGAAGGAGTTTCAAATGTTGTTTATGTTGCGTATCTAAAAGTAATAGATGATGAAACTGTATTAATAGCAGACAATTACTTTGACAAAACACGCAGCAATATTTTAAGTAATCCAAAGATGGCTTTTGTTGTTAGCGATAAGGATAAAGGTTCATTTCAAGTAAAGGGAAGTGTTGAGCGATTGACGGATGGTCCAATGTTTGAAGAAATGCAGGAGTGGGTTCGTGATGATTTGCCAAGGGTTGCGGCTGTTGTTTTGCATGTGGCAGAAGTGTATAACGGAGCCAAACGGCTTGTATAAAAAGGTTAAGAAAAAAAGAAAGGTTAATGATGAAAACTTATGATGTGATTGTTATTGGTGGCAGCGCAGCAGGGATTCCTGCTGCTATTACGGCAAAGCGGCATTATCCGAACAAAAGCGTATTGCTTATACGTAAGGAGCGTAAAGTATTAATACCGTGTGGCATTCCCTATATTTTTGGGACAGTCGGCACCCCCGACAAAAATCTCATACCTGATAAGGTGCTTGAGAAGAATGGAATTGAATTGCTCATCGACCCTGTTGTACATATAGACAATAAAAATTGTGTTGTTGAAACAAAAGCAGGTGAACAGGTGCGCTATAAAAAACTTGTTCTTGCTACTGGTTCTGAGCCAATGATTCCTCCAATACCCGGTATTGATAAGGGGAATATTTTTTCTATAAAAAAGGATGTTACATATCTAAATGATATGATTCATGCAATGGAGCATGCTTCCAATCTGGTAATAGTTGGATGCGGCTTTATTGGTGTGGAACTTGCAGAAGAGTGTAAAAAGAGGAATAAAAACTTAAACATTACTATAGTTGAGATGATGCGTCATTGCTTGCAATTGGTATATGATAAGGACTTTTGTTTAAAAGCTGAGGAAACACTTATTGCCCAGGGCGTTAACCTCATGGTAGACGAGAAAGTAGAGTCTTTTACGGGCAATGATAAGGTAGAAGGGATTAAATTAAAAAGTGGAAAAGAAATTAAGTCAGATATGGTGATCCTTGGTATTGGCGCTGTTTCTAATATTGGACTGGCGCAGGAAATCGGATTGGAAATAGGACCTGCAAGAGGTATCATGGTAAACCGCTATATGCAGACAAGTGATCCAAATATTTTTGCGTGCGGTGACTGTACAGAAAAGGTTTCCTTCTTTGATGGAAAATCTTCTACTCTCAAACTGGCTTCTATAGCTACAATGGAAGCGCGTATAGCAGGAGCCAATTTGTTTGCATCCAGCCGCTTGAATATGGGTGTTATAGGTGTATTCTCTACAACTTTAGGTGATTCTGCATTTGCAGCCGCCGGTCTGACTGAAGAACAGGCCCAAAAGCAGGGATATAATATTATTGTGGGAGAGAGCGAAGCAATAAACCGTCATCCTGGCGGTATGCCTGGCGCAGAGAATTTGACGGTAAAATTAGTTTTTGAAGCAGGTACACAAATTATTTTAGGCGGGCAAATATGCGGAGCTAAGAGCGGCGGAGAACTTATCAATGCTATTAGCGCCTTTGTGCATCAACGAATGACTGCTAATGATATAGCCACGTTTCAAATGGGAACTCATCCAGCTCTTACAGCGTCTCCAATTGCTTATCAGCTGGTGAATGCAGCGGAGATTGCGATTAAACAATTAAAAATGAAAAGGGGGTGATTAAGATGCGTGTAGCGATTTCAACAGATAGAGATTCTGTATCAGCTCATTTTGGAAGATGTCCATCTTATACGATTGTAGATATTGAAGATGGAAAGGTAATTAAGAAGGAGGTTGTTGACAATCCCGGTCATATGCCCGGCGCCATACCTCAGTTTCTTCATGAGAAGGGAGTTGAGTGTATTATAGCCGGAGGAATGGGAGCAAGAGCTGTGGGCTTTTTTGATGAATTCGGTATTAAGCCAATTGTAGGTGTGCAGGGAAGAATAGATGAAATCATTGAAAAACTGATCCAAGGCGAGCTTAAGGGAGGAGAAAGCTTGTGCAAGCCTAGTGCTGGCAAAGGATATGGCATAGACAAAACTCTATGTGATCATCCAGATGAAAACAAATGAATGCAACCAATAAAGGAGATGAGATTATGAAAATTTGTATAACTTCACAAGGAGATAGTTTGGATTCGCAGGTTGATCCAAGGTTTGGGAGATGTCAGTATTTTATTATTACAGATACAGAAACTTCAGAGTTTAAAGCAGTTCAGAATCCGAATTTATCCGGTATGGGCGGAGTCGGCATTCAGTCAGCTCAATTTGTGGCAGAAAAACAGGTAAAGGCAGTTTTAACAGGGAATGTTGGCCCAAATGCTTTTCAAGCACTCCAGGCAGCTGGAGTGGATGTGATTACTGGTGTGGCTAGCAGTGTCAAGGAGGCAATAGAAAAGTACAACAAAGGTGAGCTTAAAGCAACTCAGGGACCAAGTGTAAATTCAAAATTTGGCATGGGCCAAAAATGAATAAAGATTTTGATCATCTCGTTAATAAATTGCAGGAATGTGTGATTAAGGATGCAAGTAAGATTTATTCAGAGCAGGTAATCAAGCAGTTTACTCATCCACAGAATGTTGGGAGGATGAACGACCCGGACGGTGCCGCTATAATAAAAGGACCATGTGGAGATACAGCAGAAATTTACCTGATAATAAAGAATGATGAAATTACAGAATCTCTGTTTTTTACTGATGGATGTGGTACAACAATAGCTTGTGGGTCAATTACAACACGGTTAGCAAAAGGGAAAACTATTAATGAGGTGTTAAAAATTTCTCCTGCAGATATTATAGAGGAACTGGGTGGGCTTCCTGGGGAGAACTTACATTGTGCAATTCTGACAGTGAATACCCTGCATAAGGCAGTCGCAGATTATTTACTAAAGAAGAGTAATAGCTGACTACGATTTTTCTTGAGTTTTAATATTAAATCAGTAAAACTATACTATATATGACTAAAGAAGAAATAACAGCTCTTATATCATCTTTTGTTAATCTGGTATTAACAGTTATAAAGTTTTGTCTGGCTATATATACAGGCAGTATAGCTTTGCTTGCTGAAGCATGGCACTCGTTATCTGATATATTTTCATCATTTATGGTTTTTGCTGCCATCAGGGCGGATAGAATAGGCAGTATATCAGAAGAAAGGGCAACTCAATCTCAGGAGATCTATCGCGACACAGGTTCTATTTTTAAAGATGAAGACTCACACCAAAAAGAAAAGCCTTCATTAGCAGGCAAACGGTTCTTCACTGGACTAGAGGAAAAAGTTGCTGTTGGAATAGGTCTTTTCCTTATTTTTGCATCATACAAGATTTTTATGAAAGTAATTCATCCTGAGACTATTGCTATTCGAAATCCAGTTCCGGTAGCTTTAGTTATATTAATATTAGCTCTATTTTCATATCTTTTATTTAAATTTGAAGTATATGTTGGAGAAAAAAGTAAATCTCCTGGACTTATAGCGGATGGTTATCACTCAAAAATAGATATGTTTGCCTCAATGCTGGTATCTGTGGCGCTTGTAAGCGAACACATCGGATTTCGTATAGATAAGATAGCAGCCGTCGTGATTTGCGTAGCTATACTTATACATGCTCTACATGTGCTTACAAGAGCCTTAAAAGCATATATTCATCCGCAAGGAAAAGCCTATCTAAAGGGCGCTCAACCGCACGAAGACATATTGGTAGTATTTATTAAAGAGAAGCTCCCTTTATTGATGGATCGCCTGTACACCGCATTATCTAAAAAACTGCATCTAGAGGGCAGCTACAATCAGAATAAAATAATATTAAATAAGATCATAACAATTGTAGTTTTAATAATTGTTGCCGGTATATATTTTTCTTCAGGGATATATATGCTGAAGCCCTATGAAAAAGCAATTGTGGAGCGCTTTGGTAAACCTCTGAATATTACAAAACCTGTTTTGCCCGGTCTTCATTATGCGCTTCCTTTACCTATTGACAGGATTAACAGAGTAGATACTGAGAGAATAAGACGAATAAGTATTGGCTATAAAGCTAGTAAGGACTATCAGTTGATATTGTGGACAAATATTCATTATAAAGAAGAAATGCCTTTTCTAACAGGAGAGAACAGTTTTCTAGGTCTAACTATGAATGTACACTACAGAATCCAAAATCTATCTGACTTTTTATATAAGAATTCATCGCCAGAGGGATTGATGGAGGAGCTTGCCAATACCATATTGACGAACACTCTATCAAAAAGAGTCTTCTTTCCAACAATTACTGTTAATAGAGAAGGACTTGAAGAGGAAATTCTCGAAATTCTCCAGACGAAACTTGACGAATTTAAAACAGGAATATGGATAGAAGGAATACACTTTAGAGACATGCATCCTCCTACAGATATTGCTCCTGCTTTTGAGGATGTTGTAAGCGCTCAGGAGGATTATGAAACATACATTCATAAAGCAAAAGGCTATGAAAATAAAGTAATTCCTAATGCTAGAGCGACAAAGATTAAGATGAAAAACGAAGCCATTGCTTACAGAAATAATGTGCTGGCAAAGAGTAAGGGAGAGACTGGAAGGTTTCTCGATCAGCAGGCTGCATATAGAAAGCATCCTGATATTACGGAAACACGTCTTTATATAGAAGGAATGGAAGAAATTCTACCTGACGTCCAGAAGTTTATTATATGCCCTAAAGAAGGAGAAAAGATTCCTGACATATGGTTTTTTCAAGGTAATCAAGCAGGGATTTCCACAATAATTAGAGAGGAGAAATAACAAATGAAAGCAGGAAACAGGTTTTTAATAATAATGCTTGTAGTTGTTGTAGGTCTGTCATTTCTAGTCTTCTATAAGGTTGATGAGAGAGAACATGTTATCATTACTCAGTTTGGACACCCTGTTAAAACTATCGGTAATCCGGGTCTTTACTATAAATGGCCTGACCCTGTTCAAACAGTCAACAGGTTTGAAAAAAGACTAATGCTTTATAGAACCAGATTGATTGAATATCTTACACAGGATAAAAAAAATATAATTGTGCAGTGTTTTGTATGCTGGAGGATTGATAATCCTTTAGAATTTTTTCAGGCAGTTGGGAATAATATAAATGCCGCAAAAAAGATCGATGATATTATTTGCGCTCAGCTTGGAAGCGTTCTGGGTAATTATGAAATATCGTCAATAATATCAACAAAAAAAGATGCTGTGAAAATCAAGGAGATAGAAAAAACTATAACAAAGAATAGCAACAAAAAAACTATAGATTCTTATGGTATTGAAATAAAAGAAATAGGGATATGTCGGCTTGCATTGCCTCAGGATAATGTTGAAAGCGTGTATAAAAGAATGAAGTCTGAAAGAGAATCAATTGCAAACAAATACCGCGCAGAAGGCAGAGAAAAGGCAGATATAATAAGATCTGAGGCGAATAAAATTCAGAGTGACATACTGTCTGAAGCCTATAAAGATGCTGAGATTATAAAGGGAGAGGGAGATGCTGCTGCTACAAAAATATATGCAGAAGCTTTTGAAAAGGATCCTGCATTTTATAAGTTTATGAGAACTTTAGAATCTTACAAAAGAATAATTGATGATAAAACTACAGTTGTTCTCTCATCCAAATCCGATCTATTCAAATATCTCAATAAAAAGACAAATGAGGATAGTAAATAGTGCATAAAGACCGCAAAAATCTTATTGAACTAAAAAAAGATGTTCTATCTGCCCTTGCGACAGATATACATAAGCTATATCGCTGGTTTGCTGTATTACTATTCGGAATATACATGCTCTCAGGCATATATATTGTGAAGACAAATGAAGTTGGACTTATCAAGCGATTTGGGAAAGTGATACGGGAGAATGTTGAGTCCGGCATTCATTATCGTATGCCATGGCCAATAGACGAAGTTGATAAGGTGAAGATCAAAGAAGTTATGAGGACAGAACTTTCGTTTTGGTCAGATAAGATAGATAAAGACACACTTCCGTCTTACTGCATAACAGGGGATAAAAATATAGTTCATCTTAAGATGATAATTAATTATCAAATAAAAGAGCCAAAGAAGTTTTTATATAGAATTTATAACTCAGATAAGATCCTTGAGAATTCCATGTATTCAGCCATAATCGAGGCAATTGCTAAAGTAAATGTTGATGATGTTCTTACTACAGCTAAGTATAGATTTCAGCAGGATACTATACGTTTATGTCAGGAGAGATTGGATTTTCTAGGAACTGGTTTAGAGATAAAGTCAGTAGAACTTAAAAATATAGAGCCTCCATCAGAAGTTCTTCCAATGTTCAAAGACGTAGTCAATGCCAGAGAAGACGCTTCAACTATGATTCATGATGCAGAATCATATTCTAACAAGATCATTCCAAATGCGCAGGCAGAGGCTGCAAAAACAATCAGTCAGGCGCAGGCGTATAAGATAAAGAAGACAGCCTATGCGCAGGGAGAGACAAATAAATTCCTGAAGATATTAGAGGAGTATAGGAAAGCAGAGGATATTACAGAGTTTAGGTTACATGTGGAGACGTTGGAGAAAGTCATGCCAAAAGCAAAAAAATATATCACTGGTTCACACACAAGTGGTAAAGAAATAGCAAATACCAAGTTTTTTATAAACTCTGAGGGCAAGTAATCTATTCTTTTTCCCGTTCCCATTTATCTATAAGATTCTTAGCTTTTTTATTTTCTGGAAATAATCTGAGAACTTGTTTGTAACAATCTATTGCCTTTTGTGTATGTCCTTGAAATTTATGCGAGAAAGCAAGGAATCTGAGTATGCCCGCTTTATCATATTCATCCATTTTGGCCTGCGATTTGAGGGCCCTCTCAAAATAGTATTGAGCTTTTTTATAATCCTTTAATTTCGAAAAATAGACTATGCCCATTTCCTCAGATATTTGGTAGCTATCCGGATTATTTTTGATCCCCTCTGCCATAAATTTAATCGCTTCGTCTAATTTCCCAAGCCTGAACGCAAGCCAGTATCCTCCAACAGCGTACGCTCTTACATGATGGGGATTGAACATAGTTGCAAGCTTGAACCATGGCATAAGCTCATCCTCTCTTTTGCTGTGCAAATGCTCTGTAATATTCGGCTTGAGATTGTATTCAAGCTTAGCAAATAATTTGTCTAACTTGTTGTATTTCAATTTATGTCTGTACTCAATTTCTTTGTGATTATGTTCATGTTTGTGTTGTGTATGTCCTCCCATGTCTGCCTCTTCTAAAATATGGCAATGTCCATGTTCAGTCACTCCCCCATGAAGGTATTCGTCTGCTTTCAGCCACAACAAATCCGCGGAACCAGTAAAGACACCACCTAAAACTTTACTTATAATTTCTCCACCCGGAATAACAGAAGTGCTTTGGGCTGTATCCTCTGCAGAATAATGATATAGCTGGAGAGGGATTTGAAGCAGTATAACAGCAAGCAGTAATAGAATTAAAAATATAATTTTGGGCATAATCCCTTAATCCTTACCACTTAATCCTAGTTACAATTGTCTTCTCTGAAATTTCAATGTACCTATTAGTAGAAAGATAGATATATAAACAAGAGCGTATATCGTCACTGTTATTATTACCCATGCTGGTACTGGTGGCCATTGGTGAACTATCTTTTTTGATAAGTCAAAGTAATCAAGATGAGGCAGGATATAATTAAGAGACCTGAGAATCCAGGCAAGGAATGCTCCGCACTTATCAAGCACATCTGAGATAGCTTTGCCAATCCAATGTCCCAGAATAAAATAAAGGATTGAAACTGTAACATTTGCAGCATTTGTCATAAAAACTGACAGACATATAACAATAGAGGATATAAGCATTAATTGAAGAATATGCAGGAATATCCCCTGTATTAAAATACCCGATACACTACTCCCTTTAGAAAACAGGAGAATAATAAATATTCCCTCAAAAACCAAAAAACATAATATAGAAATAATAGAGGTTCCAAGCCATTTTCCTATAATAAATTCAGATCTTTTTAGAGGTTTTGCCATTAACGGATAAATTGTGCGGCTGTTTAGCTCAGTGGGTACCTGTCTTGCTCCAACAACAACAGCGATAATTACAGTTATATAGGTAATGATGAGAAAGGATAATTCTATAAAATACTTTACTAACCCTGTCAGAGAGAAAAAACTTGCCATTGCAACTATGGACATCATTGCAATAGATAGAATAAATAAAACATATATTTCTTTCTTTCTAATAGATTCCTCAATTACATTTTTCGCAATAATCCATGCAGCTTTCATGCTCTTTTATCCTTTATCATCCTGATGAAAATATCTTCCAATACAGTTTGCTTTGTATCAATTTTACCAACAATTTGGTCTAGCTTCTCAGTCTTTAGAATTTGTCCTCTGTCAATTATTCCCACTCTGTCACAAATCAGTTCTACTTCTGAAAGCTCATGTGAGCTAAAAAATATGGTTTTACCTCTATTCTTGAGTTCTAAGATAATATCGCGTATTTCTCTTTTACCAATTGGATCAAGACCTGAATTAGGTTCATCCAGTATCAGAACTTCAGGATCATTTATAATAGCTTGTGCAAGTCCAAGACGCTGGTTCATGCCTTTTGACAGGTTTCGGATAGGAGTATTTTTTTTCTCTGTTAATCCAACAGTTTCCAGAACGGAATCTATTCTGTTGTTTAATATAGTTTTGTCTATACGAAATAATTTCCCGTACATTGTGAGAATCTTGAAAGGCGTAAGAAATGGATAATAATAAGCTATCTCTGGTAAATATCCAATTCTAAACCTGTTTCTTAGTGAGGAAGATTTTTTCCCGAATATAACTGCATTGCCATTAGTAGGAGACATGAAACCCAATAAGATATTGATAGTTGTTGTTTTTCCTGCGCCATTAGGACCTATAAATCCAAATATTTCCCCTTTATAAGCAGACAGAGTTATACCTTTTAAAGCAACAGTTTTTTCTCTGCCTGCTCTATATTCAGCATGAAGGTCTCTAATTTCTATTACTGGTTCCATGGTTTTTTACTTTCGCCAAATCTGAATATAAACATACTGAAATTTTAGAATATTGTCAATTATCCATTATTTTACTTATGTTAAGGACATTACCTTGGGCTTTTCTTGTGTCATTCTATCTTAAGGATAGGGGTACTTCTAACCAGTGGGATTCCATAAGAGATTTATTACTTAGAATTTCTTTTGTACCTCCATAGGCGGCTATTTTGCCTTTATCCAGTACAACTACTTTATTGCAAATATCTAAAATCAATTCTAGATCATGGCCAGAAATTATCTTGGTAACTCTTATACCTCTAAGTACTTCCATTAGATGTCGTCTTGACCTCGGGTCTAAATTACTTGAAGGCTCATCTAAAACTAGAATTTCTGGGTTCATTGATAAAACAGTAGCTAAAGATATCCTCTTTTTTTCACCAAAACTTAGATGATGAGATACCCTGTTAATTGAGTCTAACATATCTACTTCTTTCAAGGCTTTTTTGACAGATGAATTAATTTCTTCTTTTTCTTTTCCTATATTAACTAATCCAAAGGCAACATCATCAAAAACAGTGGGCATAAAGAGTTGATCTTCTGGATCCTGGAAAACCAAGCCGACTTTACTTCTAATGAAATCTAAATTCTTATCAGTTATTTCTAATCCCATAATCTCTACTTTGCCACTTCCCCCTAAGATCCCATTTAAATGAAGAAGCAGAGTAGATTTTCCTGCACCATTTGGTCCAATCAAACCAATAGATTCTCCTTCAAAGATGCTTAAGTCCACTCCTCGGAGCGCCTTCGTGCCGTCTGAATAGGTATATTTTAAGCCTTTTATTTTTATCATCTCTTTCATAGCATGTGCCCTGTAAGATGTAACATGACTGCCAGGATTATAATTAACGATGCCTTAAGAAAATCATTGTTTGAGAGTTTAAATTCATCCAGAGTCTTTATGCTTCCCTTGTATCCTCTTGAGACCATGGCATTATACATTCGCTGTGTTCTTTCAAAAGCTCGAATAAACAGCATCCCTATCAAATTGCCTGTTATCTTCAGGGTATGGATATTTGTTCCTCTCTTAAACAATCTTGCTTTAGCAGCTGTTGACATTTTCGCTAGTTCTCCCAACAGGACAAAGATATAACGATATGTAAACATAACTAGTTGAATTAATTTATTAGGGAATTTAAGTCTTTGAAGAGCCTTTATAGTCTTATGAAATTCCATTGTTCCAATCATAGGGAAAATAATCATACAAATACTTATTGCTCTTAAAGCTATTAAGGAAGAGAGTCTCAATCCCTCATGAGAAACACCTATAACACTCAGAATAATAGTCTTCTGACCGGGAACAGTCAAAGGCATAATAATAAAGAAAAATAGGACAGAAAGAATTACCCATCTTAAATGTTTTAGCACAAAAGAAAATGGAATCCTGGATAGAAAGAGAAGAATTATAGCCAAAATGAGTCCTAAAGAAGCAGATAAGAGATTAGGAAGTAGAGCGATAGATAAAATCAAAAAAGAAAAGGAAATAAGCTTAACTCTTGGATCCCAGGAATGAAACACAGATTTAAGATGTGCGTATTTATCAATCTCTGGAAGATGCATTTTTTTTGTGGTTATCCTTATTTTTCCCGAGGAAGTATGCGATAATTCCCATAATGCCCAAAATATATCCTATGCCACCTATTACCTCCCTGAAGGATACTTTCTTCTGCTGTGTCTTTGCGAGCTCCCTCATAATCGGCTTTAATTTTTTATCAAGAGAACTGTTGATAATCATTTCGATTTGGTCTAAATCAACTTGTGAGATCTCTTCGACTTCGGACTCTTTAGGTTTTGGCTCTTGCAGTCTTTGCTCAAGCTTTATTTCAGGCAATTCATCTTTTGAGAGGGCATATGAATTTTTATGACCCATGGAGGCAATAAGGACTATTTTTAAGTCGTCTTTCTTGGGAGGTTTAAAATTAAACTGTCCCTCTTTATTGCTCTTACCCTCCAACAATCTTTTCCCCTGACTGTCGTACACCTCAATTAGACCGCCTTCTACCTTTCTTCCATCTGGGAAATAACTCTCGGTATAGACCGTATCACCTTCTACATACGCAAAAATATTTACCTTATGGGCAAAGGCAGAAGTAGTAAAGAGTGAAGAGTAAAGAGTGAAAAGCAGAAATATAATTTTGATTTTTGATTTTTGATTTTTGATTTTCATTTCATGTCTCTTGTCCTAACCCAATAAACAGCACCGATTTCAATGGATTTATCTTTTCCGCCAGGGTCTTTCATTGTCCATGAAGCTTCATTCAGTGCAGCAAAACCCCACCAGCCGGCCTTGGGCATAGCGTATGAAAACACACCATTTGCATCAGCCTTGACTACCTGCGTGATATATGGATCAGCAGGAGGTTTTATCTTACCATCTTCGTTGTAATATTCCACTTCTACCTCTGCAAAAGGGACAGGTCTTCCCTTTACCTTTACCATCCCAGTGAATACATTTCCTGTCCAAAGTCCATATGGTCTAGTTAATGGCACAATCTCTGTCTCTAGCCCAATTTCTCCATCCCAGCCTTCTTCAAGTCCCAGTGCATTCACACATACCTTAGTATAGTGAATAATGTAACAGTCTTCTGCCGGCTCCCAGTACGGTTTGGGCTCGACATAAAATGTGTAGTCTCCAGGCCTCCTGATTTTATACATAGTTTCCCAGTAGGTAAAATCTTTCGTCTGGTCAATCCATCTTCCTTTCTTGGACTGGAGAGTCGGAAGCAGAGACACATTCTTGCCACCAACTCTTACTCCAAAGTTCACTGGTTTTTCCATTTCCATGTAATGCCCTTCCATTGGGTGAATGAACTTTACCTCTAAGGTAATGGTTTTGGTATCTTCCTGGGTAATAATATCATCAGATGGAATGAGCATACCAAAATGAGCATACACCATCGATGACCACAAATAAACTATGCAAACCAAGTTCCCTAACGCCATAATATTTTTTTTCATCTTAAATCTCCTCTTAATGAAATTGTCATTTAAAATTCTACAGTGAGTTCAGTTAGAAGTTCCTGCCCACCTTTTGAATTAGGATATTCTAACGTTCTGTAGTCCATCTGTATATTCGTATATTCATTGAAAGTGTACTTGATACCCACTGTATTTGTTCTTCTTGTATCGCCTGAAGACTTTCCACTTGGATTGTACATTTCATGCTTGTAAACAGACAGCCACTTTGGTGTCAGTTCATATGTTGCTTGTGCGTACCATCCATCAGAACTGATATCAGCTTTCTGGTCATCCCTGTCTCTTTTCTGCTGAATATATTCACTCTGAAGTTTAAATCCTCTATTGGCTATATTCCCTTCATATTTGAGCAAGCCGCCGATTCTTGTTCTGTCTCCGCCATAAGTAATTCCACCAGAAGTTTCATTAGGCTGACGTCCTCCCTGAGCTGATACGCCAATGCTCAATCCATCTAATATTCCACCGTTAGCTTTAAAAGGAGAGACAACTACTCTACCTATAATGTCCTTCTGGTCATTATCATCCGAGGTATTGATGCCGTTTCCATTAAATACTCCTAATACATAAGTAATTTTCTCATCCAGGATATCTCCGCTAATTGCTACACCAACATCCTTTTCTGCTGCTATGGAAGCAACCACTTCTGCTTTTTCTATTGTATCCTGTCCTTCCAGATGCTCTTCACTAAATGGGACATTGAACTGACCAGCTGTTACTGCAACATACGGTAAGCCTGTGTACTGCATCCATATATCCCTTAGATTGCTCCCATTATCCTGTTCGTTCATCGTAAGGCTGATACCGTAGTTCCATTCATCTGCAATTTCGCCTTCAATATCAAGAGAATCGTCTGAAACCTTAAAAGTATCATAGTCTTTCTTACCGCTTGAGGTTGTTGTTCTATCCTCTTTATGTCCCCGGTAATGGGAATTTCTGAACTTAATTGATCCTCCGATTTTCATCTTATCTGAACCAATCTGTGGAAATTCAAAGCTTGCTTCTGTCTTCTCCTCTATAGATTTAGCTACCTCGGCTTTTTCTTTCTGCTTCTCCGTTATGAGCTCTTCCTTCAACTCTTCTGCTTCCAAAGCTGTAATAATTCCTTTCCTTTGTAGTAAGTCTATTATCTTTGCTTCTACGCCTTGTGCTTTTACTTCACCTCCTGCATACGCCGGGCCGATAAACATAACGAGCCCAATAACCACTAATCCAATTTTGAGCTTGAGTTTCATCACTTCCTACCCTCCTATTTTGCTCCAACACCTCTGTTTGTTCAGTCGGTATGGTAAGAAATCGATTTAAATTTTCAGCTCTGTTTGTACAGTGGCTCGTTTACACTAAAACCGCTTTTTTTCTTTCTTCTCTATTTGAACTATTTTTGAATCATGAACTATAATCACCACCTCCCCATAATTTATTTGCTTGATTGATTTGACTATTTCATTTAAAATTTTGCTATCAATGTTTCTTTTTTGTTCTACGTGTTTCATTCCAATATCTCTGGTTTTACCTTTATTAAAAATGAAACAATAAACGCGCTTATAATTGCCTCAATCACTATCACAGGAAAATGAGCTAGAACTGCATATTTAGCTACTCCGATGAATTCACTTCCAGTGGTTACCAGAAGCATAGCTAGGATAAGAGTTCCCAGAAAAACCCCTGAAGCTCCAGCAAGGCCTGCAAAAATGGCCTCATTTGCTCTGAAATGAAATCTCTTGTGCAAACCAAATAAACTATAAGCAAAGAGCGCCGGCAGACCCATCATTACGCTATTTGCACCAATGGTGGTGATTCCCCCATGCTGAAACAGAAGCGCCTGAAGAACCAGTCCCAACAAAATAGATACAAAAGCAAGCGGTCCTAAAATTATTCCTGCTAAGCCATTGAGGATTAGATGGACGCTAGTAGGTCCGATGGGAATGTGAATCAAAGAAGCCACAAAAAAAACAGAAGTCATTACCGCCACCTTAGGAACATCTTCGGCGTTCATTTTCTTACTAGTAATAGCTGAAATAACAGCGGTAACTACATACCCTCCAATCCATACTGGAGCTGATAATACACCATCTGATATATGCATTTACTCACCTCGCTATATCAGCAAATTCAATTCCATTTACTAATATCTATTTTTACCATTTATGTTATTACATTTCTTAAATTCGTGCTACTATTGACAAAAAAAATAATACTTGACACTACTCTATTTCTCTCCCTGTGCTTGACATACTTAATGTTGCGTGTTTTACGCCTTTAATCGACTTTAAAGTGTCCTCTAATCTTTTGGCTTCTTTAGGCTTACCTCTAATTGCAATTATCTCTAAGCAATTATTGTGATCCAAGTGGATATGCTGAGTGGATATAATTGCTTTTTGAAAATCATGCTGAATATCAGTAATTTTATCTAACAGTTCCCTTTTATGGTGGTTATAGATAAGGGTAATTGCTCCGGCAATTTCCTTACCTTCCTGCCACTGCTTCTTTACCAATTCCTGGCGAATCAAATCCCGAAAAGCCTCAGAGCGGTTGGAGTAATTTTTCTCTCTAATAAGACGGTCAAATTTATCCAATAGCCCTTTCTCTAAAGAAACCCCAAATCTAAATAAATCCGACATATTATCCTATAGTATCACATTTCCCAGAATAGTAGCACAACAAAAATTAATGTCAAGGATTTTTTAATAAAAAGCCAAATAGGACATTATCATATGTGTATTACACTGAGTTTACTCGACAATATTTTTTTAATAGGTTTTTCCTGACTCATCTCAAATTCTTTTTGTTTCCCCTGCTTTAAGCTGCTTTTGTATTCTGGAAAATCCTATATTCACATAACATACCTTATGCGAAGTTGCTGACACTAAACCCGTATATTTCTAGTGCTTTTCCCTGTTTTTTCTACAAAAAACCCGCTTTTGTAACTACACATAAGATTTTTTGTATTAAAATTAAATATTTCAATATATCTAATATTTAAATATATTGTATTTTTCTTGACATACTGTTTTGTCTTTGTATATAATGACAGAGACTTAAGTTGTGCTTGAAGGAAGCACTTTGTATAATATGGGGGTAAGTGGGAGATTCATGCGTTTTGCGAATGTATAGATATATTATAGTGAATCTGCGTAAATATACGCTAAGCTCTTTTAATGAAGGATAAAGTAATGAACCGCAAAGGCGAGAAGATTGGGTGGATTGGTGGCTGGCTAGGAGGATTTATTTGGTTGGGCCTGCTATCTGTTGTTTGGATAGTCAAAAATAAAATTAGCAATGGAATATTGGGGATTATTTTGTTTATAGTTGCAATCGTTTTAATCTTTGCGTTAGCTCCTTGGAAACACCCAAATACAAAATATTGGAAACTTATATTGCCAATCTACTTACTATTTTTTGTTTCTATTTCATTGTGTATATATCTTTATGGCGGGCTAAAAAGCATTGGATTAAATTGGATGTCTTTCTTTTGGATAATCCCTTGTCTTATACCTTTTGTAACTATTGGTAATCGCAAATGGAATGGTAATGCTTGAAAGGAATAAAGGAAGAGCACTATGGAAAAACTAGAAAAACGGAAAATGGTAAGTATCCATTTCCCTCAAGCTCTTATTGATAAAGCAAAGGAAACCTGCAAATTAAACAATATGAGTTTTTCAAAGTTTGTGAGAGAAGCGGTTAAGGATGAAATCAAGTTGGCAAAACAAAGAATCCAGGAAGATTGGGAAAAGGATCCTCTTTTAGCAAAAAAGAAGGTTATAAAAACAAAAAAACCAATAGAATTTACATATGATAAATATTTATCTAAGACGTAAATTATAAGGAGCTTTAGATGTCATTTAATCCAAAATTTATTATCTCTGCTAAGATCAACAAGTCTTTGGTAGAAATAGAGAGGGTAAGGGGCTTTTTAGATGCGATAAAGATAAAAGGAGAGTGGGTTTCTGCAATACAAAAAGAAGCGCTTGCTTTAGAGAGTCATTATTCTACACATATTGAAGGGACTGCTTTAACTCTTGAACAAGCAAGGCAGCTTCTCAGCGGCAAGAAGGTAGATGGCGTAAGCCCTGATGACAGGAACGAACTCTTGAATTACAAGAAAGCAATGGATTTCGTTTCTACATACTTGGGCAAAGCTGAGCCTGTTACTGAGGGACTTATAAGGGGAATACATAAGATTCTTGTAGAAGATGTAAGGGGTGGCCAGGCTGAACCGGGGAAATATCGTAAGGTTCAAAACTATGTGGTAAATTCCAGAACTCGTGAGGTTATTTATACTCCGCCTTCTCCTTTGGAAGTTCCACACCTTATGCGGGAGTTTGCGGACTGGCTTAATAGGAATGAGGAACTATCCTCTGTTCTTCTCGCAGGAATAGCTCAATTCCAGTTTGTTCATATTCACCCATTTTTAGATGGTAATGGTCGTACAGCAAGATTGCTTTCTACTCTTATTCTTTATAAGACAGGATATGACTTTAAGAGATTGTTTTCGCTCTCAGAATATTATGATAAAGATAGACCATCGTATTATAAAGCTATCCAGTCTGTTAGAGAAAATAATATGGATATGACCTTCTGGCTTGAATATTTTATTCAAGGATTGAGAACGCAAATGGACCAGATAAAACAGAAGGGCAAAAGCATAATTAAATATGATTCGGTTTTACAGAAAGCAGAGACAGTAGGGTTAAAGGAACGTCAAATAAATGCTTTAAAATTTATTATCCAAAATCAGCATATTTCCCGTTTGCAATATGTTGAGAAATTCAAAGTGTCTTTGCGTACCGCAAATTACGATTTGAATCAGATGGAAAGTAAGCAATTAATTAAGAAGACAGGTGTGGGCAGAGCTATAAAATACATTTTAAGATAAAGTATTTGCACGCAAATTGCACGCAAATTGCACGCAAAATTAGTAGGGAATTAGATGAATTTATATATTGATACAACGGGCTGGTTAGCATACTACATGGAAAAGCATCCTTATGCTGATGATGTTATAAAAGTCTTTGAAAAAGTTAAGGACACAGGTGGATTCCTTTATACCTCAGATCTTGTTATTGTTGATACTCTGGAAATAATAAGGCAAAGAATAGACAGGGATATAGCAGTTGATATTGCAGATTCCATGTCTAATAGTAAAGTATTAAAGGTTATATATATAAATGAAGACATAATGAAAAGAGCAATAAAGCTTTTAGAAAGATACAAAGACATGAATTTTGCTAACTGCCTTAATTATATAATAATGACCGACTTGAACATTGAAAGCGCAGTAAGTTTTGATGGGGCATTTAGGAAAATGTCTAAATTTAAGATGTATCCTGTACTGAGGGCCAAAAAATGACAGATAAAGATAAGTTTTTAGCAGAGATGCCAGCACAGTCAATAATAAAGGTTGCAGCTAATTACAATTTTCTAAAATGGGCTGAGAAGTATGTCAAAGAGGTGATACTAGCAGCTGGATCTATTGATACTAAAAAAGCAAAACTAAGTGACCTTAAAAAATTTGTTCTTTTCTTTATGTCCACTTTTAAAGGGGATATCCGATTATGGCGACCTGTAGCAACCGAGGCTTTCAGAGGCGAACTTTTAAAGCAGGAATATAAGCCGGCAACCATAAATAGAATCCTTGCAACAGTAAAGCATTTTGCAGGGTTTTGTTTTTGTTCTTCAAAGCTAAAAGAGCTGCCATCTCCTATCCGTGGAGTGGCAAATGTTAAATCGGAGAACTTAAGACCAAAGGCATTGGATGAGAAAACTATTGCAAAATTAAGGAATACAGCAGTCAACATGATTTTTACAGCCGAAGGTAAAGTTGGCCAACTAAGAGAAAAACAGATGTCTTTAACTTTATACAAGGCGCATAG
>JBDRTG010000015.1:0-4909 GCA_043824255.1 bacterium
ACAAGACACCTCTTCAAATACTTAGTGAGTCAGGGTCTGAAATTAGTCCATTTATTTTCTTGCTTCCACCGGTTAATCTTGATAGATTATTGGCTGATTCTTCTGCCAGGGTGGGTCATGATGTTCCTGTTGACCCCGAAATAGGACATTATCTTTCTCTGGATTCCGACAACATCTTTTCCGCCCTAGATTTGGCATTCAGACAACCCTCTTTAACACTAATTTTGCCTAAGAAAATATAGTCAAAATGTTTGTCAACGACCGCATTTATCTCAGAAAAATTTGAAAGTTCGGACCCTGGGTCAAATTCAGCATATTCTATGGAATCTACTATACTTTTTAAATTCATTGGTTTTTTTGCAGGGTCTATAAAGAGTGTTGATTCAGCAATTGATTTTCTTGCCGGAATACCAATTCTTGATTCTGCTATGATTTTCTGTGCTTCTGGGCCGGATAAAAACTTTAAAAACCTGTAGGATTCTTCAGGGTGCTTTGTTTGAGATGAAATAGCATACAACAAAACTAGGCCACGAGTGGCTTTCTTCTTATTCATTGGCGGGGGAACAACATCCCAGTCAAAGTTCTTTATTTGTTTTAAGCATCCTGGAAAAATGTTTATCCACGATGTCATTATACCTAATCTGCCTGCATACCAGATCCCGCCCATGCTCTCTTCCTGTGCCGGTGTAGGAGCAACATCATACTTATAGACCAAGTCAACTAAAAATTGCAAGGCCCCTTGAAATTCCGGTTTTTCAAGATATGTTTTCCCAGGTCGAGTCCAGTTATCATACAAATCTCCACCATTCTGCCATACCCACGGCAGCCAACCGGTAGAACCACGCCAAACAGAATAACCAGCCTGGGTTTTTCTCCCATTTTCTGATATTGTAAGTTTCTGCGCAGCTTTGAGAAAATCAGCCCATGTCCAGCCGTCTTTTGGATATGAAACCCCTGCTCTGTCAAAAAGGGTCTTGTTATAAAACATGCATACAACATTCAATTCCTTCGGCAAAGCATATAATTTATCATCCATCTGACAGGCCTCTATTGCGGGTTTATAGAAATCTTCAATATTCAAGTCTTTGTCTGCTTTGACAAAATTGTCAATTGATAGGACCCCACCTTTTCTTGTATAAAGATAAAGCATTGAGCGTCCTGCAGTAAAAACATCTGGAGTGCTGTTGCCAACCATCATTGTCAGTAATTTGTTCTCATAACTGGTCCAGGGGACTGCTTCTAATCTCACTTCTATATTGGGTTCTTCTATTTTAAAAGCTTCCACCATCCTTTCATATACCAATTTCATGGTAGGATCAGCCCAAATATACCATCTTATCCTTACTTTTTCTCTGCCGGCTTCTTTTTCTTTTGAGCAGCTGCAAAGCAATAGAATGCTTGATGCCAAAACCACAAAACAGAAAAATCTAAAAATTAACTTTCTCCCTTTCATCCCAAAAACACCCAGTCCTGCTGAATAATTTCCAACCGGTTTGTTTAACATTGCCGACCTTCCTCGTAAAAATTAATCAAGATATTCATTGTTCTTTTATTTGTTTATCTCTTTTTATCTTATTGCCTGCTCGGTATCGGGCCAGGTAGCATACTCTGATTCTGTAATAGATTCCACATGCCCATCAGCAAAGAGAACGTTGCATAATGTTGTATTCTGATGGAAGTAAAAACTTTACTTTTCGTTTTTTTAATCATCTCTATATCCAGAAAACCATGTTTCCAGTATGACCTGTTATCAGATCAACAACAAACCAGAGCCCTGCGGCAACCAGCTGTCCCAAAATCAGTCCCAGAAAGAACGGTCTTGAAGCCCTGTATACCTTATTCCCTCCGTATCTTGTGAGTACTGACTTTATTATCCATGCAATGAATATACTGAACCACAGAGCCTCCATCCATGCTATAGCGCTTATGGGATATGCTACAGGATGTATGGGCCACCACAGAAGCCTGTATCTCATAAACATCAGGAATGCCATAAATCCTCCACCTATTGCTGTATGCAGCCAGCCCATCCAGTTCACTCCTGTTGGATGCAACATCTTGTCTAGTGCATATTTATATGGGTATTGTGGTCCACCGACAAAGAACCATGAATTCAGGTTTATTCCTCCATGTGTGTATGCCAGTTTCAACGCTATCCAGAATGTAGCTCCAAGACCTATTACCAGCGCCGCTAATATAAACCAGAAAAGCTTTCTTCTGTTTGCCTTTATTACCTCTATTATCTTCAGGCTGTGCGCCACTGCTGCCATTACAAACGTTCTCAGGTCTGATGCCCATATATATGTGAACGCCAGACTTACAACGCCCCCAGCTCCAAATACGGATGTTCCTAAACCTGATACTACCAGAGACGATGGTATTGATGGGGTTATTGCTACTGCTAGTCCTCCCTCTGCTACTATTCTTGTCAAACCTATAAACAATACCAGAGCAAAAAACATGAATACAGGAACTGTTATCAGGGGCATGCCGCTAAAGTACAGCCATCCACCCATTACAATTAAACCTGTCAAGAGCGAGTATACTGATGCTTTGTAGGAGAGTATCTCACTTGTGTCGTCTATATCTTTTTTTCTTCCGAATGCTTTACCAAATACATTCTTGAGATGCTCTCTTGCCATCCATAAGCCTGTTAATACTAATACTATCATTCCTCCAGTCTGCTGATGGTATAGCATTGGAGAACCTGCTATTCCATAAATGCCTAGATTTTCGCTGAATCCAAAACCTGTAATGTTACAGATCCCTTTTATCACTATTGATAACAGGCATAAAAACCATAAACTGAACGCTAACTGCATATTGATAAAATACGCATACCCTATCATTGGAAAGCTCACTCTGAAGATCATATTTATAGAATTACGAAATATTGGAATACTATTAACGAGATTTATGTTAGGAATAAAATGAAAATAACTATGAAAGGCGTTTATTGAACTGATTATGAATGGGATGGCAAATCCAAACCACATTATCCTGCTCTTAAAGAATGGTCTTATTATGGAACCGTTTTCATCCTTCACCATATCCATAGATAATTGCGCTAACGGATATATCAATCTCTCCTTCTCTACCCATTGTTTTCTCAATATCACCATTATTGTTATCATTACCATGTATAGAGACATAAGGAATATCATCCAGAAACATATCGGTTTAATCCACGCTGACCAGGGAATAGTAGCTCCCTTTGGCATGCCTTCATAGAACTGTCTTATTACCTCTTTGCCCTGTGGCACCATCCAACTTTTTATATGCGGCTGTATCAACTCCGCCCATCTGTTTGTCGGGGTTGCAAAGTAGAATGGCGCTGTGATCATCGGAAATAATTGCGCGCCAAGCCCCATTGTTGCTACTGAAGAGGTTACAAGCATCATGATGTATATTACAAGAAGTTCTGATGAATTAAGGACTATTCTCTTACTTATTAGTTTGAGTATAACTGCTATGCCACCTACAAGAATGAAAAACAGGAATATTGCTCCTGCAGGCATGAAGTCTATCGCCATATAAGAGCCATGAACAATATCTATGGAATAGTGCGCCATTACAGGAATGAGAAAACACAGCAACGCACCTATTATGAAACTCTTTAGACCTACTTGTTTATCTCTGTTTTCCATTACCTCTTTTTTTGGATAGTGTCCACGACCGGCTACTTAACCGCCTTAAATTCTACATCATCAAACCAGCAGGTGCCGAGCGCTTCCTTCACCCGGAAGAAAAGCACTGCACTATCGGCATTCTCTGGAGCAACCAGGGATATCTCGCGCTTTACCCAATCGGTATTTCCAGTTATCTCTTCGCTGGGTTCACCCCAGGGTATCTTTCCTGGAGCCGATGCCCAGCGACCATCATTGGTGAAAAAGGTTAAAGCGAGGTGGCCGGAACCTTGCGATAGACTGCTTTTAATATAAGCACTGAAGCAATATTTTTTGCCCGGAACTACCGGTATCCTATTGTCTCCTATGCTGCCACCAGCATAGTTACTCCAGTAACAGGAACTCTTAGGAACAATAGCCTTCATCCGCATAGAGTAAGTTTTGCTTCGGGTAATATTATAATCTTTATCCATCTCAATCTTACCCTCCTGCGCTGTGAGAATAAATCGGTGGCAGACGGAGAAAGAGGGATTCTTTAAGCCCACTCTCATATTTACCTCTACGTTTCCTCTCTCGGCTAATTTTGGGTATTTCTCCGGAGTAATCAGGAAATTATAGACACCTTCAGGAACAATCTTTCCATATTCATTCTTACCATCCCAATCAATATTGATACTCTTTCCTTTACCCTTTAGCATTCTTACCTTTTTTCCTGTTGGTTCAGAAAATACCACATTCCAGTCGGTATCCTCATTCAATAAGGCAAAAAGATGAAAGGTGTCAAAGTTACCGTCGTTGTTAGGGCTAAAAGAGTCCGGAAGGGTAACCAGTTCAGCAAATACCGGGACTATAAAAGAGGATGGTTTGGAGAATAAACCTTCCTTTTCAGTAACCACGTCCTTTCCCTTTACTCGCCAGAGGTAGGTTGCTCCGGTTTTAAGTTTTTCCCGGGGGATATAGGTATTGGAGATGAGATCATTTACCTTAATAGTCTGACTAGCTGGAAACTTGGCGTTCTCGCTGATTTCTAAAGTATAAACCTGGTCTCCGGGTTGACTCCCTTTCCCCTGCCAAATGAGAATAGGAACATTGCCTTGTTTTCGTTGCTCGTCAGGAGCAAGCAAAACAGGCGTTTCTATCACCTCTTTCTTCGTGCGTTTTGCGATATGGAGAACCCTGACTTCTCTGGGGGGAATAGTCAGAGATAATTTAGAGGAATATACTTTTTTTGTCTCATAATCAACGCAGTACATATCAGGTTCCCATGAAAGATTCTCTACATG
>JBDRTG010000016.1:0-12007 GCA_043824255.1 bacterium
TAATTCCCTTTGACTCGCCATGATTATGTCCCTTTCTGCCATAATACCCTCCTCTCAAATCGGGTATTATAGCTTCCTTAAAAGCGGACATTTCTATTTTGGCTAATTAGGACATTATCATTTTGGTATTACATAAAAATATATACAATTGCCTAATCTCAGGTTTTGAGATACTATGCTTTTAGTATTAAGTTGTAAGTATTAAGAATTAAGTAAAAAACATTATAAACTTAATCCTTAGAGCAAAGCGTCTTAATCCTTAATCCTAAGAAAGACAAATGGGTATAATACAAGAACACGAGCCGGTAAAATTAGTAACAAGTATTTTTTCTCAGGATGAGAATTTGATAGATTCTGTAATAAGAATGCTTGTGGATAAGTTTGGGAAAATAGATTTTGAGACAGAGTTATTAGAGTTCAATCAGACTAACTATTATGAGACAGAAATGGGTAAAGCTCTGTTGAGAAAATTTGTGAGTTTTGAGGGGCTAATAGAGCCTGATAGTATCAGTGATATAAAAATCTATACAAACGAACTTGAAAAAAGCATTTCTCCGTCATGGAAGACTGAGAGAAAAAGAGATGTAAACATTGATCCAGGGTACTTAGACCTTGCAAAACTTGTTCTTGCAAGCACAAAAGACTTTTATCACAGAATATATCTTAACCATGGCATTTATGCGGAAATAACACTTGTCTTTAAAAAAGAGACTCACTCTAAAGGAAGCTTTCAGCCTTTCCAATGGACATATCCCGATTATGCGTCGCAGGAATATCGCAGTATATTTAACCAAATAAGAAAAATATATAAAAATGAAAAAACCTGAACTGGTTGCGCCTGCAGGAAACCTTGAAAAGCTAAAAGTCGCAATTGATTATGGAGCTGATGCTGTCTATATCGGCGGAAAAAGATGGAGCCTCAGAGCAAGAACAGATAACTTCACACTATCTGAGATTGCAAAAGCAGCCGATTACGCTCATAAATATAAGAAAAAAGTATATGTTGCGCTTAATATATTCGCACATAATAAGGACTTTGTGGGACTAGGAAATTATATAAAGAAACTATCCAGTATAGGGATTGATGCATATATTGTCTCTGATCCGGGCATTATATCCATTATTCAGGAAGTAAGCCCTGAGGCAAATATCCATCTTTCCACTCAGGTAAGCACTTCAAATCAACTAAGCGCGGAATTCTGGGAAAGGAAGGGCATAAAAAGAATTGTATTATCCAGAGAGCTCTCAAAAACAGAGATAAAAAATATTGCTAAAAAAACAAATTGCGGGATAGAGATCTTTATTCATGGAGCTATGTGTATGGCTCATTCAGGGAGATGTCTGCTTAGTAGTTTTATGACAGGAAGAAGTGCTAATCTCGGAGATTGCGCTCAGCCCTGCAGATGGAAATATTTTCTTAACGAGGAAACAAGACATGGTGAATACTTTCCTGTTTTTGAAGGAGATAGAGGTACTTTTATATTCAACTCAAAGGACCTCTGCTTGATAGAACATATTCCTGAAATCTTTAAGACAGGTGTAAATGCTGTAAAAATTGAGGGCAGAATGAAAAGCCTTTATTATATAGCCTGTGTGGTTAGAATATATAGAATGGCAATTGATGCATATGCTTCTAACCCGTCAAAATACAGATTCAAAAAAACCTGGCTGGATGAATTAAAAAAAATCAGCCATCGCGGCTACACAACAGGTTTTTTCCTTAATAAACCAAATGATGAAGCTCAGGTATATAAGTCCTCATCGTATATAAAAAATTACGAGTTTGTTGGCGTAGTCACTAAAATTATAAAATCAAACATCGCAAGAATTGAAATTAGAAACAAGATATGTGCTGGAGACAAACTTGAAGTAATTGGACCAAGTTTAGAAGATGACTGCAAGGAAGCTATAACAAACATGACGGATAAAAACGATAATGAACTGGAATTCGCCAATCCTGGACAGATTGTATTTATAAAAACAAGAAATAAGCTAGAAAAAGGCAACCTGTTGCGCAGGCAAATTAATTAAAATGTATGTAGATTTACACATTCACTCATGCGCCTCTGACGGGACATTAACCGCAGAGGAAATTGTAGATGCTTGTATAGATAAGAATATAACTCTATTTTCCGTTACGGATCATAATTCTATTGCAGGCAACGCAAAATTATGCAAGCTTACAAAATCAAAAGACATATCATATATTTCAGGGGTTGAGATCGCATCAACATTTAAAGGTAGGGAGTTTCATATCACAGTTTATGGGTTTGATGAAACTAACAAAGAATTAAGAGAGCTTTTGAGAAAACATACTCAAGACGTAGAAGGAAACTTTTGCAATAAGTTTATAAAAAGTTTCTCAAGCCAAATTCCTCAGCTCAGCCTTGAAGAATTTAGCACTTATTCCTATGACCTGCGAAGAGGAGGATGTAAATTATTAAATTATTTAATGGATAAAAAAGTGCTTAAAACCCTTGAGGAATATTTCTTTCTTGCAGGAGATATTATTTCCAAATTCAGAACATTCTCTCTGCCGCATAAAGTAATAGATATTGCGAAAAAGGCAGGCGGCTATCCATTTTTAGCTCATCCTCCCGACTACTATAATTGCCTTGATCGTTTTCCTGAGAAAGAACTTGATGAGTGGTATGAATGGGGAATTGCAGGAATAGAGTGTTATTCTCCATATTTCACAGAGGGAGAGAATGAACCTTATATCAGTTTTTGCAAGAAAAATGGGTTACTCATTTCAGGGGGCTCTGACTATCACGGTACATTTACCGAAAGAAAACTTGGCTCACAGCAGATTACACCTGATATGATCAATCTGGGGGATATACGCATTATTAATGAGCATGCACTTATGTTCCCGGCACAGGCTTAAACTTTATATGTAACTTTTGTTTTTCTAGATACACATGCTCAATTCTTCTTTCAATTTTTCTAAATTCCAGATTGTTTTCCAGCCCTTCAACTAAGCTGGAAGCAATCTTATCTCTTAATTCTTTAGGCGGTGTTTTGAATCCCATTGCATTGCATCTGTCTATTTCCAGTTTTAATAAGCCATCTTTCATACGCAACTTTCCTGAAAGGTCTCCATTAATATATCGTTCCATAAATGGTATGGAAAACGTTATATTGATTTTATCGTTCTTAAAACCAACATAAACTCTTTCCTTAAACTTGGGATTAGATGCAATGATCAGATTTAAATCCCTGTCAGTAAGAACAAATTCTCCTCCCTTTTGTGATACGGATATTAATTGGGCAATCTTTTCTTTCATATTTTTCTCTTCATTAGAAGAAAAGGATACTTGTTCAATTCGGAGTGGTTTATTTGAACTGTATTTTATAAATTTACTTCGCACAAAGAAGAGCAGCGCTCCAACCGATATCGCAACAAACAGTACCAGTCCTCCACAACCTAAGAGACTCCAGAACAAACAACCCTTTTTCTTTTTTTTCTCGCTTTCTGCCCGAATATATTGCTCCTGCTCCATAACTACCCTCCTCTATTCTCCACTGCTTCAACAAAGATTTCTTCTAAAGACCTCTTTATCGGCATAATAGATAATATCTGGCTATTATTGGATCTTAGAATATCTATAACAGTATTAACAAGATGCTCATCAAGGCTAATTTTAAGCATACCTTTATTAGTTTCGTCTTCCACAATGGAAATTTTAGTAATTTTGTTTAGCTTATTATGAGTTTCTTTATCAATGTTCATCGCTTTGATTTTAACCGCATGTTTCATGGTTAAAAGATCATCAAGCCTTCCAATCTTATTTAGTCTTCCTTTATGCAAAATGCCTATTCTGTCGCAAATTAGTTCTGCCTCAGAGAGCTGGTGGGAACATAGAAAAAGAGTCTTGCCTTGTTCTTTTAATTTCAAAAACACATCTCTCATTTCCCTCTGCCCAATAGGGTCTAAACCTGATGTTGGCTCATCAAGAAGAAGAAGATCCGGATCATTAATCAGAGTTTGCGCAAGCCCAGCACGCTGCAGCATACCTTTGGAATATGAAGAAAGTCTGACATGCGCCTTTTCTGCAAGCCCGACTAAATCCAGTATTTTGGCAATACGTCTCCTTCTTTCTATTGATGCTATTCCGAACAAGCTTCCACAAAAATCAAGCAATTCCCATGCTGAAAGATAGCTATATAAATACGAAACCTCTGATAAATAGCCAATTCTGTTTTTTGCCTCTATATTGCCCAACTGCTTACCCAAAACCCATCCTTGCCCCTCGCTGGGAGCTATGAAATCCAGTAATAACTTAAGAGTTGTTGTCTTCCCAGAACCATTTGGCCCAAATAGCCCAAACACTTCTCCTTTATTAATCTCTATATCCAGATGGTCTAAAGCCAAAACCCTTGTCTTTCTCTGGATGCCGGTTACATATTCTTTTGTAAGATTTTCTGTTTTTATTACTATATTTGACATAAAACCTCCCCTATACTATCCAGATCCCAAGAAGTTTCTGTCCATACTTCTATATTGAATCGCTTCTGAGACATGAGCAGCGGTTATATTCTCACTTTGCTCCAAATCTGCAATTGTACGCGCAATCTTTAATATTTTATCATAAGCTCTCGCGCTCAAACCCAAACTATTTATAGCAACTTTTATAAGAGACTGAGTCTGACCGTCAAGCTGACAATGCTCTTTTATATCCTTTGCATGCATATGAGCATTGCAAAAAATCTTTTTTCCTTTAAACCTTTGCTGCTGAATCCTTCGAACATTATTAACCCTGTCTTTTATTACAGCAGAGGTTTCAGACTGTGCCCTGTCGGATATCTCCTGATAATTAAGAGCTGGAACATCCACATGAATATCAATTCTATCAAGTAGAGGCCCGCTTATTCTAGAAATGTAGTTCTGTATTTGATACGGAGTGCATCTGCACTCTTTTACAGGATGTGTAAAATATCCGCATGGACATGGATTCATTGCTGCTACAAGTGTAAACCTGGAAGGATATGTATGAGATGCACTTGCACGGGAAATAGTAACAACTCCATCCTCAAGCGGCTGACGCAACACCTCAAGAGTATTACGCCTGAACTCAGGAAGCTCATCTAAAAACAATACTCCATAATGAGAAAGGCTTACTTCTCCTGGCCTTACCAACTGTGTACCGCCAATTAGAGCTACATCAGAGATTGTATGGTGCGGGGCTCTGAAAGGACGGGTTGCTATAAGTCCCTTTCCCTGAGAAAGAACACCAGCAATAGAGTGAACCTTTGTTACTTCTAAACTCTCTTCCAAAGTCATATCCGGCATTATAGTTGGTATTCTTCTTGCAAGCATTGTCTTGCCAGCTCCAGGGGGTCCAATCATCAGCATATTATGCCCGCCCCCTATTGCAACCTCTATTGCTCTCTTTACATGCTGCTGCCCTTTAACATCTGAAAAATCAACATCATACACAGAGTTCTTTTTAAAAATCTCTTCAATATCCACTTTAAAAGGCGGAATATTTTCTACCTGATTTATGAAATCTACTGTTTGCTGAAGATTTTCCAACGGATATGCATCTATTCGGTCTACAACGGCCGCTTCCTGAATATTATCTGCCGGAACACAAAGAGAATGCCCGCTATTTTCCTTAATAGTTAACGCCATTGGTAAGACTCCTTTAACAGGTCTAATATCGCCATCTAGCGAAAGCTCTCCAACAAAACAATGTTTACTTATAGTTTGGTCGCTTATATAGCCGGAACATGCAAGTATTCCTAAAGCAATAGGCAGATCAAACGCCGAACCTTCTTTTTTGAGTTCCGCTGGTGCCAGATTAATTGTTATCCTTTTTTGAGGAAAAATAAATCCTGAATTCTTTATCGCAGCTTTAACCCTGTCACGGCTCTCTTTTACTGCATTGTCGGGAAGACCAACAATTGTAAGCGATGGCAAGCCGTTAGCTACATCAGCTTCTATCTCTATTATTTTGCCGCCAATTCCAACAACCGCACAGCCATAAACTTTTGCAAACATATTCCCGCCATATAAATTCTCGTTATTCTATTATTATGGGGATTGACAATCAAGGACTATTCTTTGCCTATCACAACATAAGGACGAATCTTTTCAAGTTTCTTATGCTTCTTTGAGTTCGGCTAGAAGTTCATGGATAAGTTCTTTTACAGTAACAATTTTATCAACACGATACGCATTCTGCCCGCAGAAAATGAGGCCATGGTCTACATCACCAAAATAGGAATTCACAAGAGCCAGTGCAATACAATATCGCGCTTTGTCGACTCGACAGACTGTAAGACATCTATAGGGACACTTTATCTTCAGTTTTCCTTTAACTTCAAGATCCTTTAAAAAACGGTTATTTATCGCCCGTCCAGGCATACCAACGGGACTTTTAATGATAACAATATCCTCTTCTTTGGCATCCAAATAGGCTTGCTTGAATTGTTGGGACACATCACACTCTTTGGTACAGACAAAACGGGTTCCCATCTGAACACCTGAAGCGCCCAAGGAAAGCATTCGCGCAATATCTTTTCCGTTATAAATACCACCTCCGGTGATAACAGGAATCTTCTTTCCGTATTTATCTTCATAGGGTTTTATAGCTTCCAGGACTTCAGGCAGAAGTTTTTCGAGGGAGTAATCCTCCGGATGTTCCAGCTGTTCAGCTGAAAAACCGAGATGTCCCCCGGCCAGTGGTCCCTCCAGGATAAAGCCATCCGCGGTTCTTTCATACCGTTTGTCCCAGGTTCGTAGGATAAATTCTGCAATTCTGGCAGAACTGATGATGGGCACAAGATTTACACTGGTATCCTGGACTAAAGCCGGAAGTTTAGTTGGCAATCCGGCGCCGAATACGATTATTTTAATTCCTTCTTGTATCGAAGCTTTGATAAGATCATCTACGTTGCTTAGCGCACCCATGAAGTTTACTGCGAGGTGGCCATCTGTCATACTCCTGGCTTTACGGATCTCCCTTATAAGTGCTTCCCGTGATATTCTTTCATATTCCTGTTTTGAATCCTCCAAATCTCCCAGACCAATACTGGAGATGGTGCCAATGCCACCTTCGTTTGCTACTGCTGAAGCCAGCGAAGCAAGGGAAACTCTGACGCCCATACCCCCTTGAACAATAGGTATATTTGCGGATAAACTACCGATCTGAAGTTTAGGAATTTTCATTTATATCTCCATATTTCTTAATTATGAGGCAGGCATTGCCTCCACCAAAACCGAACGAACTACTCATTGCCGCATTTAAATCAAGCGATTCAGCGCCATTGGTAACATAGTCAAGAGGACAATCAGCATCAGATTCTTTATAATTAATGGTTGGCGGGATCAGACCTGTAAACACACTCATCACAGTCGACACGAACTCCACAGACCCCGCGGCTGCCAAAAGATGACCAATCATTGATTTTATTGAGCTGACCTTTAAGGTTTTTGCATGTTCGCCAAATACTTTTTTAATAGCAGCACTCTCACATTTGTCATTTAAAACAGTGGATGTGCCATGCGCATTGATATAGCCTATTTTTTCAGCATCCATAACAGCGTCCTGCAGCGCCACTTGCATAACCCGGGTCATGCCATCGCCCTCGGGTTCTGGTGCCGTAAAGTGATAGGCATCGGCCGTATTGCCGTATCCGACGATTTCAGCATAAATTCTTGCGCCTCGCTTGAAAGCATGTTTCAGATTTTCCAAAACAACAATCCCGGCTCCTTCTCCCATCACAAAACCATCACGATTTTTATCAAAGGGTCTACAGGCATTTTCAGCGCAATCATTTGGAGTCATGGATCGTGTGGCGCAAAAACATCCATAGGGGAGCGGGGTTATACATGCCTCGGAACTACCTGCAAGCATGATGTCGGCATCCCCTCTCTGAAGAATCCGAAAAGCATCGCCAATGGCGTTTGATCCTGTAGAACAGGCCACGGAGAGAGCAGAAAGGGGACCTTTTAAGCCATATTTAATGGAAACCATACACGCTGCCATATTGATGAGCAGCTTGGACACAAAAAACGGACTTAAACCTTTGGGTCCACTTTCTTGAAGTATGGAATACCCGTCTTCGATTGTCTGTGAACCCCCAATGCCGGAACCGATGATGACACCTGCCCTGTTTTTGTCAAATGAGAAAGATTCCAATCCCGCATCTTCCATTGCCATTGCAGATGCAGCCATTCCAAACTGTGTGAATCGATCCATACGCTTTGCTGATTTTTTGTCGATCCATTCTTCAGCTTGAAAATCTTTTACCTCAGCTGCGAGCTTAGAACGAAAATCTGTCACATCAAAACGAGTCACTTTCGCAATTCCATTTCGCCCAGCCTTTAATCCTTCACAAAAATCCTTTACACCTATACCAATCGGGGTTACAGCGCCCAAGCCTGTGACAACAACCTGATGTTCGTTCATGAAAAAAATTCCATATAAATTATCGTTATTCTATTATTATTATGGGGGTTGACAATCAATGACTTCCAAATTCCTCCATAATGGCTCTCCTTCCAATCTGCGTCCATTGGTCGAATCTTTCCGGGTGATGTTCGCAGGTGTGTGTATCCTTGAGGATCATCTCCAGTATACAACCGTGCCTATTGGCAACTTCGACCGTATGACGAATGTACTGGCGAATCGCTTCAATGTCGAAGTTGCCAACCAGTTGTGCAGGATTAGGTTTCCAAGAGAAAATATAGTCTCCCTTTAATTTTGCTGAACAGATATCGACATTTGCCCAGGGTGATATTGAGATACGCCGGATGTGTGGGATCGTAAAGACGTCGTCAAGCTTTCGGGTCAGGTCCTCACAACATCCATAACCTGTGAGTCCAAATGGTTCCAGAAGACGTTTTTCATATTGCAGAATGAATTCAACATGATGCTCGGGACTGACCTGGGCCATTTCCTGTGCTTCGGCACTAGCCCACATGTCTTGCGGACGAACATGCTCCGGATCGACATCTGGCAGGGGGAGTGTATCAGTGTAGCTGTTTCCGCCCGAGCTGTGATAGGTATTATCGTTATTGAAGGAGAGCAGATCCTGTTTAATATACTGTTTCAGAAGTTGCCGATGCCCTTCCTCAAAAAAACCCATAGCGTCGTGAAGCATCTGTGGTTCGGCGTACATATCAAGCATGACCTCTTCCAGCCCCCGAAGAGCCGTGTACTCTCTCATAAGATGATAAGAGATACCCTTGACACCTTCAAGTGTGACACTAAGAATGTCGCCAAAGAGGTCCTGTATCTCATCGAGGGCTCTCAAGGAGGATTTCTCGTCATAGGAGATCACAGGGTGACAAAGCTTCCCGAGGTCTGCCGGTTTCCTGATGACAGGATCAAAGTGGCGCGCACCACGCGCCTCTGGACTGGGTATCCATCGTGCTTTCAGCCCCCACCCGGTGCTTGTGATGATCTTTGGCACAATCCAGTTCTTCTCGACAACGGTATCATCCTGAAAATGCTCAAATCCGTAGATACGCTTACGAAGGGTTAATTCAATGGCGTGTGCGCGTTTGTCCATGCACTGCAGGGAGGCATCAGGCAGTAGTTCGCACCACGATCCCTCCGGAAAGACGAGCATCATTGGATAGGTTGAGCGGAGGGAGTTGTGTTTAATCCATCTTTGACGACGCTCAGCCGTCACAGGATCACCAGCAATCTCGGCAACACGTCTGGCCATGCCTCTCAGAATGCTGCTATCTGAATTTGTGAAACTCATAGTTATTCCTTATCTCTGCCAAACGTGAAAGCTCAGCGACGCGGCTTAAGGAGCTTTTTTGTGCTTGACACCTGGAACCTTATAGGTGTTGGGCATTGTCTTTGCAATGCAACGTTGTCTCTGCCCTTAGAGCTATGACCAAACGGCATCTTGTTGTTTCCATTATAGCAGATCGAGATCCACTTCCTGTTTGACATCGGATGATTTGATTATTGCTTCGAGAACCGCAACCACATTGTGTCCATAAACTGCATCGGTCCGTCCCGGACGTCCCTCTTCAATGGTATCAAGACATTCAATCCATTCAGCCGCAAATGGATCATTCGGCTCACACTCCACTATTTCGACCTTATCCATTTTTGCCAATTGGATTTCGTTCTTAAACGGATTAAACTGGATACTGCCCTTTGTACCAAGAATCTTGCAACTCAGTCGTGCGGGTTCTTCCAACCTAGTACCTGCCAGGCAGCTGAAAACACCCTGGACTCCGTTGGCATACTCTACAAATGCAAAACTGTCAGAAGCAATGGTTTGACCCGGGCGCAAAGCGGAAACATGACCGCGAACCTTGACGATGGGACTGTCAATCAGGAAGAGCAGATGGTCAACTTGGTGCGGTGCGGTATTAAACAGCACTCCGTGACCGGCCATTTTCGGGTCAAGAAACCACGGCTTGCGATTTTCCCAGTTGTAGTAGGCGATGATCTCAGTAAAAATCGCTTTCGGTTCACCAATAGCTCCGTTTTGAATAAGTTCTTTTGCTTTCCGCAGCACCGAGCGGTACTGGTGAGTCTGCCCCACAAAGATGGTCTTACCATTTTTTTCGGCCGCGTCCATCAATTGCCTGCATTCATTCTTATCCAAGGCCATCGGTTTTTCGAGGAAGAGGGCTACCCCTTTCTTCAAGATATCCAGTCCTACACAGATATGCAGACCGTGCGGCAGGCACACCAGGCAGATGTCCAGTTCTTCACTGTCGAGCATTTCGTTGTAATCCGTGTAGACAACGGCATTGAAATCCCTGGCCAAGTTTTCTGCAGCTTCGGTATTGATGTCGCATATTGCAACAATCTTCGTGCGCTCGGCAAGATTCTTCAACCCCTTAACATGGTTTCCGGTAATTGTTCCGGCTCCGATAATTCCGATCTTATGCAAAGTACTCATTTCAATCTCTCCTCCTTTTCTCTAATTCTGAACATTTTTAGTCTTGCCGCTTTTGAGGGATTCTGCAGCGGCCTCCATCATTGACTGGATTTCGAGGGAATCTTCAAGTTTGATTGGAACGGTTCCGTCAATGAAGAAATCACGAATGGCGGTGATTAGATTGTTGTAGAGTTCTCCGGCATCGGCAAAATTCACCTCAAAACTCTGAACGGCATGATCCGACTGGGCCCTGCCACCATATTTGGAAGCTCCATCGTTGCATTCAACAATGCCCCGGCGACCGTCTTTATAATTGACTATTGAAACAACCCCTTTTTCGTCCTCAATTGCAGTGACGTTTTTTACGCCCTTGCCCATGAGGGTCATCAGCATTTCAAAAGAATGTATGCCGTACCAGATCAGTGAACTGCCTTTTGCGGCCTTGCCCAGCGGTCCATACACACTGGCAATAACCGGAGAATCAATATTGGCTACACATTCCCTGATCTCCGGCGTGAAACGCAACGAGGACGAGGTCCAGACATTGATGTTTCTTTCTTTGGCAATACGACAGATTTCTACAGCATTTTTAAGATTGTCTGCCATCGGTTTGTCAAGGAAGACCGGCAGGTTGAGCTCGGCGACTTTCTGAAAGTACTCAAGGTGTAGTGCCGGATCGTTTATTTCCAGCAGGATGCCGTTGACACCTTCCACTGCTTCTGAAAAGGACTTCGTAACCTTCACTGCATATTCCCCAAGTTCCTTCTGCCGTTTATCCTGATCCCCTTCTGACTGGAATGCCGATGGAAACCTCATGCATTTCACAACCTTGAGTTCTTTTATTTTTGTGTTTTTCCCCTGGATGAGTTCTGTGAATTTTACGGAATGACTTGTGTCAAGACCAATAACCGCAAGTTTAAACATTTATTCCTCCTTTTTCTGTACCAAGCACAATATTAACCATTGAACGTTTACCGTCACTTTAACGCTACTTGCTTGAAACGTCAATAAAAATGTCAAGCCAAAATAGAAATGTCCTATTCTTACCAAAGTAGAAATGTCCTATTTTGTTAAGATTAGTAGTAGTAAGTTTTTCTTTTTGATCAAACTTTTTCTTTTTGTTAATTCTGTGCATATTGTGGAT
>JBDRTG010000017.1:0-20078 GCA_043824255.1 bacterium
TCTATCGCGGTTTTCCAGCAGGCATCATTGAGTTTGCCGTCTATTAGCGGAGCTGTTTTTACTTTACCAGAGAGGAGATAAGGTAAATTTAAATTAATTGCCTCTCTTTTTATCCGGGAATATCCCTGGGCTTCTATTACCTCTACATCATCAAACCAGGCGCTTCCGATACCGTCAAAGAAAAGGTCTATCCTGGCAAATTTAGCCTTCTCCGGGGTACGCACAAGAAAATACGCCCGAGTCCAGTCATTCTCTCCGGTTAAATCCGGATTATATTCCTTGCGTCCCTCCTTGAGCCCCTGGCTCTGCTCATCATAAAAACTGATTGCTAATCTCTTTACCCTACCCTCATTGGGAATGGTCTGGGTCTTAATCCAGACTGAGACCGTATATACCTTTCCTTCCTCTACCGGGATGAGTTCTCCGCCATGCTGATTATCCCAAACACCTGTCTGCTTGGCTTCCATACCCTGGACTTTTAAGGAATGGGTGCCGGTGTGAGCAACCGTATCATCCCGGATGCATTTGGATGTCGCTTTCACTCCTTTAGGTGCCCAGGCCCAGAAAGCCCAGCTAATTACTTTATTTCCTTCTCCCTGTTCAAAGGATGGATTAGGAGCAAGGTTCTTACCTTTTTCTTCTGCATTTAGCAAACTTAAACAACTACAAACAGCTAAAACAACCAACCCAACAACTATACTCTTTCTCATCTTACCCTCCATTTTATTTTAAAATAATCTCAACTCCAGTGAACAAAACCATCTTCAGCATATACGCCAGATAAATTTTAATTGTCCGAGGAAAAATCTTCCCAGTCGGCTTTTATGTCAGCGTCAAAGCTCCAGCGGCTACCAATTTGGGCTATATTCGTATAAAAAGTTACCCTCCCATCCGCATAAAGCACATTCCAGCCAGTTTCATGAGCGCAGCGATCAGGAAAATAATCATCCGGGCCAAACTTATCCGCCACTATCGCCCAATCAGGATGTTTGAAAAGCCTGATCGAACTGCCATTCCCATCTTCTGCATCCCGCGCCATGTAAGTACAGACGAGCCTTTCGCTGGGTCCAGAAGCTACATAATCCTTCCATTTCTGGTAATAATTGGCTGCACCACCTCTACCCCCAAAGTAGTTGTGAGATGGGCAGAAGTAGACATCTCCGTTGCCGATGTATCCCTCGGTATAGAGAATACCTAAACGGGAAGGCCCCAACACATGGTGGAGAAGGTAAATAGTCTGACCATAAGCATCGGTTCCTGAACCGTAATAATAATTATAAGGCTCCATACTTCCTAAAGATGGACCATAACCATCATTGTCGTCTGCATACATCAAATAGGCAAGACCTATCTGTCTTAGGTTGCTTACACATACTGTCTTTCGCGCCATCTTCCTTGCTTGAGAAAGAGCGGGTAATAACATCGATGCAAGCAGAGCTATGATAGCTATAACGACCAAAAGCTCTATAAGCGTAAAACCTTTCACTTTTATTCTACTTTCTTTTCTCATCATCTTTTTTGCCTCCTTTGTTTTATCATTTTTATATCCAGAATACTTGATTGCCAGTATGTCCTGTTATCAGGTCAATGACAAACCAGAGGCCTGCGGTAACCAGCTGCCCAAGGATCAGCCCCAGGAAAAATGGTTTTGAAGCCCTGTATACCTTATTCCCTCCATATCTTGTGAGCACTGCTTTTATTATCCATGCAATGAATATGCTGAACCACACATCATTCATTCTAACTGTAGCGCTTATTGGATATGCCACAGGATGTAGTGGCCACCACAGAAGCCTGTATCTCATAAACATCAGAAATGCCATAAATCCTCCGCCTATTGCTGTATGCAGCCAGCCCAGCCAGTTCACTCCTGTTGGATGCAATATCTTATCTGCCACATACTTGTATGGCGCCTGTGGTCCTCTTATGAAGAACCACGAATTCATATTTATTCCTCCATGCGTGTAAGCCAGTTTCAATGCTGTCCAGAATGTAGCGCCAAGACCTATTACCAGCGCCGCTAATATAAACCAGAAAAGCTTTCTTCTGTTTGCCTTTATTATCTCTATTATCTTAAGGCTATGCGCTGTTGCTGCCATTACAAACGTTCTCAGGTCTGAACCCCATACATATGTGAATGCCAAGCTTACCATGCCCCCAGCTCCAAATATAGATGTTCCTAAACCTGACACTGCAAGAGGAGGAGCTATTGACGGCGCTACTGCTACTGCCAGTCCTCCCTCTGCCACTATTCTTGTCAAACCTATAAACAATACCAGAGCAAAAAACATGAATACAGGAACTGTTATCAGGGGCATACCGCTAAAGTACAGCCATGCACCCATTACAATTAAACCTGTCAAGAGCGAGTATGCTGATGCTTTGTAGGAGAGTATCTCACTGGTGTCGTCTATATCTTTTCTTCTCCCGAACGCTTTACCAAACACATCCTTAAGATGTTCTCTTGCCATCCATAAGCCTGTTACTACCAATACTATCATTCCCCCTGTCTGCTGATGGTACAGCATTGGAGAATTCTGTATCCCAAAAATACCTAGATTTTCGCTGAAGCCAAATCCCGTAATATTGCAGATTCCCTTTATCGCTATTGATAACAGGTATAAAAACCATAAACTGAACGCCAGCTGCATGTTGATAAAATACGCATACCCTATCATTGGAAAGCTTACTCTGAAGGGCATATTTAGAGTGTTACGAAATATTGGAATACTATTAACGAGATTTATATTAGGAATAAAATGAAAATAATGATGAAACGCGTTTATTGAACTGATTATGAATGGAATGGCAAATCCAAGCCACATTATCCTGCTTTTGAAGAATGGTCTTATTATGGAACCGTTTTCATCTTTCACCATCTCCAGAGGCAGTTGCGCTAACGGATATATCAATCTCTCCTTCTCTACCCATTGTTTTCTTAATATCACCATTATTGTTATCATTACCATATATAGGGACATAAGGAATATCATCCAGAAACATATTGGTTTTAGCCATGCTGACCAGGGTATACTCGCTCCCTTTGGCATCCCTTCATAGAACTGTCTTATTACCTCTTTGCCCTGTGGCACCATCCAGCTTTTTATATGCGGCTGTATTAACTCTGCCCATCTGTTTGTCGGGGTTGCAAAGTAGAATGGGGCTGTGATCATCGGAAATAATTGCGCGCCAAGTCCCATTGTTGCTACTGAAGAGGTTACAAGCATCATGATGTATATTACAAGAAGCTCTGAGGAATTAAGGGCTATTCTCTTACTTATCAATTTAAGTATAACCGCTATACCGCCTACAAGAACAAAAAACAGGAATATCGCTCCTGCTGGCATGAAGTCTATTGCCATAAAAGAACCATGAACAATATTCATGGAGTAATGCGCCATTACTGGGATGAGAAAACACAGCAACGCACCTATTGCAAAACTCTTTAGACCTACTTGTTTATTTTTCAATTCTTTCTTACCGAACTTTCTCTGATAATTAATTTTGCAGAGAGAACGATCCTTTCTGCTTTTTTATCCGGCTTCTCTATTCTTTTTCTGAGAAGCTGAATAGCTTTTTCCCCTATCTCTTCTCTTGGCTGGCGGACAGTTGTCAAAGGAACTTTTAATTTGTATGCAATAGTAGAATCGTCAAAACCAACAAGACCAATATCTTTCGGAACATTGAGCCCTGCTTCTTCAATCGCTTTAAAAGCGCCATATGCAAAAACATCATTAACTCCAAAGAAAGCATCAGGCTTTTGCTTTGCTAACAAATTTTTGGCAAGGAGATACGCGTCCTTCTCAAACCTGGCTTTAGAAAAGGAAATGAGCTTCTCGTCGCAGGATATGCCAACTTCTTCCAGAGCTTTCTTGTAGCCATTAAGTCTATCCTTTGCACTGGAACAATATGGCGTGCTAATAAAGGCAATTCTCCGATAACCCTGCTCAAGAAGATGACGGGTAAGAGAATAGCCCATTTCTTCATTATTGATAATTACACAATCGGTGGGATAATTTTCAAGATAACCGTCTATAAGAACATACGAGATAGACGCTTTCTCTATCTGACGCAAGAGATTTAAATTTATTTCTTCATACTTCTTCTCTGTCATAAGAGGGGCAATAATTAAACCATCAACTTTTCTCTCCTGATAAAGCTGAATATACTTCTTGAACCTTTGATAACTGTTGTCAGTATGACCAAGAAGAAGATTTCCTCCTGTCTTATAAACTTCTTCTTCTACTGTTCTTGCAACTTCTCCCCAGATATACGGCTTATCAAGCTCGCGAGCAAGTATGCCGATAAGCCCTGTTCTCTGGAGAGGCTTTTTAGGGGAAAGAAACGTCCCCTTTCCTTGAATTCGGTATAGTAGCCCTTCAGCGCTTAACTCTGAGATTGCTTTGCTTACAGTGAATCTGCTGACATTATATTCTTTAGCTAATCTTGGTTCGGATGAAAGAGATTGATGCGGAGAAAAATGCTTTATCCTTTTTTCAAGTAATTTTTTTACTTGTCCGCATTTAGTAATTGTTCTTATCTCTTTCATGCTTTTTAATTTTACAACATGTCCAGTTGTCTGTCAACTTTTTTCTGGAGTCCCCACATTTTTTTGATAGTAGAAAGCGTAAAGAAACAGACTAAGAAGTTCCTAAGAGCGCAGTTTTCGGATTTCTTTCATCATGACAGGCCATGCCTCTTTAGCGTAGAAGCGGTGGCCTTCATCTCCAGTAACAAGATGGCAGTGATCTATGGCGCCGCAGGCTTTGTAGATCCGCTGAAGATTCTTGAAGGCTTTGCGAGTTTCACGGATGGGGAAAATCAGATCTTTCCTCCCTGCAACAATTACTACTGGTTTGGGGGCAAAGAGACCTATAATGTCTGACATCTCGGCATATTTCAATAAACTTGGAATATAGTTATCTGCACAGTGATAGATGGACATGATTGAGCCCTTGAATGTGCAGAAAAAACATGAGGGCATGGCAAACGAGATGCGTTGTAGCAGTGCTGCAGAGAACAGGCTTATCGTTCCTCCCCCGGAATTGCCCATCACTCCGATCGACTTCATGTCAACGTCGCCGCGGGAAGCAAGGTAGTCAATTCCCCGATCAACATCGTAGACACGTTCTCCAATGAGTGTTTTGCCCAGCATGAGGGCATGCATGACAGCATCGTGGCAACCATGAGGAGACACTTGTTTTTGTTTCTTCTCTCCTCGCTCACCAAAGGAGCGTTGCTCAATACACAGGGCCCCAATCCCACGACTCATGCAGCCGAGAGCGAAATCGCGATCTCCGGGAACCTTCAGTGGTTTTGTTTCGCCTTCCTGTTGGACTGCAATGGAATTATGCATTCCAGTTGAATGTCCCTGAAGACAAATCATGAATATAAATGGAGGCTTCGTATCTTTTGGCAAGCAGACATAAGCGGGCACGTCGCAATATGGCTCGCTGGTGAAAACAATTTTCTCGATTTTGCCCAAGGGATGCATACGCGTCCAGATATGCCTCACGTTTAACGGAACAGACTTTTCTGGTATGTCTCCTATCAGTTGATGGAGTTTCCGACGTAGCCGTAGCTGCCAGTTTCTAACATCTCCGCCATCATACTTCAAAGATGATACCATCTTAGTCATGATATAATGATGGTATTCAGATGGACTGAAACAAAAACCACTTTTCTGTTTTTTTACCATGTACTTATCTCCTTCAGCAAATAATTAATTGTATCAAGAATATCCTAAGAAGCTAAGAAGTTCCTAAGAATTTTCGCAATTCATCTATATCAAGACAGTTTATAACGTCTTGTTTTTCGAGCCAGCCGCGTCTGGCGACTCCAATGCCAAATTTGGCGAAATCTAGTTGTGAAATACTATGAGCATCTGTATTAATTGCAAACTTGGCGCCTCTTTTCTTTGCTTCCTGAAGATAAATATCAGCTAGATCCAGGCGCTCAGGAAAAGCATTTATTTCAAGCGCAGTTCCTGTATCTGCTGCTGCTTTGATAATAGCTGGAATATCTATTTTATACGCTTCTCTTTTCCCAAGTAAGCGGCCTGTAGGATGGGCAATAATATCAACATTTCTGTTTTTCATAGCTTTTATAATTCTGGCTGTATTTACCTTTTCATCCTGGGAGAATCCAGTGTGTATTGCACCAATTACAATATCCAGAGTTCCCAATATATCATCGCTGAAATCAAGTTCTCCATTAATATGTATCTCCAGTTCAATACCTGATAATATCTGAAAGTTCTTATATTTATTATTTAATTCATCAATCTCCTTTTGCCGTTCTATGAGCCCTCCTTCGTTTAGCCCTCCTGCAACCTTCAGACTTTTAGAATGGTCGCATATTGCTATATATTGATATTCTCTTTTTATTGCAGCTTCTGCCATTTCCTCTATAGAATTTGTTCCATCACTCCAGTTTGAGTGAATATGTAAATCCCCTCTTAAGTCACTAATTTCTATTAACCTTGGAAGTTTTCCTGAAAGTCCTGCCTCAATTTCTCCACGATCCTCTCTTATTTCAGGACAGATATAAGGCATACCAATACTTTTAAAGACATCAATCTCCTCTCTTCCAGCGATTTTCTTATCTTCTAGTAACTTAGCTCGTTTAAAAACACCATATTCATTAATTTTAAGCCCCTTTTTAATACCTAATTCTCTTATTCTTATGTTGTGAGCTTTTGACCCTGTAAAATAATGAAGTGCTGCACCAAAGGAATCTGTTTGTACAACCCGTATATCCACCTGTCTTCCACCCTCAATTCTAACACTTGAACGCGTGTTTCCTTTTGCCAGTATTTGCTCAACCTGAGGCAATGTTGTAAAAGCATCCATTACTTGATCCGGTTTATTAGATGCAACCAGTATATCGATATCTCCTATTGTCTCCCGGCGTCTGCGCAAGCTGCCTGCAATACTGATGTTATGTACAGCCGGCACTTTTTTAAGCAGGCTGATTATATTTCCTGCAATTAGCTCTGCCTCGTATATGGGAATTCGTTCTTTGGTTTCCCGCAGGATTTTAATTCCACGGATAATATTTTCTTCCTTTTTCTCTCCCATACCTGGAAACTTTGCCAGTTTATGATCTTTTGCTGCTTTCTCAAGATCTTCAACACTTGTTATACCCAGTTCTTTGTAGATAAGAGCAACTGTTTTAGGCCCAACACTTGATATGTTCAACATATCAAGTAATCCGGAAGGCACACTTTTCTTAATTGTCTCATACTCTTTAAGTTTTCCTGTTTGTATAAGCTCTGATATTTTTCCAGCAATTCCCTCTCCAATGCCCGGTATGTTTGGCAACTTGCCATTAGTGCGGATATCTTTAATAGATTGAGATAGTTCTTCGATTACCTGAGCAGCTCTTCTATAAGCCCTTATTCTAAATGGATTTTCAGCTTTAATCTCCAGAATATCAGCTATAGAGTGGAATATTTCGGCAATTTCTCTATTATTCACAGTTCTTTAACATGCAGACTAGCGATTGCCTGTGCAGCAACAGCTTTTCCCTCTCCTATTGGTCCGAGTTGTTCATATGTTTTAGCTTTTATGCTTATTTTATCCTTTTTAGTATTTAAGGCTTTGGCAATGTTCAATTTCATACCATCAATATAAGGAGCCATCTTGGGTTTTTCTGCAAATATAATGGTATCAATATTGTTAATTTCAAGATTTTCCATTCGTAGGATAGGATCCATTTCTTCAAGAAATTTAAGACTGGAGATACCATCAAAAAGCGGGTCATCATCTGGAAAATGTTGTCCGATATCACCTTTATTTATTGCACCAAGAATCCCATCACATATAGCATGAACTAGAACATCTCCGTCAGAGTGGCCTTTTAGTCCAAATAAAAAAGGAATCTTCACCCCGCCTATAATAAGATCACGGTTTATAACTAATCTGTGTATATCATAACCTATTCCAATCAGCATTTGTAATTACCTCCAAGTAATTTGAATTGTTTTTGATCTGTAATTTTTATATTCATTTCAGAGCCTGGAACTATCCTGACAGAATGATTCAATTGTTCCACTAATGAAGCATCGTCCGTTCCCGAAAACTTATTTTTCTCAGCTTTTTGGTATGCGGTTTTTATAAGATCGTATCTAAATACCTGAGGAGTTTGAACTCTCCATAAATTGGTTCTGTCAACAGTTCTTTCAATACAATTATCCTTAACCAGTTTTATTGTGTCAAACAGAGGAAGCCCTATTACAGCAGCACCATGCTTATGAGCAGTTTTTATTGATTTGTTGATAAGCTCTTGTGTAATAAAGGGTCTTACTGCGTCATGAATCAATATAATATCAGGCGCGTTTCTAATACTCATAAGTCCATTATAAACTGATTCCTGTCTTGTTTTGCCTCCACAGACAATTCTTGAAACTTTTTTGATATTGTATTTTTGAATCAGCAAACGCGACTTTTCTATGTATTTTTTATCTGAAATCAGGATGATTTCCTTTATGCATTTCGCATTATCAAGTATGTTCAATGTGTGAATGAGAACAGGTTTGTTACCTAAGTCAAGATACTGTTTTGGAAGGGCAGTTTTCATTCTTGCCCCAGACCCAGCATTAGGGACTAGTGCACATACTCTCATTATTTCGCCCGCGCAATATCCTTAATCTTCATTAGCCTGACAATGTTTGCAAGCTCAAGTTCGCTGAGCTTCATTGTAATATAGGTTATTGTTTCTTCCAGATTTGGTATTAAGATATATTCTAGTGCATTGACTCTTCTTCTGGTTTTCTTTATCTCATCTGCTACCAGATGTATGAGCTTTTCTATTTCTGCCAGCTTCAGCATTTCAGGAAGAAGCGCGCTCAGCATGCTTAATGCAATGTCCATGTCTGGTGATGTATCTTTAAATCCATAGGAAAATGGATTCCCTGGTTTGCTTATTTCAATGTGTGGTGCTTTTATATTGAGAACTGTTAGTTTTGATGAAAGAAATTCTGGTACTTCTTGAGGGTATTTTATGGCAGAGTATAATGATTCTTTATTTGTCCGGGAGCATACGCCCAAATACAGATTAAAGATTTTTTTAAGTTCCTCATCAACTTTTTTACGAAGCTCTTTGTTATGATCCAGAAATATCATGAACCTGCGCATAAGTTCATCCTGTTTGTCCTTAAGCAGCTTATGTCCACGCCTTGCAAGCGCAAGTCTTCGCCTAAGATTTAGCACCTCCATTCGCGTTGGATTTACCTGAATTCTCATAGAAAAGCTTCGCTTTTACTTTTAGCTATTAGCTGGCAGCTGTTAGCTTTTAGTGGATTTATCCTTTCCAGTTCCAATAGTTTCCTCTTCCATTCCAATCCCATACTGAATCCTCCAAGCCCACCATCTGATTTTATGACCCTATGACACGGGATTAATATTGGAGTTCTGTTCTTTCTAAGAGCATTGCCTACTGCCCTGGCAGCTTTTGGTTTTCCAATTGCTTTTGCAATATCAGAATAAGTTTTTGCTTTTCCATACGGAATTTTTCGAGTTTCTTCTAATACAGATACTTCAAAGTCAGTATAGCCTGTAAAATCAATTTGGTAATTTCTGAAATCAACAACTTTTCCAGAGAAATATCGATAAAAATATTTTTTCATCTTTTATTTATTTTTTGGTCACACTTGTAAATAGAGGTCTTACTTCTAATAAACCCTATTCTTCCTTTAGGTTTTTCTGGTGGCGGTTCTAATAACTGTCTTATAGCTTCAAAAACAATCTTGAACTGCTTATCGTATTTGCTTTCCATATCTTCTATTTTTCGTTGCAAATCTTTGTGAGTTGCAAATATTTCTCTAAGTTTTGTAAATGTTCGCATGATCTGAATATTTACTTGAATTGCTCTTTCACTATTTAGTACAGAGGAAAGCATAGCTACCCCCTGCTCTGTGAAGGCGTAAGGAAGATATTTACGATGTTGTCCACGTTTTAAGGTCGCAAATTGCGACCTTAAAGAATAGTATTCCTCTTTAGACAATTGAACCATAAAATCGTCTGGAAATCGTTTAATATTCCTCTTTACCTGTTCATTGAGTCTGCTAGTAGGCACTTCATAAAGCAATGCCAAATCGCTATCAAGCATCACTCTCTTGCCTCTAATTAAAAATATTTTATTTTCTATTGTTTTTTGTAATGCCATGCTTGTTATTATAATAAACCTCCTTTCAAATCCTTCCCATCATTCTCATGTAAGAATTGTAGTTTCGCTTCATCTCTTTAATACTATCTCCACCAAATTTTTCGCACATAGCGTTCGCAATTTCAAAGGCTACGACTGCTTCACCTACAACGCTTGCAGCATGAACTGCGCAAACATCAGAACGTTCTACTTTTGCTTTAACAGTTTTTTTTGTAATTATATCTACTGAGTTAAGAGCCTTTTTAATAGTTGGAATTGGTTTCATTGCGCCGCGAATGACTATATCCTCTCCGTTTGAAATGCCCCCTTCAATTCCACCTGCGTTATTAGTCTTTCGCCTAAAATTATAATCATATATTATTTCATCATGAACCTTTGAACCTGGTTTTCTTGATGCGGCAAATCCAAGACCTATTTCAACACCCTTTATTCCTTGAATGCTCATCAAACATTGAGCCAGTCTTCCATCCAGCTTTCTGTCCCAATGCACATGAGATCCCAATCCCGCAGGAACATCCTTTACTGTTATTTTAAATATACCGCCCAGACTATCGCCGTTTTTCCGTGCTTGGTCTATTTTCTCTCTCATTAGCTTCTCATTTTTTTCCACGCCACCAATTTCACATACACAACTTATAATCTCTATGCCAAATTTATTTAGTAGCTTTTTAGCAATTGCGCCAACTGCAACTCTAGCTGCTGTTTCGCGAGCACTTGAGCGCTCAAGGATATTCCTTATGTCCAGTTGATTATATTTCATAATTCCAGCAAGATCAGCATGTCCTGGCCTGGGATTTGTTATAGGATGTTCATTTTTCCAGTTCTGCCAATCCTTATTCTCTATGATCATTGTAATCGGCGAGCCAAGTGTTAATCCCATGCGCAGTCCAGAGGTTATTTGAACAGTATCACGCTCAATCTGCATTCTTTCACCTCTGCCATATCCGGATTGTCTTCGTACAAGTTCTCTATTCATCTCTGTCTTATTTATCCTCAATCCGGCCGGCATGCCTTCAAGGATAGCTGTAAGACTTGGTCCATGTGATTCACCTGCTGTAAGATAACGCAACATACATACCTCCTAAACTTCTATTTTTTCTCTGCTTCCTGGTTTTACTAAAGGGATTTTCCCCTGCTTGCATATTAAACAATTGTTAGAATTATAATTTTTAAAAATTAGCTTAGCAAGGCTCTTAAATTCTGTGGGAAAGTTAATTTTTTTCTCACTTCTGTCAATTATTGCACCAATGCCAACAATGCAGCCTTTGAAACTCTCCACAGTTGCAATAACTTCCATAGTCGAGCGGCCTGTAGTAATGATATCTTCAATAATAAGCGCCCGTTCTTTTTTTTTAATTCCAAAGCCTCTCCGAAGAATCATCTTTCTCTCTTTTCTTTCACAGAATATAGCTCTAATACCTAGGGCTCTCGCAACTTCCTGCGCAATGAGAATTCCTCCAATTGCAGGAGATACAACTACATCGCATTGTACATGCTGAAAAAGCTCTGCAATAGCTTTTCCAAGTTTAGTCCCACACTCTGGATGCTGGAGAACCTTAGCGCATTGAATATATTGACTACTATGAAGACCTGAAGAGAGCAGAAAATGGCCTTCAAGGAGAGCATCGCATTTCCTGAAGATATCCAAGACTTCACTTTGTTTCATTATTATAATATCCTCTCTAAAAACTCATTTACTCTATTATTAACGTCCTGTCTATTTTTTAAGTCTCTTTTTGCGATTAATAAAGAATGCAGGGATTTTATTTCCTTATGTTCTAACATTTCGTTAACAATTCTCACGGCTCTACCCTTTCCCGTGCCACTTCCGTATGTATAAAATACCACAACCTTTTTTTGCTCAATCCCATAGCATTTATCCAGATAAGTATTTAATGCTGGTGCTGGACTGAAAGCCCAAACAGGCGAGCCAAACCATATCAGGTCATACATGCTTAGGTCAAAATTAACATCACCAATATTAACCCTTTTTCTTTGCAAAGCTGTCATACCCTGTCCAGCAAATGTCTTTGCTCCATTAATTGGTTCTAATCTCACTAAATCAACGTCAAAGTTCTTGTGTTTTAATTCTTGTGAGATCATTTGGGCCAATTGGTGTGTATTCTCAGTTAACGAAAAATAGATTATACATGCTCGCATTTTCTTCTCCAATTCCATTTTTAAGAATTTGTTTAATCTTCTCTTAAAACGCGGATGAACTTTTTTGAATTCTACTCCTGCTAGATACATACCCTTCTCTGTTTTTTTGACTTGCTTAACCTCTGATAATGCATAAAAAGAGCGGGTTTCCTCTTTTGCTCCAAAGTCTTGTGGAAATTCTAGTTCAAGTTCCAATTCACTCTTTACAGGATAGAGAATATCTGTTTTAAAACATAGTCCGGTTTCACTAATATCTACAACATTACTATCACAAAGATCCATTTTATATTCATGCTTGGCGCAGATTTTTAAAGCTACATCAACTCTTGCGTGTTTTCGTTCCAATCTTTCTCTGGACTCTAAATTAGTCATATATCTACTAAAATCCGAAATCATAAATCCGAATACTCGAAACAAATTCAAAATCCAAGTTTTCAGAATTCTAAGCATTGTCTCCATCTATTCTTTGCTCATTGATTTCTTTTATGAGCATTTCTATTGCATGCTTAGGGCTGGAAGCTTTAGTAATAGATCTTCCAATTACTATTAAATCAGCGCCTCTATTTAGAGCTTGCGCAGGAGAAGATGTTCGTTTTTGATCATCTTTATCTGAGTCTCGAAATCTTATGCCTGGTGTAACGATCAGAAAGTCTTCTCCGCATGTTTGTCTAATATATTTTATTTCTTCTGAAGACGCAACAACGCCATCTAATCCTGCTCTCTTCGTCATTTTTGCAAGATGCGAAACATGTTCTTTTATGGAAGCACTTATATGTAGATCATTTTTTAGAATTCCCTCATCTATGCTGGTGAGAACTGTAACACCTAAAAGAATGGTTCGGGATTGTGCTGCTTCATATGCAGAACGCATCATCTCTATTCCACCAGATGCATGCACTGTCAGCATAAAAACACCCTTTTTAACTATATTACCAATTGCTGATGAGACTGTGTTGGGTATATCATGGAACTTTAAGTCTAAAAATACTTTACAGCCCTTGTCATGAATAAAATCTATAATAGCAGGTCCCTGGCTTGTGAATAACTGGCTTCCTACTTTGAAAACAGATACATAATCCCTAAGCTCTTCTATGAGTATTTCTGCTTGTTTCAGGTTATCTACATCCAGTGCTACAATTACGGGAGATTTTAAGGAGCTTAATTCTTTTTTAGCTGTCATATGACCTCAAATTTTATCACAACAATTCTTACTGTACAACTTCAATTCTCTGGAGAATATATTTTTCTAGTTTCAGCGCCCCTAATCCACAAAGTATTCCAACAACTGCGCCTGCTAAAACATCAAATGGATAATGTACTCCAACGTAGACCCTGGATGCGCCTACAACCAGTGCAACAGAGAAGAAATAAAAACTGAAACTCCTGTATTTGTTTGACAGTATGATTGCTAGTGCAAATATATTAGCAGCATGAGATGAGGGGAATGAGTATGTAGTTGAAGTTGGCACAAGGGTACGAACATCAAGAAGCACATTACATGGACGTGTTCTTGCAAAAAGAAATTTTAGAGGATAGCTATTGAAAAGATCTATAAGTATAATTGATACAACAAGCATTATTCCTGTTATTCTTCCCTTTTTCCCACCAAATATCATTAAGCATAGCCAGGCAGCTAAAAGAGGAATTTCCCAATATGCTATGTCTGTTATAATTGGCATTATTATGTCAAAAAACTTGTTCTCTAAACCATGATTTACAGCATAGAATAGAGCAGTATCTATATTTGCGAAGAACCTGTACATTTATATAATTCTCATTTTAAGAGGGAAAGATGTCGTCGTAAATTCTTATAGTCCCCACCGGATTCTTCTTTTACGCCAGTATCAAACATGTCTGTTACTTCTTTATACTCTTGATATGATAGGTTAAAGTCAAATGCTTTTATGCCTTCTTTTAGCTGATTAAGGGAACTAACTCCAACAATTGGACAGGTTACGGCAGTAGATTTACGCACCCATGATATGGCTAACTGAGCAGGTGTTAGGTCATGATCCTTGGCAAATTGAAAGAATCTCAGAATTCCATTCTTATATCTTTTGAGCCATGTTGAAATCCGCCAATCACCATATCCTCGTGAATCGTCAGGGATAGGTTCTTCAGGTTTATATTTTCCTGTTAATAGTCCAATTGCCAGAGGTCTGTAAGTAGTTATTGCTATGTTTTCTGCTATTGCCTGCGGAAGTACTTCAATCTCAATTCCTCTCTCAATTATATTATAGCAGACCTGATGATTGATGAAAGGTTTCCACCCTCTGAGGTTAGCAATGCAATTAGAATGTGCAAAAAGCCATGCTGGATAATTAGAACAGCCTATAAAGCGTGTTTTTCCGCTTTCGGTAACCTCATTAAGAGCCTCCATGATTTTCTCAGGATTCATCCCTTCCTTTGGCCAGTGAATCAGATACAGGTCAACATAATCTGTTTGAAGCCTCTTGAGACTCTCATCTATGCTTGCAAGAATGCTTTTACTATCTATGCCTTTGTGAACTTTTGTGGTTATAAAGAGCTTCTTCCTCCTACTTTTCATTATACGTCCAAGTATTTTTTCTGTCTCACCTTCACCATACATTGCAGCAGTATCAATAAAATTGACTCCATTATCCAAAGCAAATGATAATATTCTGTCTGATTCTTTTTCATCACACCTTCTACCAAACATCATTGTCCCAAGACACATCTTGGAAACCTGTTCCTCTGTGCTTCCAAGCTTAACCAGTTTCACGCACATATCTCCTTATTACCCAGACTACTTTGGTCTATGAAGTTTAGCTTCTGGTTTATGATTTGTCAAACTAACAGAAAAATCTAGTTTTTGACGCATATTTATTTAATATGTTATTATGTCAAATAGAGTAATAACATAAAGAAGGTTTTATGAAGGCAGTTGCTTTGATATCCGGCGGGCTTGACAGTGCTCTAGGTGCAAAGATAGTAATGGAGCAGGGTGTTGAGGTGTATGGATTTACTGTTGTGCATATTTTTTCGGAATCAATAAAAACTGCAGCATCTTCTTATGCAGAAAGAAGTACTGACGAACTGGGAATAACATTGCATTCTCATAAGGCATCTCAGGATTTTCTGAATATAGTTAAACATCCTGAGTATGGTTATGGCAGGAATGTGAATCCATGTTTAGACTGTAGGATCTATATGCTAATAAAAGCCGGGCAATATATGAAGAAGATAGGAGCTTCTTTCCTGATTACAGGGGAGGTTCTTGGAGAAAGGCCAATGTCCCAGCGTAGGGATGCGATGAATATTATAGATAAGGATTCGAGTTTAAAGGGCTTGATCCTTCGTCCTTTATCTGCAAAGCTGCTTTCTCCTACTGTTCCTGACATAAAAGGATGGATAAGTAGAGACAGATTGTTTGATATTCAAGGTCGGTCAAGAAAACCCCAGTTTATGCTGGCAAAGAGATATGGAATTCGAGAGTTTTCAGCCCCGGCTGGGGGGTGTTTGCTTACAGAGCCAAATTTCTCAAAGCGGATGAAAGATCTAATGAAATTCAAACCAGATTTTATGTTAAAAGATATTGAATTATTAAAAATCGGCCGCCATTTTAGACTTCCATCAGGCATAAAAGTCATAATTGGAAGAAATGAGCGGGAAAACAATAAATTGCTTAAGCTTGCTGTGGATAAGATGATACATCTTGAACCTCAAAACGTGCCTGGGCCAGTGGTTCTGGTTGAGCCTAATACAAATGACGAGGATATCAGAACAGCAGCTTTATTATGCTCAATGTACTGTAAGAAAACAGGTTCATCCATGTGTATTGATATATTCAAAAACAAGCATCAGCAAATAATCAGACTTGGACAGGAAGAATATATTCTTGACAAAGATATTGCAGATTGGAGAATATAAGATTAAATACATTCAGGTGATATTCATTGTTAACATATGATTATGAGTCTCAGGCACGACATATCTTTACTGTAAGTGAGCTTACTTCAAGAATAAAGAATTTGCTGGAGGAGAGTTTTCCAAGTGTGTGGGTAGAAGGAGAAGTATCAAATTGCAGGATGCCCTCTTCAGGCCACATCTATTTTACGTTAAAGGACGAGCAATCCCAGCTTAATGCTGTGTTTTTCAGAGGAGCTAACCAGAAGATAAAATTCAATGTAGAGGATGGTATAAAAGTGCTGGCTCTTGGAAATGTAAGCGTGTATCAGCGCAGGGGAGACTATCAGCTCATTGTAGGGCTCCTTCAACCTCGAGGAATTGGCGAACTTCAGCTCGCTTTTGAACAACTCAAAAGAAAGCTGCAAAAAGAGGGGCTTTTTGCTTCTGAACACAAAAAAACAATTCCTCTGTTCCCAACAAAGATCGGGATTGTAACCTCTCCAACAGGTGCTGCAATCAGAGACATTCTTAATGTTATTAACAGGCGTTTCCATCAGGTAGAGATTCTCATTAATCCTGTCAAGGTTCAGGGAGAAGGGGCTGGGGAAGAAATAGCTGATGCGATAGATGAGTTTAATAAAATGGAAGAAGTAGATGTGCTGATTGTTGGAAGAGGTGGCGGGTCTATTGAGGATCTGTGGGCATTTAATGAGGAAATTGTTGCAAGAGCAATATATAATTCAAAGATTCCTGTTATTTCTGCAGTCGGTCATGAGATAGATTTTGTAATAAGTGACTTTGTTGCAGACCTGCGCGCACCAACTCCGTCTGTAGCAGCTGAACTTGTTATTGGAGAGATGGAGCAAATCACTCAAAAAATCAGGGATTTTCAAACAAGGATTACTGCAGCACTTACAAATAACTTAAGTTTAAAGAAGGAAAATTTTTTCAGTTTATTGTCTTCCTATACCCTAAGACATCCAGAGGAAAGGTTATTCCAATATAAGCAGGAGATTGACGATTTTTCCGAAAGGATGGATAGAACCTGTTCCCATATATTGGAGCTTGCTATACAGAGAACGAGCAATCTTTCAGGAAAGCTGAATACGCTTAGCCCTCTTGCTACCCTTTCAAGAGGATACAGCTATACACTGAAATTACCTCAGAGAACATTAATTACTGACACTTGTCGGGTAAAACCTCATGATAAGGTAGAAGTCAAGCTTGCAAAAGGTGCAATGATTTGTGAAGTAGAGAAAACAAAAAACTAGGGATAAAGAATATGACAATATTTAACCAGATCTTTTACACTTAATTGCCCGCAAGCGACAGGTTGATCTATGAATCCATATGTAAGACAAGATCCAAATAGAAACCCAGCCAGTCTGGACATTGCACCAAAGTAGCCCATTGACATAACAGATATCTTTGTTTTCTCCCAGTTGGAGCAAAAATTCAGTAATCTCCTTACTTCTTCCATATTGTTTGCCATTGCTGCAATCTTCAGAATATCACATCCCAACCCGCATGCTTTTTCTGCCTGATTTTTCAAGTAAGGCAATGCAGGTGTCTTCTCAAAATTGTGGTAAGAAAGAATTACCTTTTTATTCCGTGTTTTGGCAAGTTCTATCACCTCAGAATTTATGCGATCTGAACTAATTTCAATATCTACTAAATCTGTTTCTGAAATAGCTTCCCTGAAAACATCAAGACGTCTGCCATCAGCTATTTTCGCCATGCCCCCCTCGTTTGAGGAACGTATAGTAAGAATAACAGGTAATTTAACTTCTTTCTTTAATTGTTTTATAACAGAGCTTGCTTTTTCTCCAGTATGATAACAGCGCTCCAGCATATCAACACGAAGCTCCAGGATGTCTGCGCCAAGTTTTTGCGCTGATTGAGCAGTTTCTACAGAAGCCTTATTAAGCACTGCTACAACACAGGGTCTAGTTCCTAAATTTTCTAGTAACGCCTCATTCTTCATCGCTAGTTATATACTCTCATTACTCCACAGTAAGTATATTTAAATAATTTAAGTTAAGTCAAGTACATTTATCGCTTGACAAGAAATAAACAATAAGGTAAACCTGTATTAAATTTGTAAGATAATAATACAAATACAAACCAGAAAGCAGGGAAATGGCATGGTGTCAGAAATTAGAGGCTTATTAAAAAGCAAGGAACTGAAAGAGCGGATTGCTGAGCTTATATTAAAAGAAAAGTTACAGGCTGGAGATCCTATTTTATCAGAAAACAAACTCGCTTCGCAGTATAAGGTCAGTCGTATTACGGTAAGAAGCGCTATTTCAGAACTGGTTAGTAAGAACGTGCTTTTTGCAGAAAAAGGCAAGGGAACATTTGTTGCCAATCCTTATAATTTAAATAGGAAGGATAATCAACCCCTTTTAACCAAAACGATAGGATTAATTGTTCCCGCAATAAATGTGTCTTATTTTTCCGATATTGCCCGTGGAGTAGAGGATGCAGGAAATAAAAAAGGATATCATATTATCTTTTGCAATTCAGACGATAAATTGGAAAAAGAAAAAACGTATATGCAGCAACTTTATGATAAAAAAATAGACGGACTGATAATATCCCCAGCAGGATATTCTTCTAAAAACAGACATTTTGGGAAATTAATAAAGGATAAAGTTCCTTTTGTTATTATGGATATTCTTGTAGATGGAATAGATGCTGACTATGTAGTTACTGATGATATAGATGGGAGCTACAGAGCAGTAACGCATTTAATCAATCTTGGGCATAAAAGAATAGGGCATATCAGGGGCACAAAAAATTGTTCCACTGCTGAGGAGCGGATAGAAGGATATAGAAAGGCCATTTCAGGTAGCGATCTTGAGTTTGATGAGAATTTAATACAAGGTGGTTGTTATTGGAATCGTAGATATGGTTCTTTAGCAATGGAGAAATTCCTGAAGATGAGCCCAAGACCAACAGCAATATTTGCCGCTAATGACATTCTGGCATCGGGAGCATATGATGCAATAATAAAAGCTAGTTTAAGAGTTCCTGAGGATATTGCGCTGGTTGGATATGCAGATTTGGCAACAAGCGCGGGAATGGATGTACCCCTAACTACCGTACATCAGCCTGGTTATAAAATGGGCAAAGCAGCATGTGAGCTGCTTATTGAGAAAATCAAAAATAAGCATAGTGAGACAAAAAAGATAGTGTTTAAAACTAAACTTATAATTCGGAGAAGTTGTAGTGGGAAGAGAAAACTCTAAACAAATACAAATGACTAAAACACAAAATTCAAAACAGTACGACTTAGAAGATCGCACTCTTGAGTTTGCAAGAAGAGTGAGAGCCCTTATAAAGAAGTTACCCAAAACAATAGGAAACATTGAAGATGGAAAACAGGTTATTAGGTCATCGGGCTCAGTTGGCGCAAATTATATTGAAGCTAACGAATCATTAAGTAAGAAAGATTTCGCAATGAGAATAAAGATTTGTCGTAAAGAAGCAAAAGAAAGCCGATATTGGTTGAACTTGATAGATACGAGAAATAATGCTGACTGTGATAAAGAAAGAATGAATTTAGACCAAGAAGCTTTAGAACTTACAAGGATTTTTGGCTCAATAGTTGAGAACTTAAAATAATGTTTAGAACATTTAGATTTAGAATTTTGAATTTATTTAGGATTTAGAGTTTAGAATTTAGGATTTGATGTAATGAGAGGAGGTAAATTTAAAATGTTAAGTAAAATAAGGAGAATTTGGGGAAAGAACGGATTTACCCTTATAGAGCTTTTGGTCGTAATAGCCATCATAGCCCTGCTTGCATCAATGCTTTTGCCTGCACTTGTAAAAGCAAGGGAGATGGGGAGGAGGACAAAATGCGTGAGTAATCTGAG
>JBDRTG010000018.1:0-55203 GCA_043824255.1 bacterium
TAATTCCCTTTGACTCGCCATGATTATGTCCCTTTCTGCCATAATACCCTCCTCTCAAATCGGGTATTATAGCTTCCTTAAAAGCGGACATTTCTATTTTGGCTAATTAGGACATTATCATTTTGGTATTACATAAAAATAGGCAAAAACAGGATTATTAAAGACGTATTTTCTGGCTGCGTCCAAATAATTGCGTTGCCATACGATTTCTATTATTAGCGAGCCAGGTCTTCTTCAGTCATTCCAAAATGGTGGCCAAGCTCGTGCATGACTACTTCTTTAACTCTTTCCTTTATTCTATCTTCATTTCTGCATAACATCTCAATAGGCTTTTGATAAATAGTTATCATATCAGGAAGAACGTTTGAATAATGCACTCCCCTCTTCTTTAGTGGAATGCCTTGATATAATCCGAGAAGAGTCATGGGACTCTTTATCCCCTGTTTCTTGAGTATCTCCTTAGAGGGTCTGTCTTCTACTGATATACTCACATTCTCCATTCTCCGCTGAAACTCATCTGGTAGTTCGTCAACAGCTTCTGCTACGAGTTTTTCAAACTTATTCATGCATTATTTTTACTTGCTTGAAGTAGAGAGGAGCTCCCTCAGAAGAGAGAACCCTTTTAAATATAAGCTTGTTTTCTTTCTCCACTAAGTCAGATATATCAAAAACAAATGAAGAATAGTCCCTTGATTTCGGCACTTTCCAGAGCCCATAACTTGTAACATTTGATTCGCCAGTTGTGCGCTTATTTATCAATCTTTTTGTGTCTTTTATTTGGGTACCGTTAATCTCAATTATCAAAGCACTTACATAACCTGCTGGTTTCCTTGACTTAGCCCTTACCAGAAAAGAAAGATGTGCCTTTTTCACGTCCGGCAAAGCAAAGAAAAAGCTAACTGGTTCCAGGGCAGTTGCTTTGACTTCCTTTTCCTTGCGAGTTAAGTTAATTTCATTCTTAGGATGCTCGGCTTTACGAGGTTTAATCTCTTCTTTTGGAGGCTTTTCTCTCTTCTTGACTGCTGCTATTTTTTCTTCTACTTTCTCCAGGCTTGGTTCTTTGTCTCCTGATTCATAGATTATCTTTACTTCCTTAAGAAAAAACGGAGCTTCAGACGAGGAACGGGGAACTCTGAGAAATATGATCCTGTTCTTATTTTTAATTAAATCAGTAACATCAAAGATAAAAGAGGAATAGTCCCCAGAAACAGGAACTGTCCAGACGCCATGAGCATTACACCAATCATTGTATTTGAATGGTTTATTTATCAATCTTCCTGAAGTCTTTATTCTAGTTCCATTAATATGTATTACTAAGCCCTTTGTATATCCTTTGGCTTTTTCAGGCTCTGCTCTTATCAGAAATGATAGATATGTTTTACATGCATCCTGTTTGACGAATGAAAAAACAGCGGGCTTACTAACTGCCAGTATTAATTCCTCAATCCCTGGACTAAGAACAAGTTCCCCTGCCATTGAAGAACCTCCTATCAGAACAAAACTTAAAACAAACAATGAAATTCTTAGTATCATTCTACTTCCATGTTTGTCTTTGTCTTATACATAACAGGAACCTCTCCACAATCAGGAAACTTTGGACACTTAATACAAATAGCCCAGACTTTGTGAGGCAGTTCTGCTCTGTCAATTCTAAAAAACCCCTTCCTCTCAAAAAACTCAGGTTTATAAGTAAGCGCAAACACCTTGCTCAATCCTATCTGGCTCATTTCTTCAATACATGCTTCTACCAGTTTAGCACCTATCCCCTTGCCCTGTTTTTCAGTTTTCACAGCAAGAGACCGTATCTCACCAAGATCTTCCCATATAACATGAAGCGCGCAACATCCAGAAACCTTCCCTGCCTCCTCAAACACAAAGAAATCCCTTAAGTTATCATATAATTCACTTAAGGAACGCGGAAGCATTTCCTCCTTGTTTGCAAATTCCATAATCAGGCCATAAATCTGCTTTGTGTCAGCTATTTTCGCTTTTCTTATCACTATTCCTCTTTGCTATTCTCTCTAAAATTACAATAATTATGAATATACACACAGTTTGAACCAATATCACACCTGCTCCCCATATATTAGCAAAACAAAGCAGTAAAGCATTAATCCCTACACAGAAGGTAACCAGATAAATAAACCATACTGCTTGTTTCTGTGTCATTCCTAGATTAACAAGCCTATGTGAAAAATGATTTTTATCCCCCTGCAAAATGGCTTTTTTACTCTTAATCCTTACGATCACCACGGATATTGTATCAAAGATTGGCACTCCAAGTATTAAAACAGGCATAATTACAGGAAAGAATGTAGGGCTGCTTTTTGTATAATAGGAACTTACAACTGTTAATACAGCCAGTATATAGCCTATAAACATACTACCTGCATCGCCCATAAATATCCTGGCAGGATACATATTATAACGCAAAAAACCAAATATGCTTCCAGCAAAAACTAAAAGTATTGTTGCAGTGAAAACCTGCCCTTGTAATGCTGTTATCGCGAAAAATATCATAGACGCAATAAACGCCACACCTGCTGAGAGTCCATCCATATTATCCAGTAAGTTAAATGCATTTGTAATCCCCACTATCCATACAAGTGTGATAAGACTGCTAATAAAATTATTCTCTATAAAAAGCGTTATTCTTACACCAAAACTAATAAGCAGTAATGCAACCATTATCTGTGCCATTAGTTTTGTTTTTGCAGATAATTTATAAATATCGTCCACCAGCCCCAACCCCAATATAAGTATTCCACTAAACAAAATAACAACTAGTTTGGGCAATACAGCCTTTATTGAAACGATTTCATTGAATAAAAAATCAGGCATTAAGTGGGTTAGAGAAAAAATCTCAGAACCAAAGAAGAGTATCAACAAATTTATAAGTACTGTTCCTATAAATGCTATACATATTGCTACTCCTCCAAGTAATGGTTTAGGTTTTAGATGTATCTTCCATTCCCCAGGATGATCAAGTATGCTGTGCTTTATTGCAAATTTTCGGGCAATAGGAACCAGGATAAGACTTAAAAGGAAGGACACTATAAAACAGCAAAAATAAACTATATACCACATCATTAATTAATTTTAAATTTTAAATTATTAATTTTTAATTTAAATAGATTATCATATATTCCTTTTATTTTATCAATCATTGTTTCTATGCGAAATGCCGGGTCCACAAGTTTTTTACCATTTATGCCCATTTTCTCTGCTTTTTCTGCATCATTTAGCAAATCTATTACTCTCTCTGATAGTCCTTTAGTGTCTTCGGGACTAACAAGATAACCCGTGTCGTTGTTATGTACTAGTTCACTAGCACCATCAATATCAAAACTCACTACAGGTTTGGACATAGCCATTGCCTGGGGTATAACTCTTGCTAACCCTTCTCTTAATGAAGTATGTACAACTACATCCATTGCAGCAATAAATCTTGGCACATCATCATGCGGGACAAGTCCAGCAAAAATAAATCTATCTTTTAATCCCATTTGCCTAACCCTGTGTTCTAATTGTTCCTTTAAAACTCCATCTCCTACGATTAAAAAATATACATTCTGCACGCGTCCCGAAATATATTTCGATGCGCTGATAAAATATTCATAGCCCTTTAAAGGAAAAAGCCTTGCTACTTTACCTACAACCTTAGCCTCAGCAGGTAGTCCGATGTTTCTTTTTGCTTGCCGGGAATTCGTTTTCTCATCAATAAACTTATCTAAATCCATACCGCTGTAGACTGTTACATATCCATGAACAGGTTTTATGCCTGCAGCCTGCGCTTTTTGAGCCATGCTTTCGCAGACAGTAATTATCTTATCTGTGTATTTCCCAGCCAATCTCTCCAAGCGGATATAAATAAAGTTTAGAAACCTGCTCTGATACGGATGAAACGGCAAACCATGTATTGTATGTATGATTACACTACGCCCTGCCAGTCTTGCTGCAAGTCTTCCAAGAATACCCGCTTTTGAAGAATGCGTGTGTACTATATCAAAATCATTTTTCTTTATTAGTTTATATAAAGATAAAAAAACGCTTATGTCTCTAAAGGGATTTATATTCCTTGTCAGTCCGTTAATGGTTACTAAATTTACTCCGGATTTTTTTGCCTTGCTCACGAGACTTCCTTCAGGACCTGTAGTAAGGCCTGAAGCTAGTGTAACATTATAGGCAGGATCCTTCATCAATCCTTCTACTGTGTACAATGTATTTTCCTGCGCCCCACCCAGAATCAGGCGAGTAATTATGTGGAGAACCTTTACTTTTTCCATAACAATCTATCTATTCCTACAGAGCCTAGCACAATAACAGCAGGCATTAGGGGAAGTCTGAATCTCATAGTGCCGTAGAATACCATGCAAAAAATGCTGGTATACACTATAAGGCAGTACAAAGGTAAAACAAGTTTCCAGTTTCTTATACTCAAAAATACCCCAATAAGAAAAAATGGAAGGATCAATCCGTAAGAAAATATGCTTATTAATTTGTATTTTATATTGGTGAAGCCGGATGTCCAATAAGGAAAAACCCTCCACAATCTCCCAGCTTTTTTCACACTCATTTTAAGGAAAGTTACAGGGTTGTGTCTTATAAATTCCAATCCCTTCTTAAACATGTATTTAGATGCTTCAACTTCTTTCATGCTTCCTGTCTCTTCTGGCTCTATAAAATCAACATCTCTAATGCACCCGCCAGTTTTATTCATCGGGTTATTTCCGCTGTAAAAAACTCTCCCTGCTTCAGTAGTAATAGGAATAAATTTCTCAAAAACAATATAGTTTCTTATAGTCCATGGCAATATTACTAACAACATAGTTACTAAAATTATAGCACTGCCTTTAAGTCTGCATCCAGATACAAAAAAATAACACATTACAAAAAACAGTCCAAATCCCAGTGCAATAGGTCTTGTAAGCGCTGAAAGCCCTAAAAATATACCCGCTAACAATGAGTCTTTATAGGAACCTCTTTTTATAAATCTGATTAAACATAATAAGGATAAACAGGAGAGAAAAACAAACAAAGTTTCTGTAAGAACGTACGCGCTATAGAAAACATAAAAAGGATAAAACACAGAAATGTATGCTGAAATTATCGCAGCCCTTTTAGAAGCAACCTCTTTCCCAATGAGATAGGTAATAACAGGAACTAGAGAGCTCATACAAACTTGAAAAATTCTTGTCGGCCAGTAACCTTGTCCAAAAAACTTAAAAACTCCGGCAAGAATAAATGGAAAAAGTGGAGCTCTGTTTGCTAAAAGGTTTGAATCAGGCAACATGTTGAATCCATTACCTGAGGCAATGTTTTTTGCAATCAGAATGTATTGAGCCGCATCACCAAAAAGAGAATGCTCAATGTGCATTATGTTCTGTTTGAAAAAATACAGATATATGAATCTGACAATAAGTGAAAATAAGAAGATATAAAGTACATGTGCTGGCTGGGCACATAGGTAACACTTTTTATTTAGGATTCTCATTGTAATTATCAATATAATATTCTATAGGCGTTAAATAATCAAGCGTTTGACGGTAGGATATTAGCATGATATATTTACAATAACATTTTATGATGGAGTATGGATTTAAAAAGCGTAAGAATGGAGATTGCTAAGCTATTTGATCTAATTGGGGATGAATTCGTTCCTGATGCAGTGTCTATGGAACAATTTATAGCGACCTTCTTTGAAAAAACCGAAATTAGGGATAAAGTAATTCTTGATGCCGGATGTGGAACTGGTATAGCCACGGTATGTTTTGGCAAGAAACAAGCTAAGCAATCTCTGGGAATTGATATCAGCTATGATTGCTTGCGAAAGGGAATGGAACTGCGGAATGGACATAATCTGACAAATGTAAATTATCAGCTTGGGGATATAACTAATCTGCCATTTTGTGATAATTCTTTTGATTTAGTATCATCAGTGGGAGTATTTCCTTATATAAATGGTCGCAACAAAGTAACGGATGAATTCCGCAGGATATTGAAGAGACAAGGAAGACTTTTAATAATGTCATTAAGAAAACAAAAGATTGATATTCTGTATGAGTGGTTTAGGAAGATACTGAGCAATCTGCCTTCAAGATATCATCTCCTTTTTGCTCGAGTGATGGCTTTTGTTATTCAACCTATGAGTAAGATATTTTTGGGAAGAAATATTTTGCATGGAGAAAAACCAATTTCCCAAACCATTCTAGAGTCTTTTTTTGTGCCTCAAAAACTTTTTAAGGATAGTCCTGAAGAATTAAAGAATCTGTTAGAGAAAAAGGGCTTCCGGATAGAAGTCTTAAATCCTCCTACTTTGAGTTTTTGCTCTCCAAAGACAGTATTTGTTTTGAAAGGGAAACTGCTTTAATGTTGGCAGACGATTTGAATATGTCAGAATTAGCTATTAATGGTGGCCTGCGGGTAAGGGGAAAATTTTTACCTCTTCAGATCCCTTATCTTGGAGATGAAGAGATTCTGTCCGCAGTGGCTACCATAAAGTCTGGAAAACTGGTAGGAGATGGTCCTAAAGGCAGAGAGTTGGAAAAGATGATGGAGAATTATCTTGGGCTGAAACACGCCTTTTTGGTAACATCAGGCACATCGGCCCTGGAGATTTCTATGATGGTGGCTGGTGTGGGACAAGGAGACGAGGTTATTCTGCCTAGTTTTGCTTTTGTCTCGGCAGCTAATGTTATTCTCAGACAAGGAGCTCGACCGGTTTTTGTGGAAATAGAGAAAGATACTTTCAACATAGACCCGGAGAGTTTTCTCAAAGCAATAACTCCTGAAACAAAGGCGGTAATTGTCATTCACTATGCCGGTCACGCTTGCCGTATGGAAGAGATATTAAAGATAGCTGATGAACATGATATTTTAGTTGTTGAGGATGCTGCCCATGCCATCGGAGCAAAGTACAAGGGATCTTATCTGGGTACTCTTGGCAGAGTGGGATGTTTTAGTTTTCACCAGACCAAGAACATTATTTGTGGAGAAGGCGGCGCTATTGTTACCAACAATGAAGAGATAGCTAAAAAAATAGAGATTATTCGAGAGAAAGGGACCAATAGATCCTCTTTTTTTCGAGGAGAAATAGATAAATATACATGGGTGGACATTGGTGGCAGCTATGTCTTATCTGATTTGCTGGCCGCTATTTTGACAGAGCAATTCCAGAAATTAGAAGCGATAAATAAGATGAGGAGAAGAAATGCGTTAGCTCTTACCGAAAAACTAAAAGGCTTTCAGAATAAGATTATTCTGCCCATAGAGAAGGAATACGCTCGCTCTAACTGGAGTTTATACCCTATTAGAGTAAAAAACAAGGGAAGGCGTAATTGGTTTATTGAAGCATTGAAAGCGGAAGGCATTGGAGCTGCGTTTCATTTTGTTCCTCTGCATTCATCACCCTATGGTAAAAATGTGCTTGGATGCAAAGAAGATCTGTTGTTTACAGAGGAAGTAAGTCAATCATTGGTGAGATTACCCTTGTTCGCCCAGATGACGGAAGGTGACCTGGACGATATAGCAAGAGCTGTTAAGAAGATATTACCTTTCATCTAAATAGAAGAAGGAATCGTTATGTCCGTTCCTTATCTTTCCATTGTCATAGCTTGTTACAATGAATCTCCCCACTTAAAGTGGAGTGTTGGAGAGATAATAAGGGTAATGGACTATACTCATTATTCTTATGAACTGATTTTTATCGATGATTGTAGTCAGGATGATACGCGTCGGCTCATTCAAGAACTGATAGACAAATATAGCCATAGCCATAATATGCGATCATTATTTCACGAAAAAAATACAGGCCGTGGTGGGGCTGTTAACGATGGTATTAGATTGGCTAAAGGAACAATTGTTGGTTTTCTGGATGTGGACCTGGTTATACATCCACATTACATTCCGGCTATGGTCTGGGCTATAGAGGATGGTTATGATATAGCCACTGCTTTAAGGATTTATCCTTTAAAAATGGGAGAAAATATATTCAGACATGTTCTAAGCCGTGGGTATCGGTTTTTAACCAAGTTGTTTTTAAAGAACAGGCTGTATGATACAGAGACTGGGTTTAAATTCTTTCGCCGCGATAAAATAATACCCATTTTAAAGAGCGTCGAGGATAAAGGCTGGTTCTGGGATACAGAAATTATGCTTCGCAGCTACTATAATAACTTAAAGATTATAGAGATTCCTTGTCTGGAGATTAAAAAGATAAAGAAAAAATCCACGGTTAGGATTTTTAGGGATACATTGGATTATCTGATAAAAATTTGGAAATTCAGAAGGAATTATATTGATAAGATGTAAAAAACTTATCTTGGGAGGTGAATATTGAAGAAGAAGGTCAGCATTGTCATTCCAGCAAGGGATGAAGAAAAAAGCATCAGTTTAGTTTTGACTGATTTGATGAAAATAATTGATAGTCTTAAGGAAAAATATGATTTTGAGGTTATCGTGGTTGATGACCACTCCCAGGATGAAACAGCAGGGATAGCAAAGAAATTTGGAGATATTGTGATTAGAAATGAAGCAAGTCCTGGCAAAGGGAATGCCTTAAGATGTGGATTTCAAAAAGCTCATGGTCAAATTTTTATCATGATGGATGCTGACTACTCTCACCGGCCTGAGGAAGTACCTGCTTTCCTGAGAGCGATTGAGAGAGGAGCAGGATTGGTGATTGGTTCCCGAGCTCTTGGAGGTAGTGAAGAGTACACTGCTATTAGAACCGTTGGCAATATATTTCTTACTGGGTGTGTCAATTTGCTTTTCGGCACAAAACTGACAGATTCCCTCAACGGTTACAAGGGATTTAGAAGAGAAGTATTTACTAAAAACTATTATAATTCAGAATCTTTTGAAATAGAGATCGAAATTATTGCTAATTCTGTAAGAATGGGAATGGGGATAGTGGAGATAGTCAGTAGAGAAAGAGCAAGAAAGGAGGGAAAGGCAAAATCAAGCGTGATTATACATGGAACGAAGTTTCTCTTACGAATAATAAAAGAAAGCATGCGTTATAAATTCCCAAGGAACTATATGACTAAGAAAAGAGATGCTTGATAAAATCTGGCAACTATTGAAGAAAGAAAAGACGTTATTAATAATCATTGTAATAATGGCAGTCTTGATACGTTTGATTGCTCTCTGCTTTGTGCGAGGTGGCACAGATTCTGATGGGTACAATTCGATAGCCTTAAACATTGCCACAAAGGGAGAGTTTTCTTATAATTATCCACAGGATGAGCCCCATATCGTTTCGGGCAAGACCGGTCTTAATAACCCGACTTCTTTTAGGGCTCCGCTATATCCTTTCTTTATAGCTATTTTTTATTTTCTTTTTGGATATAATTACCTGATTCCAGTGATTTTCCAGATATTCCTCAGCGGTTATTTAGTCTTCTTAACGTTTCAGATCGGGGAAATGGTTTTTAATAAAAAGGTCGGACTTCTATCCTCTTTTCTGCTGGCCTTCTATCCAACGCAAGCAGCTTTCAGCTTCCATATCAATAGAGAAACGTTACTTACTCTTTTTACCCTTTTGACCGTATATTTCCTATTAAGATTTTTGAAAGATGGGAAGCGACTGCACCTTGTCAGCTCTATCGTAGCTCTTGGTTTGGGAATCTTGACAAAGCCAGTGTTATTGTTGTTTGTTCCCCTAACAGTTTTCTGGATGGTTTTGTATTCAAAGTCATCAAAGAGAGCGTTTAAAAATATAATAATAACTATCCTTTTAATTACCATTACTATACTTCCCTGGACGCTTAGAAATTATCGCTTATGGAGTGACCGATTCGTTCTAATATCCACTATTGGTGGATTTACTTTCTGCTTTTCTGATGTCTTTTTTGACATCCCCGAGTTGGGAAAAAGCCAGGGGAAAAGCAACATAGAAAAAAATTACGCTGTTTTGGCTCTGAGTTCTGAAAAAAATATATACACTGAAGAATACTTTATCAATGAATATAAGAGAATAATTGCCTCATTAGATGAGGTTGAAATCGACAAGCTATTTTACAAAAATAAATTGATGCTGATAAAAAAACATCCTCTCAATTTTATTCATCATCTAGGATATGGGTTTTGGCAATTCTTCTCCATTAGTTTATACAGTTGGAAACATAATATCGTTTATGGTCCAATGTTGGCCTTTTTTATTCTGGGGTTAATCACAGTGTTCACGAAGTGGAGACTTTATCAAGAACAGGTCATGATTATTCTATTTATATTTGCTGTTTATATCCTCTCATCCATGGTTTATTTTTCTACTCAAAGAAATCGAATTCCTATAGAGCCATTCATGATTATATTTGCTTCACATGGAATCGGTTGGGTCGTTAAAAAGATAGAGAATCGATGTCATAAGAGGTAAAATGATGAAAGTTGTACTGATAAATCCATTTCCTGATAATGCATTAGGTGTAAATGAGGCTACTATTGAGCCACCATTAGGATTGGGATATATAGCAACAGCCTTAGAAAATTCCAATTGCGAGGTACAAATAATTGATGCAAATGTGTTGGGTATTCGTGCTTCTATAGTAGCAGACTTGATAGACAGGATTAAACCTGATATGGTAGGAATTTCAACGAATATAGTTACATGCCGAAGCAGCTTCAACCTTATACAATTGCTTCGTAATCGATTTAAAAAAATTCAGATAATCCTTGGAGGACCTTATCCTACTTCACTCCCGCAATATAATCTTCAGAATTCTGATGTTGACGCGGTGGTAATAGGTGAAGGAGAACAAACCGTAAAAGAAATCGCTGAAAATATTAAGAGAGATAACCCCCCTTATAAAGATGTGGCAGGAGTAGCTTTTAGAAAAGATGGCCGTATAATCATAAATAAACCACGCAAGCTCATCGAAAATATTAATGAAATAGATTTCCCCAATTATCACTTATTTCCCGATATCAGAAAATATAAAAGCAGATCCAGACGAACACCTGTAGCATCAATTATTACCAGCAGAGGGTGCCCATACCAGTGTGTTTATTGTAATAAAGGTGTTTTTGGCAGCAGGATAAGGATGCGTTCAGCAGAAAATGTCATAGCAGAAATTGATTATCTTGTAAAAGAATACAAGGTTTGCCAAATCGACATATTGGATGATAATTTTACAGAGAATATAGGAAGAACTGAAAGGATACTTGATTTGCTGATTAAAAAGGAATATAACTTAGCGATAAATATCCAGAACGGGGTCAGAGCTGACCGATTACCACAATCTCTTATAAAAAAAATGAAAAAAGCAGGCGTGTTTAAACTTGGTTTTGGAGTGGAATCAGGTGATGAAAGTATTTTAAAGCTGATTAAAAAGAATTTGAACCTTGAACAAGTTATACAGGCAACCTGTTGGGCTAAAAAAGAAGGTATTCTCGTATACGGGAATTTTATGATTGGACTGCCTGGAGATACACCAAAATCGATGGACAAGACCATAGATTTTTCAATAAAGATGAACCCGGATATAGCCAATTATATGATTACCATACCGTTTCCAGGGACAGAGTTATATAAATGGGTGTCTGAAAAGGGTAGATTTCTTATAGATACTTTTAGTGGCGCAGACGCCGGATTTTACGGGAGACAGGTATTTTTTGAAATGGGAAAAACCACCTCTGAATTAGTATTAGCATATTATAAAAAGGCATATCACAAGTTTTATTTCAGACTGGAAAAGATATATGATTTACTTAGGAATGTAAAATCATACTCTGAGTTAAAATGGATTTTGAGTGCTGTGTGCAAGAATATAGGCTCTGTTTTTAAGTAAAGGAAACATCTGTTAACATGAGGAGCGAAGAATAAACATAGGTTTCATCATATGAACATACTCTTGGTCAGACCGATCAGTGAGACGCATATCGTTTCACCACCGGTGGGACTAGGTTACCTTGCCACTGCTTTGAGAAAACACAATCATCAGGTAGAGATTCTGGATTGTGTTAAAGAGAAGATGGATTTTAGAAAATTCGCGAGATTTGTTAGTCAGACTAAACCAGAAGCAGTCGGCTTTCAGGTCTGGTCATGTGATATTCCCTTTGTACAAAAAAGTTTGCAGATTATTAAGGACATTAACCCTTCACCTGTAACTATAGTTGGTGGCGCTCATCCATCGGGAGCACCTTACAAGGTTATGGATCATCTGAGAAATGCGGATTTTTCCTTCCGAGGAGAGGGAGAAGTAGGTTTACCTTGGTTAATTGATTGTCTGTCCGGTATTAAGAAAGCTGATTTTTCAAAAATTCCCGGGCTCATCTGGAGAGAGCATGGCCAGACAAAGGTAAATAACCCTGTTTTTGTTGACGACTTGAATGAGTTTGGACTGCCTGCATGGGATTTGATTGATCCCCGCGGGTATCCCCAAGCTCCGCACGAAGGTTTTGCTAAAGCCTTCCCTATCGCTCCTATAGTTACCTCAAGAGGATGTCCCTATTCCTGTACCTTTTGTGCCACCCATACCCTAACCGGAAAGAAAACGAGATTCAGGTCCCTTAACAGCGTAGTTGAGGAAATAATGCTTTTGAAAGAAAAATACGGGGTGCGTGAAATACATATTGAAGATGACAACTTTACTATAGATAAACATTTTGTGGAGTCTTTCTGCCAGAGACTTATAGACGTGAATAGTAATATTTACTGGCATTGTTCGAGTGGGGTGCGTGTTGATCTCCTGAATTCACATATGCTGAAAATAATGAAGAAAGCAGGATGTTATAATGTGACTATAGCTATCGAATCCGGGGTGGAGCGGATTCTGAAAAGAATGAAAAAAGGTTCAGGCTTGAGACAAGTAGAAAGAGCGGTTAAAATACTTAATGAATCTGGATTTGAGCCCGTAGGTCTTTTCATGATAGGATTTCCTGGAGAAAATAAAGAGGATATAGAGGAAACTATAAGATTTTCCATGAAATTAAAGCTGAAGAGGGCCCAGTTTGCTATTTTCCATCCTATGCCCGGAACGGAGATTTATGAGGAGTTGAGTAGACAGGGTGAACTAAAAAATCTGGATTGGAGAGATATCAGACCCTCTCGTGTAGCTTATGCTCCTCCCGGGCTGACGGCAAAACAGATAAAGAGCCTTCAGAGAAAAGCTATACTCAAATTTCACTTGCGCCCCAGAATTCTGATAAAACAATTCAAAGAGATACAATCACTAAGCCACCTTTTCTTTTTAATTAGGAGGGTCTTTGATTATGTCAGACCTTGATAATAACCCTATGAAGTCGGGAATAGTTATATCTTTAATTCTTATACTATCGCTGGGATTAAATTTTTATGCCATCTGGTGGGGGCTTCCCAGTCAGTCCCGTAATCAGCTTTACTACTCTGGCAAATCTCAGATCAAATCCGAGACAGACCTGATAACTGAATCGATGGTGACTAAGAGTCTAACGGATGGAAAAAGTCTCCCAACTTCAGTTTACAATCCTATTAGAACTTACCATCCATTTGAGGAATCAATTCTTAAAAGCGTAAGTAATATGAATCCCTGTAAACTCGACTTTAATCCCAAATATTATTTTTATGGTTCCCTTTACATATATCTCGTGGCCTTTTTCCTGGGCATTGGCGCGCTCCTTAATATTTTGACTATTACCACAGATATTCAGTTCTATTTTCTTCATCCATTTGAAATGGCCAAAATCTATTTGGTAGGTCGCTCTCTCTCTGCCTTATTAGCAACAATGTCTGTTTACCTTACTTATCTGATCGGCAAAAAAATACGGGGAGAGGGTCATGGATTACTCGCCGCAATTATCATGGCTATCACTCCTGTTTTTGTTATTAATGCTCACTTTCTTGTGCCTGACGTCACTATGGTTTTTTTCGTTACGTTATCCTTCTTTTTCCTTGTTCGAATACTGGAGTCTGACAGGATGAAATATTATATTCTATTTGGAATTACATCCGGACTGGCAGGTTCATCAAAATATCCGGGCGGATTAATTCTTTTTGTTCTTCCATTATCTTTTTTGATACGGGACTATTCAAAGCAATCCTTGAGAAAAACTCGAGAGCGTTCAATTATCAAAAAATTGCTATTAACTTTTCTGTCTGCGCTTCTTACTTTTGTTATCCTGAACCCATATATGTTTTTTTATTCAAAGAAAACAGGTCGGGTTATTAATATTTATCTTCAACAGTACGGCCATATTGCTCAAAACTTCTTATCTACTTTGTTTAGCTTCGTTAATCTAACCCGATGGGGACTAAGTTGTCCTCTTTTGATAATTTCTGCTCTTGGATTGATGTTGTTTATTCGGCAAGGCAAAAAATCAGAAAAATTAGCAGTAATCTGGATTGCTCTTTATTACCTTTTCTTTGCTTTGGCAAAATTCCAGATGGTGAGATATATTCTGCCTATTGTTCCTTTTTTAGCTTTGGCTGGCGCTTTTTCTATTTTATCTATATGTAGGTGGCTAAAAGAAAAGTCCTTGCATTGGATGCTATATTTGTTCACGTGTATGATCATTATCTCTTTAGGTTGGGTTTTCCTTTACACGGTTGCCTTTGAGAATATCATGAGCGGCGAAATTAGAACAGAAGCTGGGAGGTGGATTTCCAAAAATATCCCTGAAAATTCAAAAATTGGCATGGTGAGGGATCCCTGGCAATTTGAAATTCCTCCTTTAAATAAAGAAAAATATAGATTAGTGATTATTAATAATGCTGAACAGCTGGCAGAAAAAGAGTGCAGCTATTTTATTATTAGCGATTTTCAGCAATGGTCAGGAATGATGGAAATCTTGCGTTCGCATAATTCTTATATTAAAATAAAAGAATTTGAGAAATGTCCCTGTATCTTAGGAATTTCTTTTCCAAAAGGCAACCCCCCGCATGACTGGAAATATATCTATCCAACTACAACTGTATTTAAAAGAGTGAAGGGTGAATGAGATGTTTTTTTCTATTGTCATACCAGCCCGGAATGAAGAGAAGTCTATTAAAAAAACCGTATTAAACCTCTTGCAATCATTACACAAGAATTCAATAGACTCTGAGATAATTATTGTTGACGATGGCAGCACTGATAGAACAGAAGAAATAGTAAAGCATATTATAGCAACAAACAGTTCAGTGCGTTATATAAAGAATATGCCTCTTCATGGATTTGGTTTAGCAGTTAGAAAGGGATTAGAAGTATATAGAGGGGATGCAGTTGCAATATTTATGGCAGATGGCTCAGACAGCGCAGAAGATGCTGCAAGATGTTATGAAAAGCTGGAAGAAGGCTATGATTGTGTGTTTGGATCCAGATTTATTAAGGGAAGCAAGGTTAAGAACTACCCTATTATAAAACTAGTATTGAACAGAATTGCTAATTATTCCATAAAAATATTATTTGGTCTAAGAACGAATGATGTAACAAATGGTTTTAAATGTTATCGCAGAAAAGTAATAGAAGGAATAAAACCAATATTATCCGTTCATTTTAATTTAACAGTAGAACTTCCACTTAAAGCTATTGTTAGAAAGTATTCTTATGTTGTTATTCCAATAAGCTGGCACGGCAGAGAAGAAGGAATGGCAAAATTCAGAATCAAAGAAATGGGCAGCAGATATGTGTTTATAATTCTGTATGTATTACTTGAAAAATGGCTTTCTAAAGGTGATTATATTCAGCGGGAAAATAATTGAAGACAATCTTATTTTAGTTTAAGTAAGTACAATTTATATTTATATTCATGATACTTGTGAATATTTTTAAAACCTTCTTTTAATCCCTTAGCTGTATCCTCTTCATAAAGATACTTCTTAGTCAATATAATTTCTCCATTTTCCCTCATCCACTGCTCAAAATTCTCCCTTGGCCTTTCAGAATGCAGAAGTATCCACAACCGCTTATGTTTTTCTCCGTATTTTTTGATTTGCTCCGGCTTGTCAAATGGATTTATCCTATAAATCGGAAGATTTCCTCTGTAATAAAGAGGAAAACACTCCATTAATCTTCCTAAAAGAACTACATCGTCTTTTTGTTCATTAACGGTAATTTCGTCTGTGATTGCCCGCCATGGAGTTACCATATCAACATCAAAATACTGCCTGTTTGTAAAATAATTATAATTTGAATATGCAAAAGTAAGTATGATTACTGCACCGACAATCCACCTTCCCCATTTATATCTCATTCTTACAATACCCGCTGCAAGTATTACGCAGAATGCCGGTAAAATAAGCAAGAGTTGTCTTGGAGCGCACGCCGGCATGAATAACCCTATAATGAATGGGATAAATAACCAGAATAAAATTATTTTCTTATATTGACCATGTTCTCTAAGTAAATAAATCACCCCATAAATAAATACAATAGAAAAAACTACGAGCAACGGAACTACGATATATAAATTAAAAGGATATACGGTCTGTCCAAGAGTAAAACTATAAAAAAAGTATGCTGCCTTAATAAAATAACCGAAAGTTGACGAGGCATAAGTTGCTAAGACGCTGCCCCATTCTCCCTTTAACCTGAACCAGAGATTTAGTGCTATCCATGGAAGAAAAAAAATAAATATAATCGCATTCGTCATAATCCATAATCTTAATTTATCCCTTTTGTAAACTAATACAAAAATTGCTTGAGCAATGATAATAAACCAGCAGTAATAGTGAGTATATACTAATAGAAATGAAACTACGCCGTATATTAGCCACTTATAAAATCTGTTTGATTTAGCTGATATTACAAGCCAGAAACTAAACATTGAACAAACTGATAAAAAACATGTTAAGGCATATTCCCGAACTATTCTTGAAAACATTATGTGAAACGGTGATATAGCCAGAAGAAATACAGATAATAAGGCAACCTTTCTATCAAACATTTTTTTGAAAAAGTGATATGAGATTAGAATTGTCATTACGCCAAAGATGGATGAGAATGTTCTTGTTAAAGTATCGGATGTCCCCAACATCAACCAAAAATGCAATAAAGTGTAATATAAGGGTATATGTGGAGTGTTACGAATAAGACTTGACAGTGTAGAAGACACTGATTGCAGGGCTATATTATACGATTCAAACTCATCACACCAGAAACACCTACCTTCAAGATTAATAAAACGTAAGACACATCCTAAAAAAAGAATTAAAATAATAATATAATTTTTGCGTATTTGTTTTAAGATATTGGTCATTTCCATTTATATTTTCTTAGCACAAATAAATGTTTGCCTGCCAATTATTTTTTGGATAATAGGAATTTTTAGATATGCTTTTAAGAGAAATACTGATTTAGGCAATTTATTCTTGGTGGTATATGGTAAAAACTTAGGTCTACATTCAATAACCTTAAAACTATTAACTTCTAGAACTTCAGATAGACTCCTATCATCTAGAGGGGTGATGTGGTCGAAAAACATCCAGTAATCTTTATAACAATATCGAATGTTCGGTTGCAGTATTAAAAATTTTCCGTCTTTTCTCAGAACTCTATAAACTTCCTTAATTGTTTCTACAATATCATCTTTGCCAAGTCTTCTATGATATATTTGTTTTAAGTCATTCATAATTAATCTTAAATCCTTCTGATTTATAAAAATTAAACCATTGTCATCTAGAACCTACAGACATCTATCAACATTTTTATCAAAACAAGCAAATTGAGATTTGATTTACCATGTCTTCTGTCTTCAAACTTAATTATAAACTCTGAATCTCAAAACAGTTATTCTTTTAAAGGCATGCCATATTTCTCTCAAGTGTAAATTAGATATTCCTCTTTTTCTGTTCACAAATAAAGTTGGTATCTCTCCAATACGATACCCTTTCAAAAATATCTGGAAAGCAACCTCACTAAGGACAATATATCCATTTTCTTTGACCAAATTAAAATCAACATTTTTAAGTACATTATATCTATAACAACGGTAACCGTTTGTATAATCTGTTATAGGGATTTGCAATAATAATCTTGCATAGAAATTGGCTAATTTGCTAAAAACTCTTCGCTTGAGACTCCAATTTATAATCCTGCTTTTTCGAAGATAACGAGAACCTATTATCATATCGTATCTCGGTATTTTTTCTAAAAACAAACCAATCTCTTTTGGGTCATGCGAGAAATCAGCATCCATTTCAAAAATACAATCATATCTCTTACCGTTGGATAGAAAATATTTGAACCCGTCTATACAGGCGCTTCCCCTGCCTCGTTTATTTTGTCTCAGAAGAACAAAGATATTTTTATTTTTTTTAAAACTTTTTTTTACAATCTCAGCTGTTCCATCCGGAGAGTTATCGTCCACAACTAAAATATCTATATTCAAGTTTAGTTTTAGTAATTCGCCAATCAAAGCAACTATATTTTTTGCTTCATTAAATGCAGGAATTACTATCGCAATTTTAAAATCACCTACTGTTATTCTTCTCATACCTAAGTATCCTCAGATAAATGATCGTTTGGAAACCCAAACAAAAGAACCAAAACTCCGTAAGAGGCAATAATAATTATGAATGGCATTACAACCGCTCGAGACCTAGTGACTGCAAAAAACATCATATGTATTAAAGTGTAGTAAATAATTAATAAATGGAACAGTAGAAGTTTGCGCCACATAAACCGAGAAACTATAAGTCCAAAAATAAAGAAAGGAAGAATCAGCCCAAAAGAGATTCCTCCAATAATCACATACTTTAGATCAATTCCCAAATCCACTATTACTCCCTTTTTTATTTCGTCTCTCTGATGAGGATATATACGCCAAAATCTGAGAAATTTATTAAATGACAGTTGAATAAACTTTGAAGGGTTCTTCTTTATATAATCAAAACCCATTTTGTAATAGAGTTTATCTCTATCCACTTCAGAAAGTTTATCAAATGCAATGGAGTCCGAGCTATAACAATGTCCACCTCCAGTGGCCAAAGGATTACTGCCAAGCCAAAATGAGTATCCTCCCTCTGTAGTAGTAGGTATAAAAGCGTGATGCAGCCTATAGTTCCTCCCAATCCACGGAGACATTGTTAAAAGAATAGTAAACGCAAAAACTAAAAAACACATAAAAGCTTTCTTCTTGTTTTCCATTCCAACTACTAACCAGATAAGAACCAGAGGGAAAAAAGCAAACAATATTGACCTGGTAAGAGAAGCCAGCGCAAAAAACATCCCTGCGAGCACTATATAGAAAAAGGAAAGTCTCTGGCGATATTTAATGAGAAAAAGAAAACTTAATACAAGAAAAAACATGTATAACGTTTCAGTACACAGGTGGGCGCTATAATAGACAAATTTGGGATAGATTGCAGATATTCCCATTGCTATAAGCCCCGTGCTTTTATTAAAGCTCTCTTTGCCAAGCCAATAAATCAGAAGACAGGTGAAGGAGCTTATAACAGCCAGAATTATCTTAGCTACTAAATATGAGTGCCCAAAAAGAGAATATACACCAGCTAAAAATAAAGGAAAAAGACATGGCCTGAACGAACATCTTCCCTCGTGAAGTATCAACCCCTTTCCATTTAAGAGATTTGCAGCCAATTCATCGTAGGTTCCTGCATCAGGGCCGATAAGTACTGTATTATCTAAGGTAAGAATATAAGCTATACGAATTAGAAAGGATAGAAGCAGAATAAAGACAATTATTAATTTTAAATTCTTAATTTTAAATTCCACTCTTTTGAAATCTCCAAGCATTGTGGCTAGTGTAATAGCTTTATACACTAAAATCAAGATAATTGAAAAACCTGGAACTGTCAGTTTATCGTATTCTAAGGTAGTTTAATATTGTTTTTATACAAAAACAAACTTTTCTCTTGACATCTATGTATTTTGATGTTAGAATTTCGCACATGAGTGAAATAATGACCATAAAAGAGCTGGCTGGTTACATTAAAATGAATGAGAGAACAGTCTATAAACTTGCTAATAATGCCAAGATCCCTGCTGTAAAACTTTCAAATCAGTGGCGTTTTAAGAGAAAAACAATAGATGAGTGGCTTGAAGGACAAATGTATAAAAATGTGAGGAGGTGAAGTAAATGTATAGATGTGAAATATGCAAAAATGAAGTGGACTCAGTGTATTTTAAAAACAACAAGGAAGTATGCGAAAAATGCTACAGAGGACATAAAGCAGAAATAGACAAAGAGCATATTAATTCCTCGCTTATAGAAGAGCATGCTGAGCAAACTGCTGTTGCAGTAAACTAAGGGGTTGGAATAGGATCTCGTTTATGCTGTGAACTTGATATCATACTCATTACTTTATCGAGCTTTCGTCTGTCTATGTCTGTAATATTGTTGCTTTCGATTGCCTTTAGAATACTGTCTGCTTCGTCGTATAAAAGGCCCATTTCATCTTCATCAAATTGATTTTGCCACAGACCTGCAGAGGGTTTTCTTGCTATAATCTCTGCTGGTATGTCTAACTCTTTGGCCAACTGCCTTACCTGAGTCTTAAGCAAACTACCCAGAGGAAGAATGTCCACTCCTCCATCTCCATATTTTGTATAATAGCCGAGTTTTATTTCTGTCTTATTTCCACATCCACAGACCAGATATCCATAGTCAGCTGCATAGTAGTATAATGTAAGCATTCTTAGCCTTGGTTTCAGATTTGCTCTGGCTATATTGTTTTCAGAAGCTGGTAGAACTTCTAAAAGCCTTTTAAATGGCTCATCAAGCGATGTTTTCTTGACTGGAATTGAGAACTTGTTTGCAATCAGAAATGCCATATCTTCATCATCTATATGGCTCTCACACGGCATTATCAGTCCAAGGCAATTGTCCTTAAAAGCCCTCTGACAAAGAACCCCAACACAAGCAGAATCTATACCTCCGCTAAGACCAAAAACCACGCCTTTAGTCCCGGACTTTTTTACTTCTTCTTTGAGCCACGAAACTATCTTTACTGATATGTTATCCATTTTTATACTTTATTGCACAAAAAGCATCTCTCTATACTTTGGTAGATCCCAATGCTCATCGGCTACAACACATTCAAGTTCATCAACATGTTTTCTTATATGCTCCATTAGAGGTTTTAATTCTTCAAAGAATAGATTAGACTTCTCCTCTGCTTTCAGATTGCCGGCTTTCTTCAGAAGCCCCTCCATCCTGCGTGTATGCTTTCTCACATAATATGTCTTATCTGTTACATCCGTTAAGTGATTTTTAAGATCTTCAAAAACTTCTTCTTTAACTCTTAAGCCTGCACTCTTCTTTAAATTAACCAGATCTGTAAGATTCCTTGCCAAAAGCCCCTGATAATCAAAGCCGGCTGGTACTACATTTGAGTCCACCATTTCACGCAAAGTATTGGCTTCAATCTCTAACTTCTTACAATACATATCCATCCATATATTATATCTTGAAATTAATTCTCCCCTTGTAAGCACACCGCACTTCTCAAACAGCGATATGTTCTCCTCCTTAATAAGAGCTTTAAGCGCTTTAGGTGTTGAAGGCTCATTAATCAGCCCTCTTTTTTTCGCCTCTTTTATCCAGCCTTTAGAATAATTATCTCCCTCAAATCTAATTGATTTAGTTTCTTTAATGATTTTTTTCAATACATACAGCACCTTCAAACTAAAATTCTTGTGATTAGACTCCTTTTTTATTCTATCTGTAATATAATCTATAGATTCTGCGACAATTGTATTAATAACCATAATAGGTGTTGAAATATTCTGGGAACTGCCAACTGCTCTAAATTCAAACTTATTACCAGTAAAAGCAAAAGGAGAAGTTCTATTCCTGTCAACTACATCCTTATTAAAGGTTGGTAATTTGCCAATGCCCAGATTTACAATATCTTGCTTGTTAAATTCTGCCTTTTTACCTTTTTCTATTGTATTGAGAACCTTTGTTAACTGATCACCGACAAACACTGACATAACTGCAGGCGGAGCTTCATTAGCTCCAAGTCTATGTTCATTACCTGCTGAAGCTATACTGGCATATAACAGATCAGCATGTTTGTAAACAGCCCGGATTACGGCTATTAACAATACTAGAAACTGCAAATTGTCTTCTGGCGTATTCCCATGATTAAAGAGATTATTTCTTTTATCATCTGACAGAGACCAATTAATGTGCTTCCCGCTTCCATTTATACCTGCAAACGGTTTTTCATGTAAGAGGCACACCAGGTCATGTTTCAAGGCGATCTTTTTGATAATATCCATAAGAAGCTGATTGTGATCTGCTGCAATATTGGAGTCCTCAAAAATAGGAGCAAACTCAAATTGGTGAGGAGCAACTTCATTATGTCTGGTCTTTAATGGAATACCCAATTTATACGCCTCAATACTTACATCATTCATATAATTTATAATGCGCTCCTTAATTGAGCCAAAGTATTGATCCTCCAATTGCTGCCCTTTTGGAGATGATGCTCCAATTAGTGTGCGCTCTGTCATAAGCAAATCCTGGCGCATTCTATAAAATCGCTTATCTATTAAAAAATATTCCTGTTCAGCGCCACAATCTGAAAAGACTCTTTTTACATCCTTATGCCCGAAAAGTTTTAAAAGCCTGACTGTTGCTTTGTTAATAGCCTCATCAGAGCGCAGTAGAGGAAGCTTTTTATCAAGCGCTTCTCCATGATATGAAATGAATATGGATGGTATACACAGAGTTTTTCCAAGTTCGCATTCTATAATAAACGCAGGGCTTGAAGGGTCCCATGCTGTATACCCACGCGCTTCAAAAGTGGTTCTTATACCTCCGCTTGGAAAGCTGGACGCATCAGGCTCACCCTGAATAAGCATTGACCCGCTAAACTTTTCAATAGCTCTGCCTTCTCCATCAAGCGAAATAAAACTATCATGTTTCTCAGCTGTAAGACCTGTCATAGGCTGAAACCAGTGTGTATAATAAGTTGCTCCCTTTCCAATTGCCCAATCCTTCATTGCCTTTGCTATTTCATCTGCTTCCTTCATGCTGATTATTTTCCCTTCATCAAGCCAGCGCCTAAATGATTCAAAGGTCTTTTTACTTATGTGTTTTTTTATTACAGGAATACTAAACGTGTTTTCACCAAAATAGCTTGATACTTTCCTGGGTAACTTTTCCATGCTTAATTCTACGCCACAAATCTTTTCTAATATATCTTGCCTTATGCTCATATTATCCCACCCCCTTATATAATCTGCCCTGAAATGTATTCATTTGTAGAAGCTTCTCTTCTATTTTACCCAGCGCTTTGTTTTTGTCAACAATCCACATTGGCACTATGAGAAATTCCCCTGGGCAATCTGCAGTTATCCTTTGAATGACAGTATCTGGCCATATGCGTTCCAAAAATCCTACAGCCAAATTCACATACGCATCTAATTCCAATGGCTTATACAGACCTTCCTCGTAAATCTCTTCCAGCTTTGTTTTCTTTATTATATGAATAGGATGAATCTTTATACCATCTAATTTAAGCCTGCCCAGAACTTCTGCGGTTTCTAAGATATCTCTCTCAGTCTCATGAGGAAGTCCTATAATCACATGAACACATATTTTTATGTTTTTTCTTTCCCTCGTCAGATTCACAGCTTCTAGAAAATCTTTATAAACATGCCCTCTGTTTATAAACTCTAATGTCTTATTGTGTATGCTCTGAAGCCCATATTCAATCCACACTTCGTAATCAGATGTATAGCTTTCAATCAGATCAAGAATCTCCTTATTTATACAATCAGGACGAGTGCCAATGGATATGCCTACAACATCTTCAAATTTTCTGACGGTATCATACTTTTTCTTCAGAACTTCTAAAGGAGCGTATGTATTTGTATATGCCTGAAAATACACTATGAATTTCTCAGCTTTAAACCTTCTCTTACCAAACTCTACGCCTTTAGCAATCTGCTCTTCTATTGGCAGCGAAGCAATACGGCTGTTAAAGCTGAATCCCCTATTATTACAATAGATACAGCCGTCCTTACTTTTTGAGCCGTCCCTATTAGGGCAGGAGAACCCAGCGTCTATACTTACCTTATAAACCCGAACTCCAAAACGTTTCCTGAGATATTCAGAAAACTTGTAATATCTTCTTATCTCATTACTCATTACTTTTTTTTAAAAGCTTCATTCCATTATTAAAAAAGATATCTTCAACAAAATTTCTTGAGAGGTTGAGTCGTTTTATTGCTTTTTTGATCGCCCGTATTTCTTCGTAGGCAAAAGAAGTGAAAACTAGTTTTTGATGGTCATCGGAAATAGACAATTCCCATGGGACAGGCGTAACATAGGTATACTGGTCATTTATTTCAACCGATTTCCCACCAGCAAGAGCAATTGGTATATCAGTACCATAAAGAATTTTGTGGGATTCTACATTAACAAAAAGATATTCAAGAACTTCCCAGTTGTTTACCATTGCAAGGTCAAAGTAAAGATTAGGAATTTTTTTTATCTTATCTAAATTTCCGATAATATTCTTCAGATAATACGCTCTTCCTACATGAGCAAGAACTATTTTTGCATTCGCATACTTTTCACATAAGTGTACAATCTGTTTTTGATTTGAAGGATCTGCTAACCTTTTTTTCTTCGGTATATGGAGTGTTATAATCAAACCGTATTTATCAGCAATTCTCATTAATCTATCGGGAAGCATGTCTTTTATCTCTACATCCTCAGGGTTTGGCTTATTTACATAGTTGAGGTATGGTTTAAAGCCAAGGAACCCTTTCTCTAAAATAGCCTTCTCTACTACTTCTGGATTATCCTCTGGTCGTAATAACCTGAAAGGAAAGAATTTTTTTCTATCACATACTTTTGAGACATATTCATTCATTTTTGAAAAATTATATTTTCTGTTTCTGTTAGGATGTCCAAAACAAACCCCATAACATTCTCTATCAGGGTAAAGCTCTTTACAATCTTGCCGCAATTGCTCTATTGAATATTCTTTTTGTTTATATCCACAAATATCATAATCACCTTGCATTGCTTCTTTTGGACATATGTGTATATGAAAATCTAAAAATTTTTTAGGCAAAAAATCATCCAGCTCCTCCTTAAAAATCTTCAAATTCCGTTTTTGTTTTGTCGTCTGTTTCCACATAAAACATCCTCCTGATATGTAAAAATTAAAGGATTCTTTAGTCTAAAAACTGTTTTTTATCAAATCATATCTCAAAAACCGGTATATCCATTATTTCAGAAAGGAATTTAATTTCTTCTGTTTTATCTCCATATGCCATTGCAAGGTGATGTGTACCACCCTGTAGGCTGTATCTGGTAAGAAAATCCCGAACATCACCCTCAATCTTCAGAATAAAATGTGGAGCATCAATGTCTTTAAATAAATTCATTTTTATGACTTCACCACAATTAACAATAAATTTAAACTTCCCTTCCTTATCAAGAGCAATATTGAGAAGCGTCACCTTGCCTGGCTTTAAAGGGAACAGGAACATCGCTGTTGATAATCCTTTCCCGCTTAGAGGCATATCCTTTTTAATAAGTCTTATGCTTGCCTTATTTCTTGCCATTAAAGGATTACTCTCTCCCATATGTTCAAAGAATATCCGATTATTTTTATAATCCGTTGTAAACATCTCAACAAATCCAGCCATTCCACAGAGTTTCTGCATTATTAAAACAGATGTTGCACACAGAACATCTCCTTCACCACCGTACCCCATTCCTTCTGCCATAAACTTTGCAATTGCCATAAATGGTATTGTCTCAGCACCTTTATCACCTTTAAATGCCATAAAATTTATACCCAGTCCATCAAGCTTTTCTTTCTGAATTATCCTTCTGAGAGCAAGTTCCAGTCGAGCTGATATAAAGTGAGTTTTTTTATCCAAACTTTTATCTATTTTGAAATCTCTTCCATCAGATTTCATCTTTTTTTCAATCTCGTTTCTTTTTATTTTTGATGATTCCTCAGCAATTTTATCAACAGATACATCAAGTATTTCAGGACCAAGTATTTTAGTGATTTTCTCATCACTAACTGCAAAATCCCCCATATCCTTGAATCTACCGCCAATTCTGGCAATTCTTGCTTTTCTTAGAAGGTTAATCAAAGATGCTGCTTCGCACCATTTATCTATCTTCTCTAAAACACATTTATTCTGATAATGACCAGTGATTAAACTAAATCTGATATTTTCTCGCAACAATACACTGGCTGTATCCTGAACACCATGCATCCCATGATTCAAGGAAGTATCATAAACTTTAAATTTCTGATCAATGGTATAAAGTTTCTGTGTATTCCATAGTAATATTGGAATGTCTTGATATTTTTTTAATACCGGAGCGATAATTAAACTTGGAGAATATGAAAGAAAAACAAGGATTATCCCATTAACCTTTTCTTTTTTTAATTTGGTACAGGCATTTTCCATTTGCGCTCTGGTATAAACAAGAGGAATGTGTATAACCTTTGCAGATTTTCCCATTACTTTATTTAATTCATTTGAGAATTTAGATAGATCATTAACTAAATCCGGTGCTTTCGCCTGATACAATTCTGCTGTAAGTCCAATTAAGCCAATCTTAGGTTTTTTCATTTTTAATTCTCCTATTTTTGTGACGCTTCGTCCTGTTTTATTCGCCTGTGTATCCTATCTCTTTCCATATCTTCTTTGCATATGCCATGCCCCTTTTGGTGGGTTTGATATCACCAAGGATGCTTGGCCACGGATCACCTTTCTTTCGTTGTGTCGGATCAGGACTCCAATGATCATTCTCGTATTTTTTTCTCACTGTCTCTTTTCGGAAATCTGGTATATCCAGCGTGTTTGAATCATTTAAGGCTGAACGATATGCGAGAATCCCTACACATGACATCGCAACACTGCGATACACATCAAGAAAAGGCTGTCTCCCTTTGCGAATTGCCTCTGCAAAATGATAATTCATAAAAAAATCGCCGCCGCCATGACCTGCTTTTTTTGCTATGTCTGCAAACACAGGAAAATTAGGTGCATATATCTGTTCTATGGGTTTTGTAATTTTTTCGTGGTACTGTTCTCTCACAACCCGAAGCATGTTTCTTTCACCATGACGCAAGTTTTCCATAAGCCCCTGGCTGCCATGAATTCGCACCCATATGCCGTGTCCGCGTAAAATTACTTGCAGGAGTTTTACAACTGCGCCATTATTCATGCGTAATGCTATCATTGAAGCAGCGTCATTTCTCCTTGCATTTCTTGCCTGCACAGGATCGTCCTGGGCATAGGGCATTACAAATCCATTTAGCTTGACCGGCATAGTTTCAGTTATAAACATGATCGGCGCCAATGAGTGAGTACAATAATAAGTGGCGGGTATCCAGTTTCTCCAGTGATTTATGCCGGGAGAAATTCTGTTTACAAAATCAGCATCTCCAGGATGCACATATTCTCCTTCCCCATACATAAACTCGCCGACCTTACCGGCCTTGTAAAGTTTGCGCATTTCCTGATTAAAAACCATGTATGGATAGTTTTCAGCAAGCATATAGATTTTTTTGCTTTTTTCGACCTCGCGAATAAGTTCTACACCCTGCGCAATTGTAAAACAGGCAGAAGTTTCTGACATAACGTGTTTTCCAGCTTTTAACGCTTTAACGGCAAAGGGTGCATGCTGATGAAAATAATTCGCAAGAATTACTGCATCCATATCATGCTCAAGGAATTTATCATAATCTGTATAAGTAGTTACACTAAGTTCCTCTCCTAATTTCTTTAGCCGTTCTTCCCATGTATCACATAAAGCCACCAGTTCCATCCCTACTAATTCACCTGCCCCCTTTGCAAAACCTGCGCCTCTTCCGACACCCACAACACCTACTTCAATCTTATCTGACATGTTCTTTTTCCTTCTTGTTAAAAGTTAATTTTTAGTTTATTAATCATTTAAACACGTACGCTTTTTAGTAATGCCATGCCATTATCATAAAAAATCGCTTGAAGCTGCTCTTGAGATAGCTGCGCCCTTTCTGCAGCGCGCCGGATGGCAAGGATAATTTCATAAACCATAAAAGTGGCATGAATATCTTTCGCCTCTACACGATAGGCGCTGAGAGGATACCCTTCTAGGACAATATCTACCCAGTGATTCATTACATACACCCTACGCCCCCGCATATTCGCAACGGGCAGGTCAGTTGCAAAAAGAACCCGCTTAGAATCAATTGTTTCAAAAACCATTTGAAGAACTAACGGATCCATAACCATTGACGTATCAAGATAGACATTCTCTAAATTCTTTACAGCATTTATAGCCTTCTTCATTTGATCAGGCAGATAACACCTGCCGCAATGAGCTAAAACAATTTGTGAATTGGGATAATTTTCTGAAAGATTACGAAGCCCTGACTGGACTTCGGGATCAGCAAGACGTTCATCACGCGGAACATGTAAAAGCACAATCAAATGATACTTATTGGCTAACTCCATTTCAGCAGAACCAATCATATCTTCAATACTTACATTTCCATAGTCATTGCCAAACCAGTTCAGAAACACTTTGTACCCCATAAAACCATCCTTAAGAATTCTCTGTTTAATTTTCTCCTGTGACATTATATCCCGACCTGCAATCATAAGAGGAAAAAAATTTTCCTTACGGCCTGCCATAGCTACATAATCGTTTGTCAACTCCAAATCGACTGCTGGCGTGGGGTTGCCAAAACATACTGCATTATATTTACAGTCAGGGAAAATCATCCTGCCATCAGCGAGTAATTTTTCCACGCTGTAATCTGTTTGCGTTACCATATACTTACTACCCGGAGCATTCTCTTCCCAAGGCACTTTCTTCCACTGTTGCTTAGTCCAGAGATGGGCATGAAAGTCCAATACCTGCGCAGGTAGGATAGGAAGTACTTCGTTTTTGTAAAAAGGTAAATCTACGGTTTTGTAATAATTCTGCATTGCCTCCCCTATTCCATTATCTTCAGAGCTTACAATAATATTTAAATTCTCTCACGCTCTTTTCATAAATTCTTCAAATAAATGATTGTATTCATTATGAGATATTTTATCTGGAGTTATTATTTTTGCCTTACCACCAATAGCGTTAAACCCTTCAGTTTCATCTTTGAAAATACCCGCGCCGATTCCTGCCAGGATTGCAGCGCCTAATGCACCAGCTGTCTCGCCATTAAGCAGTTTTACTTCAAGTCCAGTCACATCAGAAAATATCTGCGGCCATATCGGACTTTCAGATGGCCCGCCAACCATAGTTATGTTATTGGCAGCAATGCCTGCGGACGATAATTTTTCTATTCTCTCACGCATCTTATACGCCACTCCTTCCATTACAGCTCTGCTGATATCTCTAGTATTGTATGAACGCTTAAGATAAGAAAGATTGCTTTCAATAGTTTTAATATCATCAACCAGATTAAGATATAGGCCATTGGCGCCAACTGTGGATTTCTGCGCATTGATATTAAACCGCGAGTATTTCTCTGCCCATGAAATCTGATCTTTTGGACTAACTATTACATTATCTATATACCAATCAATCTTCTCTCCTACACAAGGTAGAGAGAACATTGCGCCCCATGGGCCGGATGGTCTTAAAAACGGGTCTATCAGCATATTTTGCGAGAGAGCAATGTCCCTGTTCTGAATTGGGTAAAATCCTACCCACGATGTTCCACACGATACAAGAAGATCTCCAGTATCTAGTGTGCCTGTTCCACGCGCAGCAGAGGGATGGTCAAAAGCTCCAAGCACAACAAGTGTATCAGTTGAAAGGCCTGTATCATTAGCTGCATCCTGAGTAAGAAATCCCAATTCACTTCCAGATGGCGTGAGTTTTGATAAAGAATTCTCTTTAATTTCCAATTCATCCAAATAAGGTTTATACCAGCAGCTGTTTACCTGATCCTGCAGATAAAACGTGGTCGCAGTTGATGTATCCATAGCCCAGCAACCTGTCAGACGATACAATAGATAGTCAGTATTCATACTAAACCTGCAAGCTCTGTTATATACATGAGGTATATTTTGCTTAAGCCATGCCAGATGAGCCATAGGAAATCCTCCTGACCATGGCCATCCTACAATATTGTGAACTTTATCCTGATCTAAGTTTGGTAAAATATTCTTATCTGTTCTGTTGTCCAACCAACTGATTATATTTGTAAGGGGTTGATTATTCTTATCCAGTAGAAGTGTATTACCACTGGCTGCTGCCATACTAATTGCTTTAACCTTAGATTCAGGCAAAACTTTTGAACAAAGCTCACGAATTAGATTGCAGACTGCCTTGTAATGTGTAGAAGGAGAAAACTCTACATAGTTATGCTGTGGTCTTAAAAGCTGCGTCAGACATTTTTCCTGTGCCAGTACCTCACCTTCTGAAGATACCAACACGCCCTTAAGAGCACTAGTCCCAAGATCAAGACCTATTAATAAGTCCATTGCTAATTTTTAAGTCTTATATTAATTAACATCTTTTCCATCCATTGCTTTTTGAAGATTGCATTATAGCATCCATTATCTTTTGCAGTTTAAGACCCTCTTCAAAGTCAGGAGATGGTTTTTTGTTATTTACAATAGCATCAAGAAATGAATAGAGACAAGCAACATGACAGCGTATCCATCCTATTGAAAACTTTGGCATTGGGATTCCGGGAGGCTCCGGATAACGCTGAACTGTCTCTATCTTTTTAAAACCTTTATTGCCACCTATAGGACTGCCAGCTTCTGTATTATCATAAACCTCCAGCCAGTTCGGATCCATAGAATTAAATCTCATTGCGCCCTTGCTGCCGTGAATTTCTATCCTGAATTCATCGTTAGCACCTGTCGCCATTTTTGACGCTTCCAGGGTTCCAATCGCTCCATTTGCCATATCTATCGTTACTATTGCAATATCATCTGTGCGTTTATCCTTTGATGTAAAATTTCTGAGTGTTCCGCTCACTTTCTCAAAATCACCCAATAAAAACAGCAACAGATCTATTATATGAGAACCCAAATCTACAAGCACCCCGCCGCCAACTTTACCAAATTCTGCTTTCCAGCTGTATGTCTTTTTCTGAGTTACACAACTTGAGTGTAGATAAATTGTTCTGAATGATAAAATATCTCCGAGAAATCCTTCTTCTATAAGTTGTTTTGCTCTCATTATTGCAGGGATATATCTGTATTGATGTGCCATCTGTGTTTTTAGTCCGCTCTTTTTACTAATAGCATATATCTCTTCAGCTTCCGTGAGATTAAGAGCAAGCGGTTTATCACAATAAACATGCTTACCCGCCTTCAAAGAAGCAATAATTATTTCTTTATGCATAAAGTTTGGCAGACAGCAATTAATTATCTGGATATCATCTCTTTTTAATAAGTCCACATAATTTTTTGTTTGGAAAGCATACCCTGCCTGTTCAATTGCTTTTGACCTGTTGTTATCTATAGTGTCGCATATACCAACAAGCTTCACATTGCACGGCGGAGAGTCATAGTAAAAAGGCATTGTCTTATATGCATAAGTATGCACCTTTCCCATAAAACCATAACCAACTAATCCCACACCAAGTGTCTTTCGAGTACAGCTCATAATAATTCTCCTTTATATTTAATACTTCCGTCACTGATTAAGATATTACTTTAATTCCCAGCAGGTTACACAAGTCTTCCATCCTTTTTCTGTTGTCGCCGTATGAAATTATATAGTGTTGACCCATCACATTCTGAATAAAGTTGCCTGTATTGCCGTCAAACTCAATCTCCAGGCTAGGTAGTTGTGGCACAGGCGGCGCCCAGCCTGCTTCCTCCCATTTACGCGGAGGCTTGGCAGTACCAGTTATCAAGTGTAATGAGTATTTGTTGCCGGTATAAGTAAGACGCGCGATAGTGACTTTTCCTGTTTTTAGAGTTGATACATTCAGCAGTCCCTCGCCAAACCCTCCAAAAGAGTTAGGCATTACTTTTATATTTCCATCGACAATTTCATCTGGTACGTAGTCGGGCACTCCCATCAGAGCACCGTTTTCCATAAACTCGTAAAATTCAAGATATGCAGCTACCTGCCCGGTCAGAAAATAGGTCATTAGCTGTGTTACTGCTCCCATCGAGTCATTTTCAGGTATGGTGCAAATATCCATCTTTTCATGTAGCAGGGTTAAAGCTCCAGCAGGAGCGAATTGCATCAGCTTCTTGATGCCATTAACGTCAACAAAAGAAAAGGCCGAATAGCCGCACTCTTCGATTTTCTTCTTAAGGGCTAGAAACAGCCGGACAGTCTGGTGCACTGTCTGTGGCCGCGGATCTTTCGTAAATTGCCATTTCATAAGTACTTCTTTGGATACGATATCTATCTCGGCATCACTGACATCTTGCATCATCTGTTCAATTTCAAGCATCTCGAAGTGTTCAATTTCCGGCCCGATTTTCCCCTTGAGTGAAACACCGTCGTAAAGCGTACCGTAAAGCCGCATATCCCTGTATCCCATCATACCAATCTTTGCCGTTTTGAGCATTTTGACTGTTCTGGCAGCTTCAGCAAAACTGATGATTTCATCCAGAGGGGCATCCTGTCCCCGAAAATTTACTACGTACTTAAAGTTATATCCCATGTCAGCCATTGGTTTTCGCAAAGCGCTTGTTCCAGCCTGATCAGCAGTAGTCACAAAGCGGTCTCCCCTCTGCCAGCCTGTAAGCCCCCACAAAAGCATCGGCAAATGTTTGAAGTGTTCAGTAACCTCAAAAACTGCCCACGACGGTATCCACCCGGCAATGCATACTATAAGAAGGTCAAATTCTTTATTCTTAAGTTCCTGAACGGCCCGAGCAGCCTCAGCTCCTGCCGAATCATCGCAGACTGGAGCAGTCGCAATTACCTCAATTCCAGCTATCTTCAAAATACTCTTCGCATCAACACATTTCTTTTTAATTATATCTTTAGGCGTATTAATTTCGCCGAAACAGACAAAACCGGCTTTAGCAGGACGCAACTTTTTCATTTTTATTCTTCCCATTTAATTTATATATATTGTTAAGTTCACGGTATTTAGAAAATAAGGCGTCATAAAGTTCAGTATTTAGGGGATTTGGCACAAAATGTTTCTTAAATTTAACCATGTTTGTCACTGCAGTCTCAATATTTGGATAGATTCCTGCTCCAATTGCAGCCAGTATCGCTGCTCCAAGACAAGTTGTTTCCTCACAATTCAGAGTTGTTATTTTGCAGTTAAGAACATCAGCTTTAATTTGCAGCCAGCACTCACTGTGGGAACCTCCCCCAAGCGAAACCACCCTTGAAGTGTCGATGCCAAGCTGTTCCAGAGCTTTAAGGTTGTCTCTCAGTAGAAAAGCTATCGATTCCATTATAGCGCGAGCGAAATGAGCTTTACCGTGACTGAGAGTAATACCGTAAATTAACCCACCTGAGCCGGCAAAATGCGGCAGGATAATCAGACCATCAGAGCCTGGTGCGATATTACCTGCCATATTGCTTAACTCCTCAAAATTAACATCTGATGCGAACTCGTCCCGAAACCAGCGCAAGAGCATCCCTCCCACAGGAGCCCATGGCAAAAGGACATATTTACCTTGAATTCCATGGGCAAAAACGCTGATACGTCTTTTTGGATCATATATAATCTGATCAGTACAGGTACAAATCGACAGCGTAGTACCAGTAGTCTCCGTAATAATCCCTGTGTGAATATTACCAGATCCAATAGCACCTGTTACCTGATCAATAGGGGTGGAATAAACCAGTGTTTCAGTTGATAACCCACACTCACCATCTCTAACCTTTCCCACCACTGTTCCTGAATTAAGCAATTTCGGCAACTGTTTTCTGCTAATCTGTAGATAGTTGAGCATAAGGTCCCACCAGTCGTTTTGTCGTATGTTGAAAAGCAGTGTTGAGGGAACCAATGCTCGATCAGTAACGTATTGCCCGGTCAAGCGGGAAATTATAAAGTCCTCGACCAGCAAAAATTTTGCCGTTCTTTTGAAGATTTCTGGTTCATGACTGCTGAGCCACTTAATCAATACGGCAGTATAGCCGGGAATCGCTTCATGCTGCCCGGTAATCTCATATAGTTTTCCCGGGCTAAAAAACTCTGACAACGCTATTGCTTCCTCTTTTGCCCGAATGTCCAGCCAGACAATTGCCTTTCTTAAAAGCATGCCATCAGAATCGAGACAAATTAATGTCTCTCCCTGGCTTGTAACCCCGACCGAAGCAATCTGCAGGGGTTCAATCTTTGTATCTTTTAATATTTTCCGGATTATGCTCTTAACGCTCTGCCAATAAATTTCAGGATCAAGCTCAACTATCCCTGCCGAAGACTTTTCAAGCTCGTATTCTTTCAGGATAATACTTATTTCCGCGCCTGTCGTATCAAAAAGTCCACCTTTAATCGACGAAGTGCCTATATCCAAGCTAAGTAAATACTTCATTCAGAAGATCCTATTAATTTCAGCTACAGTTTTATCAACAAGCTTTTTGCCTCCGTCTGAGCCTACAATGCCGTTAATTATAAGTCCGCCGTAACCGCCGTAAGCCTCAGCTCTTTTGGAAGGTAGATAACCAGCAGAACCGCAGGAAAGCTGGATTACGAAAGTCTGTTCAGCCTTGCTTCTCGCCTTTATCTGTAGTCCAAAGTCAAGAAAGAGCTCAAACAGGTTTGTGACAAAAACAATGCCCCCTAGTCTGATAGTGTGAAGCTCCATAAAGAAGTTCGGCTCCTCTTTCTGCTCCTTGTATCTTTTGACTACCGCTTCATTGTTTCTAATAAGTACGAAGTGATGTAGCTTACTGTCATAAGGCCCCGGTCTTCCAGGTATCCTCTCGTTTTTCTTTACTTCTGCGCTAAAGGCTTTAAAAGCGGCTTCAGTCGGAAGAATTTTTTCCAATCTTTTAATATTTTCCAATGCCTCTATATATTCCTGATATGAGGCTCTGCGCTTAGGCAGGGTTGCTTCTTTTACATTATGAATAAATTCAGTTTCAAATTGAACTTTGCTTTTCTGCTTTTCATATGCTCTGATAACCGCTTCATAAATTCTTTTACCTGTTACCTTAACGCCATGTTCGCACCAGAATTCATCATCTCTAGTTCTAACAAGGTCACGTGGGGACTGGTCGCCAGCTGAGCTTATCTGGCAGAGAGTGCAGAAATCCTGCCCGAACTTTTCTTTCAAGAGTCTTCTGACCTCTCCCATGAAATCCGACGAAATGACATAGGTTGCCTCCATTACCTGCGAAGGACATGCAACGTTCACAACAGCCCCAGTTGGATTTTTATCTTTATTAAAGGTAAATAAAATTTCAACAGTGGAATCCTCGTTTCCCTCCATTCCGATGAAATCGTCCCTTGAAGTAACACCGTACATCTCGGCAATACCGTTTGTATAAACAGCTCTTCTGCAATGTCCTACCGTAGCAAAATCAAATGAATTTGCAAAACGGCTGTAGGATTTCGAATTCCATGCCTTAATTACAGCATTAGTTAATCTTTCAATGACAAACGCTCTGTAGTCTTTGAACGACATTGTTTCTGTGTCCGGAGTCCACCAGCTTCTACCCGGGTATGATACACCCGGTGCGCTATGGGTATGTATAGCGTTCATTATGATTTTTGAAACATCAAGCCCGGGCAGTTTATCTTTAAGCTTGTCTCTGAGTTCATTCAAAAATTCACGTGGAAAATTCGCTAAATCAACAGAGACCATAACTGCCTGTTCTCCGTTATCGCTCTCAAGGGCAAGCACAGCCCCTCCCAACCTTGAATGAATTCCCTTTGAAACTCTCTGATAATACTGTCCATAAAGCTCAACTTTACTTTCTGGAGTAATATCCGCTTCCGCCCAGCCTATCTTTATCTTATTCACGTGTAATCTTTCTCCTTTCATTCACATTATTGAATTCTTTGTTCAAATTACCAGTCAAATTTTTTTAGATAGCGTTCTGCTTCGGCTTTGGTTTTTGCATGGCAGGAGAGCACCATCCGTCCCGAAACGCCGTATCGGTTCCATAATTCAATGGCCATATCAGGAGATTTTGCACCGAGCCAAAGACCTTTTCCAAGTTTGGTAATTTCTTCATAAAGACTGCTCCAATCCTGATGAGCAGCTTCTCCAGCACCCACTATCCACTGGATAATACCAATTTTCCTAATCCCACAAATTGATTCGAGATGAGTCAGGTTGCCTGGTCCGTCCAGATGATATTCAACATCGTCCAGTCGATTTACTTCCTGTGTCAAATAGGGTAATACAAATTCATTGAACTGCTCCTTGCCGATCGAAAAACCAAAATCACATTGCGGTACAGCGGTCACCCCGCTGCTGTAAAAACCGTGCCGGGTGACGGTGCCGTATTGGCGGTAATTCAGCAAACGGTCATGTTCGTCAAAAAGCTCGTCAAAGGTTTTTTGCAGACGTCGCATGGCGCGATGTACCGCATCAGGATTGTCGTAAAAGTCCATCATAGTTTCCGTAGTACCTCGCAGTGCTGCGAGAACATCAAAATTATATCCCGGATAGCCTTCAGCAAAAATCAGTCGGCCTGATAGTTTTCGTCTGAAAGTTTCACAGATTTTTACCCATTTTATCCACCATGGATTATCATAATTCGGCGTAAAATCCATGTCGTCAAATTCCAGTCCAAGCGGTTCAGTATGGGTATCGACACCCCATGATTCATTGACCATTATAGTGTTCGCTCCGAGAACTGCTTCAATCAGCCCAATAATCAAAGACGGAGTATAGAACGGCACGCTATCAGCATAAAATTCGTGAGTCTCCGCCCAGCGCAGTGCCTGATCACAAATATCCTCATAAGGCTCAGTTCTTGCCGCACCCCAAACAGACTTTTCCACCGGTTCTACACCCTCTTTGGGAATAGTGATCATTAGAATCGGGCGATTCAGCTTTCCTTCCCACATCATCTGCCAGTTTCGTCTCACTTTGTCCAAATCTTGCCTGAATTCAAGTTTCATATTCCTTACTCCTCTCTACCTCGTTATGCGCCCCAAAGCATCTTCATGACTGGAGAACATCCTTGCTATATTCTTTAGCAGTATCGTAAGCAGTAACAATATTCTCTGGTGGTGTTCCGTGCTGAATATTATGAACCGGATTAAAGACATAACCTCCGCCAGGAGCAAAAATCCTTAGACGTTCTATAACCTCATTTTTTACATCCTCTGTTGTTCCAAAAGGCAGTGTCTTTTGTGTATCAACACTGCCACCCCAGAAAACCAGTTTTCCTCTAAAGGTATCCTTGAGCCATTGAGGATCCATACCCTCGGCTGAACACTGTACAGGATTGATAATATCCAGGTGTGTTTTGACCAACATAGGCAAAATTTTGGTTATAGAGCCGCAGGTATGCTGCCATGTTTTCCAATTAGTATTACTATGCACCCAGTCGTTCTGTTCTCTGAAATATGGTACAAATAATTCCTCAAACCATTGGGGAGAAAATAACTCCGCCTTTTGCGAACCATAATCATAGCCATCCAACCCCAAAATATCTATATTATCACCAAGATATTCCTTTAAAAGCTCCATATTTTTGATAGCAGTCTCTGTGCGTATGGCAAACATATCTTTTACATATGTCCTATCCGTCGCCATGAGGCATAGAAAATCCGGGATGCTGCCTACAGTTGGTAACCCGACCTTTCCCCAACATCCGAGAAGCAGAGCCTTATCGGTCTCTTTCCTGAGCTTTTCAGCCCTTTCCTGCAAGAATTCCAATTCTTTTCCAGATATATGATTCTCTTTTTTTATTTCGTCAAGAGAAGGAGGTTTGAAATCTAAATGAGTTTCAGTCATAGAAGACATGTCAAAATAATACCCATCCTTGGGCATCCTGCCTTCAACCGGTTTATTGATATCTCCTTCATTATGAATAAGATAATTCCCTTCAGAATTTGTCTCCACTTCAAACTGACCTGGGACTAAAACATCTGTTCCATCACACAATTTCCATGGCTTATAATTCTTACGCCTCAGCCCGAAAAACTGAACTAACGGCTCAACAGGAAGAACATCTATTCCTAACCTATCCACTACGTCCATTTCTACCTCACCGAGCATCTGAAAAACTTCGTAAACCTTTACTGGCCTTCTCTCAAGCCCCAGATGTTTTCTTAACCTGTCAAGCGCATGAGCCATAATGCCGCTCATAATCGTCCCCCCCAGATCAATAGGAACCCTATCCGGCTCCTCAAAATTGAGAGCTTTCTTTACTCTTTCACGTGAAGTCATTTTAATTTTCCTTTTTCAATCTGCTCTTTCAGTTTTTCATAGCGACGATGAATCTTTTTTTCGTAAGAAAGACGCTGATGGATCTCCTTTATACATGAGGTCATTATCTCCTCTTCATCAGCCGGTCTTTGTATTCTGCCAGAAAGAATTGGGTCATTGGTATCTTCAAGAACCTTCTGTAGTTTTGATGACAGCTCTTTTTCTATATCTGCATAATCTGGTGAGGAAGCAAGATTGTTCTTTTCATAAGGGTCTTTTTCTAGATCGTATAATTCAACAGGAGGTCTTGGAGCAAGATGTCTATCTCCCATATTCCGTCGGGCCAGAGTTACTTCAATGTCTAATGGCAAAGAAATCAACGGACCCCCATTGAAATTGCGAATATATTTGTATCGTTTTGTTCTTATGCACCTCTTTATATCATCTTTATGGCTATTTTTTTCTGCGAATATCATGCTGTTGGGAGTATATTCTTCATCCTGTAACAGTCCTAGAAAAGAGCGACCCTGAACATCTTCTGGTATTGGTATTCCCACTACATCCAGCAGAGTGGGGAGCAGATCTATATTACTGATAAGTTCTGAAATCACTCTACCACCGTTAAAGCCATCAGGCCATCGCATAAGTAAGGTGGTATTTATTCCCGGATCATAGAGAGTCGCTTTGGCCCTGGGGAAGGCGATACCATGGTCTGTAGTAAAGATAACTATGGTGTTTTCTTTCAGGCGCGTATTATCAAGTGTAGCAAGAATTGTCCCAACTGCTCTATCCATGTATTGGATAACAGCGTAGAACATAGCCATATCCTGACGTAACCCTGGAGTATCTTCCAAATAGGGCAGAACAGATATATTCTTCTCCTGTACAGAGAGCATTTCAATATCCCTATAAGGTCTGTGGACCTGGGAAAAACCCACCTCCGCATAGAAAGGTTTGCTGCCTTCCTTAGCCCTCTTCTTCAAAAAATCAGTTACTATTGGTGCAACAACCTCACAGGAACATTTCCCGCGCTCACTTATATAATCAAAACCAAGCTGAGAAGGGTCTTCTGCAATACAAGAATCTTCTGCGATATGCTGATTACCAAACAAAAATGTTTCGTATCCTGTTGACTGCAACAGCTGCCCTAAAATCCGGTTTGAAGAGGGCAAATGCCAACCCAGATTAACAAGCCCCATTAATCCGTTGGTATGTGGGTACTTCCCTGTAAAAATAGAACCACGGCTTGGGCTGCAAAAGGGTGCAGTAGAAAAATTATTGGTAAAACGCACCCCTTCATCTGCCAGTTTATCCAAACTGGGGGTAGATAACTGAGGATCCCATCCATAACAACCCAGATATGTGCCCAGGTCATGAGGAGTAATTAATATGATATTCGGATTCTGGTGAACCATTGTTGTCCCTTACATCATTCTATTTTTTATCCAGATCGGACTGCTCCAGCCTAATTCATAACTAGCAAAACTCTATCATCACTTTTATGCTTTTTCCTTTCTTCTCTTCGATAGTCTTAAATGCTTTCTCAATATCATTAAACTTAAAGGTATGGGTTATGATCAGGTCAGAATTAATTATTTTAGACTCAAGCATCTTCATGACTTCTTTGGGATAAAGTGTAGGGACTGCATATACTGCCTTTAGAGTCGCCTTCTTACGTAAAAATTTGTTGATATCCAGAGAAATTATTTCCTGACCTTTATGCCCTAATCCTATATAGGTAATAAGACCTCCAAATGTAATCGCCTCGACCGCCTGCAAAATTGTGGAAGGCGGAGCAGTAATCATTATTCGTCTTATTTTCTTTTTTGAACAGACCTCTAATATAGATTCCTCATCGGTCTTTATGATCCCTTCCAATCCTATTTTCTCTGCGGAAGCAAAACTGGCTTTAGCAGGGGAAATGTCTGCCCCATATACCTTTACTCCAATGGATATCGCCATCTGGGCAGCCATTAATCCAATCGCACCCATGCCGATAATAAGCACCTTTTCACCTTTTTTTAAATCAGAATTTTTGATTAATTCCAGGGCTACACAGCCTGGTTCAAGAAGAGCGGCAGTTTTGTAATCTATCTTTTTGAAAGACCACAATAACCGCTGGTCTATAGTCATATAATCAGAAAACATCATCTGTTCACTGTTCCACACGGATGGACCATTACAACAGAGTCTCGCCTCGCCTTTTTTACACAATTCACACTTTCCGCATTTAGCAGGCCCGGAAACAGCCACTTTATCCCCTGATTTAAAGCGGGGAACTCCTGGACCTACTTCTATCACTTCACCTGCGCCCTCATGTCCGATGGGAGAAAAAGTCTTGAAATAATATTTGACATTATGAAAATCTGTAGCGCATATACCGCAGGTCTTTATTTTAACCAAGACTTCTCCCTTCGCTGGCTTCGGAACTGACCGGTTTTCATATCGGAACTCAAAAGGTGCCCTGGCAAAAATAGTTTTCATTTTATTCTTATCTTCTTTAGGTTGGAAATCTCCTTGTTCATATCTTTTGCCATTCTCCCTTTGCAAGCCGTTTTTTTTAACTTCTTTTAACTTTTATCAAACTCCCTTCGGAATAACTTGATAGCCGTTTTAATCCATGCGACGTCAGCCAATACATATCCTCTTCGCCCATTGCTCCTAACTCGGGGAAATCAGGATGAGCCCCTCTAGCAGCTTCACTTGCAAATACAAAACCTTCAGGGATAATATATTTCCCATAAGGGTCATTTCTTTCACATGTTGCACAATAGCATGTCATGGGGACTTCATGCACAGCTAAACCTACGCCATGAATGGAATGCATAGTAGAAGGAGATATTTCAGCTCTTAACTTGTCAAATAAGGCATGAAGTTTATATATACTTATACCCGGGCAAACATTGCGAGCCATTTCTTTTTTTAAATCGCTGAGTTCTTTATATCTTTTATGCACTATCTTATCAACTTTGCCCAAAAGGAAAGTACGTTGCAAGTCCGCAAAGTAACCCTGACAGGATGCAGCTACATCCAAACGGAAAAGACCATTTTCAGGAACTGGGTCATTACCAAACCAATTGGGATATGGTGGTTCCTGCCAATCAGCTCCCTCTGCGGTTGCTGAACAAAAAGTGGGTAAAACATCATGAGATGCAATCCGCTGCGCTACCATAACCCCAACTTCTCTTGCTCTTAGTCCAGGACGAAGGTTAGATGCGAGGAATTCAAAAGCGTCTTCGATTGCTAGTATTGCCTTACGGATCAATTTGACTTCTTTTTCCGATTTAACCGCTCTTAAATCATCCATTATTTTACCAGCGCTAACGGCTTTTAATTTCGGCACTTTTTTTTGGATATGCATCAACCAGCCAGCAGGAAAATGGTCTAAGTCAAAGCCAATTTTTTTATCAGCCAGATTACGTTCTTGTAATGACTTAACTAATAAATCCAATCTGGAATTAACATGAATGGATCTATTTTGGGGACGGAAACATTCATCAAAAATATCTTTACTTTTTCCTGCATCCCAAGGCCATCTGCCTATCATAAACCAAGGACCATTACGAGCAATTACTGCAAAGAAGATACTTTCATTTGTGCTCCGCTGAACACCATGATAATCGCTATTGTAATAACCACTCAGATAAGAAACGTCTAAACTATCAATTACAATCATTGCATCTAAATTATAATTAGCAAGTATTTTTCTCATCTTACTTTTTTTAACACCAATTCGGTTATAATTATCTCTATTCATTATTGCCCTCATTATAGTTCTTTTATCTGCCGCACCATTCTTCAATCCAGATCGGACTGCTCCAGCCTACTTCACCGTCTTTCTGGATAACTTTAATCAAACTAACAATTCTCTTTTTGCTCTTTTTAAGATTTCTTCGCCTGCTTTTATCTTATCTTTATCGTAATCGTACCCAGAGTATTCTTTTACCTTGTTATTAAAAATTCCATGAGCCCTATCCAATACTTCTTTTTCCGAAGTACCAGAACCACGTAGGAACAAAAAAGGTTCCCAGAACGCATTTCGGAAATTCTTCAGGGTATGTTCTGTAGATAGAAAATCTCCTTTGCCTTCTTTTGCAACCTCAGCAATAACATCCTCAATATTATTATCGTCCATTTCTTTTCTACTCAGGTAGGAAAAACTTTCACCAATCTCTATATCAATTACAAGCTGCTCAGGAGAAATCAAGCTTCCATTATCTAAGATACCTGCGCCTCCATAACTGAGCCTGCCAAGAAATTTTTGATAAGCAATGACTTTAAACATCTTTTCAAAGACTGCTTTAAAACCTGGTTCTCTGGCAGCAACGTAGGTTGTACCGCCTACAGAAGTCTTGCCGCCAAAGTCATAATCCATCAGTTGAACCACTCCACAATCAATCAAAACAGATTCAGGAGTTGATTGAGAAGTAACAGCAGTTTTAAAGTCCATCACGCTTGAAGAGATATATCCCAAAAGCACAGCCTCAGGATTAATAAGGTAGGAAATAATCAGCCCGCCGACAATCTCTGCTGTTCCCTGAATCACTACTCCATCCAAAGTCACCGGCGCATTTCCACCCGCCGTAGGCATGGAAGTCATTAAACTGGTTATATTATACTTTGCTCTTTCAAGCATTACCGCAGCAGTTCGGTTTTCTAAGCGTAAAATTGGATTAATACAATTACAGTGATCAAAAAATCGATCTTCGCATCCTTCACCCAAAAATACCTTGCTCAGTTCCACGAGATACTTAATTAATCTGACAGAATAAGGTTCTATCCCATATCCATATTTATTGGTTAACCTTACCATCATTAGGAAGGACTCTATAGGGGCTGTCTCCAATGGGATGTCAGTGAGGGAAAGAGGCATTGATACCCCACCTATTTTATCCTCTTGATGAGCAAACTTAATCAGTTTTTCAAAATGTTGCTTTTTGGCAGTAAGTGGTCGTTTTGTAGAATAATCATAATATTTTGAGGCCAAATTGCCAAAACCTGTTTTGTAAATTCTCCTTCTTTCTGCTTTTGGTATTGTTTTCCTCTTTTCCTGACTTTTTTTCTGAAACGACACAAACTCATCTATTATCTTATCATCAAAAGTAAATCGGCCATTTGAGGAGAGTTTCAATCCTTTCTTTTTTAGCAAAAGGGACAGTTCTTCATTCTCAACTTTATAACCAATATCTTTTAAAACCCTGCGAACTTTTGTCTTTAATAAATCTAATTCATTCTCGGTAAAAATATCAAACATTTCTTTTTCTCCATGTGCCGTTCATTTTTTTATTCCCCACTACTTATTTTCGTATAAACTCTTTTATTTGACTCTCTTCCCCAACTTTTTCTACGTGTGTGATATCATTATCCTTCCAATAAAAAGCATAAAGAAAAAATCTGCCTTGAAGAAATGTAGCTATAAGCCATCTATCTCTTAATTTTGAAATAACTTCGATTGTCATTCCATCAAGTGGCAGTGTTTTCCGTTGCGATTTTTTAAAGTCAGTAGGATTATCTCCTAATAGCCGTTGGTTATTACCATCAGCAACGTGATTGAAGAAAAGAATATATCCCCCTTCCGGTCTGGGATGAACTGCTGATGATTCTAAAGATCCGCCTGGATGACATATTGGTTCTTTCATGTAGACAATAACAGATTCATCCCAATGAATTAGATCCTTTGACCTTGAACATCCAACAGCAGGATAACCAAAATTCGTATGGCAACTGAAGTAGAGATAACAGGTATCGTTTTCGATAAGTACATGAGGGTCCCGGCATAGTGCAGACAAATTGGGATCTGCATGTATCCACCCACATTTACCTGGACTGATAATCGGATTATTGGAATCGCGCTCCCAATGGAAAAGATCATCAGAGTGGGCAATACCAATGCCTTCATACATTGTCCGGTTTATGCCTGTATAAACAACATGGTATTTGTTTTTAAAATAAAACGGAAACGGTGCAAATACATGGTGGGACTCCCACGTATGTTCTCTGACATACAAGATAGGATCATGAGTTTTCCATGTTACAAAATTTTCTGTAGTAGCATGGCCAAAATAACACTCATTTCCGGGCCAGAGACATGTCCCTCCTCTCCTTACAATATGGAAAAGATGATAACGTCTATCCTTAGCAAGGATTACCCCAAAATCTGCAATGGTGCAATGTTTTGGCGCATAACCTTTTACTAAGGCGTCATAATCATTTGTCTCATAATCATGAAGTTTCGAAAGGATAAATTCCTTCTTCCACTCGAGAAAGGATTTGCCTTTTTGCCTGTCTATTTGCATATACATATCTCTAGAGGCTTTTTTTAATGGTGTTAACCCATATCGGACTGCTCCAGGCCAATTCACTGTCCTTTTGGATAACCTTTACATAGTAAAAATCTTCTTTTAATTCAGGCTCAGATTGATCCTCAAACAAAATCTCAGCATAGTCCTTTTTAGGATGCTCAGAATGAATAACCTGATTATTCTTTATTATTTCAATAGTTTCTATTATATCTGTACCAGCAACCAACACTCTGAGCTTTCGTTTGCATTGTTCTTTAATGATTTCGCCCATATTATGTCCATTGATATCAAATTCCATAATTATTTTAGCGCCTGTGGTTCCGTAACATCTTCGAGCGCGAAATGCCTCAAATAGTCCCCGTCGGGTTAAATCTTTTGCATACAGACAGGCCAGACCGCCGGGATACATTCTAGGCTCTCTTACTGATTTTACAGGACGCCCGTTATGTCCGTCAGAACCACCGATAACTCCTATATGATTTCCCATTGACAGAGTATTCTGTAAATATCCTGTTCCAGGATTATTTAACGGCCTTTCACTATTTGCTTTTTCTGAAGAACCATGACAGGAACTGATTTCTAAAATCGTCTGGAGAAATTCATCATTATAATCCCAGTCGGTTCCGGGTACATGGCAATCCAATTTATAGCCAGTGTGATGTACTTGAATAAAGGCATCTGATTTTCTCAGTTCGGCAAATAATTTTTCAGGAGTATCGTAACGTAAATCATAAGGGGAGATCATTGGCTGATCCGGATTCATAAAACATATAACTTTATGACCAAAAGCGTAATGCTGCCACTCAATTGCCGGGAACGTTATAAACTCTCCGGGTTTATAGAATTGTTCCGCCATATAATTAGCAATCAGCCACTTATCTTCTGTTAAGTTCCCGGACTGAGTTTGAATGGGAAGCGCCAGAAAATGAAGCCCCTGCTGTCGTGCAGCCGAATAAGCTTCCTGCGGACTTGCAAGTCCGGGACTTAGATGATCGTGATTGTGTATATCTCCAAAGAAAAGACTGTATTCTGGTTTTTTATCGACGCATTTCACCGGATTGGATGAAACGGATATATTGTTTATTATGTCTTTTCCCTTCAGGATATAAAATCCCGAAGCATAAAATTCTACTCCTTTCTTCAGTCGACGATATCCAAGGTCTCCTTCCTGTAGTTTAAAATCTTTTGCGACTTTTACTTCCTTTTGCGGGTTCCACTGAATATCAGCATTGCTGTCACTGGGATTTTCACACTTATCAAGCAGTCTGATAGAGAGATCGCTTTTTTCATTGCACATTACCATTGGTGAAATATTACACTCAATGGTATTTATTTCTGCCGCGGACACGTCTAAAACTGTTCTGTCGATAAGTTTTGAGAACTCTTCTCCTGATTTTTTGTATTCCAAATAAAAAATAAGAGGACGGACAATTTCGGAAACTTTAAGACTGTCGTTTCCCCCAATTGTGACTTCAATCGAATCATTATTCCGCAATATTCCAGACATTACGGTCAGGGTAATTTCCCTCTTACAGAAAGAGTCGAATATATCCAGACGTAATTTGACATTGGCGCATGTATTGAAAGTAACAAGGGTTCTTTTATTTTGATCATTTATATCTTTTGTCAAACAGGAAAAAGGATTATACCCTATTGCGTAAATTTTAATTTCATCACCTTCGCATAACTCAGTGTCACCTATTTTGCAGGTTAAAACTACGGAAGTCTTTTGACATGCGCGTTTTTGTTTACCATCATCAAGCGATAAGCGTCCAAGGCCATAGGCTTGATAAAACATCCTGTTTCTCAGAGAAAGATGATTATTTGATTCTCCCTTCCGTTTTTCTCCGCTATAATGATGTCTCATTCTTTCTTCAAGGGTCATCTTTTTCATTATATTTATTCCTATAAATTGCGCTTGTATAATTCCAAAACGTTTTCTATTGGCGTATTGTCCATAATTGTTGAGGATGCGGCAAGAATAACGCCGCCTCGAGTGTTGAAGATATCCTGCATTCGTTGTTTGTCTTGACGGATCGCCTCTGGGCTTTCATACATTGTTGACGTCACAGAAACACTGCCGCAGATAAACGGCGGTTTGCCATTCCTGCACGTACGGCAAAGAAGTTTCTCCAGATTCATTTCTTTATCTTCTTCAAATCCTTGGAAACCATCGATTCCACAGTCCAGTAAATCGTCCAGGATCGGTAGAATGTTCCCGTCGCTATGCCACATCCAATGGATACCCGCATCTACGATTGGAGCAATAGCACGTTTTAGATGTGGAAAATATAGTTCTTTCAGAACCCCAGGTCTGCAAAGAGGACCTCTATTATCACAAATATCCTCGCCCGAGTAGATCAGCGGAATAAGGTCTTTTTCGCGGACTGCGGAAGTGATGGCCTCGTTCTTCAGGCGACCTTCTTCGCCCGCAAAGGCAAAGAGCCTCTCCATGGCTTCAGGATAAAGCATGTGTGCCATCAGATACGTTTCATATCCAACAGCAGTATACCACATCCAACTGCAGGTTCCCGCGAGATGTCCAGGTATCCAGACGACTGGAGCAAGGAAATCGCCCCAGGTATCCAGAGAAATCCATTGTTCGTATACTTTATCTTTGTCAACGTATTTCGCGGCATCTTTCGCTTCGGGAAGCTGTGCGCAGAAATCTCGTAACCCCTCAGGTTCCTTAAATGCGGTTTCGCCGTGAACCTTTTTCCATCCGCTGATCATTTTGCCAATACAAGACCTCAACGCAGAGACATCCAGTTCTGCCATGGGCCCGCAAACGCGATCCAGGCGGTCGGGCAAGACAAATTGGTGAATTAAATCCACATCCCATATTTTGTGTGCCTCGGCATGGACCTCTTTTGGATGTTCTTGATAATCCGTTCGTCCTGTGATTGCGGCCAACGCTGTTTCACTGCCGCATCCGCCGCGCACCGGCATTCGATCTGAGGATTTAAACTCAATAGTGGCAATGATCCTTTCGCGTTTTTTCCGTCTTGCAATTATTTCTTTATTCGCACTCATAGCCGTTACCACCTATTTTCCCCGTTTTCTGATGACTCGCGCTGGGACACCTACCGCTACCGAGTATGGAGGGATAGTTTTTGTAACTACTGATCCTGCTCCAACAACCGAACCTTCCCCAACATCGGCCGAATAGATCACGCAGACATTCATTCCTATATAACAGTCTCTGCCGATAGTTACTTTCCGCTGATAGCCACCTTGAGAATAAATGGCCTTATCAGGATCGTCAAATTTATGGGAATATGGTGTTATTGTGATATTTTGCGCAAGAAGTGCATCGTCCCTAATCTCCAAACCTTCATGCCCATGCAAACAACAGCCAGTGCCGATATATACTCTCTTTCCAATCTTGATATAACCTTTATCTGGTGTTTCAGCATCAAGATAAACACCGTATTTCAATCTTGCGCCATCATCTAAGGTAATGCCCTTCTCTGTAGAGGCAATTAATACGCAATCGTTGCCTATCTGCACATTATCTCCAAATGAGATGTATTGAGGGTTCGTGATTTTAACCCCGCACCCTATTTTTACATTTCTTCCAATATGCCTTAGTTGAGTTCGATAATATTCAATGCGCTTTTCCACAGCAAGGGGACTATCCATGTTCATGAATACGGTTTTGTGATATTCTTCCTTCTCTTTCTCTGTAAGCTGATCATAAGTATTTGTAAAAAACTCCTTTGCTTTCACTTTCATGATGTTCTCCTGATTAAAATTCATTAAACACTTTTACTGGCAGGCCTGTTTCTATTGAATCCCAGCATGCTTGGCATACAGATATACATTTGGCTCCCTCGACTTCATTGACACAGGGCGTTTTATCATTTAGAACGGAGTCTTCCATTTCTCTGATATACTTCAAAACCGAAGCTAAATGACCGGAGTATTCCTTGCCGTCAAAGTCTTCCCTTGCTTCTGTCCGAGAAAAGTCCATATTTATTTCCTTGCCGTTTTCTTCATAGCGGGCATGGTAGTTGACAATGGTTCCTTTTGTGCCAAAGATACTTACCCCCTCCATGGGCATAATATCCCCGGTAGCTCCACCCGGTTGCTCTACTATGCCGATAGCGGTTAAAACCCTGGCGATCACACCATTCTTGAACTTCATATTAATGAGAAAATTCAATTCCTTGTTCGATGGATACCTTTTATCAACTATGCTTGTTCCCGCATAGGCAAAAACTTCATCTACATCGCCGAAATACCAGCGTAGATGGTCAATAGGATGACATGCGCCCCCATAAATCATGTCTTGGGGTACTTCATAGCGCCAGGGACTACGGTCAAACACTCTTCGGCAGTCGTGGATATAACTTGCTTCGGCAAATAATGGCTTCCCAATCTTACCGCTGTCATAAAGAGCTTTGGCTTCCCGATGATGTTTAACAAACCGTCTGGTCTGGCCGGTAAGAAATTTTTTCTTATGTTTTCTTACCAATCCGACCGTTTCCTTTGCTTCATCCAGACTTACTACCAGTGGTTTAGTACAGATTATATGTTTGCCAGCTTCCAGGCTATCTTTAATCATCTCCATATGCAGATGGTCCGGAGTGAATATTCCAATAATGTCAATATCATCTCTTTTTAATATTTCTTTATAGTCGGTTGCGGCAAATGGGATATTAAATTCTTCTTTGTGTTGTTTGAGCCTTTCCGGATTTATATCGCATATTGCGCGTACTTCGCTGTTGAAATTTTCATGCCTGTTTACATAAAGCATGTTTCTTCCCATGAATAGTCCTACAACACCTATTCCTAATTTGTCCATTCCATAACTCCTTATGTTAATGTTTTTTCAACAAAACCAAGATAATCTAATATCCCCTTAATTAATCCTTCGCCCACAATACTTAGAGACTTCTGGTCCACAACTCTTGTTTCTTTTTTAATCGGGTCAAAATAAGAAGACGTGCTAAGCTCCAGAGTAAAGGTCATAGCTTCCGGATAGGCTAAGCGAAAATGGTCGCGTGCTGCTGCCTGGCGAAAATGCAACTTGTGACTGTCAATTGTACGCAAACCGGCATATTGCTCCAGCAGTTTAAGGGCGCGATGCTTTTTGTGAATCAACTTTTGGCCTTTCCCCTTAAATATATTTTGAACAAAGGGACTAATATAGAAGCTGCTTGGATAAGTGAAAATAGGATGGTTTTTAAATGTTCCGCCGGCGTGAATGTCAATAAAATAATCAACCTGAATGCCTTTACTCTTTAGTTTTTTAAAATAATTAAGAATACTACTTGTTTCCGGCTGAAAATTTTTAAACCAGCATCTGTTGGTATTCATCTTGTTTACATTTAATCCATTTCCACCCCAATGGGCACAGTCCATATTGACTATAGGTACAAAATATAAAACAATCTTTTTAAGAAGCATTTTGTTCATTTTGAGATAGTCAATCATGGGCATTAAAAAATGGGCGCCAAGCATTTCCTGGGGTGAGTGTTGACCGCAAATAAGGACAATATGCTTTTTTTTAACATCCTGCACCGTGCTGTCCGTCAATTTGAATAATTTAATATCCCTTTTTTCTACAGTCCTGCCAATATTTATGATTTGCACAAAGGATAGCCCTTTAACCTGTCTCACCACATGGTACAGTTCTTTTTCCAAGAAAGGAATAGAGGATGCAAGGTAAAAATTCCTGGCAGGAGCTTCCAGCAACGGATAAAAAGCTCCACTTTCGTTTGTGACTTTCAAAGTATTAGCGCGAAACCATTTTCCCCTGTCCGGACTCCAGAAAAAAACCGGGCACATATTTGGCCTTCCATCCAGGTACTGGTGGATCCTTAGCTTTGTCTTTGATTTGACCGCACCCGTCACTTGTACAAACAGCCAGTAGGAAGTGGTGCTACTGAACTCCGGACCGGTATATATATCAATAAGTTTCCTGTTTCCGTGGTAGGCGCAAAATATTTTGCTTGCGCCGGAAAAGCCGGTTTTTACCACACAACCGGCAGGCTTGCTTTCCTCTCCCTGGAATAATTCAAAGCGGGCAGTGTTGTAAGCCGTAAGACGTTGAATGCGGATATGGCTGGATTTATCTTCCACTCGGGAAGGTTCAATTGTTGAAAAAAAAGACGGCAGGTCTTTGAAATCTTCAATCGTGAAAAGTACTTCCATTGGCTGTCTCTCATCTTTTGCCGCCAGTAAAAGCAGTTTTTTGCCTGAAACCGTAAAACCGACTTTAAAAGTCATATCCACGAAAGCCGACAGGCTAAGCCGTGACGTAGCTACACTCTCTTCATAGGAAGGGATTTTGTCCCGCAATTGAAAATTTAAGTGCCCATAACGATCGATATAAAACTTCCATCCGTTATAAGCTGTATCTTCAGCGATGACAAATTCATCCTTCATTAGAGCACTGAGATCACTGACCTGCAAAACGCACTCAATGTAAATTTCCGGGTAGAAATTTTCTTTTTTATGCATTAGAACAAGAGCTGGAGGGTCCTTCGTAAATTTGTAAAACGCAGACGTGAAGGCAAGTCGCCCTTTTTTCCGCACAAAAGAAAAGAGCATAAAATCTTGTGGCTTACGTACGGTTTTATAATTAATTACGGTTTTCATGCGAGCAATCTCCCTTATAATACAACCATTTGCAAAATTGAAAATTTCTCAGCTCTAAACACATACCTCTCTCTACACGAAAAAAGGTCATGGAGAACATGTCACTGAAGCTCCAGAAAAGCCAAAAGACTTTTTAGCAGTCCCTCACCTACAATACTTAGAGACTTTTGGTCTACAATCATGGATTCTTTCTTTATTGGATCAAAATAAGAGGATGTGCCTAACTCCAAATCAAAGGTTACTGCCTCCGAATAGGTCATTCTAAAATAATCTCTGGCTGAACAATTGCGAAAGCCAAAATCCATTCCGTCAATAATTCTTAATCCTGCGTATTCTTCCAGCAATTTAAGGGCTTGATTCTTTTTCTGAATAAGTCTGCTTGACGTGCTACGAAATGGTTTTTTATAAAAACTATCCGGATACCTTAAAATTACATGGTTTTTCCAGGTGCCTCCCGCATGAATATCTATAAAATAATCTAGATTAATACCTTGTTTCTTCAAGTACTTAAAGTAATTTCTGATGCCGATGGTTTCTGGCTGCAGATTCTTAAACCAACATCTGTTCGTATTTTGTTTATTGACATTAAGCCCGTTTCCGCCCCAGTGTGCGCAGTCCATGTTGACTATAGGTACAAAATACAAAGCAACCTCTTTGAGAAGTTTTGGGTTTTTTTTGAAATAATCTATTATCGGCATTAGAAAGTGGCCACCCAGCATCTCCTGCGGTGAATGTTGGCCAACAGTAATAAGGATATTCTTTTTATCTGAGTCTTTGATACTGGGATCGGTGATTTTAAATAATTTAATGTCTCTTTTTTCAACCGTCTTGCCAATATTTATTACTTCCACAAAAGGCATATCCTTAACATTCTCTATAACCTCCTTTAATTCTGTCTCCATAAAGGGTATTGAACTGGAGAGATAAAAATCTCTCTCCGGAGCAAGAAGTAGGGGATAAAAGATGCCCCTGTCATTTGTTACTTCTAAGGCATCCATCCTAAACCAGTTTTTTCTGTCTCTGCTCCAGAAAAAAACAGGTGCCATGTTTGGTGTACCGTGGCCAATTGAAAGATGAATTCTCAATCTGGTCTTATTCTTTTCTGCTCCTTTTACCCTGGCAAAAATCCAGTAAGAAGTGGTTATGCAGAATTCAGGACCGGTATAGATATCAATTAAGTCTTTAGCATCATCGTAAACAGGAAAAAACTTGCTTGCTCCGGAAAAATTTGATTCTATAATGCATTTGGAAGGGTTTTTATGCTTTTCGCTGAACAGTTCATAACGCGCAGTATTGTAGGCCAAAATTTGAGTTATGGCAATGCCGGCATTTGTGCTGTTTATCAGAGGTATTTCGATGGTTTCCGGAACAGGACTTAATAATCTCTCTTTAAAACGTTCTACTGTAAAATGAATCTTCATGCCGCTGTTCTCATTTTTGGAAACCATTAAAAGCAATCGATTATACGCTACAGCCTCTTTCCAGTGTTTGGTTTTCCGGGAGGTAAAAGCAGAGTTATTTAAAGCAAAACCCACTTTGAAACTTTTATCAACAAAAGAGCTCAGGCTTAATTTGGAATTTGATCTAAGGGAAGATTTTTTGCCTGGTCCTGTAAACATTAAGTATCCATATCTATCGATATAGAGTTTCCAGCCATCATAGGTTTTACATTTTCCCTCAGCAAGAATCACTTCTTCCTTCATCAAGGAGGAGAGATTGCTTATCTTTAAGGTAAACTCCAAGTATATCTCCGGATACAGGTTATCTATATCTGTTCTAAGAATTAGACTTTTCTTGTCCTTAGCCAGACTGAAGAAATCTGATTTATAATCAATCTTTTCATTCTTGTTTTTTAATGAAAAAAGCAGAAAATCCTCCGGCTCACTGACCGTCTTGTAATTAATACTTTTTATGAACATAGTACTACTACTCCTTTCTTATTTGACTGTCTAACAACTATACCCTTTCTCATCTTACACCTCCATATTTTTCCTATAATACATTTTTCATCTCCTTAAAACTACCATCACATTGGTTCAATAATTATCCCGTTGAGGGCAAAGTAAGGAAGATGGCCGGGGTTATCAAAGACGAAGTTCATGACTTCGTCTTTAAGCTCGACCTCAAAACTTGGTCTTGATGGCTCGTTCTTCGGGATTTTGTGGTGCTTAACAACCTGCTTTCCTTCAACATAAATGTCCGCTGAGAAGTGGGGAAAACGGGTATCTACCATTACGATGGTAACTTTATACTTTCCATTAGGAAGCCTAACTGCCCACTTTCTATTTCCCTTCCCGCTGCAGTAGTCGCGTAGAAGGTTATCACCCCTTCCCCTGTCTCCTTTCCAAGTATTGTCATACACTATCCAGCCATATCCCTTTCTATCGGAATATTTTGTTTCATTGCGGATGGCACTGAATCCGTTCATTATGGGGCCTGCCCCAAAATCAAAGCCTATCGCTTTATTCAAAGGGAGTTCAAAAACAATATTTATTTTTTCCTCTTTTCTGTTTTCTGCAGCATCTTCGAGGATAAATGAAAGATTATTTTCCCCTAAATTAAAATCTTCCATAGCGACCCGAAATGATCCATCAGGAAGGAGTGCAAGCTTCTTTTCCTCATTTCCCTCCTGAAGGAAATAGAGGGACATTCCAGCCTCTTTCGGTAATACTTTCCCTTCGAGAATTGTATTGTTTACAGGTATTTTTTTTGGCAAATTTTTAAAAATTATCCTTGAAGATGGAGGAGAGGTATCGATTACAATAGTTCTTTTTACTACAGCCTCGGGGAATTGGAAGGATTTAAGGATAATCTCATATTTCCCATCCTCAAGGGGTATATTGTTTTTATCTTTTCCATCCCAAATAATTTCTGCCTTTGGGAGTGGTCCCTCAAATTCTCTTATAATTTTGTTGCGCCTATTTTTTATTTGAGCAACCCATTTCCCTTTTGTAACCTGTATTACTGTTCTTCCTGTTATTTCCATTTTATCACCTCTGCCGTCGCCATTTGGAGAAAAGAAGACTGAAGTTAGGCTTAAATCCCTGAAGGCAATTTTAGGTGTTTCCGGAATAAACCTTAGGCTCTTTAACTGCATTGGACCAATCTTATAGGAAAAACTGATGGCATTACCAGGAACATTTTCAAAAGGAAGAGATTTTCCTGACACAAGATCCACCACCTTTTCAACCTTTCCGCATTCAGGATAAAGTGTCAAAGTTATACTTTTCTCTTTCAGGTCAAAGGCCTTATTAATAATTGCCAAATACGTCCCGAAATCTGTGTTATACTGCCTTACAACAATATCCTTATCCTTTGGGATTACTGCTGTTGTTAGCACTTTTGAAGGTATGGCCGGTAGAGATAGAAATGCTACAGAAAAATCCCTGGCAGATTTTAAGAATCCCCTTCTAACAGGCTCCCACATTCCGTCCATGATATAAAAAGGATCGGAATGAGCCATTGAAGCGACCTCTTCCATCATTGAAAAGGGGCCTGCATGTTCAATCGCCCCAATAATGAAAAGATTATAGGTATTGTTATAGGAAGTTTCTTCGTTATAGGGGAAAAAATTTCCGATTGCGCTTCCCTCGCCAGTTTTGAAAAGATTTAAAAACTCGGGATTATCAGCTGTGTATTTGTAATGAACAGGTGCCCAGTAAATGATTCCCTTATCATTTTTGTAAAGACATGGGTTACACCCAATACTATAAGGAGAATACATACTCCCTGGCTCTGTAAACATTTTTACCAGGTCCATCTCATGGGGATAAACAAGATGAGGGAGTTCGCCGCTTCTCTTTGCGCCCCAGAATTCCTTCATCTCCTTGTGCCGGCCATAGAGGATATCCTCAAGAGTAACCTTTCCTTCCAGTTCAGGAGTGATCTTTTCACGGTAGTAGGAGCGGGCAAGAGCGGGTTTCTTTTTCTGCTCTTTAGTCCATTTCTCTGGCGGCACTGTAAAACTGGGTACTAAAAGAATATTTGTTCCTGGAACATATATCTTGTCTTTGAGTGGATGACCTGCATATCTTAATCTGCCGCAGGAGAATGGGAAGTCATCGTCGCTGTGCCAGGGAAAGTAAAAGAGTTTCAGGTCAGGACGGAGGGCTTGCAGATTATCCCGCACACTTAAAAGAAACTCTCTCTTTTTCTTATACCACCACTGGTAGTAATCG
>JBDRTG010000019.1:0-4028 GCA_043824255.1 bacterium
CAGACTTAAATAAATTAGTTATATTTTCAGAGTGTTCCCAAGGTTTATGCATATACAAACTTTTAACCTTAAGTTTCTCTAGAACCACAGAAAGCCCTGATGTATGGTCAGAATGACAGTGAGTAGCCAAAACAACGTCAACGTCTTCTGTATCATAATATTTCTTAATATGTTCAACCAACGCTTCGCCGGCGTTCTTAGTCCCGCCGTCTATAACCATTACAAATTGGCTCGAAAATCCCTCTGATGGATTCCATATACGTAAAGCTATAGCGTCTCCCCCTTTTGACTCTTCGCCAACTGGCAAAAAATCAACTTCATATTCCATATTTCACCTCATTTTTCTATTCTAAATTATTTATCATCTTCAAAACCTTCAATATCATCCTGCGGGACTTGGCCATACGGCCAACCGAAGGTTCTAATAATTTATGATTGTATTCTACCACCCCCAAGCTTGAACATCAACAAATCTCTCAAACACCCCCCTACTATCCCTGATATCTTCCTGCCGGTCTTTTCTATAAATATTTTTATTGTCATTACCTTTTTCTGTGCTATAATGACTGCATACTGAACAACAAACTAAACGCATAACAAAAGGGGCTAATATGGAAAGGTGTTGCGGATTATATGCAAGAGTTTCCACGGAAAGACAATCAGAAGTAAAAGACGGCTCATTAGATACACAAATAAGTAGATTAAAAAATTACATATCATTTCGCTCCCCATCTTCTTCCAAAGAATTATGGAAAGCAACGAAAGTTTACAGGGAAGAAGGCAAATCAGGCAAAAATACAGACAGGCCTGAACTGCAAAATCTTATCTCAGACATCAAATCAGGAAAAATAAACGCTGTGTTATGCACAAAGCTTGACAGGATAAGCAGGTCATTAATTGATTTTTACAAATTAGTAGAGCTTTTTGAAAAACATCACGTTGAATTTATCTCATTAGAAGAGAGTTTTGACACTTCTGCCCCTATGGGAAAAACCATGCTTAAGATTACCCTTGTCTTTGCTGAGCTAGAGCGAGAACAGACATCAAAAAGAACTAAAGACAAAATGCAGTGGCGGGCAGAGCAAGGCTTATGGAATGGCGGTCAGGTGCTTGGTTATGATTTAGTTGATAAAAAACTGGCTATTAATCCAAAAGAAGCAAAACTTGTAAAGCTTATGTTTGAGAAATACCTTGAGCTTGGTTCTGTATTAAAAGTTGTGGAATGGCTCAACAAACATGGCTACAGAACAAAGGAATACATCTCACACAGAAAAGGCGTTAAAAGAGGAGGTAATAAATTTTTCAATGCAAACGTCCTTTAAAAACTAAGAAGCAGGCTTTATTTAGGCGAAATAGAGCATAATGATAAAACCTACAAAGGACAGCATGAGGCAATAATAGATAAAGCTCTATGGAATAATGCAAACAAGTTTTTAGCATTGCATGCTCCTACAAGGAAAAACCCAAAAAGAAAAACAACCCATGTTTATATTTTGCAGGGTTTATTACAATGCGGCTGGTGTGGCTCTCTTATGAGCACAAAATACTGCACAAGCAGGGGTAAACTCCATCCTTATTATCAATGCACTAAAAACTCTCATGGCGGAAAAACTGCCTGTGACATGAGATACGTTCCTGCTGCTGAGATTGAGAAAGCTGTTTTAAAAAAGCTAAGCTCAATGGCTCAGGATAAAAAACTATTTGATAAGATAATCAAAGAGGCAAATGATTCTGTAGATTCAAATGTAGGGCATTTAAAATCAGAGAAAATATCGCAGGAAAATAAGCTAAGGGCTGTTAAGGCAAGTATAGATAACATAATTAATGCCATGTCAAAAGGCATAGGCAAAACAAAATCTATTTCTATTAAATTAAATGAATTAGAGGCTCAAAGAGAGGGTTTAGAAAGGGATATTGACACTCTTGGCTTTGAGATAGATAAAATCAGGCAGCAGGTCTTTAATGCTCAGCTAATCCATCAGGCTCTTGTTAAATTCAGCCAGGTCTATGATAAGGCCGAGCCTATGGATTTAAAGGAGTTACTGCCTAACTTTGTCCAAAGAATAATCTGGAAACCCACAGAAATAGAAATTGCCCTTTATGACCAACCGATTCAAAAAGGGCAATTCCCATCTAGTAACCACTCCGGCACAAATGCGCTGGAGTTTGTAGACTGGCTCCCCGGGTAGGGCTCGAACCTACGACCTATTGGTTACAGCTACCTCCAAGTTTCCTTAAAGACTGGACTATCTCTTTCCCGTCCTGACATTGGTATATTGTCAGGAGACGGGACTGGGCGCTTCCCTCAACGTAATGTTGAAGTACTTCCTTACGGAATAGTCTCTGCACCTTCCCACCTGAGGCGGGCTTGGCTCAGGATTACCATATGGCTCGACAAGCTCACCACTTAGGCTTCCCTGAATTCACCCAGTTTTCATCTTGATGTTTCCATCAAGAGCTGCCTTCTGACAGCCAACCGCTCTACCATTGAGCTACCGGGGAAACATAATACATTTACAAGTAATTTATACTGGTTAACAGCCCCAGCCATTATCGCCATATAGAGATCTCGCCTTCGACGAGTAACTGGTCAACCTTTGGCTGAACCGGGGAAACAAATTGTCAAAGAAAAAGTTTCTTAATTATAACCCATTTATTTTACCGCGTCAAGACACTGCTCTTTTCTCTAATAAGGCTCTACCCAAAGTTGCTGAATCGATGTATTCGATTTGAGTTCCTAAAGGTACTCCCATAGCGATACGGTAAATTTTTGCTTTGCAGAGAGATAGTTTCTGAATCAAAAACTGCGCCGTTAATTCTCCATCATTATCGGGATCAGTAGAAATTATTACTTCTTTAATTTCTCCACTCCCTAAGCGAGTGATTAACTTTCTTATATTTAAATCTTCTTCATTTACTCCCTCTAGAGGAGAAATTGACCCTAAAAGGACGTAGTATAAACCCCTATACTGGGAGGTCTTCTCTATGGCTAAAACATCCTTTGGTTCTTCTACAATACAAATTACACCCTTATCTCTCTTGGGGTCAACACATACCGAACAAACATCCCCGGTTGAAAAGTTATTACAAAGTTTACATGGTTTTATGCAATGGCAGACTTCTTCAATATTTCGCGATAATTCTTTTGTCTCTTCGGGCTTCATTTTCAAAATATAAAAAGCCATTCTCTCAGCGCTCCTACGGCCTACTCCTGGAAAACGAGATAAACTCCTCACTAAATCATTAAAAATCTTGGGAAAGCTCATAATTATAGTAAATATTCACTGAACACCATTATAAAGGCACAAAGATGCAAAGGCACATAGGCACATAGTATAACAAAAAAACTTCGTAATCACAAATACCACAGAATTGACTTATATTAAGAAGGCACAAAGGTTCAAAGGCACATAGGGAGAAAGGGTAGAGAAGCACAAAGTTTATTTAATATTTATCTTTCTACATAAACTACTAAGCATTCGTTCTATTTCTCTGCTTAATTCATGTATTTCTTTAAACTTATCCTGAGATAAATATTTAAGATTGAAAGTAATTTCTATCTGCGTTTGCAGCTCATAAAGAGAACTTATGGCTATTTGTAAAAACCTAAGGTAATCATCCTTTGATTTCCTGCCATAACCTTCTGCTATATTACTGGGAATAGATACGGCACATCGTCTTATTTGTGAAATTAATCCGTATTTTTCATCTTTGGGAAGAATTTTTGTTATTTGATAAACTGCCGTTACTAAGTTCATAGATTTCTGCCATACAAGTAAGTCTCTATATGTTTTTATCATACTTTGTCCCTCTGTGCCTTTGTGCCTTTCTTCGTTGCTTTCTTCCTCTGTGCCTTTGCCACTCTGTGCCTTTGTGCCAAATAAACATACTTTACTGACTACTCAACAGGGTGGTCTGTTGACCTACTTAATCTTCCGCGTGGATGCTTCCTCTGAAGGTATCTATTAGGCCGTCGATAAACTCGTTGTCTTGATCTAATTCCTGGAAATTGTCTTCTGCTTCAGTAT
>JBDRTG010000020.1:0-66173 GCA_043824255.1 bacterium
CGTACGTAATTGTATCCATTCTTTTGCCTCCTGTTTTAAGGTTAAATTACCTGTTTATCGTTTTCGTTCTTCAATCCTAGCACAGAAAATACATGGTTTCACGTTAATAGAGTTACTTGTTGTAATAGCCATCATAGCCCTGCTTGCATCAATGCTTTTGCCTGCGCTATCAAAAGCAAGGGAGACGGGAAGAAGGATAAAATGTATTAGTAATTTGAGGCAGATAGGCTTAGGTCTTCAGATGTATCTTAATGATTGGGATGACTATTTTTTCCCGTCGGGGGATGATCCATATTGGTGCGATACAAACAGCTCTCGTTCATTCTGCCGTAATTACTTGGGTTCGCATTATAACGATTATAAAAAATCAGGCAATATCCTTGACTGTCCAACGAAAAGAAGCGGCACAATTGAAGGGATTGCCGGCTGGACATATGTGAACTATGGATATAATGTAATGCCACAATATCTCGTTGGTAAAGCCCATAAATGCAAAAAAACCAGTGAACTGATAATGTTTGCTGATGGTTACAATGCGGAGGCTTTTACCACAACTGCTGTTTCATGGGGAGACCACTGGGATAATCCTTATCCTGACCCTACTGGATGTGTGGCATGGTGCCATAATGATGGAGCAAACTTTGCCTATCTTGATGGGCATGTAGAGTGGCACAAAGAAGAGGAACTTTCGAATGCAAACTGGTTGCCATATTAAAACAAAATAGTTGTTAAACAATCAAATAAGAAAGGGAGGCAGTATTATGTTGGTAAGAAATGCAGAAAGTGCAGGAGTAAAATTACTAGGAGGCAAAATGAAAACGATTAAGATAATTTTGATTATGGGAGCAGTTCTTTTATTGACCAACCTGTTAATGGCGGAAGAAAAGGTTAAAAACTTATCTATCAATGCATCCTTTGAACAAGGAGAAGAGGGCAAAGTAACCGGCTGGATTTTTTGGAACTGGGCACCTGAGGGAATAAAAAGGACCAGTATAGGTACCTGGGACCATACTATCAGCCACAGCGGAAAATGTTCGCTAAAGGTAGAAGGATTCAGTAAAGAGCAAAGTGGATATTGGAGAAATACATATGGTCCCTTTTATTTTCCGGTGTCGATAGAAGGAGGAAAAACGTATGGGATAAGTTTCTATCTTAAAACGCAAATCCCTGAGCCCGGGGAAGACAATACAGTTGTTTTCAATGTAAGCTCGCTGGATGTTAATCATAATGGTCTTTCGGAAGGTGGTTTATCCCATAAAGAGAAGATAACCAAAAGCAGTGACTGGAAAAGAATGCAGACTATTGTTACTACTCCCAAAGAGGCAACAGGATTGGGTATTCACATTGGTTTCGCTGGTAAAGGAGCTGCTTGGTTTGACGATGTGGAAGTAGTTCTCTTGACCGGGGCACAAACTTTCGAGCCTATCTGGATAGAGGCAGAGGAATATGCATCAGGCCATGACTGGACAAAAATTATTCAGGATAAAGATGCCAGTGGAGGTGCTTATGTTGAAGCAAAATATATTCTGTTACAGAATCTTCCTGTGCCTCAATTAACGGAAAAAGGGGTTCTTCTTCCCTTTTATATCTTTGCCAAAGTTCTATCCAAAGAAGAGGATGGAAAGGCCTGGCTGGGAGTTTATAGCGTGACCCAAGGAAAGGGAGTAAAAAGAGTACCTTTCTCTTCTGCTGAATGGAAATGGGTTAGATTAGGTCCATTTTCTGCCTCTCAGTTGGGCTCAATTATTCATCTCTATGGTGGTTATGCCGCGAAGAAAGAGGAGGGTGAAGACGTAGTTTGGAGGAAGGCAGCTTTAGACGCCATTGTTTTTACTACGAAAAGCTTAACCGATAAGGAATTAAAAAATTTAGAAGAAGAAAATAAGGAAGGAATAATATGAAAAAAATAGAAATTTTATCAACAGTATTATTAAGTTCATTCCTCATTTTGATGCTCAGTTCTCCCTCAGAAGCCGCGTCCAAAACAGGTTTATTAATGGTAGGAGAAACCTCTTCTCCTCCACAGATAGATGGAATATTAAATGATTCCTGCTGGAGAAAAGCGATCGAGGTTTCTCCCTTTATCCTGAAAAATCAAAATAAGTTTGCTAAAGAGCAGACAAAAGTTTATCTATGTTACGATAAAGATAATCTCTATCTTGCTTTCAGATGTGAGGCAAGTTGCCTTAACCCGGTAAATCAGCAATTGGATGCTTTTGAGAAGGATACCAAAGCAAATGACGATGATAAACTTTTCAAGGATGACTGTATCGTCATTCTCTTAGATACCAATAGAGACAAAAATACCTTCTTTGATATCTTCATCAATGGACAAGGAGCAATCAATGATGCAAAGTGTGAAGGTAAAAATCCCTGGAGAGATAGAGACAAGAAATGGAACAGTAAGGCAAAAGTTTCTACTAAAATAGAGAATAGCTACTGGGGAGTTGAGATGTCTATTCCTTTTTCTTCACTTAATACCACAGTTAAAGAGAGAGATTTCTGGGGAATATGCCTGGGCAGGATAGAGCAGAATAAGAAAGAAGCCAGCCTCTGGCAGCCAATGGAGAGTGGCTTCCATAATGCTAAGGAATTTGGAAGAATTGTCTTTGGAAAGGATATTCCGGGAATTAGATCGGTGAAATTAGGTAGGTTTAACACAGGCAAGAATAGTCTAAAGTTTAAAGCAATAAATAATAGCGAGAAAAGCAGAAAGATAAGAATTGGTATAGAATTAGGTCCACTATATAAAGCAAAGGAGAGGCAGTCTCAGGATTATGTTATTCTACCTGACAGAATTGAGGATATAGATTTCCTCTATACCCTCAGTAGAGAAGGAGAGATAAACTTCAGGTATTATCTTCAGAACCCCTCTAATTTCAAGAATTATTATCAATCCCCTCTTTATTCCTTAATGGTAGAATCTGCTTCTATAAAGATAAGCATCAAAAGTAAAGGCGAATATAAACTCTATCTGAATAATGAAGAAATAGATAAAGAAGCTCCTCTTTATCAGGGTAAGAATATCATCCGGATAGATACTGATGATAAGGATATAGAAGCCTCATTCCTCGTGGGAGAGGAGAGGTTTAATTTAGATAAGAGCTGGGAATATTCTAAAGAAGAAAAGAGTAACACCTTCTCCTTTAAGAGAACCATTCTCTTTCATCAGAGCAAAATCTGGCCACCCAATGGCGCGATCTATATTGCCAGAGGTTCAACTACTGAATTCTGGCATCTGATGGAGGGGATAAAAGGAGAAGTATTAAAGGATTATCGGTTTTGCCTTGAGGTGCCTGAGGGAACAGAGATTATTGGAGCTACCTGTTTCTATAAGAAAAATTTTGTTGCTCTCTCTTCAAAAAATATCAAAAGGAATGGCAAAAATTACAAAAAATATATCCTGACCCTTGAGAAACCCATTCCCTTTGCCGGGAAAGAACAACTCACCTCCTCTGCTACTCACTGCTACATTGGAATAAAGGCATTAAAGGATGTCAAAGAAGAGAATAAGATGTATTACTACATAGAGACAGAGGGAATGAGCGAGATACCCAATGCTGTGCCGATCAGGGTATTACCGGCTCTGCAGGGTAAAAGACCGAAGAAGATATGTGTTGACCTCTGGGGTGGATGTGAAAGTAGAGGGGAAAGCCTCTCCTTAGTGGAGAATATCTTTGCGACATTAAAAATGAGTGGGGTTAAAAGTTATGGCTTCTCTCCCGCTAACCCGGAGATGCTTGAGTTAATCAGGAAATATGAGATTAAAACATTTACTGGAACACCCTGGCCCTTTGGGATAGTTCAGTTCAATCAAGAACACCCGGAATTCCAGAGGATAGATAAGGATGGAAACCGACAAGTACGAGAATGGTGCTCCAATGCATTCAAGAATAAGGAATTCTTGAATTATATTGAAAAGTTTTATACTGAATATCAGAAGAAATGCCATGTAGATGAGATTAACTGGGATATTGAGCACCCTCCCTTTACCGGACCTACCTCCTGTTATTGCCCCAAATGTTTAAACGATTTCAGAAAATACGCAGGTTTATCCGGAGATACCAAACTAAACTATGAAATCATTAAATCAAAATATAGGGAGCAATGGATAGATTTCAGCTGTCAGCAGATTGCCGATGTCGCAGCTGTTCACCGAAAGATAATTAAGAAAAATAATCCGGAAGTGATGTTCTCTATCTACACTGGATATCAAACTCTGGTAAACAGAGATAATGTCTGTACAGATTGGAAGCTTTATGGAAAGTATTGCGAGAAGGCAATATGTGGATATGGCAGACCCAGGAAGAAGTATATTGAGAATACCCGCAAGATTCTCCAGGGATGTAATGTACCATTAGTCGGTGGAATCTTATTGGCTAATTACCGATATAATGTGATGGAGCCGACAACTCAGGCTACCAAAGCTAAGATAATGAGAAGATTGCTTGATTGCGGTGGGGTGATGGTATATACCAACTCTCGCGGATTAGATGGCAGAACCTATTATGCTCTGGCTGAGACCACGAGGTTTATTTCCGATTATGAGAGTCTCTTTATCTCCCATCAAAAAGACAACTCTCTGGTTGAGGTTTCCGGAATGAGTCCGGATGATGTTACTGTATTTACAGATGGAAAAACACGGCTAATTCTTCTGGTTAATGAGAGCAATACAAAGAAAAAAGTCAGAGTAATTAATCAGAAGTTTAGTAAGAAGATGAAGGTCTATGATTACTACAAGGAAAAGGACTTAGGGAACTTAGGAGAAATAATCACTGAAATTTTTCCTCATGATGTAGAAGCGTTTGTCGTTACAGCTGTAGATTGAAAAAACAGGAGAGGAATGAAGAAAGAACATATAAAAGAGAAAATAGTAGTACCTAAATATCCATATCGTAGTTTTGTTAAGGAAGTTGATTTTCTTGATAAAAAAAGGTATGCAAAAGAACTTCAGGAGCTCTCAAAAAAAAGATATGATGTGGTTAATTTTACTACTGCTGTTGACTTAGATGAAAAAGGAGAAATTCGCCTAAATGATAAAATTCGTGTTGTTTACATTGTTGATATTGATAACCCTTTTCTCAATACTGCGTTAGAAATGGCAGAAATGAATAACGAATATGGAATCCCCTGCACATTTAATCCCCGACTCTATCATTTTGAAGACGATAAAATGGATTCCATCATCAAGAAAATTTCTCATATACCAAACCAGGAAATCGGTTATCAATATGAGGAGGTTGCTGATGCCAAAGGGAATATTAAAAAAGCCAGAGAGGCATTCGGGAATAATTTGGAATACGTCAATACAAAATATAAAATAAAGACGCTAATGGCGCATGGAAGAACAGGCGAAGGTTATCACACAGGTGCCCTTTTTAGGGATAGAAGTAAGTATAATCCTGGATTATGGGAGAAATTTGGTCTTCGCCATAAAGCAGATTTTTATTATTTTATTAAAACTATCAATGGCGGTATATACTATTTCAACGAGAGCACGAGATTTCAGGCAGAAGAATATGTTGAAACTTTGAAATGTTTTAAGCCAAATAATATAGCAGTTATGCTCCATCACTCCAGCTATTTGCATAAAGGGATTAAAGATCGACCTAATAGGAAAATCTTTAAAGGGATGGATGGAGTGGCTCATATTTTCCCTGAAAAAGATTAGAAAATGCAAAAAAATACAATAGTTAGGATTAGGAGATGGCAGGAAATGAACTTTATATGCTTTATAGGATGGATAATCACGAAAAATTTCAGAGAAGGGTAAAGCTTATGGCTATAAGGACAGCTATTATTGGTTATGGACGCAGTGGAGGGAAACTTCAATTAAAAGAGCCGACCGTGTTTAGGAACTGTTGCTAAGAATGTATTCATAAGATGGAGAAATAAATATGGTAAATTTGGAAAATAAGGTTGCGATTGTTACTGGAGCAGCACGTGGAATTGGACGCGGATGTGCGCTGGAAATGGCAAAAGCTGGTGCAGATGTTGTTGTGACAGACTGTGCACATCCAGAAGAATCGCAAGAGGTAGCAGAACTTGTTCAAAAGATAGGGCGCAAAGCAATTGTTGTCCCACTGGACGTTGCAGAGAGACAGGAAGTTGAGGATATGGTGCAAGCAGTGCGAGAAAAATTTGGCAAGATTAATATCCTTGTCAATAATGCTGCAGCAAGTATTCAGAAGCCGTTTTTGGAGATATCTGTTGAAGATATGGCGCACGTCTTGAATGTCAGTCTCTGGGGTGTGTTCCATTGCAGTCAGCTGATTGCATCTGTCATGGTCGAACAGGGTCAGGGTGGGAAAATTATTATTATTAGTTCGCTTCATGCTTCCATCCCGAAAATCAACTCATTGGCTTACAATACGGCTAAAGCCGCCATCAATCAGATGGGTTATACAATGGCAGCTGAACTAGCACAATACCATATCAACGTTAATGTCATCGAACCAGGATCCACGGACACGCCTGGAGAACGCGCATTCTATACAGAGAAAGAGATAAAAAAAGAGGGAGAAGAGTTACCATGGGGACGATTGGCTACAATCGAAGACATTGGCAAAGCTACGGCTTTTCTCGCTTCTGACGCCGCCGATTACATCACTGGTGCATGCCTGCGTGTAGATGGAGGGTTTTGGTTGCCATGGAAGTAAAAAAATCGAACAAAAAAGCGATTTATTCTGAAGACAGCCATATTTTGTAGTGTTAGAATCTAACTCAATAAAATAAAAACACAATGACTTCAAGAGAAATTCTAATAGCCAGCTATAGTGCAAATGCAAAGCTAGTTCTATTCCCTCCCGCTTTTTATAGGGACATTGTCTGTAAGATTAAGAGAATAGATTAAAATACAGAATACGGGGGTAAAATTTTATGAGTACTAAAAAAGATGTACAGATACTTAGAGAACTGGCTAGAAAATATGTTGAGATTTGCAACAAGGATATTCAAAAGGAACGTCGTGACCTGTGGCGACAACACAATAGCTTTATTAGAACACAAATTCCCATCTATGTGCGTGCCTTTGCATGGAAAGAGATGCCTGAGGCCATCTTGAAATGTGAAGGCCCTTTTTTTCGCAGTCATGAGAATTTCCTGCGCCAGATGATTTTTCAGGATACAATAGGAGATGATTACATATTTGAACCATGGGTCACGCAAAAAGTCTCGTATGTTTCTGAAGCTGAGGGAATTTGGGGCCCTAAGATTGGTCGCACACTAAGCTCTGAAGAGCGCGGTTCATGGAAATACGATCCTCCTATTAAAGATTTGCAGGATATTGACAAAATGGTTATGCCCCATCATATAATTGATGAGAAGAAAACTGCTAGGAATGTAGCGCGTCTTGAAGAAGCAATCGGCAATATTCTCACAGTAAACGTAGACAGAGCTCCTCTTTATAAAATCTGGAATGCTGATATTTCAACTCAACTGGCTAATCTGCGTGGGCTGGAACAGATTATGTGGGATATGACAGACAATCCCGAATGGCTAAATAGACTTCTTTCCTTTATGCGTGATGGAATTCTGAGAGCCCATCAGGAGGCTGAAGATATAGGAGATTGGTGTTTATGTGACCATTATAATCAGGCAATGCCTTATGCTGAGGAGTTGCCTGATCCAAAGGCAAACAGTAAGCCTGTTACCCGTGATAAGTTGTGGATATTCATGGCAGCACAGGAGTTTACTCTTATATCACCGCAAATGCATGAGGAGTTTATGCTTAATTACCAGTTGCCAATTATGGAGAAGTTTGGTCTTGTTTCATATGGGTGCTGCGAGGATCTCACTGAAAAGATAGACATGCTTCGTAGAATCCCTAATCTGAGGCGCATTGCTGTAACACCATGGGCTGATTTGCAGAGATGTGTTGAGCAGATTCAACAGGATTATATTATCTCGTGGAGACCAAATCCAGCTGATATGGTAAGCCGTGGGTTTAATCCTGATCATGTTCGCAAAGTTGTTAAAAACGCAATTGAAATTGCAAAAGGATGTTATATTGATATTACCCTGAAAGATGTAGAAACAGTAGAGAATGATCCTAATAGAGTCCGAGAGTGGGTAAGAATTGTTAGAGATGTTTGTTCTTCAGTAGTGGAAAATCCAACAAAAAAGTGATTTATTCTAAAGACGTTCGTGCTTTTATATGTTAAAATTCTGCAAAAACAGGTTAAATTCTATGGCTATAAGGACAGCTATTATTGGTTATGGACGCAGTGGAAGCAGTTTACATGCAGACCCACTTGAAGCTTTGTCTGAGTATGAGGTAGTGGCTGTATGTGACCCTGATAAGGAAAGGCAGAAAATAGCCCATCAGCGCTTTGGATGTCCAACATATAGCGGCTTGTCATTGTTGCTCAAAAAAGAAAAAATAGACCTTGCATGCATTATTACAAGAAGCGACCAGCACACTCACATGGCAATTGAAGCTATGACAAAAGGAGCACATGTTCTGGTTACGAAACCCATGGCAGTTAATGCAACTCAGGCAAAAAAAATGCTGGATGTTTCAAAAAAATACAAAAAGATACTAGCGCCATGGCAGCCGTCTCGCTGGGGAACAGATTTTACACAGATTAAGAAAATAATTACAGGGGGTAAAATTGGTAAGGTGTTCAGTATTCAAAGAAATTTTTTATTCTATGATGTGCGTAACGACTGGCAGACAAAGAGCAAATTCGGCGGTGGTTATCTTCTGAACTGGGGAGCACATCTTGTTGACCAGATTATAGAGCTTGTCGATAAACCTGTGGAGGCCGTCTGGGGAAAGCTCTGGCAGGTTATTAACCCAGGAGATGTTGAGGATAGTTTTAAAGCAGTTCTTACATTTAAAGACTCCAATATAGTCGGTGAAATAAATGTCGGGATCGGAACAGAACAGCTTCCCCGCTGGTTTATACAGGGTAGCAAGGGTACTATCACCTCGGATAAGCAATATATCTATTCTATCTCTCCAGAAGAGAAACCAGAGTTTCGCATGAAATCTAATAAGGGAGATATTATACAAAGAATGCCTGTGGGAAAGTTTATCTATGGGGATGCTTTTATAATTTACGAAGAATTGGCTCAGGCGATACGCGGCAAAAACCCTTTCGCCGTTACACCTGAGAGCGTAGTAAATCTCATGAAAGTGCTGGACGCTGTCCGGGAATCTAATAAAAGAAAAAAGACTATTAAATTATGATATTAAAATAAAACAGGAGGTAACAATGAACAAAATAAGATTTGGCATAATCGGAACAGAAAATTCTCATGTGGATCAGGCATGTAAGCGGTTTAATGTTGAAAAAACTATGAATGGTGCATTCGTAGAAGCTCTATATCCAGGCGAAGGAGATACTTTGGATCATGTCAGACAGGTTCAAAAAGAAGGGAAAGTTCCATTACTCGTTGATAAACCGGAGGATATGCTAGGCAAAGTTGATGCAGTTATTATTATGAATAGGCATGGGAAATATCACGCTAAATATGCAAAGTTATTTCTGAAAAATAAAATCCCAACTTTTGTTGATAAACCCATAACATGCGACTTAGAAGAAGCAAAAGAGCTTATAGAACTCAGCCATAAAACTGAGACGTGGCTCTCTTCATGGTCAAGTGTATGGCAGACATCAAGCTTTCAGAATTTTTTTAAACAGACCACAGAGGAGTTGGGACCTATCCATTCAGGGATGGTTGGTGGCCCTTTTGATGTTGAGAGTGAACATGGCGGGGTGTTTTTCTACGGTATACATACTGTTGAAATGCTTCTTAACGGGTTCGGATATGATGTCAAGACAGTCTCGGCAAAACTCCATAGCAAAAACTGTTTTGTTACAACAGCGCTAAAAACTGGTAAACTCGTATCTCTTCATCTCATAGGAGAAGGTGGCGGCAAGTTTCAGGTTCTCCTGCACTGTAAAAAAGGCAGCAGGCATTTACTGGTAGATTCTTCGGACAGCTATGATAAAGCGTTTAAAAAGTTAATAGACAGCATTAATAAGAATGAAAGACCTCTGACAGACGAGGAACTTCTCATGCCTGTCAAGGTGTTGCTTGCAATTGACAAATCAGCTAAAACAAACAAAGAAGTAGAAATAACATAAAGAGAAGAACATGGCTAAGAAAAAAAATGGAGTAATTAACGTAGGCGTTGTTGGGCTTGGGAAAAGCGGATGGGGAATCCATATTTGTATGATTAGACAAGTACAGGACAAATACAAAATTGTAGCAGTTTCAGATCCTGATAAGAAGAGACAAAAGGAAGCAGCTGATGAATTTAACTGCCACACATATTCCAGAGTCGATGACTTAATAAAAGACCCTGATGTTGAACTTGTGATTGTTGCAACTCCTTCACATCTACATGCAGGTTGCAGTATTAAAGCGTTAAAAGCAGGGAAACATGTTGTGTGTGAGAAGCCAATGGCAACCAGTTTAGCTGACGCAGATAAGATGCTTAAAACCGCGAAAATGACAGGCATGATACTGGCCCCTTTCCAAAACAGGCGTTATACACCTGATTTTCTAAAGATTAAGAAGATTATTGATTCAGGGAAGTTGGGGCGTATAGTAATGATTAAACAAACATGGCATGGTTTTGGAAGACGCTGGGATTGGCAGACATTAAAGAAATTTGGTGGAGGAACACTTAACAATACTGCGCCGCATGCTATAGATGTATTATTACAGTTATTTGGAGAAAAAGACCCTGAAGAAGTATTCTGCCATCTGGAGCGGACACTGACACTTGGAGATGCTGATGATCATGTAAAGATTATACTGAAGGCAAAAGGCCAGCCAATGATTGACCTAGAAATAACAAGTGCATGCGCATATCCTCAGGAATCTTGGCTTGTTATGGGAACACAGGGTTCTTTAGCTGGAGGAGCAAAAGAACTTCGCTGGAAATACTTTGATCCTAAAAAACTTCCTAATAGAAGTGTCTCCACAAAACCTGATCCAAACCGGGCATATAACAAAGAAGATATTCCATGGAAAGAGCAAACATGGAAAGTTCCAAGCGGTACATCACGAGATCCTGATTTCTATAATGACGTTTATAAAACGATTCGTAACGGGAAACCGTTATATATAACACCGGAAAGTGTCCGCAGACAGATTGCGCTGATACATAAGTGCCATAAAATGTGTCCTGTATAATTATAGAATATAGCTAATCTACGGACCACCGTAAGTCAGGATGTCTCGCAGCTTCAACCTCATCTAGCCTTGATAAAGAAGTCTTGCATGGTGCATTTATAACCTTTTCTGGAGTATTTTCTATCTCCTGCGCTATTTTAATCATTACATCTATGAATTCATCCAGCACTTCTTTTGTCTCTGTTTCTGTTGGCTCTATCATTAATGCCTCGTCTATAATCAAAGGGAAATACACTGTTGGAGGATGTATGCCATAATCCAAGAGCCGTTTTGCAATATCCAGTGCTCTTACTCCTTTTTTCTTAAACCGTTGTGCAGATAAAACAAATTCATGCATGCAATTCCTGTCATATGATACATCAAAGTGATTCTTCAATTTAGTTAACAAATAATTTGCATTAAGCACAGCATTCTCACTAACATCTCTAAGACCATCTGATCCAAGCATTCTGATATATACATATGCCTTCAATATTACCAGAAAATTACCATAGAATGAGTGTATCCTGCCTATTGATTTTGGACAATTATACTCAAAGTAGTAATTATGCTCTCTGTTTTTCTCTATTAGAGGTACTGGTAAATATGGCTCCAGACGTTCCTTACATGATATTGGACCTGAGCCTGGACCACCGCCACCATGAGGTGTTGAAAAGGTTTTATGAAGATTATAGTGCATTATATCAAACCCCATATCACCTGGACGCACAATACCGAGTATTGCGTTCATATTTGCACCATCATAATATAGAAGCCCGCCTTTTGAATGCATAATGTCAGATACCTCTAGAATATGCTCTTCAAACAGGCCCAATGTGTTCGGATTAGTTAACATAAGACAGGCAGCGCTCTCGTCAACAACATCCTTTAAGGATTCTACATCAATATTTCCCCTATTATCGGATTTAACCTCAACTACTTCATAACCACATAACGCAGCGCTGGCAGGATTTGTTCCATGTGCCGAGTCTGGAACTACTACTTTAAACCTGTTTTCTTTTTTATCCTTAAAATATGCCTTTATCATCATCATTGCTGTAAGCTCACCATGCGCGCCAGCCGCTGGTTGCATACATGTTTTTGCCATACCGCCAATCTCTGAAAGGAATTTGTCCATATGATAGAGAATGTGTAATGCTCCCTGAGATAACTCTTCTGAGGCAAAAGGATGAACACCCCTGAAATCTATAGACTCTGCCAATTCTTCATTAATTTTTGGATTATATTTCATTGTACAAGAACCCAACGGATACAGTTCAGAATCAACACTAAAATTATTTCTCGAAAGTCTTGTAAAATGTCTTATAACTTCTAACTCCGTAAGCTGCGGCAAGTTAGCGCCTTTCCTCCTGATAAACTTTCTGGGAACTAGTTCAGAAACATTCTGCTCAATTACATCACACAGCGGCAAAGTGTAGGCTCTTCTTCCTTCTTTCCCAAGTTCAAATATTAATTTTTCCTTCACTGTCAGTCTCCTATTTACGGTCTATTTTACATACCCCATATCTTTTGGAGAATAATGGGATAAATGTTAAGAAGCTTGTCTCCATATAATATGGATAAAATTGCTCCAAGAACAATATATGGACCAAATGGTATCGCGGTTCCTCTTCTACGATTCAATTGATGAGTCAAGCTCTTAGCGGGAACTATGAAATAAAGTTGTCTTTTTGTGAGGCCACTATTCTTTCTTTTTATTCTCTTAAGTGTTGCACCTACTCTTTCTATCGCTACTATAATGAGAAAGCTTACTCCAAAAAATGCACCTGCAAGAAATGATATAAAAAGAGTCATTAAAGTATATTGCCATCCAATAAATGCTCCTATCATTGCTATTAACTTGATATCCCCCCCTCCCATTGCCTCCTTTTTAAAAATAAACCAGCCAAAAAAAGCAACACATGTAAGACTTAATCCACCAAATAAAGCCCCTCCTAAGGATCTTAGGAAAGCTTCAAGATTTGACGCTGAATTCATTAATGGAGGATAAAGGAAGCTTACTAAAAGCGCGAATGCAATTCCAAAAAGAGAAAAGAAATCAGGAATAAGCATCCACTCAATATCTATAAAAGAAACAACTATAAATATTGCAAAAAGAAGTGAATATATAAAAAATATGACACTAATGCCGAATTTAAAATACAGTAACAATAATAGCACTCCTGTAAGAATCTCAACAATAAAATACTGCGCAGATATTCTCTCCTTACAAAACCTGCACCTGCCTCTAAGGAGAATATAGCTTATTAATGGAATATTATCGAACCATTTTATACTCTTACTGCATCTTGGACATAGGGACGGAGGAGATACTACAGACTTTTGCCTGGGGATTCGATAAATACATACATTTAAAAAACTGCCTATACATAAACTAAATATTAGGACAAAAAAAACTATCATTATTCAAAAGAATTTTCGGGGCTTCCGAGAGCTAAACTGTTACTTTCTATTTGCTTTTAACTTCTTCTTTTTTAGTTTTGGTCTCTTCGGGTTTTACTTTTTCTTTTTCCGGTTTATCGCTAGATTCTTTTATGCTTAGACCTATTTTTCTTCCTTGTAAATCAATTTTAACTATTCTAGCGGTGATTCTCGTGCCAATTTCATATTTCTTCTCTAAATTTTCTCCTTCTGACAGTTCTGAAACGTGAATCAAACCTTCTACTCCTCGCTCAAGCTCAACAAAAATGCCAAACTTAGTTATCTTTATTACTCCACACTCTACATCCATCCCATCTTTATATTTATCAGATAACTCTTCCCAAGGATCAGAAGTAAACTGTTTTACACCTAGAGATATTTTTCTATTATCAGAGTCTATAGATAACACAACAACTTCTATCTCATCATCTTTCTTAAACATTTTCGACGGATTATTTGCTCTTGTAGACCATGATAAATCTGAGATATGTACCAGACCATCTATCCCTTCTTCTATTTCAACAAACACGCCATAATCAGTTATGTTTCTAATTATGCCTTTAATCTTTGCTCCAACAGGATATTTTTCTTCTACCTTTTCCCATGGATTTGCTTCCAACTGTTTTATCCCTAAAGAGATTTTTTCCTCTCCCTTTTCAAGACTTAAAACAATAGCTTCTACTACATCTCCCATATTTACAACCTCAGAGGGATGCATAATCTTTTTAGTCCATGACATCTGAGATATATGCATTAAGCCCTCTATCCCTTCTTCTAATTCAACAAAAGCCCCATAAGCAGTAATATTCACTACTTTTCCCTTAACCTTTGAACCAATAGGATATTTTTTATCTATGTCTAACCATGGATTGGTAGTTTTTTGCTTTAGACCAAGAGATACTCTATTCTTTTCTTTATCAATTGACAAAATTATAACTTCTATCTCCTGTCCAAGAGAAAGCATATCTGAAGGATGCGATATGCGCCCCCATGATATATCTGTTATATGAAGTAATCCATCTATTCCTCCAAGGTCAACAAAGGCTCCAAAATCTGTTATATTTTTAATGAATCCTTTTCTAATCTGTCCTTCTTTTAGCTCTTCAAAAAGTTTTTCTCTATCCTCTACTTGTGTCTTCTTAAACAATGCTTTACGAGAAAGAACAACATTTCTACGCATTTTATTCAATTTTATAATCTTAAACTCTAAATCTTTATTAAGCATATTTTCAAAATCGGCAATTATCTTGATGTCTGACTGTGAAGTAGGTAAGAATCCCTCAACTCCGATATCTACAGAAAACCCACCTTTTATCCTTTTTATCAGTTTGCCTGTAACACTTTTTTCTTCCGAAAACGCTGCCACGATCTCGTTCCAAAACTTCATTTGGCCAGCCTTTTCTTTTGATAAGACTACTGAGCCTGATTCGTCTTCAATTTTCTCAAGTAAAACTTCAGTCTCATCTCCAACCTTTAGCTTAGACGCATCCTTAAATTCATCAATGGGGATTACTCCTTCAGATTTATACCCTATATCCACCACTACCTCATTTCGTCCAATTTCAATAATTTTCCCCTTTATAACATCCCCCTTTTTTATATTTCTGAAACTCTGCTCATATAATGCTTCTAAATCTTCCTTAGTCTTCTGCATTAAATTAAAATCCTCCTTGTTTTCTCTAGATTTCTCAAAATTCGTTTTCATAAAATAGCAGACTGTTTCCCTATTAGCAAGCAATATTTTCTTTTAAACGATTTATAGACTCCATTACTTGAGCGCTTATTCTTCGATAGTTATTCTTATTTGGGTCTTTACTATTAGGCATAATTGGCTTGCCAAATATAACTCTAATCTTCTTTGGATGTATCCATTTTCCGTCTTTAGGAAAAGCCTTTATTGCCCCATCTATATATGCAGGTACAATGGGAACATCCGCTTTTAAAGCAAGCATACCTACACCTATCTTTCCTTGCCCTAGTTTTCCATCTATACTTCTTGTTCCTTCCGGAAATAGAATGATAGCCTTTTTAGCATTTAGGGCTTTAATTAATTCTTTAAATGTAGAAATGCTTACCTGCTCACGCCTTACAGGGATAGTATGCAGGGCTCTGATTAGCAAGCCAAATATAGGAATATCAAACAAACTTTGTTTTGTCAGGTAATAAGTTGCCCTGGATATCCCAACACCTACAATAACAGGGTCCAGGAAACTGCTATGATTTGAAGCCACTAACACCCCCCCTTTTTTAGGAACATTATCAGCGCCCTTTACTTCCAATCTGAAATAAATCTTACAGAAAATATATGAAATTAATTTGGCTACTGTATATATCATTTTATATAGGATATGACTGTTTCTGCTTCTTCTTCCAAACTCATTCCTGTTGAGTCAATAACAATAGCATCCTCTGCTTTTCTTAAAGGTGCTATTTTTCTTGTCAAATCTTTTTTGTCTCGCATTTTTATATCTTTTGAGAGTTCTGATTCCACAATTTGCTGGCCATTTTGTTCTAACTCTTTCCTGCGCCTTTTCACACGCTCCTCAAAAGAAGCATCCAGATAAAACTTATAGTCTGCATCAGGCAATATAACCGTTGTGATATCTCGTCCTTCCATTACGACATCGCCTTTTTCTGCAATTTTCCTCTGCAGCCTCTTCATGCACTCTCTTACTCCTTCTGCTCTGGCAAGATAAAAGACATTATTTGTTACATTAGTCCCTCTTATTTTTTCTGTTACATCTTGTCCATCAAGTAAGACAACAGTTTTTTCTTCCTGATGAATTAGCTCAATTTCTGTATTATGTGCAAGCTCTACTAATGCTATCTCTTTTTTTATATTAACGCCATTTTCAATAGCCTTAAGTGTAAGCGCTCTATACATAGCTCCTGTATCTACATACAAAAGTCCCAATCTTTTTGCAATAATCTTTGAAACGCTGCTTTTACCTGAACCAGCAGGCCCATCAATAGCTATAGTTATCTTATTTCTCAATTTCAATCGTCCCTTTAGGAGTTATTTTTCCCAATATTTCTATAAAATCAGGGAAAGATGTATTAATACAATCTGTATTAAATATCTTTGTTGTACCCTTTGCCATAAGTCCCATGATAATCCCGGTCATAGCTATTCTATGATCTCCAAGGCTGTTACATACGTCCCCGGGAAAGATTTTAGGTTTCATATCTTGCTCTCCTGGAATAACCAATCTTTTAGAACTGCAATCATTGAGCTTCATTCCAAAGTAGTGAAACAGATCATGAATTGCCATGAGCCTATTGCTTTCTTTAACTTTCAATTCAGAGACTCCTTTAATTACAGTTTCTCCACGCGCTCTAGCGGCAGCAACTGTAATTATTGGAATTTCATCAATTATTCTTGGAATTTGATCTGGTTCAATAGTAATTCCATTAAGCCTGCTGCTTTTAACAAGAATATCTGCCCGAGGCTCTTCTGCGATTGTCTTTTCGTTTTTCAATTCTATATTTGCCCCCATTCTTTTCATTACATCAATTATACCTGTCCGTGTAGGATTCACTCCTGCGTTCTTTATTGTAATTTCTGATCTTTTCAAACATGAAGCGGCTACAATAAAAAATGAGGCAGAAGAAATATCTCCGGGAACAACTATATCTTTAGCCCTCAATAGAGAGTTACCGTCTATTGATACTCCGTATCCTTCTCCTACTTCTTCTTCTATCTCAAGATTCACTCCAAAATATTTAAGCATTCTTTCAGTATGATCCCGCGATTTAAAACGTTCAAAAACAGAAGTTTTACCTTTTGCATATAAACCTGCTAAAAGAATTGCAGATTTCACCTGCGCGCTTGCAACTAAAACTGACTTATGTTCTATCCCTGAAAGGGCTCCCCCCGAAACAACAAGAGGAGCATAATTAGCATCGTCTTTACCTGTAATCTTAGCCCCCATTCTTCTCAATGGCTCTGTAACCCTTTTCATAGGTCTCTTGCAAAGAGAATCATCCCCTGTAATTCTTGAAGTAAATTTCTGACCTGCAAGAACTCCGAGCATAAGTCTCATTGTTGTTCCAGAGTTACCTGCGTATAAGTCTCCATTGGGTTCTTTCAGTCCATGGAGACCATCCGAAGTTATCACTACTTCATTTCCCGTTACAGCTATATCAACACCCAGCTGCCTGAGGATTTCAACAGTTCTCATGCAATCTTCACTTTCAAGGAACCCTGTTATTCTTGTTGTTCCTTTTGCCAGAGAGCCAAGAATAACTGCTCTGTGAGAAATTGATTTATCTCCGGGAACATAAATGGTACCGGATAATTTATTTACGGGTTTTACTATTGCTAAGGACACAATCCGCATGCCTCGCCTCCCAGCAAACACTCTCCTGTCTCTCTTACGACGCACTGAAGCTGGTCGGCTCAACATACAATTTGTATCCTTTCACTATTTCGATGGTCTTAGCTTATTTTACTTCAAACTAGTTCTAAGAGATTTTGCTTTTTCAAGCTCTTTAGTCAGTCCTTCTCTGTCAGATTTGTTTATTAATTTGTATATCTTATCCAGTTCTCTTTGGAATCTCGATAAAGCATCTAAGATATTCTTTTTATTTGTTATACATATCTCCTGCCACATTTGAGGAGAACTTGAAGCAATTCTGGTTGTGTCCTTGAACCCTTTTCCAATGACAAGTTTTAAATCTTTATCTACCGTCTCTGTTTTGCCCATAGCATTAACAAGTGATACAGCCGCTATATGAGGCAGATGACTTGTAAGAGCGACCAGCTTATCATGCTGACTTGGTGAGAAAAGCACAACATTGGCTCCTATTTTATTCCATAGCTTTTTAACTTTTAGGAGCGCATCTTTATTTGTTTTTGAGGTTTTTGTAATCACACACACTGCTCCATTAAACAATCTATGGGTTGCCACATCAACACCGTGCCTTTCTAAACCAGCTATTGGATGCGTTCCAACAAAATGTATTCCATTAGGGAGTATTCCCTGCATCTTCTTACAAAACAGTTCTTTGGTACTTTCTACGTCAGTAACCACTGCGTCTCTTTTTAAAAAAGGTGCTATTCTTTTTGCAACTTCAATAGAAGATTTTATATGCATTGACAGAATTACCAGGTCTGCATCCTTCACTTCTTTGATATAATCAGTTGTAACTCTATCAACTGCTCCCGCTAAAACAGCTCTTCTAAGTCTCCTAATATCTCTGCCAATACCAATAACCTCATCAGCTAACCCATTCTTTTTAATCGCCATACCTACAGAACCGCCAATAAGTCCAACACCAAATATGCAGACCTTGTTAAATAGTTTCTTTTTCATTTTTTTATTACTCTTCTCCCCACAATCTTTACCTTACCATTTATAACCCTATCAATAGCCTCTGGATAAATTCTATGTTCTTCTTTGAGGATGCGCTGAGACAGAGTTTTCTCAGTATCATTATCAAGCACAGGAACAACTGCTTGTAGAATTATAGTACCTGTATCACAACCTTCATCAACAAAATGCACTGTGCAGCCAGAGTATTTCACTCCATATTCCAGCGCTTTTTTCTGCACGCCCAATCCTGGAAAAGAAGGTAACAGCGCAGGGTGAATATTTAACATTTTATTTCTATACTCATTTATCAGTAATAAAGGAATTATTCTCATAAATCCCGCAAGAATCACATATTCAACATTATTCTCTTCCAAAGTCTTTGCTATTTCATCAAAAAATCCACTGCGGTCTTTAAAATCTTTCGGATTAACAAAACACGTTTTTATATTATACTTTCTTACCCTTTCCAGAGCATACGCATCCCCTACATCACTTATAACAACAGCTATTTCCGCATTCAATTTTCCTTTTTCAATATTATCAATAATAGATTGAAGATTGGATCCTCTGCCTGAAACCAAAACTCCTAATTTCGCATTCTTTATCATGGTTTTTGATTATATCTCATGGATTACAATAAATCAAATGATGCCTCACCTTTTTTATGTATTTTTATTGATGTTTTAAACAATTTGAGCTATCGTAATTCTAAGATAGAAGTAAACATTCAATGATTAATGTTAGCAGCTAATAGGAGGAAGAATGCGAATTATTGATTGTCATGTGCACATGAAAGACCAAGTTCCTGATGCTTCGGTAATTATCGATGCCATGGACAGAAATGGCGTCGAGCGAATGCTAGTTATGTCAAAGAACGAACGCAAATCTCTAGAGCTGACGCAACAGAACCTGCAGCACACTAAAGATCTGTGTGACCAAGCCAGGGACCGACTCACACCACTTGCGTGGCTAGAACCGACTATCAACGGCATGTCCGATCTTGCAAAGGCAGCTCTTTGCGATATGGGTTTTGCCGGCATCAAGCTTATTCCAGATCACTGGTTCGTGCACGAGGAGCGCCTTGAGCCATGGTGGGCGCTAATGAATGAACTCGCGGCTTCTATTCTGTTTCACACTGGCATTCTTTACGCTCATGAAGATGGTTCTAGATTCTGCCGCCCAGTGTACCTAGAGAAGCTGCTTCATTATCCAAAGATTCGTTTTGCAATGGCACATATTTCATGGCCGTGGTGTGAAGAGTGTCTGGCGGTCATGGGACGCATGAGGGCTTTCGGTTACCTCCAATGGCAGAGCTATATCGACATCACACCCGGAACACCCCGTCATATACGCAAGCAAGCCCTTGCCAACGCGATAGACTTCTGCGGTCCGGACCGCTTGATGTTTGGTACGGATGATACTATACCAAGTGATCTAAGCCACCAGAAGCGGTGCATCGAAACCGATCTGGGCATCTTCGACGAACTGGGACTCGATACACCCCAGAAAGAACGTATCTTTGCTAGAACCGCAGATGACCTTTTCCCAAAGGCGAAGTGAGATCAACGTTTTTTGTTTATAAAGCAGCTAACAACAGTCTTGAAAAGATGTTTAAGGCGCTTGACAAATCCTGAAGTTCAAACTAGTTTCACTCCACGCTTGCCTTTTGAAACCTCTCCGAGCAAATAGGCTTTTTCTCCTATTTTAGAGAGAGAAGACATTACTTTGTCAGATTCTTTTTTGGAAACCACAAGTATCATTCCAATCCCCATATTAAACACTTTGAACATTTCCTTTGTTTCAATATCTCCTTTTTTCTGAATTTGTTCAAATATATGTGGTGTTTTCCAGCTTTTTGTATTTATATGAGCCTGGCAATCTTTTGGGAGAACTCTTACAAGATTCCCTTCAATACCTCCGCCAGTTATATGCGCCATACCTTTTATTTCGCATTTTTCCAAAAGATTCAGAATGACCTTGACATAAATTCTGGTAGGTGTCAGAAGCTCTTTCTTTAATCCTGAATCAATTTTATCCACATTAAACACCTTTCTTACTAAAGAAAAACCATTGCTGTGCAGCCCTGAGGATTGAAGTCCTATTATGAGATCATCTGCAGTTATTTTTGTTCCGGTTATTATTTTATTCTTATCCACAATTCCTACAGTAAAACCTGCAAGCTCATATTCGCCCGGCTTATAAAATCCGGGCATTTCTGCTGTTTCTCCGCCAAGCAAAGCGCACTCCGCCTCCCTGCAGCCCTTGACAATTCCTTCTACAACACTTGCTGCGCTTTTAACATTAAGACGCCCTGTAGCCAAATAATCAAGAAAAAATAAAGGCTTTGCGCCCTGCACAATAAGATCATTCACACACATTGCCACCAGGTCTATGCCAACAGTGTTATATGTTTTACACTTGCAGGCTATTTCAAGCTTTGTGCCAACACCATCTGTTGCGCCAACAAGAACTGGTTTAGTAAACTTAGTAATATCAGGCTCATAAAAGCCCGCAAAACTGCCTAAACCACTAAGTACACCTTTATCAAAGGTAGATTTTGCAAGAGGCTTTATTATGTCTACAAATTTATCCCCTTTTTTTATATCCACACCAGCTTTTTTATACGTTAATTTTTTCATCTTTTATCACAAAAAAAATAAGGCCCGGACACTAAAAAGCCGAGCCTTGCGCTTTAAGAACATATCTTCTCTAGCCGAGCATCCTTTCTTTCATTATTTTTCCCGGCTTGAATAAAACAACCTTTCTTGCAGGGATAGGCACTTCTTGTCCAGTCTTTGGATTACGGCCCAATCTGGCTTTTCTCGACTTTTGTTTAAAAACACCAAAGTTGCGCAATTCCACTTTTTCTCCTTTGAGAACGCTGTCACACACATAGTGCAATAGTTTATCAACCACTTTTGCTACGATAACTTGAGTCACTCCCAATTCTTCAGAAATTTTTATTACAATGTCTCTCTTTGTCATTACCTAATCCCCCCTACTTGATTTTGCTTTGCTCATCTTTCTTTATCTTGCTCGATATTCGGTCTAGCATGTTTCTAATATTAGTAATAATAGACTTATCCTCAACAACACTTTCCGCTGCTTGTGCAGGAACATTTGTCTTTGCCTCAGGTTCTGCAACAGTCTTTACAAAAAACACTCTATATCCAACATAAGCTCCTGCTGTCAAAATAGCTATTAGTATCACAAAAATGAAAAACTTAATTAATCCTCTTCTGATTTTAGGTATGATTACAGTTCCTATTTTGCTGATCTTTGAAAGCGTCTCCTTCTGCCCTTCAAGACCTCCCAATCGTTTATTTAAGAATATATAGGAAACATGCCAGTCATTTCCTAGTTTTCTGGATTGCATATCTGAGGCAGCTATATTGCTCAATGAAACTGACTGACTAAGTATACTCGATATTTTATTATCAGGACTGTATTGACTTTCAAGTATCCCGATTATTGACTCATACTTACGCGCAAGAAGACTTTTGGATTCCATAAACTCCTGCTCTTTTCCTGCATTTTTAGAAGCTAAATTCTCCCCACCTTGTTTTAGAAAGTCTCCAAATGCGACCCATAGCCGAATAAATTCCCCTAAAGCTATAATATCTGCTTCTAGTTTTCTATCACGCATTCTTTTTCTCTACTTTCCCAAGAGATATTTTCCCAATCTTAACCTCCGTTAAAAGCTGCCTATGTCCAATCTTACGACTGTAACCCTTGCGTCTTTTCTTTTTAAACGCAATAACCTTTTTCCCTTTGACCTGCGAGATAACTTCCCCATGAACCTTAGCATTTTCTAGATGACTTTTATCTATGGATACGGTTTCTTTATCAGAAATCAAGATAGGTTCAAAATCGATCTTGCCACCAACCTTTTTTTCGATCTTCTCTATTTTTATAACGTCCCCTTCTGAAACTTTGAACTGCTTACCACCTGTAACAATAACTGCTTGCACTTTATATCCCCTTTCCAATTGTCAACGAAGATTACCATATACATAAGTAATTGTCAAACTCGAATGTCCTGCATGCCATAGTGTTACAAACAATCTATTTCCGAAGCCTCTATATGCATACTCAGATCTGATTCTAGAATTATTTTCTTATTATATGTTAATTCCAACCCAGTCAATGTTTTCCTATAATGCTTTGTAAGATGAGAAGATATAGACGGGTGAATTTTTACCCAGATAGTCTGCATTGATCTGGTTGCACATAACTGCTCTACCCTTCTCTGTAATTCAATGCATGTAGTTGCTAATGACTTTATATTGCCATTTCCCTTACAATAAGGACAAACTTGAAATAAGTAATCAATGACACTTTGCTTAACTCTTTGTCTGGTCATTTCTACAAGACCAAGTTTGCTCAATTGCGCTACTGTAGTCTTAGCCCTATCCCTTTTTAAAGCATCTTTAAAGACTTGCAGTAACTTATGTTTATGCTTTTCGTACTTCATATCAATAAAATCAATTATTATAATTCCGCCCATATCCTTGAGACGAAGCTGACGAGCTATCTCTACAGCAGCCTCAAGATTAGTTTTTAAAACTGTATCATCTAAGGAGGTTTTTCCAACATATTTCCCTGTATTTACGTCTATAGAAACAAGAGCCTCTGTCTGCTCAATTAATATCCACCCACCGCTTTTTAATCTTACTTTGTTTCGCAACGCCTTATCTATCTCTTTTTCTAGATTATACTTATCAAATAACTTTTGTTTCTCATTGTATAATTTTATGCGAGATTTCATTTCAGGCAATACTCCACCCACGAATTGCCTCAACTTGTTATATTCATCACTTGAATCTATTAGCACCGTTTGGATATCGGGTCGCAATAAGTCCCTTACAAGCCTGTGGATCAAATTATACTCTTGATAAACTACAGTCAATGCCTCAGATATTTTTGCCCTTTTTTGAATTCTTCTCCAAAGTCTTACCAAATAATTAATTTCATCATAGAACTCCTTTTCTGTCTTTCCTACACCTCCTGTTCTAATAATGAGCCCCATATTCTCAGTTCTAATTTTTTTAGCAATCTCCTTTAAACGATATCTTTCATTTTGGTCATCTATCTTTCTGGATACACCTATGTGATCAACTGTTGGCATCAAAACCAAGAATCTGCCGGGTATGGAAATAAAAGAGGATAGTTTCACTCCTTTGGTTCCCAATTGTTCCTTTATGACTTGAACAAGTATTTCCTGTTCATTAGTCAATATATCTGATATAGAGTCTTTTCGGGATCTCCTCGAAACTATTTCACCATTTCCTTCGCACTCTTCCACATCTTCTGGTATTGCTGAAGGAGTCGCTATATCCTTAACGTGCAGAAATCCATTTTTCTCCAGCCCTATATCTACAAATGCGGACTGTATGCCTGGCAATATGGCTTTTACTTTGCCCTTGTAAATATTGCCTGCAATGCGTCTTTCTCCCTTTCTTTCAATAGCAAACTCCGCTAACACACCTTCTTCCAATAACGCTGTCCTCACTTCATAAGCGTCTACGCTTATAATCAATTCTTTTTTCACTACATTCTCCTAAATGTTTACTTAGTGCCGGAGGAGGGAGTCGAACCCTCACGGAGTTTAAGCTCCACCGGATTTTGAGTCCGGCGCGTCTGCCAATTTCACCACCCCGGCTAGTCCTTTAAACTCGCATCTCTATTATATCAGTTACAGTCTGGCACCAGTGGGCCTGCAAGCTCTTTAAGAAAGAAGAGTTTTCCAGCCAAAGTAGGCATGAAACTGGAAGGAATCCAGATGTTTGGCCCGTGTCTTAAAGTAACCCAGAGAGATAATCCCTGCCACATCATTCCCCTACCTAATGTCCCATCACATCCGCCGATTATTTTATCTGCCTTAAGAAATAGGCCTGGTCCAATTGTATTGGCAAAACATGGAACTAGAGTTGTACGACTCTTAAAACTGGTTATTGCGTTCTGTTCTATGGTCAAAGGATGTAGTTTTGCTCCCAATCTGTATTCCTGCTTCTTCCATTCTTCCTCTCCTGAAAATTCGCCGGCAAAATGCGGCTCCCAAAAAGCAATATGAAACACTCTTCCAATACCAAAGACAACTACAAGCTTCGCTCCTTCTGCCTTGAGTTCTCTTATCCTCTCAGGATATGTTGGGAGAACATTCTTAAGCGCAAAATGCCGTTGGTCTTTCGGAACAGTTAGACCCTCAAGTGGCCCGTATAAAGCTTGTTCCATTGCATTTTGAAAAGCTCCTATATTATCAGACGGCAATGTATTTCCGTCTTTATCGCTCCATTCATCCATGTTAAATCCATAAACATGCTTACAATCTACTGCCCATTCTTTTAGAAAATAAACAGCCCATTTATACATTCCCATAGGACCAACAGGCAATATAAACGCTATCCTCCTGCCCTCATCCCTTGCCCTTTTAATCTCTATAGCTATTTCATGCCCCATCATAGTATCAAAATCACTTAAGGTTTCGCATGGAACAGGTTCAAACTCCTTGTTCCACCAATCCTGACGCTCAGTAATTAACTCCGGGGGATTATCACAACATTTATCCAGTTTCTCAATATCCCATCCTCGCGGGAAGAAATTCTCTAACAAAGATCCCTTAATTGTGCTCATTAAATCCATAATTATCCTCCATTATCTTGCTTCTTATATTTAACCTTATTCTTTAACAACTTCTCTAAGATATTATCCTGAGGGAACGGATGTCCTTTATGCTGCCTGAATCCTTCGGCATATTTTATGCCAATTTCTTTTCCTCTTCTGCTTGAAATCTCCTTCATAGTCTCTGTGTATTTGTCCATACCGTGCTGTCTTTTCAGCCAGAGGCGTTGACTTTCATGTTTCCTTAACATACTTATTTTGGTTTCCATTACATCTTTAATATCTACATAAAATTCTGGGTGTATAGAATCGCCAAACCTATCCTTTAATTCTAGGGGATCTCCATAGTATAGATGTGGTATTTTGGACGTAGCTTTTGCTGGATTTACTAAACCAGTGTGATAATTGGGAATTGGTGCGTTGAAACACCCGTCCCACACTAAATCAGCAGTTATCTCATGGTCTTTCATATAATCCTGAGGAGACATGGTAATAACAATGTCAGGGTCTATTTTTCGTATCATTTCTGTAACCATAAATCTTGTGGGATTATCAAACACAACATGCAAACAGGATATGCCACAGCTAATATATTCTGCTCCGAGCAATTTTGCTGATGACTTAGCTTCCATATACCGTTTTCTGCTCAAGTCTGCTGGAACATACTCAACAGACCCCATATCACCTGAACCTACAGTTGCAATGGTTATCTTATGCCCTTTTTTCTTCAGCAGAGCAAGAGTTCCAGCCATAATGAATTCTATATCATCGGGATGCATTCCAATACCAAAAATCTTCATGATTTCATACCCTCCTTCCTCCTATTTTATCTTATGTTCGTATCTTTTACCACTCTCTAATTCCACAGTAACACTGCCTCTGAGTATATTTAAATCAACCACCTTCCCCTGCCCATATTCTGTATCTACCGTTGCATCTATTTTAGGAAAAGACTTTTTCATCTCTTGATACGACTTTGATTCATATCTCAGGCAACACATCAAGCGACCACATAAGCCTGATATTTTTGAGGGGTCTAAGTGAAAATTCTGAGATTTAGCATTTTGAATGGTAACTGCCTGAAACTCCTTAATGAAACTTGCACAACAAAGAACTCTCCCGCAATGCCCACAATATCCTGCAATATTTTTTGCTCTATCTCGTACGCCTACTTGTCTTAATTCTATTCTTGTTTTTAATGTATGCTCAATGTCTTTTAACAGGTCTCTAAAATCCACTCTATCTTCCGCCACAAAATGGAATATTATTTTATTTCCCTCATGTATGCACTTTGCATCTATAACTCTAATTGGAAGATTATGTTTGGCTACTTTTTCTAAACATATTGCTAATGACTTTTTCTCTCGCTCAAATATATCCTTTATCTGACTTATATCACTCTCCGTTGCAACTCTAATGATTTGTCCTCTTTCTTTAGAGCATATACAATCAGCTACCTCTTGTATCCCTGATACAATTTTAGCGTAATATTTGTCGCCATCTACTTCTATTAGACAGTAATCATTATACTTGGCAACAGTGTTGCCAATATCAAGCCATAATGTTCTGTCTTTGCAAATCCTAACCTGGGTTATTTTATGCATCTACTTTTCCTTGTATATCTAAAAACAACCTCTCCAGAATAAGTTGAGAACTGACATTGTTTCTTATATACGTCTTCATATCAGTAATTGTGTTCAAAAACCTTTCTATCTGAGACAGAGAAAATTTATTCTCTAATTGCTTAAGATCTTCCCTAATATCCAAATTAATAAGAGAAACTTGTTCTCTATCCTGCTTCAAGATTGCAATATCTCTGAGGCATGTCGTAAGCATGTCTAAGCTCATATGCAACTTGTTTCTATATTCCGCAACATCCCTGCCTCGCTCACCATTATCATTGTTAAACACTTCCTTATTAAACTCCTCTGCAAGAGTAATCACATCTTCATTCTTCAATCTGCTAAGCATATCCATTAACCTACTCTTTACAAGAGGTATTTGTGTGTCATCCTTCAACTCAAGTGCCTCTCCTAAACTACCCTGTGATAAATTGGCTATGAAATGAGCAAGAGATTTGTTTACTCCATGATGTTCTACTAAAAAGCTCTCAATTCTATGAAGCTCTATCCTGTTAAAAGGAACTGCTTGGCAGCGTGAAACTATGGTCTGTAAAAGCAGATGCGAGCTTGTAGAGGTTAAGATTAATACGGAATTTTCAGGTGGCTCCTCCAAAGTTTTTAAAAGGCAGTTTGCAGCCTGAATAGTCAAATTTTCTGCTTCTGCAATAATATATACTTTTTTCTTACCCTCATATGTTTTAAATGATATTTGTGTTCTTAATTCTCTAATATTATCAATTGTTATAGATAAAGAAGCCCCTGTTGGATAAATGCATTTTACATCTGGATGTATAGAAGCATCTATCTTTTTGCAGCATACGCATCTATCACAAGGAATCTTAGCAGACCCATCACAATTTAACGCTTTGGCAAGATTAATTGCTGCCAACATTTTACCTACTCCATGGGGGCCAATGAACAGGTAAGCATGAGGAACTCTTCCATGTTTCAACGAATTCTGCAAAAGCTTTACAGCTATTTCCTGCCCGATAATATCATTAAACGACATAATTATTTCTTCTCAATAAATCATCTATATGCTTTTGGATTTCTAACTGTGTCTTACTGATTTCGCTTTTTACTGTAACTACTTTTATACGTTCAGACTCTCTTCGAGCAAGATTAAGATATCCTTCCCGCACTCTTTTATGAAATTCAACATCTTCCTGTTCAATCCTATCACTCTCCCCTCTTGGAAAGGAATCCTTTGATAAGTGCAGGGATTTTTCTAACCCGATATTCACGTCAATATCCAAAAGAATTGTCAGGTCTGGTTTTATCTTGTTTACAGCAAAGTCATTTATATGCTCTATAATACTCAGATCTATTCCCCTTCCATACCCTTGATATGCAAATGTAGCATCATAGAAACGATCACAAATTACAGTAATATTTTTTTTTAATGCAGGAATAATAATCTCATCAACATGCTGCGCTCGTGCTGCTTCATACAGCAATAATTCGGTTCTTGCTGACATATTCTTGTACAGAGGAGAGAGCAGTAATTGCCTCATTTTTTCTCCTAATGCCGTGCTGCCCGGCTCCCTTGTGCAATAAGTCTGAATATCTTTCTGAGTAAGATAACTAGCAATCAACCCGGAATGCGTAGATTTCCCACTACCCTCAGGCCCCTCCAATGTTAATAGAAACCCTCTTTTCATAATGCAACAATTATAGCATTACATGCTGTTTTGTCTATTGGAATTTGCACCTTGAACTGGGCTATGGTTTTTGTTAGTATACTTGGGATTATACCTGCGCCAGTAGCTCAGTTGGATAGAGCATCTGCCTTCTAAGCAGAGGGTCAGGGGTTCGAATCCCTTCTGGCGTACTTTTTAGATTAGGAGAAAAACAGTGCTTAAGTCTATAAGAAAAAACATGAAGCCAATAATGTGGATAACAGCATTAAGCTTCCTAGCTACAATATTCTTTGCATGGGGAATGGGGGTAACATCGAAAGCAAAAACAAATATTACTGTGGCAAAAGTAAATGGAGCTGATATCAAGTATGAAGAGTTTAGATATGCTCTTATAAGCACGGAAAGAAATTATAGAAGAATGTATGGAGATCAGTTTGACAGAATCAAAAAAAACATGGACATGGATAATCAGGTTCTAAATCAATTGATAGATCAAAAGCTTCTTATGCAGGAGATAAAGAAACAGCGTATAAAAATCTCAGATAAGGAGATTATAGATAGGATAAAACAAGATCCAGTATTTAAAAACAAGAAGGACGGGTTTGATAAGGCAAAGTTTGAACAGTATGTAAATGGCATCCCTGCTTCTCAGTGGCAAGAGATTGAGAATGGGGTTAAGAAATCTCTTGCACTCGAGCATCTTTGGAGAAAGGTTACTGATCCAGTTATAATGAGTGACAAGGAAATTTTAGACGAATTTATGCTAAAAAACGAAAAAGTAAAAATTAAGTATATATCCTTCCATGTAGACGAGTTCAAAACTCAGGTATCCGTGAAGGATGAAGATATCATTGAGTATTTTTCTAAAAATAAAAAGAAATTCAAGCAGCCTGATAGGGTTAATATAGAATACGTTCTTATTAAACCAGAGCCTTTTAAAGAAAAAATCGAAGTTTCAGATGATGAAATTAAAAAATATTATGCAGAGAATAAACATGAGTTTGAAGAAATTGATAAAAAGTCTAAAGAAATTAAGCCTCTAGAACAGGTAAGCGCTCAGATAAAAGAGAAACTTATAAAAGAAAAAATAGAGCAATTAGCTCAAGAAAGAGCTTATGATCTCTCTATTGACCTGAATGAAGAAAATAAATGGGAAGAGATACTAAAAAAAGAGAATCTCTTATCAAAGCAGACCGGGTATTTTGCAGAAAGAGAAGAAATTCCAGACATAGGCTATTCCCGTGAGTTTTCCCAAAGCGCATTTTCTCTTAGCAAAGATGACATAAGCGACCCGATTAAAACGGCTAAAGGGTTTTGCATATTAAGACTTGTGGATCTAAAACCATCCTACATACCTGATCAGATAGAAGAAGTAAAGGAGGAGGTCCGCAAAAAGTTAATTGCTTTTAAAGCAAAGGAACTTGCTGAGAAAAAAGCAGATGAGTTCATCGAAAAATCTCAGTCAGCAAAAAATATCGAAAAGCTGGCAAAAAAGTCTGGCTATGAGGTTAAACAAACAGAGTTTTTTGAAAGAGGAGTGTACGCAAAAGACATAGGATATGTCCCTAAACTCATAACAGACGCGTTCCTTTTAGAAAAAGGTAATATAAAAAAAGTATCGGAATCCCAAGATACATTTGTAATAGAACTTGCTGAGAGAAAAGCTGCTGATAAAGAAGAATTTAATACACAGAAGGAACAAATTAAACAGACTCTGCTGCAAAAAAAGAAGCAGTCAGTATATGAGAAATGGTTCAAAAACCTAAAGCAGGAAGCAAAGATTGTAAATAATCTTGATAAAATACGACGTGCACAGTAAAAAATCTCATTTTAAAACAAGTTCCCTATCAGATGAAATAATATCCTGTCTAAAAAAATCTCGCCGGCCATTAAAAATAAAAGAATTAGCAAGAATAATGAACATTAATAGAATCACATATCCAAAATTTCGCCGTACTGTAAAAGAAAATTTCAAACAAGGACTGATTATAAAAGCAGGAGGGAATAGATACACTACTCCAAAGATAACTGATCCTATCAAGTGTATTTTAGAGGAATTCAAAATATCCCAAACTTTCCCAAAACCAGTAATAGAAGAATGTGAAAAAATTGATCCATTTATTTCTAAAGAAGAAATTAGAAAGCGCCGCAATCTAACAGAACTTACATGTTTTACAATAGACCCTGAAGATGCAAAGGATTTTGATGATGCAGTATCTATTGAGAAAACTGAGAATGGAAGTTTCTTACTGGGCGTTCATATAGCGGATGTTGATCATTATGTAAATAAGAATAAGCATATAGACAGCCAGGCTCTTTCCAGAGGAACAAGCATATATCTTCCCGATAGAGTAATTCCAATGCTGCCTTCCAAGCTTTCTGAGAATCTGTGCAGCTTAAAGCCTGACGAAAACAGATTAACTTTAACAATTATGATAAAAATAGACACACAGGGCAATATTAGAGAATACGAAATCTTTGAGAGCTTAATTAAAAGCAAGGCAAGGTTATCCTATGAATCCGCAGAGGAATTAATACATTCTAACCCCGTTAGAAGTAAAAAAAATTCTAACTGGGCAGAAATATCATCAGCTCTAAAAACCATGTACAAACTAAGCAAGATATTAGATAAAAAAAGATTGGAGAGAGGATACATTGACTTTGATGTTCCAGAGGTTAAAATCTCACTTGATGGGAATGGGAAAGTCCTTGATATTCAAAAGAAGAAGAGATTATCCAGCCATATTTTGATCGAAGAATTCATGCTTCTTGCAAATCAGTGTGTAGCAGAATATATTACTAAAAATAAGACTCCTATGATCTATCGCGTTCATGAAACTCCTGATGATTTAAAAATAGAAGACTTTGCATTGCTTGCAAAAACGCTGAATTACAAATTTGATAGAAACAAATCTAAAAACCCAAAATATATACAAAGATTCCTGCATAAGACAAATGGGCAAAAGGATCATGTTCTTATTAGTCAGATCCTTTTAACATGCATGCAAAAAGCAATATATTCTACCCAGAATGTTGGGCACTTCGGGCTTGCATTAAACTGCTATACTCATTTCACATCCCCTATCAGACGCTATCCTGACTTAATTGTTCACAGAATTCTTAAAAACAAGTTTAAAAATCGTATAGATAACCTTTCTGAGATTGCAGGCATTGCTTCTGAAAGAGAGCAAATAGCAGTTAAAATAGAAAGAGAATCAATCAAGTTAAAACAGGTTGAGTTTATAAAAAACAAAGTGGGAGATATATTTGAAGGCGTAATATCCGGTGTTCAGCCCTATGGCTTGTTTGTTGAGCTTAATGATACTCTTGCTGAAGGGCTTGTTCATGTAAGTGCATTAAAGAACGACTATTATACGTTCTCTGAGAAACAGTTTGCGCTTGTAGGAAGACGGACAAAGAGAAGATTCCAGCTTGGAGATTCAGTAAATGTGCAAGTGGTTAAAGTGGATAGTAATAAAAGGCTAATCGATTTTATACTGGTAGATGACAAAGAAAGAAACTGAATATGTTAGAGAATATAAAATCTATTCATTTTGTTGGGATTGGTGGGATAGGAATGAGCGGGATTGCCTATGTCCTGCTTAAATCAGGATATCAGGTAAGCGGCTCAGATCAAAATAAATCTTCAATAACTAATAAACTTAAACTAAATGGTACGTATATTTTTATCGGACATGATGCTAAGCATATAACAACTCAGGACTTAGTTGTTTATTCCACAGCTGTCTCAGAATCTAATCCGGAACTTACTGAAGCTAGAAAAAGAAAAATCCCAATAATTCACAGAGCAGAACTGCTCGCAAAAATGGCAAATAATAAAAAGAGCATATTTGTAACAGGTTGTCATGGAAAAACCACTGTAACATCAATGATTGCACATATGCTTATAGAAACAGGGTATGACCCGACAGTAATTGTAGGAGGCGAAATCAGTTCTTTAGGGGGGAATGCCCGCTTAGGAGCAAGCCCGTGGTTTGTAGCAGAGGCTGATGAAAGCGATAAATCTTTTCTGAAACTAAATCCATATTTTGAAATTATTACAAATATTGATGAAGACCATCTGGAGCATTATGAAAATCTTGAAGATATCATAAATACGTTTCTCAATTTCGCAGAATGCGTGGATAAATCCGGTAGAATATTTTGCTGCATTGACAATAACAACGTAAAAGAACTGGTTTCCAAACTACATAAAGAAAAATTCAAAACTCCAATAACGACCTATGGAGTGAGCAAGAATGCTGAGATACGGGCTGACAACCTGATATGCGAAGCGCTTTCAACACGTTTTGATGTATATAAAAATGCTGAATTACTGGGTTCTCTCACACTCAGTGTTCCGGGAAGACATAATGTACTTAATGCACTTTCGGCAATTGCACTTGGCGTGGAAATAGGATTATCCTTTGATGCAGTAAAGGAAAGCTTGCAAAGTTTTAGGGGTGTTGACAGAAGGTTTCAGATTAAGGCGCATATCGGAAATATAATGGTTATAGATGATTATGCTCATCATCCGGCTGAAATTAAAGCTGCTTTAGAGACAGCCAAAAACTTAGGGAAAAAGCGTATTGTGGCTGTATTTCAGCCTCATAGATACACAAGAACTGAAAAATTATACAAACAGTTCGCTTTGTCTCTGTCAATGGCTGATAAGGTCATATTAACCGATGTATACAGCGCAGGAGAAGCTCCTATAAAAGGGGCCAATACAGATATAATCTTTAATGCTATGAAGAATAATGGTTACAAAAATGCCGTATATATTCCTGACAAAAGTAGAATTCTCAGTTATCTAAGCAATACTATGGAGAAGGGAGATATAATACTTTGCATGGGAGCAGGTGATATTTCTGCAGTAGCAGAGGAACTTGCCGATAAATTAATATGAATAAAGAATTAGCCAAAGAGCTCTGTAATTTGATAAGAGGAGAGATCAGGTTTAATGAACTTTTATCCAAGCATACCTCTTTTAGAATTGGCGGCCCTGCAGATGTGTGGATATATCCAAAAGATATCTCAGATATCAAAAACATTCTCATGCTCTGTAATAGTCATAACACGCCTGTTACAATCCTTGGTGGAGGAACAAACATCTTAATCAGTGATAGAGGAATAAGAGGCGTTGTGTTAAATTTGGAACGTGGATTATTTGGTATCAAAATAAAAGGAGAACGTATTACTTGTGGGGCTGGCGCCTTGCTCTCAAAGCCCCTAAAACAGGCTGCACGAAAAGAACTTACAGGGCTTGAATTTACTGCAGGAATTCCAGGGACTGTTGGCGGCGCGGTGAGTATGAATGCAGGAACGAAAGAAATCCGAAATCCGAAATCCGAAATCCGAAACATAAAGTATACAGCAATTGGGGATTTGGTTGGGTCGGTTAAAGTAATTGATACGAAGGGCAATGTATCTGAACTTGGAAAAGATGATCTGCTTTTTGAATATCGCAAGTCTAATTTATCTAAATACATAATACTTGAGGTAAAACTACAACTAAAAATAAGCAGTAAAAAAGAAATTAATGACAGTATATCCTTGTTTCTGGAGCACAAAAAATCCACACAGGTTCTTGACACACCAAGCGCAGGGTGTATATTCAAGAACCCGGACGGACATTCTGCCGGCAGATTAATTGATCAAGCTGGGCTAAAAGAACTTGCTATTGGTGATGCGCAGATTTCGGAAAAACATGCTAACTTTATTGTCAATAATGGCAATGCAAGCGCTCAGGATGTTTTAGAACTTATTAAAAAGATAAAATTAAAAGTTTTTGAAAAAACGGGTATAAAATTAGAGGAAGAAATTAAAATAATAGGAATATGAAAAATAGGCGTATTGCTGTTTTAATGGGAGGACCTTCTTCTGAGAGAGAAATATCTCTTAAAAGTGGGAATTGTGTACTAAAGGCTCTTAAAGCGGCCCAACTAAATGCTACTGCTTTTGATGTTAATAGAGAGTTGCCTGACAGGCTGATAAAAGGAAAAATAGATCTGGTATTTATTGCTCTTCACGGCAAGCCCGGAGAGGATGGAACAATACAGGGAATGCTCGATATACTAAACATTCCCTATACAGGGTCCGGGGTTCTTGCAAGCGCGTTATCTATGGATAAAATAGCTTCCAAGCGCCTGTTTCAGATTGCTGAAATTCCAACCCCGGAATTTAGTGTAATAAACAAAAACAAATCTCACTTTAATCCACCCCAAAGTTTTCCAGTAGTCATTAAACCATCTACGGAAGGCTCAACAATAGGTGTATCAATTGTAAAGAATGCAAATGAATTTAAAAAAGCTCTGGAAACTGCTTTCCGTTATGATGATAATATAATATGCGAAAAGTATATAGATGGAAAAGAAATAACAGTTGGTATATTAGAGGAGAAAGCCTTGCCGGTAATTGAAATTGTTCCAAAATTCGGATTTTACGACTTTAATGCAAAATACAAGAAAAAGTCCACGGACTTCGTCGTGCCTGCAGAGCTAAAAAAAGAGAAAAGTGCCAAGATAAAGCAGATAGCTCTCAAGACGCATAAGATACTTGGATGCTATGGAATGTCAAGAGTGGATATGAAACTTGACTGCAAACTAAATCCCTATGTTTTAGAGATTAATACAATTCCAGGTCTTACAGAAACAAGTCTTTTGCCAAAAGCTGCACAGGCGGCTGGAATAAGTTTCATAGAACTCTGTCTGAAATTACTGGATCTGGCAATCAAGAAACATGAAAAGTAGAAAAACAAAACTTCGCAAGAATGTTAAAATAGCGCCTAGAATCTCTGCTGCGCCTCGTTTACATAAGAAGGTGATTAAAAAGAGAGCATTACAGATAAGTAAAATAATAACTCTCTTTCTAATCATATATGCTACTTTCTTCATAGTATTAAAATTTAAAAAATTCATTATTCATTCAAATTACTTTTGTATTAATAATGTTATTGTAAATAACGATAAATTTCTTGATAATGTAGTTATTTTAAAGGAAATTAATAATATAAAAGGCAAGAATATTTTCACTCTTGATATCAACAAGTCGAGATCACACTGTGAGGTACTAGCAGATGTAAAGACGGTTGTTATTGAACGCTCATTTCCAAATACAATTTTGGTAGATATAACAGAAAGAATTCCTGTTGGACAAATATCATACGGTCGTAATATATATGGGATAGATGAAGATGGCGTAATTATTAAGCTTAATGGATCAAGAGTGCTGCCAGAAATAATGGGATTGAAAATAGACAATGTATATTCAGGAGAAAATATTACATCTAATCCCGAAGTGTCTGAATTAATAAAAAAGGTTATTGCAATTATAAAAACTTATAACATGGGAAGACTTGCTGAATTTGGCAGTTTAAAGAATATAAATGTTAAAGAATCTAAAAATCTAATTCTTGACTTTATATGTCAAGATAATGAAATAAAAATAAAAATAGGCAGAACTGACTTTGAAGAAAAGCTAGCAATGTTAGAGGATCTTCTAAGTAGACTTGGACAAACTCAAAGGGAAAAACTTCTCTACATAGATCTGCGTTTTGGAGCGGATTTAAATGCTATTCCTGTAAAATACAGAAAGTAAACTCATGCGAACTCGGAAAGACGTTGTAACAGCACTGGATATAGGAACCTCTAAAATATGCGCCATGGTTGGCAAATTGGACAAAGAGAATAATATAGAAATTATAGGAATGGGAACTGTTCCTACTAGAGGCATGAAAAAAGGACTTATTGTTAATATTGATATTGTGACCGATGATATCAAGGAAGCTCTTAAAGAGGCAGAAAAGACATCTGAGTTAGAAATCAAATCTGTATTCATGGGAATTGGAGGCGGACATATTAAGACAGTTAATAGTAAAGGAAGTGTTCCGGTTAGAAGAGAAGATAGAGAAATAACAATTGAAGATACTCGAAACGTGATAGAAACAGCTAAAGCAATTGCCTTGCCGGAAGGGAGAGAGATTATTCAGGTTTTACCTCAAGACTTCATTGTAGATGACCAGGCAGAGATTAAGGATCCAATCGGCATGAATGGTGTAAAACTTGAAATAATGACACATATTGTTACTGGCATGATAACACATACACAGAATTTCATAAAAAGCGTCAATCAGGCTGGGTTTAAGATAGAAGATATTGTATTTAATCTATTAGCCTCTTCTGAATCAGTACTATCGCAGAGTGAAAAAGAGCTTGGTGTTGTATTAATTGAAATGGGAGCAGGTACAACAAACTTTGTTATTTTTGAAAAAGATAGCTTGAAGTACTCTCAGGTCTTAGCAATAGGCGGTAATCATATAACAAACGACATAGCTATAGGTCTTCATATCTCTACACCGGAAGCGGAGAAAATAAAGAAAAAATACGGCGCTGGATTAGACATGGAAACAAATACTAATAATCAAGAAAACCCAAATCATTTCTCACCGTATCAGCTTTCGGAGATTGTTCAACCCAGGATTGCAGAAACTATCCGAATTGTAAAGGAAGAGATAGAAAGAGCTGATTTCGTAAATTTAATTGCCTCTGGAGCAGTCCTCACAGGCGGCAGTTCTTTACTTAAAGGAATGACATCAACCGTAAGAGATATATTTAATCTGCCAACAAGAATAGGTACGCCAAAACTTGCGTACCAGCTTGGGGACATACCTAAGGGACCAAGCTATTCAACATGTATCGGATTATTACAATATGGTTCTGACTTCAGAAAATTCGGAGGAACGTCAAGATTTGAAAATAAAAATCTTATGGGTAGAATGACGGGAAGTGTAAAGAAGATATTTGGGGATTTTTTTTGAGAGAAATGAAAAGAAAAACAGTGAGAATAAATTTAGGGTTAATAACTTTCCTGACGATCTTATTCTCCTATGGCGACTATTTAGACAGTTCCATGGCAGCAGATAAATCAGCAATTATCATTGACCATACCTGCACTGACCTTTCCAAAATTCCAATGAAATGGATTGAAGCTGCCAAAGCAAGAATTAAACTTCATTACGCTCATACTTCACACGGAGGTCAAATCTTAGTAGGAATGCAGGAAATAGCAAAGTTTAATTCTATATGCAATTTTACTAAAAAAAGCGGTAGTCTTCCGGTTACTACAAATTCTTTAGCCATATTTGATGGGCAGGAGAACGATAGCTATATTACTCCTGAAGAATATTGGGCTTCGGAAGCAGGTAGGAGGGCGACTCAAAGTGTTTTTGATCACAGTAAGAAAATTAACGTATCAATGTGGTCATGGTGTTGTCAACAAGACCAAAACTCACAAGAAACGACTCAAAAATATCTTGATGCAATGAATGATTTTGAAAAAGCTAATCCAGAAGTAGTATTTATCTATATGACAGGCAATGCCCAGAAACATTCTCCCAATCGGTATGCCCGCAATGAGCAGATCAGAAAATATTGTAGAGTGAATAAGAAAGTTTTATTTGATTTTGCCGATATTGATTGCTGGTATAATGGGAAACAACATCTGGTTAATGGTATCCCTGTAGAACATCCCCGATACAGAGGAAATGAGGCGGCGCACACTACTCGTGAAAGCTGCAGAATGAAAGGGAACGCCTTCTGGTGGATGATGGCGAGAATTGTCGGACTGAAAGGAATATAACTAATGTTTGAAATAGTTGAAGACAGTAAGGCAGGTGCAAGCATCAAACTAGTTGGCGTTGGCGGAGGAGGTAATAATTCCGTAGATGCAATATATATAAAAGGCCTCTCTGGAGTAGAATGTATTAATATTAACACAGATATACAGGCTCTTAAAGCATCTATTGTTCCCCATAAAATTCAAATCGGGCTAAAGACAACAGAAGGAGTTGGAACAGGTTCTAATATAGATTTAGGACGTCGCAGCCTGAATGAAAGTAGAGCAGAAGTTGCTGAAGCATTAAAAAACTCAGATATTGTATTTGTGACCTGTGGGCTTGGAGGTGGAACAGGAACAGGAGCAGCACCACTAATCTGTGAAATTGCCCAGGAACTGGGGGCGCTAACAATAGCAATAGTTACAAGTCCTTTTCTATTTGAAGGGAAAAAAAGATGTTTGCAGGCTAAAGACGGATTAAGAACAATAAAAGAAAAATCAAATGCAACAATCTCTATACCGAACCAGAAACTTTTTGGGACAATTGACAAAGAATCATCTTTTTTAAAAGCATTTGAATTTGCAAACAACACTTTATTTGACGCCATTAGTGCAATCTCTGACCTGGTAACTGCCCCGGGAATAATAAATCTTGATATATCAGACATTCGGCAGGTAATAGCCCATGGCAAGGAGGCTACCTTAGCAGTAGGAACTGCATATGGTGAAGAGAGAACATCCTCTGTTGTAAAAAATGCTCTTTTATGTCCGCTCCTGGAAGAGGTTGATGTTAAGAGTGCAAAGACAATGCTTGTTAATGTAACAGGCGACGAAGATCTCAGCTTTGGAGAAGTTGAAAAAATCATTGATAATGTTCGTAAGGCAGTTACACACAGTGTCAATATAGTATTTGGGGCTATTATAGATAAAAAAGTGAATAATAAGCTGAAACTTACAATTATTGCTACTGATATCCCATCTCTAGAAAAAAATGAGGCGAAATTCATCTCAGACGTCTCAGGAGTTCATAGAAAGGAAGCTACAATAAAGGATCGAGTTATGCGGGAAAAAGTGAATAGGGAGCTAGGAGGTGACAGCAATTTAGACATACCAACATTTTTAAGAACTAAACCAAGTTAGACCGCACCAGAAGTGCAGTATTCGCCTCTAGTGACTTACTTCTAACGTGGTAAAACAGGATACAAGGAGAAAAATGGACATAGGAAAATATCTCGAAGAACTGGTTCAAAAAAACGGTACGGATTTACATCTAAAAGCGGGCAGCTCTGCTAAAATTAGAATAAATGGAGAGTTATGTTCATATGGCGAAATACTTTCTTCAAAAGATACAAGAGAAATTGCTCTTGAGTTAATGAATGACGAACAAAAGCAAAAGTTTAATAAAGAATTTGAGATGGATATTTCATACGGAGTCTCGAATTTAGGACGCTTCAGGATTAATATTTTCTATCAGAGGGGAACGATAGGACTGGTTTTGAGAAGGATAAGAACACATATAGGGTCATTTAAAGAGCTAAATCTGCCTTCTACGTTAGAGAAGATATCCCTATCAAACAGAGGTTTAATCATTGTTTCTGGCACAACAAGTTGTGGGAAATCAACAACCATTGCATCTATGATAAATTATATAAACGAGAACTTGAATCGTCATATTATCACAGTTGAAGACCCTATTGAGTTTCTCCATAAAGACAAAAAAAGCATTGTGAATCAGAGAGAAGTACATATAGATACATCTTCATATTCTATTGCATTACGCCATGCCATGCGCCAGGATCCAGATGTTATTCTAATAGGCGAAATGAGAGATATTGAAAGTTTCCATATTGCTCTAGGTGCGGCAGAAACAGGACATATTGTACTTACAACACTTCATTCAACTGACATATCAGGCGTATTTGGCAGAATACTTGATTTTTTCCCTCCGTCTCAACATCATCAGATCAGAATGCAACTTTCTCTTAATCTTAAGGCTGTCATTTGCCAGCGGCTTATACCAAGAATGGACAAGGATGGAGCAACACCTGCAGTAGAAATATTAATAAACACACCTGTGGTTTCCAGATTAATAAGGGAAAATAGACTGAATAAGATAATAGCGGCTATTCAAGGCGGAGTGGAAGATGGTATGCAAACATTTAATATGTCTCTGGTTGAATTATGTAAAGAGGGCTTTATAAGTAGAGACCAGGCTATGGCCAATGCAACAAATCCTGAAGCGTTAAAAATGAACCTGCAAGGAATCTTTCTTGATGAGGATAAACAGATACTCGGCAGTTGAAGTCTTAAGAAAAGGTGGAGTTGTAGTTTTCCCGACTGACACTGTTTATGGTCTTGGATGCATATGTAACATAGAACAGTCCATAGATAGAATTTATAATCTAAAAAACAGAGACCGTAGAAAACCTTTAATTTTATTTATTTCAGACTTAAAGCAAGTAGAAGATATTGCTTATGATATTCAGCCAATAGCAAGAAAGCTTATGAACAAGTTTTGGCCTGGTCCGCTTACAATTATCTTAAGAGCAAAAGAAAATATTCCAATATCTCAAGCATGCATCTTTAAAAGAGATAACTTCAATACAATAAGTTTTAGAATACCCAATCATCCAATCCCTCGATTTCTAGTAAGGGAATTAGGAGTGCCTCTTGCCACAACAAGTGCTAATCTTTCCGGATATAACCATCAAGCAACTTCAATTAAGGTGCTGGAGAAGATATTTGAGAATAAAGTAGATTTATGTATTGATGATAACGAAATGTCAATTGGAATAGAATCCACTGTTATTGACTGCAGTGTCAGTCCCCCCTCAATATTACGTGAAGGTGCCATAATAAATCAGATAAAATCATGCTTAATGCACTTTCAATAGATGTAGAAGAGCGGCATTAAAAATATTATCCAACCCTAAAATACAATATGGGTCAAGTGTTTTCTTAACCCTTACCATCTCTAATATTCCTTCTCTGCCATACATTACTTCCAAATACTTATGCTTTATCTTCCCTATGCCGTGTTCTGCAGACACTGTTCCTCCCATTTCCACTGCTTTATGGACAGCTTTGTTACATACATCATTAACTATTGTTTTTTCTTTCTCATTCTTTGGGAAGAGATTAAGATGCAGATGGTTTTCTCCAATATGTCCATATAGAACAAATTGAATCTTCCCATTATTTAAAGCATGTTTATAAAAATAGAAAAGCTCCCCAAATGATTCATCAGGCACAGCAATATCAAGAGCAATCTTGTGTGATTTGATCTCTTTAAAGTAATCCCTTACCTTTTCCGGAAGCTTATGCCGAAAATCTATTAGTTCCTGATATCTCTTTTTATCCTGGCTTATCCATGTATCAACAACTTCATATTTATCCAGAAGATTTAACCATGCATCCAGAGTATTTTCTCCTTCTTCTTCCTCTATATAGACAGCTGCTGTTGAACTATCTGGTATACTCTGAAAATCGCTTCTTAAAAAATCCAGGCTGTTTTTGTTAAAATATTCTAATGAAACTGGTTTCAGGTCTGAATTATTCTTAATCTCAGAAACAAATTCTAAAAGCCTTTGCTCATCAGGCAGAAAAACAACCATTATAAACATGGACAGCAAATCATCAATTATTTCAACCTCTGCTTCTGTAATCACTCCTAATGTGCCCTCTGAACCAATGAATAAATCAATTAAATCCATTTGTGGCTTCGAAAAATAACCTGCAGAATTCTTAATTTGCGGGCTGATATAAGAGGGAATCTTGACGCTTAATTCATCTATTCTAATAACTCCCTCCTTATCTGCAAAAATCTCTCCTCTTTCTATCTCCAGAAACTTGCCTGTAGAAAGCAGGACTTTAATCCTTCTTACATAATTGCGTGTTGATCCAAAGTAATAGCTGTATTCTCCAGAAGCATTAGTAGCAATATTCCCTCCAATAAAGGCTGTTCTTTCTGTTGGAAATGGCGGGTAAAACAAGTTCTGTTTAGCCAATGCTCCTAAAAAATCATTAATAATCACCCCTGACTGCAAAACAGCTCTTTTGTTTTCTTTGTCTATTGAGAGAATTTTATTCAGCCTCTCTACTGAAAGAATGGCACCGTTTTTCGGAATTCTACTGCCGACTGTTCCTGTTCCTCCAGCAGAAACAGTTAAAGGAACTCTCTTTCTAGCACATTCGCAAACAGCCTCTTTTACTTCCTCCTCAGTTTCCGGGATATAAAGAATATCAGCATTACCTCCCTCTAAATTGGAAGCATCCTCTAAATAACCAAGTATCTGGTCTTTCTCTCTTTTAATTATCATGTATTTCTAAAAATCGAAAATTTGATTCAGCTCTTTCTTTGACAGGACAGTTCCATATTCAGAACATTCAAAAGCCTCTGCATACTTTACCTTCTTCCCTTTCTCTTTCCCATATTTTTCTACAAGCTTATCTCTAAAGCGATTAGCTATATCAATATCTTGCTGCCCTCTCCATTCCTTCAGCCACCTCTTCTTTTCATCTTCTTTATCAGGTATCTCGTCTAACCAGCCTTTTTCCCATGGAAGCCACTGGTAAAACTGGGAGATATGGCAGTGAAGCATATCTATCTTTGTATCTATTGCAGAATCTATATCAAAAACAATATCAGGAGTAAATGGATAAGGTTTTTGAAAACTATCTCTTACATAAAGATACGTGGGATTTTTCGCTAGTGGTTGGGTTAGAGGACAAACATTTGGGTTATTGACAGCTGTTGATGTATCCTGAACAAGTTGTGAGGTATTTCTGTGATCAGGATGATAGTCGTTTGGCCTGTGAGAAATAATTATATCTGCTTTGAACTCCCTAATTATCTCTATAAGCCTGTGTCTATATGGAAGATTTACTTCAAGCCCATTATTTGGAATATCCATTATTAGTGATTCTGCGTCAATAACAGAAGCTGCATTCTGGGCTTCTTTCTGCCTTATTCTCACAAGTTCAACCCCTCCTATTTCGAAATGTCCTGTGCATCCATTTGTCATGGACATAAATCTCAATCTATATCCTTTCTTCCTACACAATGCAGCGAAACCTCCTGTGCGAACCTCGCAATCATCAGGATGAGCTCCTATTACGAGAATATTCATATTATCTTTCCTTTCTTTAATATTCCTATTTCTTCTTCCATGCAGTTGTTCCGTCAGGATTGTCTTTGAGAACAATGCCTCTCTCTTCCAGCAGGCTCCGAATTCTGTCTGCTCCTTGCCAGTCACTCTTTCTGCGAGCTTTCGTTCGTTCTTTAATTAAATCCAGCAAATCTTTATCCAATTCCTTATCCTCTATCCTTGGCAGGATCCCAAGTATAGAACAAAATGTTTCCAGATTAAGAATATCTTGTTTTAATTGAGCAGAGTCTTTGTTCTTATCTGCTATTAAGCTATTAATTTCAGTTATTAAATCAAATACAACTCCCAGAGCAGATGCTGTATTAAAATCATCGTCCATAGCTTCCTCAAACTTGTTCATCCATTCTATATGTATATTTTTTTGAGGCGTATCTAAATCCTTTATATTTTCCCTAATGTTGTCAAAACAATTTTCTATTCTCTCAAAAGCTTTCCCTGATTCAGCGAGACTTTCGTCGCTAAAATCAAGCGGGCTGCGGTAGTGAGCAGATATCATAAAATATCGTACAACCCGAGACCTAAACCTTTTAAGTATGTCTCTCACTAAAAAGAAATTGTCAAGAGATTTAGACATCTTCTCTCCATTAATATTTAGAAACCCGTTATGCAGCCAATACTTAACAAAGGTCTTGCCCGTTGCTGCCTCACTTTGGGCTATTTCATTTTCATGATGAGGGAAGATCAGGTCCTGTCCACCGGAATGTATATCAAATGTTTCTCCAAGGTATTTCATACTCATAGCAGAACATTCAATATGCCATCCAGGCCTGCCCCTACCCCACGGACTGTTCCAGTTTGGTTCATCAGCTTTAGCGCTTTTCCATAGAGCAAAATCGCGGGAAGACTTCTTGCGCTTGTCTATTGCCACTCTTGCGCACTGCTTCATCTCATCAAGCAGACGATTTGATAACTTGCCATAATCAGAAAACTTGCCTACTTCAAAAAATACATCTTCATCAATCTGATAGGCAAAACCTGCATCCATAAGCTTTTTAATCAAAGAAATAATATCTGAAACATGTTCAGTTGCCTTTGGACATATATCAGGTTTTACAATTCCCAAAATTTCCAAGTCCTCAAAAAAAGCGTCTGTATACTTATTAGCTATACTCTCAGCAGATACCTTCTCTTTATTCGCCCTGTTTATAATCTTATCATCAATATCTGTAATATTCTGGATAAATGTAACTTTATACCCCTTATATTTGAGATATCTCCTTATTACATCAAATACAATAAAATTCCTTGCATTCCCTGCATGAAAATAATCATACACTGTAGGACCGCAATTATACATCCCGACTTTGCCTGGAACTAGAGAGTGAAACTCCTCTTTTTTACCTGTAAGTGTATTATAAACCCTAAGCATTTTTATGTTTTCCCCTCTCCCAATTCTTTATTTGAGAGGAGGTTTCATTTATCATCTTCTCCAGATGTTTAATTTTTTCTGCAATTGGATCTGGCAAGTTTGTGTGATCAAGGCTTATGCCAGCAACCTTTCTCCCCTTCTTTCGCGTTATCCTCCCCGGAATACCAACAACCGTGCAATCCGAAGGTACATTCTTTAGTACTACAGCATTAGCGCCAACCATTACATTATTGCCAATTGCAATATTTCCCAGAATCTTTGCTCCTGCACCTACAACAATGTTATTCCCAAGCGTAGGGTGCCTCTTCCCCTTTTCCTTGCCTGTTCCTCCAAGTGTAACACCTTGAAATAGGGTTACATTGTCCCCAATAACTGTTGTCTCTCCAATTACAACCCCCATGCCGTGATCAATAAAGAATCCTCTGCTGATCTCTGCGCCGGGATGAATCTCAACTCCTGTAAAAAACCTGGCTATTTGGGATATAAGTCTCGGGAAGAATGGCACATCTCTCTTATGGAGATAATGAGCAATTCTGTACCACATAATTGCGTGAAGCCCTGCATATGTTAAAACCTCCAATATATTCCTTGCTGCAGGATCCCTGTCAAACACAGCCTGTATATCATGTCTTAATGTTTGAAACATTAGCTACCTCCTTTTCTGGACTCAAAAACAAAATACCATTTTTGCTCCTTAAAAACAACCAGATTCTCTTGACACTGTGTGCTGTAGTTGGCATACTAGCCGGGAGAAAGTTCAATGGTAGATATATTTGTAATCCCTTTTATATATGCTTTTATCGGCTCAAGTCTCTTTATTGCAATCCCGCTTCGTGTAATTGATTTAGGAGTCAGCAATCCGTTTGTTTTGGGTCTGGCAGGAACTGCATTTTCAATCTTCTACGTGCCATTATGTATACTTCAAAGTTTGCTGTCAAATCGCATCAATAAAAGAACCGCTATTCTGTCTGTATCCATTACATATCCTTTTATAATACTTGGATTTCTGTTATTCAATAATATTCATGCTATCATTGTGTTGTGCGGGTTAATGGGTATAGTTCTGTCAATGTTCTGGCCTACATATCAATCTCATATAACTATTGGACTAGATCCTGCCCAGGCTACCCGCAGTCTTCAAGAATTCAATATTGGGTGGGGTTCTGCCGGAATTATAGGCTGTTTCATGGGCGGGCTTATCATTTCAGGCATAAATATTAAGATGTTATTTATTCTTAACCTGATAATGAGTTTTATAGGAATATATCTTGTAACCAGACATATCCATAATAAATTAACTAATCCAATAATAGAATGTGCTACTCAAAATAAGCAGAGCGATCAATCGCAGTCCAAATTCTTCCTGATACTTGCATGGATAGGTGTATTTGCTGTGTTCTTTTCTATGGGAGTTATAGTCTGGCTTTTCCCGAAATTTGCTACAGATCTTGGCGTGTCTCCATTAATCATAGGTTTCCTCAGAGCAGTTTTGGGAATATTTCAGGTTGTAATATTTTTTATTCTCAGATTAAATCATAGATGGCAGTACTCATTCTCACATCTGTTTTTCTATGAGCTTATGCTAATATCCGGACTTCTAATACTTGTTTTCTCCCATAATGTTATGTGGTGGACATTAGCTTTTCCCCTGATAGGAGTAACTGTCGGCTTTTTATATTCTTCAAGTTTATTCTACAGTTCACAAGCACGGAGCGAAAAAAGGGAAAAAACAGGTTTTCATGAAGCGATCTTAGTGGGGGGAAGTTTATTGGGAACATTTCTTGGCGGAATTACAGCAAAACTATTTTCTGCATCTGGAGCATATTCCATGTGTGTAATTTTTATGATTATTTGTATTATTATCCAGTTTACTATTCGCTTTAGATATAAAACAAGGGGGTATTATGAATAAAACTTTTTTAATTGGCATAGACCTTGGAGGAACAAATTTAAAGACAGGCCTCGTAAATATGGATGGTAAAATCTTAAAAAAGATTATAGCCAATACTGGAGAGGGTAAGGATATTGTATTGAAACAAATTGTTAAAGCTATTAAGAATATTATAAGTAAGGCAGGAAAAGATAAATCAGAAATTATGGGTATTGGCATAGGATCACCAGGTCTTGCAGATAGTGAAAAAGGAATAATACGCGGATTAACAAACATTGAAGGATTTGAGAATGTGCATATGAAGGAATATGTTGAATCTGCTCTAGATATTCCAACGTTTATTGATAATGATGTTAATATCATGGCGTACGGCGAACTAAAATGCGGCGCAGGGAGAAATGCAATGAATATTGTATGCCTGACTCTGGGTACAGGTGTCGGTGGAGGGATAATAATAGATGGAAAGATCTATCGTGGAAGCTCACTTAGCGCAGGAGAAATCGGACACATACCAGTAAATGTTGATGGCCCGAAATGCATATGCGGCGGAAGAGCATGCCTTGAAAGCTATATCGGCAGAGATAGAATCATAAAAAGAACTATTGAAAAACTCACACGGAGAAAAGAAAGCATAATTCCAAAACTGGTTGAAGGAGATTTGGAGAAAATAACACCCAAGATTGTTTACGAAGCTGCGGCAGCGGGAGACATGCTTGCAATTGAAATATGGAGAGAAACTGCCCAATATCTGGCAACTGCGCTTGCCGGTATTATAAACGTTCTAAATCCTGAGCTAATAGTAATTGGCGGTGGAATAGCTAATACTGGCAAGTATCTCTTTGACCCACTTAGAGATATGATTAAAGAACGGATTTTCCCATTTCTTGCAGAAAAAATCAGGATTGTGCACGCTCAGCTTGGAGAAGAAGCTGGCATAATCGGTTCAGCAATGCTGGCAAAGGATAGTATTAGTAGATCAGAAAGTTCTTAAAAACTCAACAGCTTTCTTAATGTCTTCTATGCGATTATCCCCTGCTTCCCTTTCAACCGTGAGGTATCCATTATATCCTATGTCATCAAGAGCCTTAAGATAATACTTGAAAACAACCCCTCCTTCGCCAAGAGGAAGTTCTATGTACTTGCCTTTACCAAGACATACACCATCCTTTGCATGAGTGTGGCAGATATAATCTTTAAGAATTTCTACTCCTCCTATATGATCAAACGGGCCACACATTACCAGGTTTGCAGGGTCATAGTTCACACCAATTCCTTTACATGAAACCTTATCCAGAAATACTCTAAGTTCTTTTGGATCTTCGGGTCCTGTTTCAGTTGCTAGTATAACATCCCTTTCTTCGGCATATCTTCCAAGCTCAACAGTTGTCCTGAACGTCTCCTGATAAACTGGACGGCTCTCATCCTGCGGAAACTTACCTATATGCATAGTTACAATCTTTGTGTCCAAATCACATGCTAAATCAATGCATTTTTTTATCCTAGGGATATTGATCTTGTTGAATTCAGCATCAGTAAAACCTTTGATCCAGTCAAAATCACCGCAAAGTGCTGTGATTTCTAATCCCAGCCCACTTACAAATTTCTTAAGTTCGCCTCTTTTTTCTTTTGAGAAATTGTCAGGATAAAGCTCTCCACTTGTTACAGAAAGCTGACATCCATCTGCTCCAATCTCTTTTGCTTTTTTTACGCCATCCCAGACCCCGAGCTTTAAGTTATCAACAAACACACCAATCTTCCTTTTAGCCATTATTACTCTCCTATGCTCCCGTTTTTTAAAAATCATTCTTTACTACAAAATTTAGCAAATAAATATAAGAATGTCTATGGAAACAAGCAAGAAGACGGATGATAGCTGCAGGACTACTTCTTTCTTGTTTTTTCAATCAATTCCAGCCCAAGGTTGGCACTTCTACAATCAGGATCAAGTTTTAAAGCAAGTTTGTAAAAATGCGCTGCCCTTTGATATATCCCCATTCTATAGTAACATAGCCCTAGGTTGTAATATGTCTGAACGTCCTTATCTCCTGTTTTAAGGACTTTTTTGAAATATCTTGCGGCTTTTCGGAAGTCCGCTGTTTTCATATAGCAGATACCAAGCTTAAAATAACATTTTGGAGCATTTGAATCTATATCTACAGCCTCGTTAAAATGATGAATAGCTTTCTCATAATTCCCCTCTTTTAAAAGAAGAATACCCAGATTATATAATACCTTTCGACTGTTTGGATGTATCTCCAGAGCTTTATTATATGCTTCTAAAGCATGAGTATTTTTATTCATGCCTGCATATAATATGCCAAGAAGGTTATATGCTTGGTAATTATTGGGAACCAAGTCTATGTTCCACTTGATTTCAGCTATTACTTCAGAATAATTTTCCTCTCCCTTGCTTGTATGAATATACAATGGATGTACAAATTTGTATTCGTATTTTGAAATAATCTCGAAATTCTCCTCTACATTTTTAAGGTATATAATAGAAATCTCATCCCAGAAAACCAGTTTCCAGTCCGGATTTCCGTAGAGAAATTTGTGAATGCTGATATCTTTCACTGCCTCAGAAGGATAGGTTAAGAGCATGCAGGTGATTTTATATTTATTCAGCAGTTTCTCTGTATTCGGACCACAGCTTTCAATAGAGTTGTACTCGTTCAATAATTTTTCTCCATACACAAGCAACCTTCCATCTATAAATACTTTGTGTTCCGGGAAGCATTTCCATATCAAATAGCCTCCAAATGCATGAGAGTTGAAGATATTACCTTTAATCTGAGTGATATTTATAAATTCCGCTGCTTGTTGTGGATATTTATGAGCCTGTATACCTGAACCAAACACTCTTTCACCTCTTAGAGAATAACTGGTTTTATTCAAAATAACTAGAATAGATAGATAAAGAATAAATAGAATTAACAGCAAATTGCATACAGAAGCAAACGCTTTCTTCTTTTCCAGATATTTTGACAGACTTCTGAGGTTAATTAGAATAACAGGAAATAACGCTACCCCCAGAAATATACGATGCCTATGCGCTCCCAAGGCAAGGTATGTGAAAACGATAAATAAAATAATGTCTGTAACATGCAATCTTTTGAAATTTACGATAAAAGAGACTGCTGCAATGATAAAAAACGCTAGTAAGTATGGTCTAAAAAAGGCGTATTTAAGCTGTGTAGAAAAAGGAGCGAGCCATTCACTTACATTTTTGATTAGTGATGACTGAGTAAGCTGAAAAGGATATATTAAAATCCTGTATGTATTTGGATTAATAAATATTGCAACAACAACTGCTATAGAGACTATCACTAAAGACACAACATGTTTTTTTGTTTTGAATTTTTTACGCACTAAATTCTGAGACAGTTCTCCAATAAGAAATATAAAACACAAGACAATGCCTATTACTGCTCCAGCATGGAGATTTGCCCATAAAACCTCGCAAAAAGGCAATAGAAACACTAATCTTACATTGCGTTTCTCTGAATATCTCCATTTAAAGAGTATATAAATAAAAATTGTAAAAAACAGGATTGAGAAAAGGTTTGGTCTTACATAAAATCTTCCTGAACTCATAGCTGCAATAAGTACAATGAGAAATGATGTCAAAATAATATTGCTTCTAAGTATTGAAGCAAGTTTTAGAAGAAGAAAAAATACGATAAGGATAATACCTGTCTTGAATACGATAAGCCCGGTGATGCCAGCTAATTCATAGATAGAGCAAAATATTACCTGGGATAGCCAATGCTGATTGATCCATGTTTTCCCAAAGGATGTATAAGAAAAAATATCGTGTTTGAGTACATTATGTGTATTTACAATTACTTCCCCCGCCTTCAGATGCCACCAGATATCATAGTTAGCAATTTTAAATACAGAAACTAACAGAACAAAAAGGAAAGCTACTGAGACGAGAAAAATCTTCATTTATTTATAAGACTTGCAAAATAACCAGCACCAAAGCCATTATCTATATTTACAACTACAACACCCTCAGCGCAACTATTGAGCATTGTAAGAAGAGGTGTAATACCAGAAAAACTGGCACCATATCCAACACTTGTTGGCACCCCAATGACAGGTTTTGGAGTAACACCTCCCACAACACTGGCAAGAGCTCCCTCCATTCCAGCAACTACAATAATAACGTTTGCGGACTGAATTTCCCCTAGATTCTTAAACAGCCTGTGTATTCCTGCAACTCCAACGTCATAGATCTTTTTAACACTGTTTCCAAGAAATTTCGCAGTAACCGAGGCTTCTTCTGCAACAGGGATATCAGCAGTGCCGGCAGTAAGTACAAGAATGTGCTTTTTCATCTTTTTTCGAGGGAATCTATTGACTGTAACTATAGAGGCTTCTTTATGAAAGATGGCTTTATTCCATTTTGACTTTATTGCCTTAAAAATTTCAAGATTTGCCTTTGTAGCAATAAGTCTGCTACTGTTCTTCAAAATAACCTGCGCAATTTCTACTATCTGAAAGACAGTTTTCCCTCTGCATAAAATAACTTCATCAGTTCCTGTGCGAAGACTTCTATGGGTATCTACTTTCGCAAAACCAAGTTCATGATACGGAAGACTACAAAGTTTATCCATAAATTTCTTATTCATTTTCCTGCTTCTTTTGCTTCTTCTGCTTTCTTTTTTCCTTTAATGAGAGTTTAGCCTCTTTTTTATCCTTCTTTTGTCCTTTGTTTTTTTCATGCGCCATTTTTATCACCTCCTCTATCCTCTGTGTCTACCACTTCTGCTTTTTTACCAGGGTTCAAAAAAAGAATTCTATCCGCCCCGGCACGTTCAAGTTCTTTAATCATTTTATCAGGTTTTGGATGTAATGCAATTATTGTTCCTCCTCCTCCAGCGCCAGCAAGCTTTGCTCCTAAAGCACCATTTTTCAGAGCTATCTCAATTAAGCGGTCGTTTTCTTCGCCTGATGCTCCAAGCTCCTGCTGTATTCTATGATTCTGATTCATAAGAGCACCCAATTTTACCCAATCTTTATTAAGCAATGTTTTTTTTCCCTGTCTGCAAATATGCGCAATCTTTTCATACGCTGATATAACCTTCATATCACCGTCCATCCATCTGTCACGTATCGGCTTCAAAACAGAACCTGATACTCTTCTAACTCCGGTATGCGCAAGCACAAATGGAAGCTCTTTTACATAAAAATGAAGCGGCTCTACTGTAGCATAAACCTCATGCTTTAATTGTCTATAATGCTCTTTATCCCGAAAATCAATATAATTAAGACCTCCGAATGTTGCCATATATTGATCCTGATATCCGCATTGAATTTTCATATAATTCAATTCAATAGTTCTTGCCATTTCAGCCATATGATATTTATCTTCGCAACCAGTGCTTGTATTCAGGAATTTCAGAATAGCATTCAATGATGCAACAAGCATTGCGGTGGAGCCAGCGAGACCGGCCTGAAAAGGAACATCGCTCCATGCTTTTAGATGCATCTTGATTTCCCAAATATTTAAGTAATTAAGTATAGCTTCAGGTATCAGGAAATGCTCACTTTTAATATTGAATTCCACTTTGCCGTTTGTTACGAATTTCTCGTTCCCTATTTCAAAAACTAGTTTGTCGCATTTTTCAATAGTAACATATGCCTGCTCTGCAATAGAGCATGATATAACACTACCGCCATAACCGTCTGTGGGATTTCCTATAATACCGGCTCTGCCAGGCGCAGAAGCTTTAATCATGTTGAAGCTCACCCTTATGCATTTTCTTAATTAAATGCTGTCTGAGAAGATATCCATATTTATCATCCAATAATGCAAAATCTATAAATGCCTTGAAGTAACTCTCAAAATTACCTATATCGTATCTTTTTTCTCCCTCAGCAAGTTTTACACAGTGAACCTTGTGGCCATTTTGAATCATTAACCGGATTGAGTCAGTAATTTGAAGTTCTCCCCCATCATCAGGCATTGTTTTATCAATAAAGTCAAACACAACAGGATCGAACACATATCTTGCTGCTATTGCAAGATTGCTTTTTGCCCTGCTAATTTCTGGTTTTTCAATCAAATCTTTAACCTCGCATGTATGACTTGTTTCCTTGCCCTTAAGCTCAATAATTCCATACTTATAAACCTCATTCTCTGGAACTTCTTCAACAGCAATTGTACACGCAGAATTTGTTTTCAGGTGCACATCAACCATTCTTTTTAGTAAGTTATTATTATCAGAACTTCTTATTATGGAATCACCGAGCGCAACAATAAAAGGCTTCTGACCAACAAAATTTCTGCCCAATCTTATCGCATCTGCGAGCCCTGCCTGTACGCTTTGGCGAATATAGTAAAAACCAGATACGTCCTTTTCATATTCAAGATCTTTCAAAAGACTGAATTTGCCTGATTCCTTAAGTTTTTTAATAAGTTCCGGGTCTGGGTCAAAATGGTCTTCAATAGCTGTTTTTTTTCTGCCTGTAACAAAAAGTATTTGAGGAACATCAGCATTAATTATCTCCTCCACAACATACTGCACAACAGGCTTCCTGCCTACAGGCAACATCTCTTTAGGCTGCGATTTTGTAGCGGGAAGAAGTCTTGTTCCCAATCCTGCAACCGGAATAACGGCTTTCTCAATTTTCATAACAACATTCCTTTCTGTTCTTTATTAATATAGTACGCCTGAAGGGATTCGAACCCCCGACCTACAGATCCGGAATCTGTCGTTCTATCCGGCTGAACTACAGGCGCATAAGTCTTTTTATCTCATAATCCCTTAAACTCCTATATCTTCCGGGCTGTAGATTTCCAAGTTTAAGTCCATCTATAGAAATTCTCTTAATGTGGTAAACTCTATATCCCAGCTGAAAGAACATACGTTTTATTTCTCTTTTCTTGCCTTCAAATAATGTGAGCCTTACATGCGAAATCTGCCTGGAGGTTTTTAATATTTCCGCTTTTGCAGGTTGTGTTTTTCTTCCATCTATATAAATACCTGAAAAAATCTTTGCAACATGTTTTGATTCGATAGCACCTTTGACCTTCACAACATATGTTTTTGGAACATGATGTTTCGGATGTGTTAGCCTGTATGCAAAATCCCCGTCATTTGTCAGGATTATCAATCCCTCTACATCCCAGTCAAGCCTGCCAACCGTATAAAGCCGTGCAGGTATATCTTTAACAAGATCTATTGTTTTTCGCCTTCCTTTTTCATCACAGTTGGTACAGACATACCCTGTAGGCTTATTTACCATAACATAGAATTTTTTCTCCGGTTTAAGAGGTTTTCCCTTATAAGTAATCTTGTCCTTTTCCGGATCAACCCTTAGCCCCGAGACTGTAGCAACCTCGTTATTTACCTTTACAAGCCCTTCGTCAATCAGTTTATCACATGCTCTTCTTGACGCAATACCAGCATCTGCAAGAACCTTCTGCAATCTTATTTTCATAATAGCAGTAAACTAGCACATCGCTGACAGCGCTGTCAAGAAAGTGGAAATATCTTCTTATCCTGTAAACAAATATGATAATATTCAATTATGATTCAGATTCTCTGGATAATATTTTTTATTGTTGTGTGTTTAGCAGGTCTGATTATTTCTGTTTTTGGCGGGCCTGGTCCCTTTATCATTTTTGGAGGAATCCTTTTCTATGCCATAATAGACCATTTTCACGATATAGACTTAGGAATACTGGGAATTCTGCTTATCCTGTCAATTGCAGGAGAAATACTAGAGTTTCTTTCGGGACTTATAGGTGCAAAAAAATTTGGAGCTTCAAGAGCAGGAATTATTGGCGCATTAATTGGCGGAATTATGGGAAGTTTGATAGGCACTTTAATCCTACCTGTAATAGGCTCAATATTAGGAGCATTGTTTGGAGTGTTTTTAGGAGCTTTTACTGTGGAACTCATCATACAAAAAAATATATATAATTCTTTTAAGTCAGGATTAGGAGCATTTGTAGGAAGATTAGGCGGGTCAGTAACAAAACTTGTTCTTGTAATTATAATGGCAATAATTGTGTTTAATAAGATTTTTTGATATAAAGTCTACTTATGAATATTATTAAATTTACTAAAATGTGCGCAACAGGCAATGATTTTATCGTGGTTGATAACCGGGATAAAATTATTGAAGACGTGCATGCTTTTTCAAAACATGTTTGCTCAAGATGCTTTGGAATCGGCGCGGATGGGGTTTTGCTTTTAGAAAATTCTGAAAAGGCTGATTTTAAAATGCGGATAATAAACGCTGACAGCACTGAAGCTGAAATGTGCGGCAACGGAGCACGATGTATTGTCAGGTTCGCACAGCACCTAAAACTAATTTCTAAAAGAACATGTTTTGAAACGATTGCAGGAATAATTGAGGCAGAAGCTACTAACAACAATATCCGCTTAAAAATGAGTAAGTCCTGTGATATGAGGCTTAATATAGAACTTGATGTTAATGGGGAGAAACAAACTGTTCATTACATAGATACTGGCGTGCCTCATGCAATTTTGTACTTTGATAATATTGAGAATGTTGACGTTATGGCCATAGGTTCTCTTATACGCTATCATAAACATTTCTCTCCCAGGGGCACAAATGTTGACTTTGTCTCTATTAATAATGATGATTCTTTAAATATGAGAACTTATGAAAGAGGCGTTGAAGGAGAAACCTATGCGTGTGGAACCGGCGCAGTTGCATCTGGAGCAATTTTCTATGCACTTGGCAAGGTGAAGAGAATGCCTATCTCCATTAAAGTTAAAGGTGGCAGCTTAAAGGTTGATCTGCGTTATAAAGAGGGTGTGTTTTCTGATGTTTTTTTGGAAGGGGATGCTCAAATAATATATAAGGGAGAACTAGTTTATGAAAACAGCTAAAAGATTAGATAATATTCCTCCATATCTGTTTATGGAATTGAGAAATAAGATTGCAAAAGCAAAGGCTGAAGGGGCAGATGTTATAAGCCTTGCAATTGGAGACCCTGTTGAGCCAACCCCAAAACCTATAATTGATGAATTGTGTAGAACTGCTTATATCCCGGAAAATCACCGTTATCCTACAGACGAAGAAAAAGGCATGTTTAAATTCAGGGAAGCTATAACCAAATGGTACGGAGAAAGATATCAGGTAAAACTGGATCCTGCTAAAGAAATTATAGCATTAATGGGCTCAAAGGAAGGCGTGCATCATTTTGCCATGGCTATTGTAGATCCACAGGATACTGTGCTCATGACAGACCCAGGATATCCTGCCTATAGAGCCAATATTTTTCTAGCTGGAGCAAAACCCTATAACATCCCCATACTGGAACAAAATAATTTTCTTCCAGTTCTTTCAGATATATCCTCTGATATTGCAAGAGAGGCAAAGGCTTTTTATCTTAACTACCCAAATAACCCTACAGGAGCAGTTGCCACTAAAAAATTCTTTACTGAGTTAGTAGAATTCGCAAAGGCCTATGACATTGCAATATGCCATGATAATCCATACAGCGAGATTGTGTTTAACAAACAGGAAAGACTCAGTTTTCTTTCTGTTGAAGGCGCTAAGGATGTCGGAATTGAACTTAACTCTCTATCAAAGCCATACAATATGACAGGCTGGCGTATAGGTATGGCTATTGGAAATCCTGATATAATAGCAGCAATATCAAAGGTTAAAGAAAATGTGGATTCAGGTGTTTTTAATGCTATTCAATACGCAGGAATAAAGGCATTGGAAAGTGAAACACAAAACATAGATAAAATGCTGGATATCTACGAAAAAAGACGTAGATTTGTTGTTGACACTTTAAATTCGATAGGCTGGATTTACACCCCTCCTAATGGGACATTTTATTTATGGATACCCACACTTCATGGAGAAAGTTCAATTAATTTTGCCACAATGCTTTTTGAGAAGGCCTCCGTTGTTGTTGCCGCAGGCTCTTCTTATGGAAAGCACGGTGAAGGCTACATAAGAATTTCCCTGACAGTATCCGACAAGCGGCTTCAAGAAGCTATGCAAAGAATTAAGAATGCGCTGAAAAGATGAGTACCAGGTATTTATTATGACTAGACGCAAAAACATTATCAAAGCAGTCAGATTTGAGCGTCCTGATTATATTCCGATGACTTTTAAAATTAATGATGCCTGCTGGCAAAATTACCCACAAAATGCTCTGTTTGATCTAATGGAGTCTCACAAATTACTTTTCCCTGACTTCGAAAGACCCGTTGGAGAATTTAGACCAAGCTTTAAACCTGTTGCACTAAAAAATACCAGCTTGATCGATGACTGGGGATGTCTGTGGGAAACAAGAGAGGACGGAATAACAGGAACAGTAACTCGTCATCCTCTGGCTGATTGGTCAGATTTTAAAAACTACAGTGCCCCTGACCCGGATATATGTATGGGTATCGGACCCATTGATTGGAACCAAGTCGCGGCTGATCTTGATAAAGCAAAAGAGAAAGGAGAACTTCTTCGTGGAAAGTTGCGTCACGGACATACTTTCTTACAACTATGTGATATCCGGGGATACGAAAATCTAATTTTTGATATGGCTGATAATATCCCCGGACTTAACAAACTTATAAAAATAATTGAAGATTTCAATATGAGCACAGTAAAACATTATCTGGATTGTGGGGTAGAGTGGATGGAATATCCTGAAGACCTGGGCATGCAGAGTGGACCTATGATTTCCCCTGATCATTTTAAAAAATATATTAAGCCCAGCTATCAACGTCTTATGGCACCGGCACGAAAGAAAGAGACAATCGTGCATATGCACTCTGATGGATATTTACATGAGCTTATAGATGACATCATTGATGGCGGAGTTGATGTTATAAATATGCAGGATTTGGTTAACGGCATTGATTGGATAGCTGAACGGTTTGCTGGTAAAACATGCATAGAGCTTGACATTGACAGACAAAAAATAACAAGCAAATCTACCCCGAAGCAAATAGACGCCCTTATTCTTGAGGAAGTGAGTAAAATTGGCAGTAAAAAAGGAGGCTTAATGATGATATATGGTCTCTATCCCTGTATTCCTTTAGAAAATGCCAGGGCTGTTATGGACGCAATGGAAAAATATACTTTTTACTATTCATAATTCATTAAGGTAAATGAAATATTCACAAGCCAAACAGGGAAGGATATTTGTTGTTCGTCTTGAGGACGGGGATATTATTCATGAGGAAATTGAAAAATTTTCCCGCAAAAAGTCCATTAAAGCCGCAGCCTTAATCATCCTCGGAGGAGCTGACAAGAACAGTAAGCTTGTAGTGGGCCCAGAACATGGACGTAAAGAGCCGATTGTCCCTATGGAACATATTCTCGATAATGTGAATGAGATAGCAGGAACAGGAACTATTTTCCCTGATGAAAAAGGCAAACCTATTTTGCATATGCATATAGCCTGCGGAAGAAAATCCCGGACAATAACAGGATGCGTTCGCAAAGGTGTAAAGACATGGCATGTACTGGAAGTTATCTTGTTTGAATTGCTTAATACAACAGCCGTACGAGTTTTAGACCCGGTTACGGGATTTGAGCTGCTAAAGCCATAATGCAAAATATGGAAAATAAACCTATAACCGTTCTTGGTCTTGGGAAAAGCGGTCTTGCTGCTGCAAAACTGGCTAAAAAAATGGGCGCAACTGTTTTTGTGAGTGACAGTTCTGCGTCTGATGATATTAAAAAAAGCAAAGATATTCTTACTAGCATAGGCATTGAAGTAGAAATAGGCAGGCATTCAGATAATGTTTACAAAAATAGACAGCTTATAATACTAAGTCCTGGCATTCCTCCGGATATTCCCATTCTTCGCAAAGCAAAGGAAGAGAATATTGAAGTAGTCAGTGAAATAGAGTTTGCATCGTGGTTCTCTCTTGCGAAAATCATTGCCATAACCGGTACAAACGGAAAAACAACAACAACTATCCTTATTAAGAATATGCTTAAAGAAGCAGGCTACAATGCCATTGTTGCTGGGAATATAGGAACTGCCCTATCTGAAAAAGTTGAATCCTTATCAAAATCCGACATCATCGTTGCTGAAATCAGCAGCTTCCAACTGGAAACTATTCACAAATTTTGTCCATTTATTTCTTTAGTTTTAAATATTACACCTGACCATCTTGATAGATACAAAAATATGACGAGTTACATACATGCAAAATCAATGATCTTCAAGAACCAAACTGCCAAGAACTTCACTATTCTAAACTATGATGATCCTATCGTGAGAAAATTTGAGAATACAACAAAAGCACGTGTTTTGTTTTTTAGTAGAAAAATTCAAACATGTAACGCTTTTGTTAAAGATGGAAAAATCACAATGAGGCTTGACGTGGAGGAGAAGGAGATATGCAGACTTAATGAATTAAGGATAAAAAGCACACACAATCTGGAAAATATGCTTGCAGCTATATGTGTAGCATCTATATTCAAAATTGATCCGGGAATAATGAAAACCACCTTAGCTAAGTTTACTGGATTGCCTCATAAAACAGAATTTGTTAATAAGATAAATGATGTTACATTTATTAATGACTCCAAGGCTACAAATGTTGATGCTACTAAAGCAGCAATTGAAAATACCCAAGCTCCAATTATTCTTATTATGGGAGGTAAACATAAAGGGAGCAGCTACGCCTATTTGGAACAGGCTATCAGAAATAAGGTCAAACGTCTTATTCTAATTGGTGAAGCTAAAGATATAATTAAAAAGGATATTGGCGGACTGGTTCCCCTAACGTACGTTTATTCAATGGATGACGCAGTAGAGGAAGCTTTTTCATTAGCTGTCCAAAATGATACAATCTTACTTTCCCCTGCATGCAGTAGTTTTGATATGTTTCAAAATTATATAGAACGAGGCAATCTCTTCAAAAACGCTGTTAATACGCTAAAATCAAGAATCGAGCATGCATAAACAGAATATTGCATTGCTATCTGTTATCTTCATCCTGATTGGCATTGGAATAATAATGGTGTTCAATACAGCAGCTATGGTTTCTATATTGAAATTCAATAATCCCTTTCATTTCCTTGCCCGCCATTTAATCTTGGCTTTTATAGGGCTTATATTTATGTTTACAAGTATGAATATCCGCTATGAGATGCTTAAAAAGCTTGGGAAACCTCTTTTAGTTCTAACAATTATTCTATTAATCCTGGTGTATTTTCCCCACATTGGTAGGGCTGCAGGAGGAGCTAGAAGATGGATCAGAATCGGACCGTTAAGTATGCAGCCTTCAGAGCTTGCGAAACTTGTTATGATTATGTATGTCTCTAACTTCTTAACCAGAAAACAGCATAACATTAAAGAATTCATAAGAGGTTTTCTCCCTCAAATGCTGGTATTGGGTTTAGTATTAGCTCTAATAATAAAAAACGATCTTGGATCATGTGTGCTTATTGCAGGAATTGTTTTGACAATGATGTTCATATCAGGGGCTAATATGAAGCATCTGGCAATCTTCTTTCTCTCATCGCTTCCAGCTATCTACATTGCAATTAGCACCTTTCCTTATCGTATGAAAAGGATAATGGTTTTTCTGAATCCATGGGAGGATCCTCTGGGAAAAGGATATCAAATCATCCAATCTTTTTACGCATTAGGATCAGGAGGCTGGTGGGGAAAAGGACTTGGCAAAGGGATTCAGAAATTATTCTACCTGCCGGAGGCACATACAGACTTTATATTTTCAATAATTGGCGAAGAGCTTGGCTTCATAGGAACTTCGCTAATAATCATATTATATGCATACATAATATGGAGAGGCATTATAATAGCATATCACGCTCCGGACTTATACGGCCATCTGTTGGCAATTGGGATTACTATAATGATTGCATATCAGGTTATAATAAACATTGGTGTTGTTACAGGACTTCTTCCGACAAAGGGAACAACCCTTCCATTTATCAGTTTTGGCGGCTCTTCCTTAATTGTTAACATGACTGCTATTGGCTTATTACTTAATGTCAGCAAGGAATGGGAACGATGAAGCGTATAAAGATCATATTTGCCGCAGGAACAACAGGTGGACACATATATCCTGCCCTAGCAGTTGCAGATTACATTAAAAAAATGGTTGAAAATTCTGAGATATTATTCCTAATTTCAAAACGTGTATCCTCAGATAAAATTATAAAAACTGGTTTTCAAACAGCTGCGATTTATGGCAAAGGATGGAATAGGAACAAGCTGTTCAGTATTATTCCATGCTTGCTTGAAGCTTTCCTGAGTCTAATCCAATCCTTTATTCTTATACTAAAATTCAAGCCGGATCTAGTTGTAGGCATGGGTAGTTACCTGAGCGTTTCACCTATTGTAGCTGCATATTTGATGAGGATCCCTACCCTAATTCACGAACAGAATGTTGTTCCAGGCTCTACAAATAAATTATTGGCAAATATAGCTACAGAGGTTGATGTGGCATTTGATGAGACAAAAAAATATCTGTCTTGCAAAAGCAAGATTGTAACAGTCGGCAATCCTATAAGAGATGACATTTTAAAAGCAGCTGACAAAAGGCATAATTTGGTTTCAAAAAAAAAGAAAACAATCCTCGTATTTGGAGGCAGCCAGGGAGCGCATCAAATCAATATTGTTTCTCTAGATACATTCATTAATATAAAAGAACATCTTAAACACTGGCACATAATACACATTACAGGAGAAAAAGATTACAAACTAGTTCTGGACAAATATAAAAAAACTGGTTTGGACGTAAGAGTAATGCCTTTTACAGAATATATCGGAGATATTTACACAATCTCTGACCTTGTAATATCAAGGGCAGGAGCTATGACAATTAGTGAAATTAGTTTGCTTGGTATTCCTGCTATCTTAATCCCCTATCCTCATGCAGCAGGTAATCATCAGTTTTACAACGGAAAACTTCTCTCTGATAATGGGGCTGGAATAATCATAGAAGAAAAAAATCTCTGTGTAATAACACTAAACAAGAAAACACTGGACTTAATTAAAAACGAACACAGGCTGGGGCAAATGGCTTTGAGCAGCAGGAAACTTGGTAAACTCCATATCAATTCTACAGAGAAAATCTTTGAGAGAATAAGAAATTACATATAAAATATTTTGTACAGCATATAAGAAAGAACACAGCTGATAACAGGAGTGACTATCCATCCTGAGAAAATTTTATAAAGCGCTTTAAAGTTGATCGCGTTAACATTCCTTATAATTCCTACCCCAATGATTCCGCCTATTACAGCTTGACCGGTGGAAACAGGAACTCCAATATGCGCAAATATATCAACTGTTATAGCTTCTGAAAGCACTACAACCAGAGCGCAAAAAGAATTTAGAGGTATCACACTTTTACCTACTGTCATCATAACATTTCTGCTATATGTAACTGCGCCAAGCGCTATACTAATGCTTCCTATCAATGCGGCTGAAAGTGGCGTAAGTATTCCAGCTTGATAATAAACACCTGTTATATTTGCAACATTGTTCGCCCCAAGGGCATAAGCCCCATACGCGCCTGATATTATTAGTAAAATGCGCACAATGCGGTCAAAATCGAGAAAGTGTATTGTTATTCTTCTTAGTATCCGGCTCAAAATTAAATACAGAAAAACTGATATAACAGCAGCGCCAACAGGTGTGCATATCCAGCAGATTATAACTTTTCTTAATCCAGCGATATTGACCTGTTTTTGTAAAATTCCAATACCGAGTATTGCTCCCACAACTGCCTGAGAGACAGAAGCAGGAAGTTTTAACATTGTTAGTAAAGTTACTGCAACAGCTGACGCCACTGAAATAACAAAAGCTGTATTTATATTTTGACTTGTAAGTCCTCCAAGTGTTTTGATCCCTGGCGCTCCTCCAATTACTGCACCAAGTATTACAAACACTGCAAAAAAAACTGTTGCTGTCCGGAATTTAACCATCCCCGAAGAAACCGCAGTTCCAAAAACATTTGCAGTGTTATTGGCGCCCAGTGACCAGCCAAGACAAATACCACCAAGTAATTTTAAATAACTAAGGCTGAAGAGAAACATTAAATTAGCCTTTTCACTGCCATTATGTTCAATCGATCTGCAGTGTCTTCAGCTCTGTCTGATATACTGCCGATCTCAATTATTAATTCTTTCAGGAGAATTTTCTCTCCAATGTCAATATCTGAGCTGAACAATTTTCTAATTAAATCCCTTTCTATAGAATCAGAATTGCTCTCCTTCTTATCTATCTCGTTTGTAATGTGTCTCACCTCTTTAATATTCTTAAATATAGCTCTAATTGCCCGTTTAATGTCCTCAAAAATACCAAAATTTATATTGATTATTTTACGTAATTCCGATTTGAACTCATCGGGGATTCTTATTACCTCTATTTGTATTTGAAATGCAACAGATTCCGCCTTGTTTGGAATCTTATCAACAGTCTCCAACAAGCCAAGGATATCACCTCTTGATTCTGGGATTAATGCTTTTTCATACAGCGAAATTTCAATCTCCCTTCTTAAATCATCACTGCATGATTCAGCCATGTGAGTTTTAGTCACAAGCACGTCAAATTCCTCACAGGAACCTTTATCAATATAGAGAAAAAGTGTTTTTCTTGCCTGTTCCATACACTCTGTAACCTTTTCTAAATATTCTTCAATCATTTCCAGAAGCTTATTAGTTTTTGAAAAGAATAAAGCCATTTACCCCCCCCTCCTTATAGAATAGTTTTAATAGATACTGATATTAGCAACTAGAAAAATAAATGTCAATAATAGGGAGCCCCGGGTAAAAATTTTAAATTTGTTCAAAATGTGTTAGTATTTACATTGTATGAATAAAAAACCCATCAGGAAGTTTGCAAAAAATAATTTTAAAAAAGACCTGGATATATATGTTTTTAAAATTGAGCAGTCAGATATCGAATTACATACACATGACTTTATAGAACTGGTTTACATATTAAGAGGAAAGGGTATTAGTGCTATTCAGACACAAGGCAAAAACAAAAAATCTCAAAACATAGAATTTCCTGTTATAGTTGGGGACTTTTTTGTAATTACTCCTGAACAAGCACATAATTATAAGAATGTAGATAATTTAGAGTTAGTGAATGTCCTGATAAACTCAGCTGTATTTAAAAAGGAAATTAGAAGCAAGCTTAAAGATATAGACAGCTTTAATGACCTATTCTACGTAGAACCCTTTTATAGAAAAGAAACAGATTTTAAATATAAACTTCATCTTACCGGCGAACAATCTAAGTTTATAGAGACTATATTGAATAAAGCTATAAATGAAATAGAAAAAGAATCGGAGGGTTCTAATCTTTTGGTAAAGGGATATATTTTTGAACTTATAGTAAATGTCTGCAGATTTTATTCAGAGTATCAGAAACAGAAAAACATTGATAAAGACATATCCACAAAAAGGGAAACTTGTTTCAGGGTCATAAGATATGTTGAAGACAATTACGATAAGGATATCCACCTGAAGGATCTGGCTGATATTGGCTATTTGCAGACAAACTATTTCTGCAAGGTATTTAAAGACATAAGCGGCATGACACCAATGGAATATGTAACAAATTATCGTATACAAAAGGCATGCGATTTGCTTTCAAATACTGATAAATCCATCACAGAGATAGGTTTTGAAGTAGGCTTTCATGATTCCAGTTACTTTGCCAGGATATTCAAAGAGCTTATCAAAACCTCCCCCAGTGAATATAGAAAATCCTAAAATCCTCCTGCTTTTTCCTAAAATCCTCATAGTTTGCAAAAATTATTTGTTGCATGCTACAATTGTCTCCAGAAGAAAAGAAGAGGGAATAAATTATGATAAAATGGATGAGGGATAAGTTTGAGGGTGCCGGATTTACGCTTATTGAGCTTTTGGTCGTTATAGCAATCATTGCTCTTCTTGCGTCTATGCTCCTGCCAGCGCTGTCAAAAGCAAGAGGAATGGCCAGAAGTATAAAATGCGTGAGTAATCTGAGGCAGTTGGGGCTGGCGACGATGATGTATCTTCAGGATAATAATGAATGGTTTCCATCCTATCCGGATGGTGTGCAAGTCAAACTTGAACCATATTACAAGGATACAGGAGTAACGAATTGTCCTTCCAGGAAACCGTCCACTGCTTTAAATTATGACTTTAACATCTATGTTACTTCTGGTCCCTATCCTGCGCCTGGCGATCTTAACAGAATGACAAAGATAAGCAAATCTTCAGATACGGTGATTATCGGAGAAAAGGATGTTTTGGGGAACTCGTATTGGTATGCTCCGTGGATGAACGATCCTGTTAACAATTACGACTTTTATATCCATTCATCTCGGGGAAATGTCTTGTTCGCTGATGGGCACGTGGAATCTATTTCAGAATCGGAATATTCCACATGGACCCGTACCAATGTCGCAATAAGATAAAAAGAAAAAAATATCTTGATCAATTTTTGCGAAGGGGGGGGGTGAGTTTAAGGGAGAACTTAACAAAGTATTAAAAGTACTAACTATAACTGTAACAAACAAGGAGGTAACTTATGATGCGAAATGTAAGAGTAAGTTTTGCTTTGGCCATTAGTTGTGTGGTGATGTTATGCGCCAGTCAGGCAAGAGGGGAAGAGAGCCGGAAAGGAGCGGTTAACCTGGTGCCGAATCCCTCTTTTGAACAACCTGCCAAAGATACAGAGGAAAAGGCTTTAGGCTGGGGTTTTTATCAATGCGGTTACACCAGAAGCAAGGATAAAAGTTATGCGCCTGATATCTCCGGTCCCTGGAGCTGCAAAATAAGCGGTTCAGGAAAAGAGGATGAGAAAGGCCTGGGAGGTACCCAAACATTCATTCGGACCGGTTTCCCGGAACACGGCACCTTCACCGTCACTAACAACATCTATATTGCCTCTTACACCCAGGGAAGAATAAACAAAACGTATATTACGGTTCGTTACGCTGACGGGACGGAGAAAGGCTTCACTTCTGTTTTATCCTCAAGCGAGATAGCAGACAACCTCAACAAATGGAAGACCTATAGTGTCACCTTTACTACTGACCCGAAAAAAAAGATTAAAGATATCCAGTATTGGTGCCTGGTGTGGAAACAAAACGGAAAGAAGTTTATCGGGACAATCTATTTTGATGAACTGGAGTTAATGTTAGCAGATGAAATGGTAAAGGCGATTTCGCCTTTACCATTTTCAGCAGTTAACAGAACGGATTTACCTCCCCGGATAGATGGCAGATTAAATGATAACTGCTGGAAAAACAGTATGGAACTTTCGCCTTTTCTTCTCAGCGGGGGAACTGAATTAGCTGCCCAGCAGACTAAAGCATATATTAGCTATGACCATGAAAAGATTTATATTTTTATGCATTGTTTTGAAAGC
>JBDRTG010000021.1:0-73376 GCA_043824255.1 bacterium
ACAAGGAGTTATCCACAATATGCACAGAATTAACAAAAAGAAAAAGTTTGATCAAAAAGAAAAACTTACTACTACTAATCTTAACAAAATAGGACATTTCTACTTTGGTAAGAATAGGACATTTCTATTTTGGCTTGACAAATATGCACTCTTTTTTTGACAAAAACAGGAGACCTTTGTTATAGTAACAGCATGAAAATAGGAATTATAGGGCTTCCTCAGGTTGGCAAAAAAATTCTATTTGAAGTTCTGACACAACAAAAATCCAACGTACCAGATAATTCAAGAGACATAATCCCCGGTGTTGTAAGAGTAAAGGATCCTAGATTTGACAAACTTGTTTCCATGTATTCCCCTAAAAACGAGGTTCCTGCAGCAATAGACATATCGCTTCTTCCTAAAATAGAGAGGGAAACAGTATCAAGCGGAGAGGTTTTTACAAAGATCGCAGATGTGGATGCGCTCTGCCATATAGTCCGCTCGTTTGAAGATGAATCAGTTTATCATGTTGAAGGAACAATTAATCCTATTCGTGATATAGACACAATTAATTCCGAACTAGTTCTAAATGATATGATATTTATAGAAAAAAGACTTGAAAGAATAGATAAAGAGCTTTCAAGAAAAAAGGATATAGTCAAAGAAAAAGATAAGAAAATCCTTTCAAAACTAAAAGCCCATCTTGAGAAAGAGCTGCCTCTCAGAACTATGCCTCTGAATAAGGAAGAGTTTAAACTAATATTAGCATATCAGTTTATTTCTATGAAACCGATAATAATAGTTTTGAATATTGGAGAAGAAGATATAATAAATACGAGTCTTCTCGACTCTGTAAAACAAAAATACGAGGAGCAGAAAATTGGAGTAATGCAGGTTTCTGCCAAGATAGAATCTGAAATAGCCTCTCTTCCAGAAGCAGAGCAAAAAGACTTTCTTTCTGCTCTTGGGATAGAAGAACCGGCAGTCAATGCTCTAACAAGATCATTTTATAAAACGCTTGGATTAATATCGTTCTTTACTGTAGGTAAGGATGAAGTTCGGGAATGGATGGTTAGAAAAAATTCCACAGCTCCTGAAGCGGCCGGCGTAATTCACACGGATCTACAGCGCGGCTTTATAAGAGCGCAGGTTATTAAATACGAGGATCTGGTATCCTTTGGCACAGAGGCAAAAGTAAAAGAAGCTGGAAAATGCTATGTTAAAGGGAAAGATTATATTGTAGAAGATGGAGATATAATAGATATAAGGTTTAATGTATGAAATCAGTTCTAATTACAGGATGTTCGTCCGGACTTGGATTGTATATGGCTGAATCCTTGCAAAAGGATGGATGGAATGTGTTTGCTACTGCGAGAAAGGAACAGGATATTGAGAATTTGAAGAGCAAAGGGATTGATACATATTACTTGGATGTAACAAATTCAGAGTCTATTGAAAAACTGGTTAAATATGTTTCTGAGAAAACAGATGGGAAACTATATGCGCTGATTAATAATGCAGGATGCGGATACTCGGGAGCTCTTGAGGATATAACAAGAGACACTATGCGCAACCAGTTTGAAGTCAATGTGTTTGGAGTGCATGAACTCACTAATCAAATTATTCCCATCTTCCGTAAAAACAAAAGAGGTCGTATTATTAATATAAGTTCTGCTGCAGGGAGATTCAGCACTCCGTTTATGGGAGCTTATTCAGCATCAAAATTTGCTCTTGAAGCGCTCTCTGACGCATTGCGGCTTGAGCTTAGAAACACAGGTATAAATGTCTCTATTATTGAACCAGGGCCTCTTAAAAGCGATTTCAGCAAAAACGCCTTAGCCATCTTTCAAAATCAGGTCAATCCTCCTGAGAACAGTCATTACAAAGACATATACGAAAAAATGGGTAAATACAGACAGACAAAAGAAACAAAAAAGAACATTCCTGGTCCTGATGCTCTTTATAAAAAAGTTAAGCATGCGCTGGAAAGTAAGAGACCCAAAATAAGATATCCTATTACTATGACCGCTTATCTTGCTTCATATCTCAAACGTGTTTTTCCTGACAGATTCCTGGACATTCTGTTAAAGATTTATCTGAATAGGAAATATGGTAAGTTGTGATTTATAAGTCTAATTCTTCATCTTCTGCTTTAAAAGCACGGGATTTTTTCTTTTCCGATTGGATTTTCTTTTCCTTGAGAATTTTTTCTTTTGCTCTCTTTGATCTCTTGCGTTTCTGCCGCTTTATTTTGGCAACGCGCTTCGCTTCTTCGCTTTTCTTGCCCAGCTGAATCTGTTCTATTTTATCAGCGAGTATTCTGCGGGCAAGGAATCTGTTAAGCGCTTGTGAGCGTTCTTTCTGGCATTTAACCTCAATACCTGAAGGGATATGTTTAAGATAAACACAGGTTGATGTTTTATTTACTTTCTGTCCGCCTGCTCCGCTGGAACGAATAAAGCGTTCGATGATATCTGAGTCCTTGATACCCAGCTGTTGCATTTTTTCATGAAGTCTTTTTTCTTTTACCTGACTTATTCCATACTTAGATAGAGTCATACTATATTCATTCACTTATTATTGGTCATTTATCATATTTATGATAACATATTGCGAAATGAATAAAAAACATAACATTATAGTAATCTTTGTTTGCGCAGCGTTATTTTTAAGCGGATGCGCACTTTTAAAACTTCCGGGACAGATAGTAGTAGTTGCAGGGAAAATAGTTGTAGTAACGTTACAAACAACGGGTAAACTGATTACAACCACCGGAAAGGTTGTTGCAACAGTAGTTAAGATACCCGGAGGCAGGAAGATCGTAAAACTTACCAAAGTAGGCAATGCCCTATTTGCCAATGCTGTTCTAAACAAGAAAGTAAAAACACAATTGATTATTGACACAGGGTGTACTCATACACAAATATCCGCAAAAATAGCCAGAAAGTTGAAGATAAAAAACAACAAAGGGGAAAAAGTTCTGTGTGAATTAGCCAATGGACAGAAAGTAGAAGGTAGAGCAGTTAATATTAAAGAAATCAAAGTCGGCAAAGTAAAAGCTTATAACGTAAGAGTTGTTATTCTTGACAGAGAGATATCGGGTGAATCTGATGGACTGCTAGGCATGTCTTTTTTGAGTAATTTTATTTTTAAAATAGATACCGAAAAAGGTGAATTAACCCTGGAAAAGAGAAAAAAGCCCAATAGATAAAAAGCTCTTTGTAAGATTAGTTATGAAAAGATCAGAAAAATTTCTAGTGTAAACTTTTTCTCTTTTTTTTCGTCTAATATGATAAAATGTATACAGTGAGTTCTATAAGAAAGGGAAGTAACAAAATGTCCGGATATATAAAGCTGGTTATTATCTTCTTGTTATTTTTTAGTTTTGCATTATTTGAAGCAAGAGCTGAAGAAGCGTTTACATGGGAGGATTGCGTTAAAGAAGCAAAACAAAATCATCCTGATCTTGTCTCAGCATCGGAAAATTTAAAACAATCCAAAGCAGACAAAGCAATTACCATGAGTACTATTCTGCCGCAGATAAGCGCTGATGCAAGCGACAAAAAACTGGAGACGGATGCTAAAAAAGAATACGAGGCTTCTTCATACAGCTTAACGGGAAAACAATTATTATTTGACGGCTTTAAAACAGCTAATGATGTAAAGGCTGCTTCGGAAACTATAAATGCTTCTCAATATAACTACGCAGTAACTTCATCTAACGTAAGGCTGAATTTACGGACTGCCTTTACTGAACTTCTAAGAACCCAGAAACTTGTTCTTATGACAGAAGAGATAGCTTTGCGCAGAAAACAGAATTCGGAACTTGTAAAATTGCGTTACGAAGCAGGCAGAGAACACAGAGGTTCATTGTTGACCTCTCAAGCTGATTTAGCTCAGGCTGAATTTGAAGTCGTTCAGGCGAAAAGAAGTGTTTCTCTGGCTCAAAGGCAATTAACAAAAGAATTAGGGCGAAGAAAAATTATGCCTATTAAGGCAAATGGAGATTTCGAAATTACGGATATCAATAGACAAAAACCAAACTTTGAATATTTAGCTGATAACACGATTTTTTTAAAGGAACTTATTGCTAAGAAAGAAGCGGCTCGATTTGGTTTAAAATCTGCTAAGGCTGACTTTTTCCCTAAAATCTATGCCAATGCCAGCACCGGAACAACTAACTCGGATTGGCTGCCGGACGAGGACACGTACGCATGGTCGGTTGGTGTAAGCGTATCTTTGCCAATATTTGAGGGCGGAAGCAGAATAGCTAAAGTTTCTAAAGCCAAAGCAGGACTGAATAAGGCGCAAGCAGATGAACGAAGCGGACGGGATAGTATCATTTTTACATTAGAAGAAACATGGACAGAGTTTCAGAATGCAACAGACAAGGTCTCTGTGCAACGCAAATATCTTGAAGCCGCTAAAGAACGGGCAAAGATAGCTAATGCGCAGTATTCAACAGGACTTGTATCTTTTAATGATTGGATAATTATTGAAGATAATATCGTAAGTGCAAAGAAATCTTTTTTGAATGCTCAAGCAAATGTTCTGACTAATGAAGCTAACTGGATCCAGGCAAAAGGAGGTACATTGGATTATGAGAAATAAAAAATGGAAAGTTTATTCTATTTTATTAATCGTATTATTTACGATCGGCGTAGTGATAATAAGAGCAAATAGAGGTAAGGTTTCTCAAGAAATTGTTAAAGTAATAACGCCCGCCTATGGCAATATCCAAAATTTTATATCGACAACCGGCACGGTACAACCTCAAAACCGCCTGGAACTAAAGCCGCCGATCAGCGGACGGATTGAAAAGATTTTGGTTAAAGAGGGTGAAAAAGTAAAGATTGGTCAAACCCTGGCATGGATGAGCTCAACGGAAAGGGCCGCTCTTTTGGATGCCGCCAGAGCGCAGGGTGAGGAAAGCTCAAAGTATTGGCAGGATGCGTATAAGCCTACTCCTCTAGTAGCCCCTATTAACGGAGAGGTAATTGTTAGAGCAGTTGAACCGGGTCAGACTGTTACTTCTTCTGATGCTCTGATTGTATTATCAGATCGACTAATTGTTAAGGCTCAGGTTGATGAGACCGATATCGGGAAGGTAAAGCCTGGTCAAACAGCAATTATCAGTTTAGATGCATATCCTGAAGTAAAAGTAGACGCAAAAGTCGATCATATATCCTATGAATCTAAGGTTGTTAATAATGTTACTATTTATGAAGTTGAAATTGTTCCCCAGCGAGTACCCGATGTCTTTCGCTCAGGTATGAGCGCAAACGTAAATATAATAGAGACAAACAAAGATAATATCTTGCTTGTACCTCTTGAAGCTCTCAATCGGGATAAAGAAGGCAGTTTTGTTCTTTTAAGTCAAGGCAAAGATAAAAAAACACTTAAACGCAAGGTCCAACCCGGCATTTCTGATGAACAAAACATAGAAATTATCTCAGGGCTGATGCCAGAAGATAAAATAATAATTAAGACCCAGAAGTATATGCCCTCAAAAGACACCGAGGGTGGTAGTAATCCTTTTATGCCTTTTGGCGGAAGAAAGAAGAGCCAAAAAAAGTGATAGAATTAAAGAATATAAACAAGACCTACAAAACTGGCAAAATAGGAGTGCAAGCGTTACGTAATGTATCTCTAAAAATTACTCCCGGAGAATTTATTGCCATTATGGGACCTTCAGGTTCCGGCAAATCAACCCTTCTTCATCTATTAGGTTTTCTGGATAAGCCTGATTCAGGCTCTTACTATTTAGGGAAAAAGGAAGTAACGAATCTTACCGATGATGAATCAGCCATTTTAAGAAATCGTCTAGCCGGTTTTGTCTTTCAGCAATTTCATTTGCTTCCCCGAATGACTGCCTTAGAGAATGCAGAGCTTCCTTTAATCTATGCGGGGAAGCGTCACCTAAAAGAGAAAGCTCTTCACCAGATCAAGGCAGTTGGTCTCACGCAGAGAGCATCTCATCGACCGAATGAACTTTCTGGCGGAGAACAGCAGAGAACAGCTATCGCTCGTTCTTTGGTGAATGAACCATTGATTATTTTTGCCGATGAACCAACAGGCAATCTCGATACGAAGAGCGAAGAAGAAATCATTGCAATCTTAAAAGAACTAAATGAGCAGGGTAAAACCATTGTAATGGTTACCCATGAGAAAGAGATTGCTCAGCACGCAAAAAGAATCATTCGTATGCGTGACGGTAAAATTATTTCTGATGAAAAAATTAAAACTGAAAATGAGAAGATTTCTCCAAACTCTGTAAGCATTCCATTAGAAGATATTCTATCGGAGTCACATTCAACTGTCAGAGAGGCCGAGTTCTTAGACCATATCCGACAGGCTGTTCAGGCCATAGTTTCACATAAGATGCGTTCAATTCTTTCTATTCTTGGTATTCTTATAGGTGTTGCAGCAGTAATTGCTATGCTTGCTTTAGGGCAGGGAGCAAAAGAGTCTATTTCGCAAAGATTAGCTTCTTTAGGTTCAAATCTCTTAGTTATAAGCCCCGGCTCTCGACGAACGCACGGAGTAGCTTTGGAAGCCGGAACAATCACCCGATTTACGCTGAGAGATGCGGAGGCAATCACAAAGCTGCCAATGCTGGAAAAGGTTTCTCCTACGGTAAGGGGCCGCGCTCAACTCGTTTATGGCAATAAAAACTGGAATACACAGGTTTATGGCACAGGAGTGAATTACGCATCCATGCGAGCGTCTATTCCTACTGTCGGCAGATTTTTTGCAGAAGAAGAGTTACGGATGCGTCAGAAAGTGGTTTTGCTTGGTACTACTATAGTAAAAGAAGTTTTTGAAGATATTAATCCGGTTGGCTCAACAGTCAGAATAAACCGCATAAATTTTAAGGTAATCGGTATTCTGCCAGAGAAAGGCGCAACCGGCTGGCATGACCAGGATGATCTGGTGGTTATTCCTATTACTACTGCTATGTACCGGCTTCTGGGAAAGGATTATGTGGATTCTATTGATGTGCAGGTAAAAGATATTAGTATGATGGGGAAAGCACAATCTTCAATACGCCAGCTTATTATCAAACTTCACCGTCTTGACGAAGACGATGAAAGTTCATTTCGAATTCGTAATATGGCTGAAATTCAGGAAGTTCTAGAGAGCACAACAAGGACAATGACCTTGCTTTTGGGTTCTATCGCAGCTATAGCTCTTTTAGTCGGTGGCATAGGCATTATGAACATTATGCTCGTTTCAGTAACCGAACGTACCAGAGAAATAGGTCTTCGTAAAGCAATAGGAGCACGCAGGAAAGACATACTGTCCCAGTTTCTTATTGAATCTGTTGTTATGACATTTAGCGGTGGAATAATTGGTATTATATTTGGGATAGGCATAGCTGCCCTTTTATCTTTTTTTGCAGGGTGGTTAACTAAGGTTTCGATATCATCGGTAATTTTGGCTACGACGTTTTCTGTTGCCGTTGGAATAGGATTTGGCTTTTGGCCTGCCCGCCAGGCTGCAAAACTCAATCCTATAGAAGCGTTAAGATACGAATAAAAGAGTCCCCCTTTGAAAGGGGGATTCAGGGAGATGTAATTGTAGAGGCACAATATTTTGTGCCCTTTTTTCTTTATGATTTTGGGATGATGGAGTATAATTGAAGAAATTTTAAAAAAGAGGAAAAAGTAAATTTTGCGCATACAACATATCGAATTATTAAGTAGTATGGTTGTAGTATGAGATTTGCAGTCAAAGATACCCTAACCGAAGAAGAAGTCCGGTCCGGGCTTAGAACAGTTATAAAGGATGGGCTGACCTCTCAAACTATGGTCACACTCACCGGCGGCATATTTTTAGTCGCTTTTGCCTTGAAACTAGGCGCTTCCAACATGACTATTGGACTGCTGGCTGCTATACCTCCTCTAACCCAGTTGCTTCAGATTCCTTCAATTTATCTGGTGGAGAAGGTACGTAATAGACGGGCAATCACTACCTATGCCGCCGGTATAAGCAGAATATTTTGGTTATTAATTGTTTTAATCCCTTTCCTTTTCTCAATTCAAGCAGGATTGACCTTTCTCATTGCAGCCATATTACTGCATACAGCCTTTGCTTCTGTAGCGGGTTGCAGCTGGAATTCATGGATGCGTGACCTCTTGCCTCATGACCGATTGGGTGCCTTTTTCTCGAAACGAATGGGTCTTGCCACAGGGTTGGGTATTGTCCTCAGCTTAGCTGCAGGAATCTATATTGACTACTGGAAAAGATTATTTCCTGATTATGAGCTGCATGGCTATTCCATTCTTTTCTTTCTGGGATTCCTTGCCGGAATGCTTGGTGTTTACTTCATATCAACCATACCTGAACCGCGTATGGCACCGGCAGATAAAAAATTAAAATTTTTCAAATTACTCTTGCAGCCGTTTAAAGATGGTAATTTTAAAAATCTCATTATGTTTTTGGGCCCCCTGGAGTTTTGCTATTAATCTGGCGGCTCCTTTTTTCACCGTTTATATGCTTAAAAGGTTACAACTGGGCATGTCGTTTATTATCGCCCTGTCTATATTGAGTCAGATAATGTATCTGACCTTTATACGAATCTGGGGCACTTTTTCCGACCGTTTCAGCAACAAATCGGTTCTTTTGGTCAGTGGCCCTTTGTTCATGTTGTGTATTCTTGCCTGGACTTTTACCACCTTGCCCGAGAAGTATGTGTTAACGATACCGTTGTTAGTAACCATACACATTTTTACGGGTATTTCCACGGCAGGGGTGAACTTGGCTGTGGGAAACATTGGACTTAAACTGGCGCCTAAGGGACAGGCGACGGCATATTTAGCTGCCAATAGTTTTGTTAATTCACTGGCAGCCGGCACGGCTCCCATTCTTGGCGGCAAGTTTGCCGACTTTTTTGCAGGATGCGAACTTTCATGGACTCTAAAGTGGACAAGCACTGGAAGAGAGCTGGTCATTCCTACACTGAGTTTACAGCAATGGGATTTCTTCTTTTTCCTGGCATTTTTAGTGGGTTTATATTCCATCCACCGGCTGGCTATGGTAAAGGAGATAGGAGAGGTTAAAGAAGATATTGTCGTCCATGAGCTTGTTGCAGAGGTAAAAAGAGGGATGCGGAATCTATCCACGGTTGGGGGGTTACGCTACATGACCCAGTTTCCATTTTTAGTTGTTAAAACCGTCTTCAAAGGGCGAAGTAAGCCGCATATATAATAAAAAAATTATGAATTAGGATTCTATTGTGGATTTTTTATCATCCCTCTCAAGTTCATACTTTTTAATCTAAAGGGTACCCCTACAATCTACTGAACACTCTCTATCAGATTAATCAGTTCTTGATATGATGTTGCTTTGCTTATGCGGCTGCGAATTTCTTTGCTGTTATAATGGCCTTTAAAGTACCACATCGCTACCTTGCCCATGAGACCTATCTTATTAGCGGGGCCTATATCCTTATATTTTTCTATGTAAGCAAGGTGGGCTTTGAGAACCTTTTTCTTTGCAGGCAAACTTGGATTTTTAGGAGTCTCACCGTTTTTTAAATAGTTCTCAATATTTTTGAATATCCATGGATTGCCGAGCGCACCACGCGCAACCATGATTCCGTCGCATCCTGTTTCGTCAAGCATCTTTTTAGCCATGAATGGATTAAATATATTTCCGCTTCCGAATACAGGTATCTTTAAAGATTCTTTAACAGCCTTTATTGATTCATAGTCAATATCACCTGAGTATCTCTGCGACACCGTCCTGCCGTGTATAAAGACTATAGAGGCGCCGTTTGCCTCGCATTCTTCAGCAGTTCTAACACATTCCCCGATATCCCTTTTATCAAAACCGGTTCTTAACTTAACTGTGACGGGAATTCGCAGCTTGGAAACTAATTTTTTAATAATTTTGCCAAGTAACTCTCTATTTTTTAACAAGGCTGCGCCAGCACCCTTTTTTGTTACTTTTTTTACGGGACAGGCGCTGTTTATATCCAAGAAAGATATATCAACAAGCTCTATAAGCTTTTCAGCAGCATCAAGCATTGCAAAAGGGTCTGCACCCAGCAGTTGAGCGGAAATTGGGGAATCTTTCTTAAGGGTTTTTATGAGGTGCCTGTTTTTCAGACGGTCATAAACTATAGCTTTTGAATCAAGCATTTCAAAGAAGCAGTGTTCTGCGCCTAATTCGCGGCTTATAAGCCGAAAAGCGAGGTCTGTTACTCCGGACATAGGAGCCAGATATATTTTGGGATTCATAGCAATTATTATACCATAAGCCCCAATCCTTTGATATAATAAACAAATGCTGAAATACAACATAATATTAGCGTCGGAGTCAAAGAGACGTTCAAAGATACTTAAAGAATGCGGGATACCTCACGAAGTTATTGTAAGCAACGTTCATGAGAAGATGGACCATAAAAAGGGTGCGAAGTTTAACGTCCTGCATAATGCCAGGGTCAAGGCCGAAAAAATAGCGGTCGGATACAAGGAAGGTTATATTATCGGAGCTGATACTCTTGTTTTGTTAAAAAAGCGTCTCGTCGGAAAACCAAACACAAGAAAAGAGGCAATATCTCTTCTCAAGGCATTCTCAGGAAAAACAATCTTTGTCTATACAGGTCTTTGCGTAATAGACGCTAAAAGAGGTAGATCAGAAAGCTCTGTCGATGTATCAAAGGTCCGCGTCAAAAAGCTCTCGCTCAAAAAAATAGATGAATTTGTGGCTGTAGCCGGGCCCAACGACAAGGCGGGTGGTTTTTCAATAGAAGGCCCCGGGGCATTTATATTTGATAATATAGAAGGCTCGTTTTATAATGTACTGGGTCTGTCCATGATGAAGCTTGATGAACTTTTTGAAAAATTAGGTGTAGATCTTTTAGGAGAAGTCATTGGCAAAAAGTAAAAATTCCACAATGTTATACGGAAGAAACTCAGTTTTTGAGCGATTAAAGACAAATCCTCAAACCATAAAAAAGATCTTTCTGCAGGATAATTTCAATGTGCCTCATATAGAAAAATTAATAGGAGAAAATTCTATTCCCTCTGAACGCCTGTCTCATCAGGGACTGGAGAGAATTAAACATGCTAAAGATCTTCAGGGCATAGTTGCCAGTGTAGATGAATTCAAATATGTACCTTTTGATGATTTGGTGAATTCCTCTAAAAGCAAGCAGTTAACATTTATATTTCTCGATAGGATAAACGATCCTCACAACTTAGGAGTCATTATTCGCACCGCCGCCTGTTTTGGCAGACTTGCTGTTATTATTCCGAAATTTGAGGCTTGCGAAGTGAATGAAACAGTTCAGCATGTGGCTTCAGGAGGAGAGAATTATGTGCCAATATCAATGGTAACGAACCTTTGCGATGCCATAATTGATGCAAAGGCTCGCGGATATTGGATACTGGGGACGGTTATGGCTGATGATTCTAAGGATATAAATAAAGTTGACTTCCCTTTTCCTCTGGGCATTGTGTTAGGATCTGAAGGAAAAGGTATTCGCCATGGAGTACAAAAATATCTTGATATAAAGGTTCGGATTCCTATGAACGGCGCCAAACTTTCATTCAATGTCAATATAGCCTGCGCTATTCTTTGCCATGAGATATCAAAGCAAAGCGGCAGGGTGATGCATTAACTATTATAATTTGATATAATATGAACTGAAATTAGAGACAGATATATTCAGTTGTTGATGTAGGAGGTAAAAATGTTTAAGTTTATTAAAAGAGTTTCAAAAACTGCGGGGCTCGTACCCGGCGAGCTTGTTCATATAGGAGAAAGGAAGATAGATAAAATAGAGATATCGGTGCTGGATTATGATGATAAGAATTTTCACGAAAAAGAAATTACCAATATTGAAGAAACTTTTTCATTTAAAGATACCCCAACAGTTACCTGGATTAATATTAACGGATTGCATGAACTGGATGTTATTGAGAAGATTGGCAATAATTTTGAAATGCACCCTTTAATTCTTGAGGATATCGTTAATACCAGTCAACGTCCTAAATATGAAGATTTTGATAAATATATCTTTGTAGTTTTTAAAATGCTTATGTTTGATGAGGTAAAGAAAGAAATAATTTCAGAGCAGGTGAGCTTAATTTTTGGTTCTAATTTTGTAATATCTTTTCAAGAGAGAAAAGGCGATGTATTTAATCCTGTTCGCCAACGTATACGTAATGATAAGGGAAGGATCAGAAAAATGGGGGCGGATTATCTTGCCTACAGTCTTTTGGACGCCGTTGTTGATAATTATTTTTCTATTTTAGAAAGACTTGGCGAAAAAATTGAAGATCTGGAAGAAGAGTTACTTACCAATCCTACACCGCAAACTCTGAAGGCTATTCATAATTTAAAACGAGATACGATATTCTTAAGAAAATCCGTATGGCCTTTACGTGAAGTTACCAGTGGTCTTGAACGGAATGAGTCTAAACTTATAAAAAAGGGTACGCATATATTTTTGCGTGATGTCTATGACCATACCATTCAAGCTATAGATACCATTGAAACATTCAGGGATATGGTTTCTGGTATATTTGATATTTATTTATCCAGTGTAAGCAACCGGATGAATGAAATAATGAAAGTTTTGACGATATTTGCAGCGATCTTTATCCCTTTAACATTTATAGCCGGTGTTTATGGGATGAATTTTGAATTCATGCCGGAATTGAAAATGAAATGGGGATATTTTACATTGTTGGGCTTTATGGCTGTTGTTGGTTTTGGAATGTTGTTTTATTTTAGAAGAAAAAAGTGGATGTAATAATCAGGAATAAGCATGGAAGCTCAGGATTATTATAATATTTTAGGCGTAAATAAGAATGCTTCTCCTTCAGAGATTAAAGCAGCATACCGCAAACTGGCTGTTAAGTATCATCCCGATAGATGTCCGGAGGAAAAGAAAAAAGAATGCGAGGAGAAATTCAAAGAGGTTGCAGCCGCATATTACGCTTTGGGCGATGCAAAAAGACGCAAGGAATATGATGATTATAAAAAAGGCGATTATGTATTTAGAAGCGGGCATGGCTCCGGAGACTTTGCCTCACAAACAGGGTTTGATTTCGAAGATTTAATGAAGCATTTTCATGCTTCCAGATCACGTGAGACCCAGCAGCAAAGAGGATTTAACAGATATTTCTCTTTTGATGATTTATCTGATATTTTTGAAGGAGTGAGTTCAGGGCAAGGCGATCAAGGCGGAGGCGCCTATACAACTTATCAATTCGCGAATACAGGGGGTCAACAAAAACATGATACAGATACATATGCAAATATAAAGATTCCCCAAAATCTTGCTATGAACGGAGGTCAGGTTAAAGTTAAATTAAGCGATGCAAGAACAATTACACTGAAGATAAATCCCGGCACAAAAAATGGTCAGAAATTAAGGTTGAAAGGTATCGGGACAATGTGTCCTACGTGTGACCATAAGGGAGATCTAATAGTTTCTATACGTTATTTATAAACAAAAACAAGGAGGGTTCTATGAGCAGTAAAAGAAGTTTTAGTTTTGATGAAGCAAAGAAAATTGGAGAGCAGCTGGGGATAAAGTGGGATAAATTTGATGTGGAGCAGTTTCGAATGGGGATGGATGTGGAGTTAGAGCATGGTTTAGTTAGCCCAGCAACAAATGTTACCGATGATGACCCCTTGACCACAGGAAAGATTGCGCTTGCCCACTTAGAAGAGTTTTCTGATTATTATACGAGATTAGAAAAGATGGAAAAAGAGGCAGATAAATTTTGGGGAAAATAAGGATAAGGAGATAGAGCAATGATTCTTGAAAAAGGTGAGAAAGTTCATATCGTTGAACGTAGATATTTCCAGGATGATGTGCGGAGACATTTCTGCGGTGAAGTAATAGATTTAGCTGAACACCTTCTCAGGGTAGCAGGTAGTGTTTGGGCATGGGACGCTCGGATCAATCAGTTTACAAAAAGAGAAAGTAAAAGAGAGCGTGTTTTTTGTCTGGGCGATAGGTTAACAATCAACATCCTGCCCAGAGAAGCTGATCTGGAGAATGTTTTATATATCTATGATAAAAAGAAAGGACATATAGCGACTGATGGTAAGTCTTTTTCTCTTAATATTACTGAGTTTAGTATTATAATATAGCCGGATAAGACAAAAATAATTTAAAAGGAGTGAAAGAAGGAGATGACGGTAGTATTAGAAACCAACCATGGAATAATAGAAATTAAGTTAATGCCGGACCAGGGACAAACGGCAGTCAGTTTTTCATTACCGTAATCAAGACACCATGGCTGAATATGCACCACACTATTTTCGGTGAGGTAACATCAGGCTATGACGTTGTTGAGAAATTAGAAAACACACCCACGAGCCAGGACAAGCCCACTACTGAACAGAAGATTATAAAGGCCTACTTAAAGAAATAACTTTGACTACCCAGAAAGCAATTGATAAGGGAAACGTTTTGTAGTATACCTATTAACGATAATCAAGGAGAAGTCCCATGTTAGAATTAGGGACATTAAAAGAGTGGAACCTTCGTGGGTAAAGAGCTGCGAGGGTTTTTTATTTGTGGGTAAAAGAATGGAAGATGCATGAAAAAAAGAAAATTAATTTGTAAGAAATGTGGATATAAATTTGAAGAGGAAGCTGTAGATCCAGATGAAGCTAGAGAGAAAAGAGTACGTACATCTCAGATTCGTTGCCCTAAATGTGGTGGTGAAGTAGCTTTTTTATAATTAAAGCTAGTTACCTTAAATACCTGTGGTGTGTTTTGAAGAGAAAGTATTCACGTTAGAAAAATGGGTCAGTATGAAAAAGGTTGGACGAAATGATCCTTGCCCTTGCAGTAGTGGGAAGAAGTATAAAAAATGTTGTTTGAATAAAACAGTTTCACAGAGGAAGCCTATCATCCCTATCTCCCCCGAAATTATAAAGCAATTTCAAAAACACCAAAAAAAAGAAAGCGAAAGAATTTCTAAATTTGGTAAAGTAAGACCAGATATAGGAATTAGCTTTAAGGGTTATAAGTTTTTAGCCGTTGGTAGCAAATTATTCCATTCTCAAAAATGGAAACACTATCTTGATTTTTTACTTGAATATCTTCCCACTGTGTTCGGCAAAGAGTGGGGGCAAGCTGAACTAGCAAAGCCATTTGAAGAACAACACCAAATAGCACAGTGGAGAAAGAAAGCTTATGAGTTTATGAAAAAACATAATGGCACACAAGGAGTAATCCCCAATGGATTTCTTGCAGCGTATTCCGTTCTCGCATATGATTTATATATAGTGGAAAGTAACGGTAGATTAGATGATGAACTTTTAAGTAGATTAAAACACCGAGCACAATTTCAAGGCGCCAGACATGAGTTATTTGCGGAGGCAACCTGTCTAAGAGCAGGATATGTAATTGAACATGAAAATGAGAAAGATAAAAGTAAAAGACATGTTGAATTCACGGCTACCCATAAATCAACGAAACAGAAAATTTCTGTTGAGGCGAAAAGTAAGCATAGAGCGGGTATTCTTGGCTTCCCTGGTAAACCTCAATCAGAAAAAGAATTAAATTTACGATTTGGGAATCTTATAAATGACGCAATAAGAAAAAATCCACCTCATCCTTTAGTAATATTCCTTGATACGAACCTGCCAACAACTATTGCAAATAGAATTTACAGACCAGAGTCAATCAACCCAACCATACCACCAAAGCTCTTCATGAAGCTTCTTGACCGCATAAGAAAAGAACATGAGGAAAAAGATCCATATAATCTTATCGTATTTACTAATCACGCATATTCCTATGCGAAAGAAGACGAAGTAGACCCAAAGAAAGATATGCTTTCCGTCATATCTCAAATACCCATTAAACCACCAACCAACTTTCAGGCTATTATCGACCTATGTGAAGCCGCAGACAAATATGGAAATATCCCCCAAGACTTACCATCTTAATGTTTCCCTAATCCCCTCCCCCATTCCCTAGCTGATAGTTTCCTGCTATAATACCCCCGCTATGAAAGTATATATCAAAACCTTCGGCTGTCAGATGAATAAGCATGATTCAGAGGTGGTTTTGGGACTGCTGTTGAGTCAGGGTTATAAAGCGGTAGAAAGTAGGGAAAAAGCCGATGTTATCTTAGTAAACACCTGTTCAGTGAGAAAACATGCCGAAGACAAGGTATACAGCATGCTGGGAGAATTGACGAAACTCAAAAAAAGTAAGCCCGACCTTATTGTCGGAGTCATGGGCTGTATGGCTCAGAAGGACAAGAAAGTTATTTTTAAACGCTCTTCAAATGTAAACTTTGTGTGCGGTACGCATAATTTTCAGAGAATACCTGAGATGATAAAAACCGTAGCTAAACAAAAAACAAAAATAGACCTTACGGAGATGGGAAAACAGGTTTTCGTCTCCCCCACTCTGTCTTCCAGAGGAGAGAAGAATTCTGCATGGGTCTCTATAATGAAGGGCTGTGATAATTTCTGCTCATACTGCATTGTGCCTTATGTAAGAGGCAGAGAAATTTCCAGGTCTGCAGATGATATTATGCGGGAGGTCAAAGAACTTGCTCATGCAGGGTATAAAAAAGTAACGCTATTAGGACAAAACGTTAATTCATACGGCAAGGGGCTGAATGAAAATGTTGATTTCTCCGACTTGCTTAAACTGATTCACAGAATAGAGGGTATTGAATTAATAGACTTTGCAACATCTCATCCCAAAGACATTTCCCTGAAACTGATTGATGCTGTAGCAAGTCTGGAAAAAGTGAGCAGATACTTTCACTTTCCTCTGCAGTCAGGTTCGGACAAGATCCTTCATTTAATGAATCGAGGATATACTCTGTCTCATTATATGGAAATAGTTAATAAACTGAGAGAGAAAATACATAATATTAAGCTTGGAACAGATATTATTGTGGGATTTCCGGGAGAAGATGAAACAGATTTTAATCAAACCTATCAGGTAATAAAAGGAATAAAATTTTCTCAGGTCTATATGTTTAAATATTCCCCGCGTCAGGGAACAGCCGCATTCAAGCTTAAGGATAACGTCACTGAACAGATAAAAAAAGACAGATTAAATAAAATAATAAATTTGCAAAGGTCTATTTAAGACGGTTCCTGCCAGTAAATGTATTCAGAAGTGTCATAAGGAACCTTTATTATCTCACGATAGATTTCGTGATGTGCTTTGGCAGTCTTTCCCCAGTTAACTTTCTCTTTTACATATCGGAGCATATTCGTTTTGCATTGATTATAAAGTTTTGTATCTGTAAGAAGCCTACAAATACAGTTTGTATATTCACTGTCATCATTTGCAACCAATCCGCAACCACTCGCCTCAAGCCAATTTTTCAAGCCCTTTAAGTTTGAGGTAACAACAGGTTTATTAAACGCTGTGCACTGAGCAAGTATTCCACTTTGAGAACCCCTTTCGTAAGGGAGCACGGCTATATCACTTGCAGAAAGTATTGTATCAAATGTATATTGTGGAAACTGACCTCTTAGAACAATGATTTTATCGCTTACAGGTGAATTATTAATAGCATTAAAGAATTTTTTCTGATAATCCATATACTCGTATCCCCTCATTTTTCCTGCAACGACCAGAACGACATCATCCAATCTTTTACACACCTCAGGAAAGATATCCACAATCTTATGAAAACATTTTGTAGGTCTAAAATATCCGCATAGAAGTATCGCTTTTTTGTTCTCTATCTGAAGTTTCTTTTTTGCATCCTGAATTGCATTTACCTCCCTGACTCCGTGGGGTATAACGTGGATTTTCTCTTCATATCCAAAGCAATCTACCAATGTATCCCTTTGAAACTCTTCGTGAACAATTACTGAAGAGCTTTCCCCCACAATATTTCCTAAGATAATCTTCTCCTGTCTTCCCAATTTTTCACCTACTGTATGCAGAGTAACTACAACCGGTGTACCAATCATCCTGTAACGGGCTATAAGATCTACTATCTGAACACCCTTTAAAAGTCCGTATAAGCCATATTCGTGCTGAATATGAACCAGATCTGGTGTTATCTTTGTACTGGTATTGAAAATCTGGGAAGCTATTTCATTACTCTCTACAGAATAGACGGGAAATACGTTCTTTCCCTGCGCGCTAATCTGACTTACAATGTAGATTTCATTGTTGAGCAGTTTAAGCTCATCTGTAAGATACTTGGTATAAGTTCCAATTCCACATTCAATAGGAGGATATGTAGAAACAAAACATATTCTCATTTACTATTTTCCATACATATATTCAATAAATCATCAAGTTTTGCTCTTGCAAGACAAAGACACGTATCTGCGGCGCCATAATATATCCTTACAATTCCGTCTTCCTTGTCCAGTATAGCTCCGCAGGAGAAAATAATGTTTGAGACGTCTCCAACTCGCTCGTATGGCTCTCTTGGTGACAGTATAGGAATTATTCCTCTGCCAATTACTTTATAAGGTCTCTCAATATCAATCAATGCAACGCCTAGCCTGTATATTTTCCCTCCGGATGTATTTTTTACGCCATGATAAATTAGCAGCCATCCTTTTTCTGTCTCAATAGGAATAGGTCCTATCCCTATACGCTCAGAGTCCCACATTCTAGGTCGTGCCTTTAAGAGAACCATGGAATTTCCTCCCCAATGGACCAGATCCCTGGATGTAGAGAGCCAGATATGGCCGCTACTACCTACCACAGGTCTATCAGCTCTCCAATATTTACCTTCAATTTTTCTAGGAAAGAGCGCAGCGTCTTTGTTTACCGGTTGAGATATAAGAGCAACCCTCTCTACTTTCCTAAAATCTTTTGTTCTGGCAAGAGCAATTCGGGGACCAAATTCAGAGTAGGCAGTATAAGCAATATAATAGTACTCGTTAATAAACGTTATTCTCGGATCCTCTACCCCAGCCTCCTCATAAATATGATACGGTTCTTCAGAAGAATGGGACATAAATGCTTTACTGTCTGCTTGGAAAGATATGCCATCATAACTCCGCGCAAGAACCAGTGTAGATGTCCCGTCTAATCCTTCTACCCTTAAGAGAAGAATTGTCTGCCCATCAAAGGCAGCGACTCCGGCATTAAACACGGTATTACATGGAAAAGGAATATCTTTAATAGTAATAAGTGGATTTTTTTTCTCTCTTTTACAGATCTCCGGAAATTCTCTTTCCATAAAATATCTCCTTTATTTTTTATTTCCCCATACCTATTTTCTGAGCAACCTGAAAGACCTTTCCTTCTGTCATTATAGCAGGTGCAATAATGATATCTGTTAACTGCATTTCTCTTATATTTCTAGCTCCAAGATTACCCATTGAAGTTCTTAGGGCACCTGCAAGATTTTGCGAACCGTCATCCAAATCTGCAGGACCAACAAGTATTTGTTTCAGAGAACCTGTTGTGCCCACTTTTATTCTTGTGCCTCTGGGTAAATTAGCATGAGAAGTTGCCATACCCCAGTGAAAGCCCCTGCCAGGAGCTTCCTTTGCACGTGCCAGAGCAGAACCAATCATTACTGCGTCTGCGCCGCACGCAAATGCCTTAGCAATATCTCCACCTAAAGACATGCCTCCATCAGTGATAATAGGAGTGTATTTTCCTGTCTGCTTGTAATAAAAATCCCTTGCAGCTGCACAGTCGCATGTAGCAGTAACTTGTGGGACACCTATTCCCAGCACTCCTCGTGTAGTGCATGCTGCGCCTGGTCCGATCCCAACAAGTATTCCAGATGCGCCCGTAGCCATAAGCTCAAGAGTCATGGAATAGGTAACACAATTACCTATTATTACTGGGATGTTTAAACTTCTGCAAAGTCTGAAAAAGTCAGCCGTTTTATATTCACTGGATATATGCTTTATTGATGTAACTGTCGATTGTACAACAAACATATCTGCTCCTGCTTCTTCTGCCAGCTTTCCAAAGCGTTCAGCTTTCTGAGGAATAGATGATACTGCACACAATGCTTTTGCTTTTTTAATCTCTTTTATCCTTTTAACGATTAAATTTTCTTTTATAGGTTTGTCATAAATTCCTTGAACGAGTTTCGTTGCTTTTTCGGGTGTTGCTTTTGCAATGTCCTTTAGGATTGATTCAGGATTATCATATCTTGTCTGAATGCCTTCCAGATTCATGACAGCAAGTCCGCCGAGTCTTGACATCTCAATTGCAAGCTTTGGATCAACCACACCATCCATTGCAGCTGCCATGATGGGAATACTTAGTTTTATATTTCCTATCTCACAATTAATATCTACATCGTTTGGATTAACAGTTAAATTTCCCGGCACAAGCGCTATTTCATCAAATCCGTAAGATCTTCGCGCTTTCCTTCCCCTTCCAATCCACATACCCATCTAATATCTCCTTTATACTCTGATTTTATTTTATGGACATTCTATTTTAACATTGCTCAAAAGTCAATCGCACATTATTTTTTTCTATTTCCTTGAGCTTTTAACATGGAGATTTCATCCCTGATTTCTGCTGCTTTTTCAAACTCAAGGTTTTCAGCCGCTTTAATCATTTCTTTCTCCAATATTTTCATGTCCAATATTTTCTTCTTTTGAGCATAAGAAACTTTTTCATCTTTACCAGTTATTGTCATCTGTCTTATTTCTTTTTGGATGGTCTTAGGAGTAATCCCGTGTTCCCTGTTGAATTTTGTTTGAATTCTTCTCCTGCGTTCGGTCTCCCCTATTGCTTTCTCCATAGATAGGGTCATCTCATCTGCATACATAATAACTGTGCCTGCCACATTACGTGCAGTTCTTCCGATTGTTTGAACAAGAGATGTTTCCGAACGCAAAAATCCCTCCTTATCTGCGTCTAATATTACTACCAATGAAACTTCAGGAAGGTCAAGTCCCTCTCTAAGTAAGTTTATTCCTACCAGAACATCGAATCTTGCGAGTCTAAGATCACGTAATATATCAACTCTTTTTATTGTATCAATCTCAGAATGTAGATATCTAACACGTATTTCATGTTGATTCAGATATTCAGCTAGGTCCTCTGCCATGCGTTTAGTCAAAGTTGTAACAAGCACCCTCTCTTTTTTGGCAACTCTTTTCTTAATCTCTTTCATGAGATCTTCTATTTGATTCTCAGTAGGCCTAACCTCCACCTTTGGATCAACGAGACCAGTAGGACGTATAATAAGCTCGACTGTCTGTCCCGAATGCTTTCGTGACAATTCAAGCTCATATTCAGCAGGTGTTGCAGAAACGAATATTACTTGATTTATCATTTTCCCAAATTCAACAAAGTTTAAAGGCCTATTATCCAGAGCAGATGGTAATCTGAAACCAAAATCAACAAGGGTCTGCTTTCTCGATCTATCTCCTTTATACATGCCGCCTATTTGCGGAATAGAAACATGAGACTCATCAATAATCATTAAAAAATCCTTGTTAAAATAGTCAATGAGAGTATAAGGCTTTTCCCCCGATTTTCTTTCGCTCAAGTGTCTTGAATAATTCTCAATTCCTGTGCAATACCCGATTTCATTAAGCATTTCCAGATCATATTTTGTTTTTGTCTCCAAACGCTGTGCCTCAACAAGTTTCCCTTGATTTTTCAAATCTAGCAACCTTTGCTCTAATTCCTCTTTTATGAACTCTGTTGAAGTTTTAATACGGTCAGATGTCGTAACAAAATGCTTTGCAGGATATATTGCAATTCTGTCAAGGTTCGTTAACGCTTTACCTGTTATATAATCAATTTTGGAGATTCTATCTATTCTATCTCCGAAGAGTTCTATTCTCACAGGAATTTCTTCATATGAAGGAAAGATTTCTATGGTATCGCCTTTCACTCTGAACGTGCCGCGATGAAAGTCAATATCATTACGTTCATACTGAATATCAACAAGTTTTCTCAGGATATGTTTCTGCTTAAACTCATCATCCTTCTGAAACATCAACAGCAGGCCCTTCCATTCATCAGGAGAGCCAAGTCCATATATGCATGATACACTGGCAACTATAATCACATCTCTGCGTGAAAGCAATGAGCTTGTAGCTGCAAGCCTGAGCCTGTCCAGCTCATCATTTATCGAAGCGTCTTTTTCTATATATGTATCTGTCTGTGGAATATATGCTTCAGGTTGGTAGTAATCATAATAACTGACAAAGTACTCAACAGCATTATTGGGGAAAAACATTTTGAATTCCATATATAGCTGAGCTGCCAGAGTTTTATTATGAGAAATAACAAGCGTAGGTTTATTTACACTGCGAATAACATTTGCCAGCACAAAGGTTTTACCTGACCCGGTAACACCAAGAAGAGTCTGATATTTTTTATTAGCTTCAATCCCGCCTATAAGTTGTCTGATTGCCTTTGGCTGGTCCCCCTTCGGAGAAAAATCAGAAACTAGTTCAAAATGGTCCATGTTTCATCATCTAAATCCAGTTCAGGATAGTGTCTGCAATACCAGCACCATCTAGTTTGTACTTTTTCAACAGGAGATGCCGCGGACCTTGTTCAATAAATTTGTCTGGCAATCCAATATGTAGAGACGCAAAATTTTGCGTCTCTACGTTTGCAACGTTCATCCCAAATCCGCCGGCAATAACATTTTCTTCAACTGTTACGATCTTCTTTATCTGAGATGCTATTTTCTCAATTAGTTCCGTATCTAATGGCTTAACAAATCTCATATTCGCTACTGAAGCATTTATGTTTTTCTTCTCTAATATTTCTGCTGCCTCTAAAGCTGGATAGACCATTGTTCCTATTGATAATATCGCAACATCAGCACCGTCTCTGACTATTTCTCCTTTCCCAATTTCAATCTTCTGAATTGAATTAAAACTGGATTCCACAGCATAATCTTTTGGATATCTTATAGAAACTGGCTGATTATATTCTACTGCTTTAGAAAGCATGCTTACAAATTCACATTCATCCTTTGGAGACATAATCGTCATGTTTGGGATCATTGAAAGATATGAAAAATCAAAAACGCCCTGATGTGTTGGCCCGTCTCCTTCTACTATACCTGCTCTGTCAATTGCGAAAATTACAGGCAGTTTTTGTAAACACACATCATGTAAAATCTGATCATATGAGCGCTGGAGAAAAGTTGAGTAGACCGCAAAAACAGGTTTTAGCCCCTTTAAAGCTAAGCCTGCTGCAAATGTAACAGCATGCTGCTCTGCCATGCCTACATCAAAGAATCTGTCCGGAAATTTTTGAGCAAACTCTCTAAGTCCTGTTCCATCTGGCATAGCCGCAGTTATTGCTACTATTCTTTTATCTTTTTGTGCCAATTTGATAAGAGTAGAACCAAAGAGTTCTGTATATGTTTTGCGTTTCCTATCTGCGTCTTTACTTTTCCATATACCTGTTTCAATATCAAACGGTTTTGCGCTATGAAATCTTGTGGGATTCTCTTCTGCAAATTTATATCCTTTCCCTTTCTTTGTTAATATATGTACTAATACAGGACCTTTAAAAATTTTGATATTATCGAGTGTTTCTATAAGCAATGGGATATTGTGTCCATCAATTGGGCCAATATAACGAAAACCTAATTCATCAAATAATATTCCTGGAACAAGAAGCAACTTAAGACTTTTTTCTAATTTCTTTGCGCTGTCAACTAACAGGCTGCCAAATCTTGGAACCCTTTTTAACACTAGTTCCAGATCACCTCTAACTCTATTGTATATTGGATTAGTCGTAATTCTATTCAGATACTGAGACCATGCTCCAACATTATGAGATATACTCATCTCATTACTATTCAAGATTACAATTATATCTTTTTTAATATGTCCTGCATGGTTCAGGGCCTCAAATGCCATACCCCCGGTAAGCGCTCCGTCTCCAACTACAGCTATAAGCTTATTTTTGTTGCTTGTCAATTTTTGCGCACATGCCATACCAAGAGCAGCTGAGATTGAAGTGCTTCCATGTCCTGTGCCAAAAGCGTCATACTCACTCTCTTCTATTTTTGTAAAGCCGCTCATTCCTCCAAATTGCCTGAGTGTATGAAACTGATTCCTTCTTCCTGTAAGAATTTTATGTGTATATGCCTGATGCCCAACATCCCAGATTATCTTATCATCAGGGCAATTAAAGACATAGTGCAGAGCTATTGTGAGTTCAACAACCCCAAGGTTTGAAGCAAGATGCCCACCAGTTTGGGAAACGGTTTTTATTATCAATTCTCTTATTTCAGATGCAAGCAGGGATAGACCTTTTATATTTATGGTTTTTAGATCGTTATGGCTTTCTATTGTCTCTAGATACATATTCACCTTTTAATTAATCTCGGTACAATCTCTCAATTTCTGACAGCTTATCCAAAACCAATTGCTAAGTCAACTACGATGGTGATATTTGATTCCTTTACTCTTGGAAACAATATATCCCCCAGTCAAGAGTACAGTGCCTGAGATTAACTGACCTGCTGTAAGAATCTCGCCAAAAATAAAGTAGGAAAAAATAGCTGTTAGAAATGGAGAAATGAGAAGTATGCTTGATGCTAAGGCAATACCAGTTGCACGAATTGCAAAATAATATATTGAATGTGCAAGTCCAATACAAAATAGACCTGAGATAAACAGGATGAATAAAATTCTTGGTGGAAGATGAATAATTGCTAAGGGATTTCCTTTTATGAATGCCATTAAAAAAAAGCTGCATGCGCCAATTGCAAAAACATAAGGTGTAAAAGCCACTATATTATAATTTCGCAAGGTCTTCTGAACATATACAGCATAAAATGTCCAGAACAGGTTTGCCAGTATAGCGAAGACAATTCCCCATTTCATCTGCAAAGAGGTTACGCCTCCTTTAAAGAAAATTACTCCTATAACACCCAGAAGACACAGAAGTGTCCCCAGAATGTATTTTGCACTTTTAATACTCTCCCTTTCTTCAGGGAAAAACACAAAAGACACAATTACAGTGAGCACAATGCTAATTTTCCCAATCAAGGAGACAAATGCAGGCAGAACCCGGTATAATGCCATGACCCAGAAGGTTTGCATAATAATAAGAAAAAAAGCCGTAATAAACAGTTTTTTCCATACTTTTAAACACTGCTTCAATTCGCTGCGGAAAAATATAGAGACAATTATAAAAAGAGACAAACTCCCTGATAGATACCTGAAGGCATTTTGTGTCTGAACATCCAAATATTTAGAGAGATAACGGACAAAAATCGGTCCGAATCCCCAGATACAAGCTGTGATTAAAATTAAAACAATCCCTCGCCTTTTATTTAGTCTCATATAAGTGTCTCTTCTGTTTTTTGGCTAAATTACTATTTCAATTGCTTGATATGGGCAGGCAGGAATACAAAGCTCGCATGCTATACACTTTTGCTTATCAAATGATACTTTCATTGTATCTCTGTTTAATAATATAGCATCTGTCGGGCAATGTGGTATACAGGCAGTACAATGGATACATCTATTTTCATGCCATTTGATGTCGCGTGCAAGGGACTGAATATTTATATTTAATCCGGCCAAATATTTTATCCCAGCTTCTAGTTCTTTCTTCTTACCGCTTATTTCTAGTACCAGTCTCCCCTCTTCCTGTGGAGTAACTCTGGCTCTAAGTATATTTATCATTAAGTTATATTCCTTGACAAGATGATATACTATTGGATGATCAACTATTTCGTGAGGAAAAGTTAAAACGACTCTTTTTTTTATCATAGCTTATTCTCCCGAAGAAAGAGATTTAACTGGTTTTGCCAGCTCAAATTTCCCCTTTTTAATCCTTTGTTTAAGGATTTCTGCTATTTCTCTTGCCTTCTTATAGCTTGACAATGCACCTGTGGGAACTTGTTTCCCTTCTATCTCTATATATCCATCTCTTAACTGCTTATAATTAACCTCGCCATAGCTTTTGTTGATCCCGTCAGGATAGTCTTTACTATAATCCACAATTTGAGTATAAATATCCTCATCCTTTACAGCTGTATATTTAACTATATCCTCGCTTAAAATAGGGATTGGAATGCCTATGCCAATAGTTAAAGTTACACCATACCCTGTAATACTTGTGCCTTTCAGCCATTCCGAAGACATCCCTTTTAAATCTCCAACTACAGCAATAGTTCCTGCTGGAGCTCTTACCACACCATTATGACCTCTTTTAACACGTGGATTATGCTGTGTTCCTTCCCAATAAACATATCCTTCTCCACCACCAAGGAATATTTTTGTTCCTATGCCAATGGTTCTATAAAAGGGATCATTCAGTAAAGGGCTTAATTGCCCAGCACTGCAGTAATTCGCATTGCCAATATTTGGCTTTAGGATTCCCATATAAGTGTATATGTTTCTGTCGGAATATTTATTTATCGCAACATTGTAATTTTGATATGCATTTCTTGGGTTTGTTAGAATAGCCTGGTTTACACTTTTTATGTCTATTACAGTCTCAAGCTCTTTCTTCGGATAACAATCTGTTCCATAAGATATTGCTCTAAGTTTTATAGGCTTGCCAGCAACTAAATCCTCTATTACATGTCCGCCTCCATATTTAAAGCTGCCCGGAAATACCTTGTTCAATAAATCTTCATCAGGAAGTTCCGTTACTCCGAGATAAACATCAACAGCAGCAAGACCAGCGTATGCATTAACACCATTCAACCACACCTTTTGCGCTTTTATTTTTGGCTTTGAATGTCCAAAACTAATAAAAGCACCTGAGGAGCACATTGGAGCAAATGTGCCTGTTGTTACAACATCTACTTCTTTTGCAGCTTTTTTTATGCCTCTTTCTTCAACTATATCAATAATCTCCTCAGCAGTTACAACTACTGCTTCTCCACTCCTTATCTTTTTATTTATTTCTTCATACGTTTTCACTTTAATCCCCCTAACCAATCATAAAGCACAAGCGATTCTAACAAATGCAATTAAAAAAAACCAGATAAAATGCTTGATATGTATATTACTCATGATTTAATATAATCAAATGAAACCTAATCTGAAAGATATATTCTCCGGACAAATTTATGGCATCACATGTTTTGAAACCAGTTGTGGAAGAGGAAATAAATATGTGGTTAGCGAGATGCTTAAAGCCGGGATTAGAATTATTCAATACAGAGAAAAATTTCGCACAAAGAAAATTAAATATGAAGAATGTTGTTGGTTGAGGAAGATTACTCAAAAATACAATGCTCTATTTGTCATTAATGATGACGTTGATCTTGCTATTCTTTGTGAGGCAGATGGTATCCATATTGGGCAGGATGATATTCCTCTCAAAAAGGTCCGTAAGTTAATTAATTCAAATCAGTTTATCGGGCTTTCTACACATAATCCCATGCAAGCCAAAGAAGCTTTGAGAATAGGAGCAGATTATATAGGAGTTGGGCCAATCTATGGAACTCAAACTAAAAGGAACGCTACTCAGGCAGTAGGTCTTGAGTATATAAGATATGTATCTCAAAACATTGACCTTCCTTTTGTGGCAATAGGAGGAATTAAAGAGCATAATATAGCTGAAGTATTAGAAGCCGGGGCTCGTTGTGTAAGTCTGGTTACTGAGATCACAGAAGCTCCTGACATTCAGCAAAAGATAAAGAATGTTCAAAAGTATCTGGAACAGTAAATGACAAATGGTATAGGCACAAAGAAGCTTTGGCATTTGACATTATTTTTTGCACTTATACTTTTTCTTTTTTTAGGGTGTAATATACTAGCTGAAGACTGGAAAATCTATAAATCCGATCATTTCTCAGTATATTATGAAGAAGATTTAAGTTTTGCTCAGCGTGTTGGGTATAAAGCAGAGGAATATTATAAGCAGTTAGACAGAAATGTAGGATTTACCAGATTTGGGAAATTCTGGACTTTTGATGATAGATGTAAGATATACATATATGCAAATAAGGAGAGTTACCTGAAAAACAATAATATTCCATCCTGGTCAGCAGGATTTGCCAATTATGATAAAAGAGAGATAGTAAGCTATGAAGAGTCAGGAAATTTTTTAATTTCTCTTCTGCCTCATGAGATGACTCATCTAATCCTGGCAGACTATATAGAGAAGAATATCCCTCTATGGTTTAATGAAGGGCTTGCTGTGAACATGGAGCTAACAAGCAAGTCAGGATATATAAACGCAATAAAGGAAGAATTTAAAAAGGGCAATGGCCTTTCCATTCATGAAGTGCTTGATAAAACTAATTATCCTGAAGATGAAGAAAAAGTCCTGCTTTTCTACAGCATATCCTATTCTCTTGTAGATTTTTTAAGAAGCAAAGGACAGTATAGATTTGTCAATCTCTGCAGAGCTTTGCGTGATGGAAAGAATTTTGAAGATGCACTTAGAACAAGTTATCAATTCGACTTTGGAAATCTAGCACGTCTTGATGAGAAGTGGCAGGAGCATATAAAAAAATAGAATTTGTCCTATTGCGTATATCTCTGCAGATGCTTCGGAACATACCATTTTATGAAATCATAGCTTATTCCGATTGGAGACACTTCTATACCTTTAAAGCGTGCATGAACAACCGGAAGCGAATCAGGCACATATAAAAACGTATAAGCCTGGTCTTCAGCTAAAACTTCGTGGATCCGATGATAAAGCTGTCTCCTTTTCTCTATTTCAAATTCCTTTCTTCCCTCGTCCAGGAGCTTATCTATCTCTGGATTATTATAAGAAATAAAGTTAAATTCTTTCTCTTTTGTTTTAGATGAATGCCAGATATCAAAACAATCCGGATCTCTACCCAGACCCCATGCGAGTAAAATAGTATCAAACCTTTTTTTATAAATAAATTCATTTAGAAAAGATGCCCATTCAATTATTCTTATATTTACCTTAATCCCAACAAGTCTGAGATTCTGCTGTATAATTTCCGCGCATTTTCTCCTCTGTGCATTCCCCTGATTTGTTATAATTTCAAATTCGAACTTTTCCCCATCCTTATCAATCCAGCCATCTCCATCATGGTCCTCCCACCCGCATAGTTTCAGCATTTCTTTTGCCTTTAGCGGATTATACGGGTATCTTCTCACATGTTTGTTGTATGCCCATGATTCAGGAGGAAAAGGACCTGTTGAGATCTCTCCTAAGCCTAATAAAACTCCTTTGATAATCTCGGACTTATTAATTGCATATGTTAAAGCCTGTCTAACAAGTTTATTTTTAAATAACGGGTTTTTAAGGTTGTAACCTAGATAGGTATAACCAAAGCTTGGATATTTATATTTGCTAAAACCAGTTTTAAACCATGTCTTATTAGTCTGATAAATATATTGAACAGGATTAAGCCCCATCCAATCAATATTCCCAGCGCCAAGTTCAAGAAACATTGTCGCATCGTCTGGAATTATCTGGTAAACATACTTATCTATATATGGTCTGCCTTCAAAATAGTCATTGTTTGCTTCAAGAATAATTCTCTGTCCGGTTTTCCATTCTTTAAATTTATATGGTCCTGTTCCTATTGGATGCCTCGCAAAACTACACTTGATTAAATTCTTATCTTTTAGAAGATGCTCAGGCATAACCCACATTCCCCAGCTTGCAAGGGCTGGAGAGAATGGCTCTTTGTAGGTTACCTTGAATGTATAAGGATCAACAACTTCTGCTTTTTTTATTCGTTCAAAATCGCCTCCATATGGAGTAGGGACATCCGGATCTGTAAGCTTTTTATATGTAAACATCACATCAGAAGCTGTAAATGGGAAACCATCGTGCCATTCAACGTTTTTCCGTAAATGAAATGTAATAGTGAGTCTATCAGAAGAGACTTCCCATGATTCTGCCAGATCCCCAACCAGTTTTATGTTCTTATCATACTTAAGGAGTCCATTAAATACCAGTCCTACAATATCCTGAGAAGCGCTATCTGAAGCCAGTATTGGGATAAGTGTTGAAGCATCACCTATTGAACCAGCAATTATTGCATCGCCATATGCAGGTTCGCCAGAGACTGAGTGTGTATTTATAAATAAAAAAAATACCGCAAGAAGCGGTAATATATTCTTCATAATATAATCTCTATGACTTATTTTTCTGGCTCTTTATCAGGCGCTTCTTCTTTTATAGCTTTAGCTTCTACCTGCTTTATACCTTCCTTTTTCACTATGGAAGTACCGCTGTAATGAGAAACCCACATAAAACTCAGGGAGATGGACGTGATGACGAAAATTACAGCCATTGCTGTGGTGAGTTTTGTCATAAATGTCTCAGAACTTGTTCCAAATAGAGATTGAGTGCCTGCTCCGCCAAACATACTGGCAATATCTGCACCTTTTCCTACCTGAAGAAGAACAATTAAAATCAGACTTATGCAAGCTATAATATGGATTACACTTATAAACGTAAACATAAAATTATTTATCCGTTAATGCAGCAATGCCCGGCAGTTCAATGCCTGCAAGATATTCAAGAGATGCACCTCCGCCGGTAGATATATGGCTGATCTTATCTGCCACACCTGCCTTATTTACAGCTGCTATGGAATCTCCTCCTCCAATGACAGTATATGCGTCTACTTTAGCAAGCGCTTTAGCGATAGCAATAGTGCCCTTTGCAAATTTATCTATCTCAAAAACGCCCACCGGGCCATTCCAAAAAACAGTTTTTGAAAGCCCAATTTCAGTTTTATACTCTTCGATTGCCTGAGGTCCTATATCAACCCCTATCCAGCCTGCGGGAACTGCTCCTCTTTCAGTTATTATTGTTTGTGCGTCTTCAGAGATTTCCTGAACTATTACATGGTCTAAAGGGGTGTGTAATTCCGCACGTGCTTTACGCATTTTTGTTATTATTTCTTTTGCAACGTCTATTTTGCTTTCATCTACAAGAGAGTTTCCAACTGTCCAGTTTTTTGCCTTGCAAAAAGTGTATGCTACCCCACCTCCGAGCAGCAAAGTATCTATTTTGCCAACAAGGCTTTCCATAACCGGTATTTTGTCAGCAAGTTTAGCCCCGCCCATAATAAGAGTAAAAGGTTTTTCTGGATTTTCTATTAGCTTACTTAAAGCTTTCATCTCTTTTTCCATCAGAAAGCCACATGCAGCCTTGTTAATAAACATTTCTACTCCGACTGTTGAGGCGTGCGCGCGATGGGCAGTTCCAAAAGCATCGTTAACATAAATATCTGCCAGCTTTGCCATAGACTGAGAGAAGTTTACATCATTCTTTTCTTCTTCTTTATGAAAGCGCGTATTTTCAAGAAGTAATACTTCGCCGCTTTTCAACTTGTCTACTTCTTTTTCAACTTCAGAACCAACACAATCATTCAGTTTGACAACTTTTATACCTAATAATTCCCCCAGCCTTATACCTATGGGACTTAATCTCATTTTCTCAATTATGTTCCCCTTTGGACGATCTAAATGAGAAACAAGTATTAACTTTGCTCCATTTTCTATTAAATACTTAATACTCGGTAAAGCTGCTTTGATGCGGGTGTCATCTGTTATATTACAGTTATCATCCAGAGGAACATTAAAATCCACTCTCATTAAAACTTTCTTATCTTTGACTTCTATATCTCTTAAAGACAATTTGCTCATATTTTTTTACTGCCTTGAAATTATATACTCAGCTAAATCAACAACTCTGTTTGAATAACCCCATTCATTATCATACCATGCAAGAACTTTAACCATGTTACCGTCTATAACCTTTGTACACATTGCGTCTACAATTGATGACTTGCTGTTTCCATTAAAATCCTTTGATACTAAAGGCTCTTCACAGTATTGCAGATATTTTCTTAACTCATTCTCTGCTGCATTCTTTAGGACTGCATTTACCGCTTCTGTGCTTGTATTTTTTTCTGTATTCACAACAAGGTCAACCAGAGATACATTTGGAGTCGGCACTCTGATAGCCATTCCGTCCACTTTGCCTTTTAACTCCGGCAGGACAAGCGCAACAGCTTTTGCAGCTCCCGTTGTGGTTGGGATCATTGATACAGCCGCTGATCTTGATCTTCTTAAATCCTTATGCGGGAAATCAAGTATAACCTGATCATTTGTATATGAATGGATTGTTGTCATCAGCCCCTTTGTTATACCAAAATTATCCAACAAAACTTTTGCGACAGGAGCCAGACAGTTTGTAGTGCAAGAGGCGTTTGAAATAATATGATGTGAAGAAGGATCGTATTTATCCTCATTTACTCCCAATACAATTGTTATATCCTCATTCTTTGCAGGAGCTGATATAACTACTTTCTTTGCTCCTGCCTGAATGTGAGCAATTGCTTGCGACTTGTCCGTGAACCTTCCTGTTGATTCAATAACAATGTCCACGCCCATCTCTTTCCATGGCAGTTGCGACGGATCTTTCTGAGCAATAACTTTTATTTCTTTACCATTAATAACTATTGCATCGTCTTTAGCTTCCACAGTACCGTCAAATATTCCAAAAGTGGAATCATATTTAAAAAGATGCGCTAATGTTTTTGCATCTGTCAGGTCATTTACTGCTACAAATTCCAGGTTACTTGAGTTTAAACCTGCCTTTAAAACCAATCTTCCAATCCTTCCAAATCCATTGATTCCAACCTTTGTTGCCATTGACAAATCCCCCTTTACATTGGTTAACTTTTGAGTACAGTTATTGACTTAGGCTCAATTATACAAAATTAAATATCAAACTTCAACAGGTTTCACTGTCCTTATTTCGAATTTTTCTTAATGAAGTTTTTTATTGCCTCCTCATATTCTTTACCCATTATTATAAAGCCATCATTATGCTCTCCACGCATTTTATAAAACTGTTTAGGAGATAGAGCCGTCTTAAAGAGTTTCTCTCCATGGTGAAAAGGTATTATCTCATCATCTTCTGAGTGTATTATAAGCTTTGGAATTTTTGCATTTTTTATTTTTTGTTTACTGTCATATTTTATGCTTGCACAATATTTAATTGGCAAAAATGGATAAAATTCCTTCCCAATATCAATTATAGATGTAAATGCGCTTTCTGAAATAAGTAAGCCTTTATTAATTTTTGCCGCAAGGTCAATCGCTATTGAACCTCCCAGAGAACGGCCAAATATAACAATCTTGTCCTCATCTGGCTTTTTCTTTGAAATAAGCCACTTATATGCAGCCATTGCGTCCAGATAAGTGCCTTTTTCTGTTGGAAATCCCCTGCTTTTGCCATAACCCCTGTAATCAAATATAAGAACATTCAAACCAAGATTATGAAATATGTCTATACTGTCAAGACGGTCGCTTATATTCCCAGCATTCCCATGGCAAAAAAGGAGAGTTGATATTGCTTCTTCACAAGGAACGTACCAGCCATTCAGCTTGACATGATCATCTGTTTCAAAAAAGATATCTTCAAACTTCAAACCTATACTTTCTGGAGTTATGCTAATCTCACGCGTAGGATAGTAAATGTTTTTCCATTCAAAATACCTGAAATATAGATGGAGGGAACAAACAACAATCAGTGTCCCAGCAATATATTTAACAACTTTTATCCACATTTAGAACACCTCTTATTTGACTTATTTTTTAGGCTGAGTTTTCCAGCGATTATGTAGCCAGAACCACTGGTCAGGATATTGTCTGATATAAGATTCAATAACCTTAGAAAATTGAGCTGTGTATTTCTGTATATCACTATCTGAATTTTCAGAACTATGCGCGTATATAGGATTTCCAATAAGTATTCTGTGGTGTTTCCTCTCTCTTACAATAAAAGCTGGAACAACTGGCGCTCCTGTTCTTAAGGCAAAAACGGCTATTCCTTTTGCAGTAGCTGCAGGACTTCCAAAGAAATCCGTAAACACCATATCTTTTCTCGTATTTTGATCCATTAATATAGCAACAAGTTCATTATTACTGAGTGCGCGAAACACCTTTCTAATAGGATCATTCTTCTGAATAACTTTCATTCCAACAAGCCTTCTATACCTGTCAATAGTATTCCCTATTTTTCTGTTATCTGAAAGTCTGCCAATTGCATTTATCGGATATCCCAAAAGCCCAAAAGCAGCGCCCAAAAGTTCCCAGTTTCCAAAATGCGCACCAAGCAAAATAGCTCCTTCCCCTTTTTCTAGAATGTGGCCTATTTTGCATAGCTGAGATGTATCAACAATTCTTCTTATTCTTGTTCCATTCATTCTCGGAAGCTGCAGAAATTCCAGAAGTGTTTTTCCAAGATTTTTATATGTCTCTCTGGCTATCTTTTTCAGTTCAATATCACTTTTCTGATTTCCAAAAGCAAACTTAAGATTTTTAAAAACCTGTTTTCTCCTGATTCTGAGTATATAAAATGTAAAATCTCCAAGAATATTGCCTAAAAAAAGCATTAAACTTCTAGGCAGATACCTTACGCATACAGCTACTGTTACTCCCAAAAAATATTGACGGGTATGTCTCATATTTTTTTATCCATTAATTCTTCATAGAGTTTTTCAGTTTTGTGAATCATCCGGCTTAAAGAAAAACTTTTGACAGTCTCTTTAGCAGCAAGTCCCATTCTTATAGTCAATTCTTCATTGCCAGCTAATGTAAGCATCTTATCTGCGAGAGCATCCTCGTCTCTGGAAGGAACAATAAATCCATTTTCTCCGTCAATGATAATCTCCTTATTACCACCCACATCTGTTGCAACTACCGGCTTTTCGCAAGCCATTGCCTCTAAAACTACATTTGAGAAACCTTCTCTAATGGATGAAATCACTGAAAGATCCGAAAGATAGAGCATATCTTTAATATCTTCCCGGTTGCCTGTGAAAACAATGTTCTCCTTTATTCCTAATCTTTCTGAGAGAGATTCTAAACTCTCTTTCATTGGGCCATCTCCAACTATCAGAAACTTTAGATTCCCCATTTTTAGGATTATCTTTCTCGCTGCTCTCAATAGGTATTCATGTCCCTTTTGCGGATGAAGACGGCCTATAGCTACTATTACTTTATCGCCCTGCAATAAGCCCAATTTAGCTTTTTTCTCGAGTATTACTTTCTGAGAGGGTATGTTCTTTTGCCAAAAATCCAGGTCTACTCCATTATAGATAACCTCAAACCTATTAGCTAAGATATTAGCATTTTCTATATAAAAATTCTTAACTGCTTCTGAGACGGCAATAATCTTATCGGAGTATGCAGCAAACCATTTGTCTAATGTTAACTGCCAGCCTCCTTTCCAACTGTCCACATTATGCTCATTTGCAATTATAACAGGCACGCTTGCTAATTTTGCTGCGATTCTCCCTGTAGTGTTGGGTTTATGGCAGTGAGTATGAACTATATCAATATTTTCTTTCTTCATGATTGAGTACAGTCTATAAATACAAACAGGATCAAACTTGAATCTGCGCGGGACTATTTTGACTAAAATTCCGGATTGTTCCAGGCAACGCCGCAATTCTCCGGATTTGAAACTGCATACGATAATATCATACTTCTCCTTGTTGAGTTTCGGCAAAAGTGACACCATTCTCTTCTGCACCCCACCCACACCCAGATTTGAAACTATGCGTAATATTCTAATTTTTCGCAAAATTTTCTCTCTTCTTTACCACTTCTATTTCTTGTCTTAATTTTACTATGGTATTTGACTCAAGTATTCCCTTAATTGATGAACAAGGATATATAATGCAGTTTTTCCCTATTAATGTCCCTGGATTTGTGACTGCATTACATCCAATCCGACTTTTGTCCCCGATAATTGCACCAAAATGTTCTAATCCAGTTCGAAATTTCTCTTCATTTATCCTCACAATAATTTCTTTCCCGTCATTTTTGTAATTAGAAATTTTGCATCCTGCTCCTAGATTCACCCCATTTCCAAGTATTGTATCTCCAACATACCCAAAATGAGAGGCAGCACTGCCATTTAACATTATAGAATTTTTAATCTCTGATGCATGCCCAACAATGCAGTTATTTTCAATTATACAATTCTCTCTAAGATATGCTCCATGTCGTATGAATACATTCTCTCCAATTATAGCAGGCCCCTTTATATAAGCTCCTGATTCTATAACTGTCCCTTCACCTATAGAAACATTTTTACCTATAAATGTATTATTTTCGATTTTACCCTTAATAGAGCAAACTAAATTTGCTAAAATCCATTCTTTTATATTTGGCAAGACTTCCCAAATATACTTAATGTCTTTAAATAATGAGTTAAGGTTTGTATTTGACAGCTCAAAATAATATTCTTTATCATATTTTTCTACATTCATCACTAATCCCTTTCTTATATTCCAGCATCCTTCTATCGTAAGTAGTAAGATAAAAATACTTGTTTCTCGTTAAAGGAGCCCTGACTTTATAAAAACCTTCTGCATATTTTACTTTAATTTTCTTTCCCCAGGTAACATCTCTTTTTTTCCAATAAGAGGTTTTCTGCCACCTCCATGCCTGAGATTTATGTTTGTTGACAGCTTCTCCTTTCTTTTCCATATACTTTGTTATATCTATAAATGTGTTCGGAGAAAAATCAACTAGGGAACCTCTTGAGCCAGACGGCCAGAGATACAAATCGCCAAGCTTTACTTTCTCTGATGCTTCCTTAAACGCTTTAAATACCAGGCAGGATGTGGAATAATGACCAACATTCATATCATCAGGATAATGAGTAAAAACAATCTCAGGTTCGTATTTTGCAATTAAATCAGCAACCTCAATTACACACCTTGGAATAAAAGGTGCGTCATAAAGAAACTCTTTACCCGGGAGTTTTTTCCATTTTTCAAACAACTCAAGATTTTCTCCAAAACGAACTAATTTCTCTTTTTCGTTACAGACAAATGATTCCTTAAAACCAAGAAATACAGACTCAGCGCCTAGAACCTTTGCTCCTTCTGCAGCCTCTTCTTTTCTCATTTGACCTGTCTCATTACTTCCTGGTGGGGACCCAGCATCACATGCTGCAACCAGTACATAGATTAACTTATATCCCTTATCCTTGAACTTTGCCAATGCACCTCCGCATCTTATTTCTATATCATCAGCATGCGCGCCAAAAGCCATAATACATTTCTTCATGATTTCACCCCCAAATTTAGTCCCAAAATACCAATAATAACCTCATTCGCCACAGCTTCTACAGAGAAGCTTTGTAATTTCTTTATTGGATCAAGAACAATTCTCTGCACTATGCCGTGGTTGTAATCACTAAAATATACAGTTTCGTCTTCCTGCTGAATTGCAGCGACAAGCCAGTCATCAAAATTTACAGGATTGACCAGACTTGTTTCCTCCAATGACCCATCTGTATACTTAACTTTAAAACGTCCATTTTCAACTCTCGACTGCATGGGATTTGTTACCCCGATGAAGAAGATTGCCAGCTCTGTGGCTTGACCAGATATAGGGATGCAGATCTCATCAGGGAAATTATCCCAGATGGATACACATGCTGCATTTGGTCCTGTTGGAGGAGTCTTGAAATTAATGCCGGATGGAGTTCTAAATGTACCTTTACACTGTCGAAAAACAGTGTCCTTGATGACTACAGTATTACGTCCTACCTGATTCCAATCCCATGCAGAACGCCCATTCACACTCACACCAATTGAGTATCCTCTGGGTCGTGGACTGAGATACCTAATAGAGTGGATTTCGGTAAGCGAGATATTAAAATACTTGGAGATATTAATTGGATGAAATTCGCCCCGAGGTTCTATTCGTTTCAGCTTCGGCTTTCGGGCTACCAGAAAATCTGCGGTGAGCCACGCACTCCAGTGTCCAATCTTTGCGTGTATAAACACAGTGTGTGCGCCAATACTGCCAATTACCTTAGCATAAAGAATGCTGTTATGAACACATACATCTGAGACAGCGTCAGACGGATCCTTGTAATCCAGAATTTCTCCTTTTGTTATTTTAATCCGTATTCTGTCGCCCTTATAAACTTTTTGAGACAGTTCCAATACAGGCGGATTTTTCCCTCCATGCGTTATGCACAGGTGCAAATGCCCTGCTTGGCTGGTTTTCACGACTATAGAACACCGATTGATTTCTGATTCCACTCTGTACTTTACAGGCGCACCGTTCAATAGCACTGATTCAACACGTGTGGAACGCAGAGGAAGTTTTAATATCCGTGCAGCAGGTCGTTCACACCATACCTCAAGGCTTTCATTGCGTCCGCTACGGCTGTAATTAATAGAAATATCCTTTACTTTGAGACTTGCGTGATCCCAATCAACAGGCAGATTCGGCGCAACTTCAATACGGTCGTCCAGTAAATGAAAACGGACACCAAACAGTCCTTCAACAATCACCCTGAGATACATGCTTGAGACATCAGCAAAATCCTGAGACTGTTCGCTATGACCGGTTCCTGTCATGCAATGCGCAGCCATGCCAGGATTTCCGCCCATAAAATACGCATCTACAATGGCTTTCAGAATCTCCATGCCCTTTTCAGCCCATCCGTTTTGGAAATAAGCCCAGGCCAGATGAAGATTCTCAGCAGTATACAGCCCACAGCTAGAGTAACTCTGTGGATACCAGTTAGATGACCAGACCAGACGCCCTTTCCTGGGCAATGTCTGTTCATTGCGCAGGTCTGTCTCTGTAAAGCGCAGCATCTGATGCGCTTGAAAAGCATCTACTGCACCGGATTCAATTGAGTGATAGATTGTAGCTAGTTCTGGCGAGGCATGAATAAGCTTTTTGCCGACTGTATCAATGTATTCCGCCATTATGCCCTTGGATGGAAGCCAGAGTGTCTTCTGAAGAGCCTTTAAAATTTTATTTGCGCGAGACACAAACGCCTTGTGATTCCGCCCGAGCCGTTTGGCAATTTTACCCATTAGATAGTTAGCGCGAAAGTTATAAGCACTGGACTGCGCGCAGCCACCGCCATTATAGGAGTGTGAATCAGAAATCCATGTATTGAGAAAGTTCTGATAGAGTCCATCTTTATCAGGATCAAGAATACGTGCCTCCCAGTCAAGAACTCGTGCTACCACATCAAACATCTCTCTGGCTACAGCAATATCCCCTGTCCATTCAAGGTGATGGAGAAACATATCTATTGCAACCTCTTGCATGTTGTATTTTAAAGTATGCTCTCCAAGAAGAAATGGAATGAAACCAGTGCTGTTTTCCAGCCAGTGGTATTGAGTTCCACCACTACGGTATTTAGGTTGAGGATTACCATCATACCAGATCTCTTCAGGTCCTTCAGCCTCATTAACCTGTCTGGAGGCATGTGTACGAAAGCAGGTCTCAGCCCGATCATGCCAGCCAATCACAGTTGGCCCATACGAGTTTCTCCAGCCTAAATAGGGACTATGGTAGCTAGTTGCTCCATGATAGAATGCATTCTTATGCCAGGATGCATCTAAAGCTATGACAGTTGGCGGAATGGTCAGATCCAGCATGGTATCTGGTGTGTGAACCTCAATTGCTGATTGCTTTCGATGAATTTTGTGTTTTAAATCCGCTACTGGATCATTCTTGGACAGCCAGTAGTCCAGCTTTTTTTCTTTTTCATTGCGAATTACAACTATAACCCCATCCAATGTCTTCCCCTGTGTAATTGGGCAGGACATTCGCACCATTGGCGTATCTTCTGGAACATTTTTTTCTTCAAGAAAGGCACCGGGGCTTTTACCGTCCTGAACGTGTTTTGCATCTCCGATGGAAACATCCATTGGCAAATTAGTTCCAATCCACATAGAGGAATTGGCAGAGTCTCCATTTTCCCCTTGCACCAGGGCACGATTGGTTCCGCAGGTTACTATGTTGCCGCGACAATCCTCCACTCTGAAATTACGCTCACCAACAACAGGGAATTCAAGCGCTCCCAGAAAATCAGTGATTCCGCCAAAGCCCATGCAGAGAATCACGCGCTGGTCAGCCTTTATTCGCAAATGCACCAAAAATCCGTCCTCTGGCGTCAGTGGCAGAACCTCAACAAAAGCCTTTACATGGGAAAACCACGGGGAAAACGGCTGGACTTTGTACTCCATCCATCCATTGCAGAATGTAGAAATTGTGCCTTCAGCCTTGTGAAGCCATTGTGAACTGTAGTCATCGCCACTAATTGAGTAACGAGGCTGGAAGTAAAAGCCAGGTGTTAGAGCTACTCCCAGCATGAACACACCGCACTTAGCTTGGGGACCAGTCTTATCCTTACGCCAATCAGTGATTGCTCCCATGATCAGCGGTTGGTCTCCAGCAAAAGTAAAGTAACGCTCTGAAAGATTGTCATTAGCATGTCCACCATACAAAGTACGATTAAAAATCTCTTGGCTACCAATAATTTCATATCCATTGTTTACTGGAGCATACCGTGTCTTCATCCTGTTAATTCTCCTCTTTTAAATCCTGATGTTATACAATTCCATAGCGTTTTTATATGTAATTTGAGATATCATATCTCTTGAAGAGCCTGCTCTTAATAGCATTTTTTTAATTGATGATATATCAGCATGCGTATCTATTTTATTTCTATCTTCTTTAAACCTAAACACCTCTCCATACGGCTGAAAAGGTGGTCCAATACGGGTACTCCAGTCCGTTCCAACTAATAGACGATTTGTCGGGACTTCCTTAAGTACACGTTTTAATAATTCACTATGGCTAAAATTCATAATTTCTACCCAAAAATTATCAGGATAGCTTAAAAATACACCATTAAGCACATCTAAAAACCAGTTTCCCCATGGTATATACTCAGATGTTGGACCGCATCCAATTGCATGACCAAGAATATATTTGGCTTCAGGCACTCTTTCTGCGATCCCCAACAGATCTTCCATCTGTTCCATACCTGCTCCTGATTCGCCGATTCCCTGAAACCAATATGAACCCAAATGAATCTGGACAGGGGCATTATAACGTGCTGCTAACTTCACTACCTTTTCCCCTGCATTGCTGTTCATACGGTAATCCATTGTATATTGAAGCATTTCACCAAGTTGAACAAATCCCCATTCTTCAAAACAAATCTTCATAACCTTTAATGATTCTTCCAAAAAGTTCGGATTTATCATACAGCTTCCATATAGTTTATCCGGCGCTTGACGAATAAGATCATAGACCATACGATTGCCAGCCAGTATTTGTTCCGGGGCGTGTTTCATACCATGAGTATACGGCTTATCACAGCTGAGAATAATACGTAAATCCGCTCCTGATTCTTCCAGCATATTAAGAACCCCTTCCAGCATATGCTTGCGCCACTTACCATTTGCGCCAATATCAGTAACATGCATGTGAGTGTCTATCCATAATGATCTCTTCGGATTTGTCATATTTTTCCCTTTCTATAGTGCTGAGCCAGTTCAGACAATATGCACTCTCGGCACTCTTTTACTAATCATGCAGAATATCTCATTAGGTATCGTGCCTGTTTTTTCTGCAATTTCTTCAACGCTTATTCGTTCTTGTTTCTGTATGCCAATCAAAACAACTTCGTCTCCCACGCATACTTCAGGGATTTTACTCACGTCTATTATTGACTGATCCATACAAACTCTTCCCACAATAGGAGCTCTTTTACCTTTTATCAGCACCTCGCCCTTATTTGAAAGTAATCTGCTGTATCCATCGCCATATCCAACCGGCATTGTGGCAAGCCTGGCTTTTGACTTCGTTATATGGATTCTTCCATAGCTGATTGTAGAACCTTGTTTCACATCTTTTATAAAAACAACCCTTGTTTTTAATGTCAAAACTGGTTCAAGCTTGATGTCCTTGGAAACATGAGGCGATGGATATGCTCCATAGAGCATTAAACCGGGGCGGACCATATCAAAAAAACTGTCATGAATATTTTCAGAGAGAATGGCTCCGCTGTTTGCCATATGCTTTATAGGTATTAAGACCCCTGAGGTTTCTAGTTTATCTAGAATATCTTTGAACCGCTTTATTTGAAGCAGACTGAAACTTTTATCAGCTTCATCAGAAGAAGGAAAATGTGTAAATATGCCTTCTAAGAACAGGTTTTCTAATTTAGCGAGCTCTTTTACAAAACCTACAGCATGTTCAAAGCACGAACCTATCCGTCCCATCCCAGTATCAATTTTAACATGTACTGCTACTTTATTAGGGAACTCTGTTGCTTTTCTATTCAATTCTTCTGCAAAGTCCAGATCTGCTATAGTTGGACTTATATTATATGAAAGGATGTCCCCTATTTCATATTTAAATGAACAGCCAAGTATTAAAATCGGTATATTTATATCTGCTCTGCGCAGGTGGATAGCTTCTTCAATATTGGCAACCCCAAGATAGCTAACTCCGCATTCTACTGCGGTTTTTGCTACCTCTGCATCTCCGTGTCCATAAGCATTTGTCTTAACTGCTGCAAGAATTTTTCTGTCCTTACCTACTATTCTTCTTATCTTGGCAATGTTATGCTCTATAGCTTTCAGGTTAATCTGTGCAACAGTGCGGTATTTCATGTTTATTTCCTTGCAACACCACTGGCCTTGGCTGCTTTTGCAACAGCTGATGAAACAGCGCTTTTTATTCTTTCATCAAAAGGATTAACAATCACGTAATCATCACGCAACTCTTTATTTGATATCAAACCTGCTAATGCTTTTGCAGCAGATATTTTCATTTCTTCGTTTATGTCCGACGCTTTCACATCCAGAGTCCCCCTAAATATTCCTGGAAAAGCAAGTACATTATTAATCTGATTTGGTAGATCGCTGCGGCCTGTTCCAATAATCCTTGCTCCAGCCCGCTTAGCCTCTTCAGGTGCGATTTCTGGAACAGGGTTTGACATAGCAAAAACAACTGCCTCTTTATTCATACTGCTGATCATCTCTCCGGTTACCAGTCCAGGACCTGATACTCCTATAAATACGTCAGATCCAACTATAGCATCTGCCAGAGTTCCTGATAAGTTCTCAGGGTTCGTAATTTTCGAAATCTCCTTCTTTGCAAAATTCATATTGTCTTGTCTATTTTTATGTATTACGCCAGCTCTATCGCATATAAGAATATTCCTGCATCCTGCGTTAGTAAGCAACTTTGAGATAGCAATCCCAGCTGCCCCTGCTCCGAGAATAACGACTTTTATTTCATTTATTCCCTTGTTAACTAATTGCAAGGCATTAAGCAATGCAGCATACACAACAACTGCTGTTCCATGCTGATCATCGTGAAAAACCGGAATATTCAACTCTTTTTTAAGCCTATCCTCTACAATGAAACATTTTGGAGCTGATATATCCTCAAGATTAATTCCTCCAAAAGCTGGAGAAATTAGTCTCACTGTTTTTACTATTTCATCAGTGTCTTGTGAGTTTATACATATAGGAAAAGCATCTACGTTTCCAAATTGTTTAAAAAGAACGGCTTTCCCTTCCATAACAGGCAAAGATGCATCTGCTCCAATATTGCCTAAGCCTAAAACAGCGCTTCCATCAGTAACAATAGCTATTGTGTTCCATTTTGAGGTAAGGGCATAAATCCTCTCTCTATTTTTAAAGATTTGCCTGCATGGTTCTGCAACTCCGGGAGTATAGGCAATGCTTAAGTCGTGAATGTTGTTTAGTTTAATCTTACTCTTTATTTCAATCTTACCTTTTAATTTTTTGTGAACCTCAAGGGATTCTTTACTTAACCTTTCCATGCTTTTCCTTCCATTTAATCTCTGCATCCGATAGTCTTACATAATTTGGTTTCAAGTCAAAATGACTCAACCCTTTACCTTCTTTTAATCTCTTCTCACCCAAAAGCGCAATACTCGAAGCGCATGGAATACCTGAATGAGGAGGACACACAAGAGCCAAATCACTCAATTCTTTTTTTAATGTATTGCAATATAATGCGCATGCATTGCCGATAAAAATTGTTTTCTTTTTTATTTTCTTAATCAATTCTTCAATCGGAAGGACTATGTCACTAGTCATCTTTTTCATATTTGGCATTTCGTAAATCGCTGTATATACTTGCTTTCTTCTTGCGTCTGTGATTACACATACCTGGTCAGTATATGAATTCATCAAGTTATATGCGATTCCATCTAAAGTAGAAACTCCAACTGTTTGAATGTCAAGCGCCATTGCCATTCCCTTTGCTGCACTAATACCTATTCTAACCCCGGTAAAAGACCCTGGCCCTATTGAAACAGCAATAGCTTCTACGTCCTTTGGGATTAGTTCAGCATTTGCAAGAACATGTTTTATCATTGGCATAAGACGTTGTGAATGTGTTTTTGTTATATTCGTTGTGTATTCCGCTATAAGCTGGGAATTCTCCAGTATACACACACTGCAGACATTAGTAGCAGTTTCAATACCAAGTATTCTCATTTTATCTCACTCTTTCCAGTAGATTTTTATATGATGCTCCTTTTGCCTGTAAAGTTATTTTTCTCTTATCCTTTCCAGTTACTTCTATGTTTACCATTAGATATTCTTCAGGCAACATCTCTCGCGCCTTATCTGCCCATTCTATTATACATGTTCCGTTTCCATAGATATATTCATCCCAGCCTATGTTGTAAAGTTCTCTTGAATCATTTAACCTGTATAGATCAATGTGATAAACAGGATTTCTCCCATCATATTGATTGATTATTGTGTAAGTCGGACTTGTTATATAATCTTCCTTTACTCCAAGACCACTGCATAAGCCATTGGCAATAACCGTCTTGCCTGCTCCCAGTTTACCAATCAAAGCAATAACATCTCCCTCTTTTAAAAACCCGCTTATCTTTTTACCCAGACACTTTGTTTCTTCAGGACTGTTTGTGGTGAATGCTTTTTTCATGCTCCAGATATTACCCTAGTTGGGGTAAAAAGGGAAGAAAGAATTTGTCGTGGTTGACAATTGCGTGACAATTGTATACACTGTAACTAAATACGAAAAAGGAGGCATATATGCAGTTCGTCACTGTAAGAGACCTGCGTGGAAAATCTGCTCAAGTTTGGCAGAGGCTGTCAAATGAAAAGGAAATGGTAATTACTTCAAACGGGAAACCTATTGCTATCCTGTCTGCTACGTCAGAAGGTTCCCTTGAAGAGTCTCTAGCTGCATTTCGTCAGGCTCGCGCAATTGGAGCCGTGACTTCACTGCAACGACGATCTGTTGAAATGGGAACTGATCAAATGATCCTTGAAGAGATAAACTCTGAAATTAAAGCAGAACGAAAGAAACGTTCTAAATGAAAATAGTTCTGGACACTAACGTAATTGTCTCTGGCCTGCTTTCTCCGTATAATGCTCCAGGGGAAATCGTTCGTATGGTATCCTCGGGCATTTTGAAACTCTGTTACGATGCGCGAATTCTCTCTGAATATCAAAGTGTGCTACTCCGCCTGAAATTCAAATTTGATCCAGAGCACATTGATGCTCTTATCGACCAGATAGAAGCCTGTGGCTGCATAGCTGCATCAAAACCACTTCCTGAAAAACTACCAGATGCAGATGACGAACCATTTTTGGAAGTTGCACTTGGAGCAAAAGCCAGCTACTTAATTACAGGAAATGCAATACACTATCCATTGAAATTACGACAAGGAATAAAAATTGTATCGCCAAATAAATTTATAGATATTTATAGAAAGTTAGGGCTGTAGGATAATCTATGCTAATTTTGGTTCTGATGTTTTAAGTTATTTCCAATACTTTGTCTTACCTTTGACATCTCTATATCATCAGGACACAATTTGAGATATCTATCAAGGTAATAAACTGCCCTAGATTTGTCTCCAATATAAGCACCGTAAGCTATTGCCGTGCTTTTTAATGCCTTCGCATAATAAGGATCAAGTTTCAGAACCTCTTCAAATTCTCTTATAGCTAGTCTCGGCTTTCTCTGTCGAAGAAGACAAAATCCCTTCATATAAATAGGCTTAAGATAATTCGCTCTTAATTTTATCGCGTTATCAAACTGTGTGATTGCGTTGCTATACTTTTTGCCCATGACATAGGAAAGGCCCGTATTGTAATGGTCCTGCGGTAATATAAATTGCTGCGGTCTTGGCCACATTAGAAAGGATAAAAAAGCAGCACATAGAAGAGGCAAAACTAGTTTCTTTAAATCTTTGTCCTTGGCTTTCTTCCATAACCAATCAATAAAAAACCCTGTGAACAATATTAAGAACGGCACTATAGGCTGTCGAAATCTTGATAGGATATAAAAGGCCATTACAGAGCAAAAGCAACCGATAATTATTAAATATACAAGTAAATACTTTTGCCAGTTTCGAATAGATACAATAATGCCTATTATTCCCATTGAGGCTATAAATACAAAACCGGGAAGAGGAAGACTCAGGAGACTGGAGAATCTTCTTGATAAATAAAAATTGGAATTATTTGGTATCTCGTATCCGTTCCAGAAAGCAATTGACTTTTTTATCTGTTGCTTAAACCATTTAGAAGGCGTTTTAAACGCTGTTCGCAAAATACTAAAACACACTTGTATCTGATTTTTCCCTGAATATGTATCGTCTTGTATGTAATGGAATCCACAGCCAGTAGATCTGGCATCATGACCGCATATAAACGCGTTTACTCCCTGAGATGACATAGAAAATAAATTAACTCCAACAATATGATTGCGAATAAAAAGAGGGGTAAGCGCGAATAAAACACCAAAGAAAAAACACATAAATCGCTTAATTAATAGTTTTTTATTCTTTAGCGTCACATAAACAATCCATATCAAAATAGATAGAACCAATATGATATTATTTGGTCTGCATAATATCAGCAAGCCGAGTACAATTCCTGGAATTAACCATATGGCAGCTTTTTTGCTCTTTGAGAAACGCACAATTGAGAAAACTAAAAGGACAGTTAAAAAAACTGTGATTGTTACACGCAATAATTCTCCTTCATAGAAAATTAATACTCCATATAAGCTGCAAATTATTCCTGATATTATGCCAACCGTTCTATTAAAGATTCTACTTCCTATTAGGTATAATAAAACACATATTCCCGCCCCCATAATTATTTGGAATATTCTCACCATGATATAATGATGCCCAAACAGGCTGTATATTGAGGCGAGGAAGTATGGATAAAGAGGAGATTGCGAATAAATACCTTTTCCTCCCAGAATATCTCCCTGTGAAATCTGAAGAGAAAATTTATCAAATCTCTCCTGATCCAAACCTTCAGGGATATTATAAAACATCGGATTATCTCTCATCTGATACAGGTAAACGAATCTTATGGATAAGGCGAAGGCGAAGATTATTAATGGAATAAAAACTACAATTTTTTTGTTTTGCATATTAATCATAACAACATTAACATAGAAGAAGGGCAGACACAGAAGTCTACCCCTATATTTTTACCATTTTCATTCTGTAGAGGCGAACTTATATGTTCGCCTTAACTTTTTTAGCACGAGGTTTGCGCTTAACAGAAGATTTTTTTGTTTTTTCTAATGTATTGAGTCTTTTTTTTATATCTTCTATCTCTTTTCTAGTAGGGATATTTAATTTGCGGATTGCCTGATGTATCTGCCCATCCATCTTCTTTTGAAGAGTAGATGTGCCCTTCTTTATTCTTTTTTTCCAATCATCAGTCATTTTCTTAGCTTCTTTACTGCCTATTTTCCCTTTTTTATAAAGTTCATAAATAAGCTCATTAGCTTTCTCTTCTGTTTTTGCTGCAAACTCTGTTGCTTTTTTTATAAAATCCTTCATAATTTCACCTTCCTTTCTATTATTTTTTCCTTGTCGGGTTTTTTAATTATACCACATTCTGTTATTATTGCAGATATAAACTTTGCAGGGGTTACATCAAAGGCAGGATTATATACACTTACATTTTTAGGCGCAATTCTCTTTCCAGATAGATTTGTTACTTCTTCAGAGCTCCTTTGCTCAATTGGAATTTGTTCCCCAGATTTTATTTTCATATCAAATGTAGAAATAGGCGCAGCTACATAAAAAGGAACTTTATGTGCTTTTGCAAGAACAGCCAGACTATAAGTGCCTATTTTATTTGCAGTGTCTCCGTTAGAAGCAATTCTATCAGCTCCGACTATTACGCAATTTATTTTCCCCTCTTTCATTAATGAACCGGCCATATTATCGCAGATTAATGTAACATCAATCCCTGCCTGCATCAGCTCCCATGTTGTAAGCCTTGCTCCTTGCAGTAATGGTCGAGTTTCGTCTGCATAAACTCTTATCTTCTTGCCTTGCTCATTTGCATAAAAGATTACACCTAGAGCTGTTCCGTAATCAGCAGTGGCTAATCCTCCAGCATTACAATGAGTTAAAATCACATCTCCATCTTTTATAAGCTTTGCCCCATTTTTACCGATATTTCTGCAAATATTCTTGTCTTCCTTTATAATCTTTTGTGCTTCATCTAACAATTCGGTTTTTATTCTATTAATTGGTAAATTTCTATATTTCATGCAGCATACACGCATTCTATCCAATGCCCAGAAAAGATTAACTGCAGTAGGTCTTGAGGATGATAGATATAATATAACTTGTTCCAGTCGTTTTTTAAACTGAACATAACCTCTGGCCTTTGAATCCTGTATTCCAAGAACAACACCCAATGCTCCGGCAATGCCTATGGCAGGAGCTCCCCGAACCCTCAAATTCTTAATTGCCTCCCATATACTCTTTACAGTATCGCAATATATGTGCTTAAACTTGTTTGGAAGCAAAGTCTGATCTACCAGTTTAATTCTTCCTTTGTGCCACTGGATTGTTTCAACAGGCATTACTTAGCTCCTAATTATCTTTTCAATAATCTCTGAAGTTGACTTCCCTTTCACTTCCGGAATGGTTATAACCTTTCCGCCGTGCGAGGTTACAGTGTTTCTGCCAATAATCTGATCTATCTTATAATCTCCTCCCTTTACCAGGATATCCGGAAGCAATGCTGATATAGTTTTCTCAGGATCCGGTTCATCAAAAATTACAATGTAATTAACAAATTCAAAAGCGGAGAGTATTTCTGCGCGTTCATCCTGCGGAAATAGAGGCCTTTTATTACCCTTTAAGAGTTTTACGGATTTGTCGCTATTTACAGCAACTACAAATATATCGCAAAGTTTTTTTGCAGCTCTTAAATACTTTATATGTCCAACATGTATGAGATCAAAACAACCGTTAGTAAAACCTATCTTCTTACCCTGTTTCTTTAATAGGCTTACTATCTCTTTTAACTCGTAGAGAGATTTGACTTTATTTGTGCTCACAATATAATTTTTCTTCTACAAGCTTACAGATTATATGCTCCACTGTAATATGGGCTTCCTGAATGCGAGGGGTACTTGAACAAGGGGCAATGAAGCACAAATCTGTTATTTTTGCAAGTGTTCCGCCTTCTTTGCCTGAAAATCCAATAGTTGTAAGTTTCATACTTTTTGCTTTGCGGATGCCAGCTAATACATTCTCAGAATTTCCACTTGTTGATATACCCAAAGCCATATCTTCCTGAGTTCCTAATGCCTCTATCTGACGCGAAAAAATCTCATTAAAGCTATAATCGTTGGATATTGAGGTTATTACAGAGCTATCTGTAGTTAATGCAATTGCTGGTAGTGCGCTTCGTTCCAGTTCAAACCTGCCAACCAGTTCTCCAGCAATATGCTGTGCGTCAGCAGCACTGCCTCCATTCCCAAAAACAAGCAGCTTCCCTCCCCTGCTCAATACATCAGCAATGCTGTTTACTATCTTAACTATAACGTCAATCTGATTAGCTATAATATCCTGCTTTACTGCGATGCTCTCCTCGAGTATTTCTATTATGTGTTTGTCCATAGTTCTATTCACTTTCTCTCAACCCGCCTGAATCCAGAGCATTCAATCACATTAATCTTTGAATCTAGTAGCAAACGATCAAACATGAGATTTAAACCTAGATTATCACTTGCTATATGCCCTGCGATTATGACGTTTAAGTGATTCTTTTCAGCCTCTTTTCTATGATCCTCACTTAAATGCATGCACACAATCGTGTTTATATCACTCGCCGGAAGCACTCTGAATATATCCTTCGAGCCTTCTGTTCCACCCGTCATATCTACAAATATTTTGCCAGCGCTTCTCTCTTTTGATCCAATAAGAATATTAGGGCCTGCGCCATTCATTGCGGCTTTCTTATACTCCTCTATTTCCAACAGCATGTTTACAACGTCGTTCATCGTATAAGGTTTTTCTTTGTCAAAGAGCTTCTGCAAGTATGTCGCCACCATATTATCAGCAGGTGTATGAAGGTTCATAAAAGGCAACCCGATTAATCTGGCTGCGTCAACTGCCCTTGTATGATTTATCGGCATAAGTCTTCTCTGAACTTCCTTAACCCTATGTTCCATCAGGCTTTCTGCTACGTTAATTGGTACACCGTGCAAGCTGAGAATGTTTGCCTGCATCTTCATCACATTATACAGCATCGCATATGGCAATCCTTCAGGATGATGAGCTATAACTGCATCTATCTGTTTGCCTCTATTTCTTAGGATATCTGCCAGAATCAGCTCGCCAACTTCAATATCTATACCGACCAGCACAGTTTTAATCGTCTCATCACCGCTGCCATTTAATATTCTTGAGTCAGAGTATGGATTTCTAAGAGATTCTTTATCAAAAAATTCTTTCTCTTTTTTCTTTAATTCTTCATACCTATTCTTGTTTTTCTTAAGTTCCCCCAAAACAGTTTTTTTACTTCTTGGATCATTTTCAATCCCAATCGTAATTGCTTTTCTATAGAGTTCTTTCAGGTTCATATGACTTATGCTCCTTTATTTTTATTAATTAGTTCAACAATTCTATCCCAGATTCTATGGGCTACTTCTTCTTTAGTCCACTTTGGTAATTCTTCCACATTATTGTTTCTATCGATTATTTTTACAATATTAGTCTCGCTTTCAAATCCTGCGTCAGGCTGGGTTACATCATTAACCACAATTAAATCCAGATTTTTCTTCTTTAATTTTATCTTGGCGTTTTTTACAAGATTATTGGTTTCTGCTGCAAAGCCGACAATAATTCTACCATTTTTTATTTTTCCCAGTTTTTCCAATATATCATCTGTAGGCTCCAAATCTATTTTTAACATGCCTTTTCTTTTTATTTTGTTTTTTTCTGTTTTTTGGGGTTTAAAATCACCAACAGCAGCAGCCATTACTAAAATATCAGCATGTTCGAAATTATCCAGAACAGCTTTGCCCATTTGATCTGCAGTTTCCACTGAGATGTATTTTACACTCGCAGGAGGAGCTAAAAGTGTTTTTCCACTTATTAATGTTACATTTGCCCCTCTTACTCGTGCAGTATGTGCTAAGGCAAATCCCATTTTCCCTGTAGCTGGATTTCCAATAAATCTTACGGGGTCTATGTACTCTCTTGTGCCACCCGCTGTTACAAGAACTCTTTTCCCTTTCAGGTCATATGTATCAAAAAGATTACCTTCAATTAAGACGTCAACAACATGCTGAATAATTGAGTCCACTGAGGCCAGTCTTCCCTCTCCTTCTTTTCCACATGCCAACTTTCCGTACTCAGGATTAATAAATTTGACACCAGCTATCCGAAGTTTTTTCTCATTATGAGAGTATATATGACTTTTGTACATTCTCTCATTCATAGCAGGAGCCATCAAAACAGGTTTGTTCCCGGTGGACAGTAATGTTGTAGAGAGAAGGTCATCTGAAATGCCACTTGCTACCTTCCCTATAATATTGGCAGTTGCCGGTGCTACAAGGAACAAGTCAGCACTATCACTTATAGCTATATGAGTTAGTGGGTCTTCAAGTCCGCCTGAGGGAGGGAACATGTTAATATATACAGGATTATTGGAGAGTGTCCGTAATGTTGTCTCTCCAATGAATTTAGCAGCATTTACCGTCATGACAACCCTGACATTTGCATTCAAGTCCTTTAATCTTCTTACTATTTCCGCTGCTTTGTATGCTGCAATGCTGCCCGTAACACCAAAAATTATTGTTTTTCCTGTTAGCATATTACTTCTTCTTTTTTCCTTTTTTCTCTTTACCCTTCTCCATTACTTCAGGCTCTGTCTTTTCACTCTTTACAGTCTCCCAACCTATCATTCCTGTTCTAATTTCCTCTAGGGCAATATTTACTGGCGTATCTTTAATATCTACAAGTTTCGGTGATCCTGCATTAAGCTGTCTTGATCTCTTTGCAGCCATATTTAGCAGAATGAATATATTATCTGCTTTCCCTAAAAGTTCTTCGCTATTTGAATCTATCACGTTTTCCTCCTTTATTCTAAAAAACTTTTAACCTTATCCAGGTTTTCTATTAATTTTACCCTATTTTTACTAATCATTTCCCTTTTTTTGTGCTGATTTTTTATAACATCTTTTGGTGCTTTACCTAAGAAATCTTGATTATCAATCTTTCTGCCTATCTTCTCAAATTCCTCTTCTAATTTAGCAATCTTTTTTTCAAGACGGTTTTTCTCTGAAGCAAAATCGAATTTATCTCCCAAACACAAAAATACCGCTATCCCAGATTTAGTAAGATCTGAAGGAAATGGAGAACTAACCTTTATATTATAACCTATTTTCACATCTGTAGCATGTAATAATCTTTGCATTCCTATTCTATCTGAACTCAGTGCTTTTTCCTCCTCTATACTGGTCGTCTTGACTATATAATTGAGATCTTCTGATAAAGGAATATTCCAATCCCCTCTCAAATTTCTACCAACATTAATAACCTCATATTTAAGCATTGCTTTGTTAGTTTCTTCCCAATTAACATATCTAGAATCTGCCTCTGGCCAGGATGATATCATAATACTTTTATCTAAATCCGTATCTACAGTCTTTCTTAGATTCTGCCATATTTCTTCTGTGATAAACGGTATGAAAGGATGTAATAACTTAAGACTTTGCTTCAACACGTGAAATAGTACTGCTCGAGCTGCAGCGCAACCTGTTTCCTCAGACATTCTATGCTTTATTATTTCCAGATACCAGTCACAGAATTCATGCCAGAAGAAGTTATAGATTTTACTTGCAGCTTCATTGAACTTGTACCTTTCCAGACTTTCAGTTAGAGATACAATGGTTTGATTTAATTTAGTTAAGATGAACCAATCATCTGATGCCAAATTATGAGAAGTCAAGTCAATATTTAAGTTCTTATACCCTGCTAAATTTGTTATTGAAAAACGTCCAGCATTCCACAATTTATTACAGAAATTCCTTGCTCCTTCTATTCTTGTAGTTGTCAACAGAATATCCTGCCCTCCCAAGGTTGAGAGGTCTGCAAGAGCCAATCGCAATGTATCAGCGCCGTATTGGTTAACAAGATCTATGGGATCAATTACATTCCCAGCGGATTTGCTCATTTTCTTTCCTGAAGAATCTCTGACAATCCCATGAAGATAAACTCTCTCAAAAGGAATCTTGTCCATAAACTGCAGTCCCATCATAATCATACGTGCAACCCAAAAATATATTATGTCATATCCAGTAACCAATACTGTTGTAGGATAGAAATGACCTAACTCTTTTGTCTGGTTAGGCCATCCCATTGTAGCAAAAGGCCACAAGGCAGAGCTAAACCATGTATCAAGCACATCAGAATCCTTCTCCAGATCCATGCTTTCACATCTGGCGCATTTCAAAGGTTTTTCTATGTCTACTATTATTTCTCCACAATTATTGCAATACCAAACTGGTATTTCGTGTCCCCACCAGATCTGCCTTGAAATACACCAGTCCTTAATGTTCTCCATCCAGTTTAAGTAAACCTTTTCCCATCTAGACGGTGAAAACCTTATTTTACCGCTGGTTACAGCCTTTATCGCAGGTTGAGCTAATGATTTCATACTAACAAACCATTGCTTGGAAACTAATGGCTCCACAACAGTATGACATCTTGAGCAATGCCCTACATTGTGAAGATGACTTTCTATCTTCAAGAGATACCCTTCTTTTTTTAGATCTTCCACTAATTTTTCTCTGCAGGAATATCTATCCATTCCATCATAAACACCCGCATTTTTATTCATTCTGCCTTTTTCATCTATGACAACGACTTGTTTCAGATTATGCGCAAGCCCAATTTCATAATCAACCGGATCATGAGCTGGCGTTACTTTAACCGCACCTGTTCCAAATGAGCTATCCACTCTCTCATCAGAAATAACAGGAATTTTCCTTCCAACAATAGGCAATATAACTATCTTCTTTATAAACCTTTTATATCGTTTGTCCTGAGGGTGAACAGCAATTGCGGTATCTCCAAGCATTGTTTCTGGTCTAGTGGTAGCAATTACTATTTGGTCATTGCTTTGCTCTAAAGGATAATTAAGGTAGTACAGACTGCCTTTCAATTCCTTCCTTTCCACTTCTATATCTGAAATTGCTGTCTGACAACGGGGGCACCAATTAACAATATAATTATCTCTATATAGCAATTTATTTTTATACAACCTAATAAAGGCTTCCTTTACAGACCTTGCATAATCATCGTCCATCGTAAATCTTTCTCTTGACCAGTCACATGATGTCCCCAATCTTTTCAATTGACTTATTATTCTACTGCGATACTCTTCCTTCCATTTCCATGCATATTTAAGGAATTTTTCTCTACCAAGACTGTCTCGCGTTAGCCCTTCCTGAGCGAGTCTTTTCTCTATTACATTTTGTGTAGCAATTCCCGCATGGTCAGTTCCTGGTATCCATAGAGCATTAACCCCCTGCATCCTCTTCCATCTGACCAGAATATCCTGAAGAGTCTCGTCTAATGCATGCCCCATGTGCAGAACTCCAGTTACATTTGGCGGAGGAATGACAATACAGAACGATTTCTTACCAGAAGTTGCTTCTGCATGAAAGAATCCATTCTTTTCCCAGAAAGCATACCACTTGTCTTCTACTTGTTTCGAGTCATATCTTTTCGATATCTCAGTCCCAGCTAAAACCATTTTAAAATTTCCTTAATAATGCTAAGTGGTATGATTTTATGCTTTTTTAGACACAAAGTCAATTTTAGCACCTTTGTAATTAATGAGCTCAGGTTTGTTCATCTTGAGAAAGTTTTGGAGGCTTATGAAATATATAGAATATGCCACCGAAAAGATTTAAAATGAGTACAATAAGTCTTATAATTATTGACATGGTTACAGCTAAACCGCAAGCTCCGGTAACAAGTCCAAAGAAATATTTATACATGCTCTCTCCAAGTCCCCATCCTGCGAATGTGATTGGAACCACGCTTATAGTTGCAATAATTGGAATAAACAAAAAGAAATATTTCATTGAAACATTTAACCCCAGACCCAATGCTATCTGGTAATTTATCAATATGGACATAATCTGTATAACGATAGACATTAGAAAAACCTCAGCAAGCAAGGCTTTTTTGGACCTGTAAATGTAGAACGCTGAGTACACACGCTTTAAAGAAACAACGGCTTTTTGCCACCTTTCCTTTTTTACAGTAAAGGAAATTTTTTTCATAAGGCGCTTGTTAAAAAAAACAATACATAAAATAGTTATCATCAAAAAAAACACGACTATACTTATTGCAGGTTTTCTAATCTGAGGATCTGATATAGCATAGAGACTTGCAACTGCACCTATCGTAAGAAGAGCTAACATGCCAACAATTCTGTCAATAAGTACTGTTGTCGCTGCTTCAAGTCTTTTATCAGTATGTTTCGACACATAATATGCCTTCACAACGTCTCCACCCGTCAGACTTGGCATAAAGGTATTAAAAAATAGTCCAATAAAATTCAGTTCTAATGTTTTGAAAAACGGAAGATATATGTCCTGCCCTTTGAGAAGTTCTTGCCATCTTAAGCAGGCTATGAAAACAATAACAATGTACAATCCAATTGCTATAAGAAGGCGTGATAACTCTATGCTTTTGATATGTTCTACTATTTTGTGAGGGCTAATATCCGGTCTTGAGAAAACATACCAGAGAATTCCTATACTAATACATAATTTCAGAATCCAAAACAGGGTTTTTTTCATGGATATTGCTTATTATTTACTGCTTTTATACCACCTTACAAATTCAGCGATTCCATTTTCTATAGAAACTTTGGGCTGGAAATTTAGCATCTTCTTGGATTTACTGATGTCTGCATATGTAATACTCACATCACCGGGCTGATTAGGAAGTTTTGTTATCTTTGCTCTTTTGCCAAGTTCTTCTTCTATCACGTTGATGAAATAATTTAATTCTATTGGATGAGAATTGCCAAGATTGAAAATTTCATATTCAAATTGCTTATCTAGCGCAGATATTACTCCATCAATAATATCATCAACATAGGTGTAATCTCTTTTGGAATGTCCGTCTCCGAATCTTAGAAGTTCCTTTCCTTCATCAACCCATTTTGTAAATTTATAGGTTGCCATGTCAGGTCTTCCTGATGGACCATATACAGTAAAAAATCTCAAACAAGAAATTGGTATGTTATAAAGATGGTGATATACATGACACATAACTTCTCCAGCCTTCTTAGTAGCTGCATATGGAGAAATTGCTTTATCCACATTGTCATGTTCAGAAAAGGGAATTTTTTTGTTATTACCATACACAGAAGAAGAGGAAGCAAAAATAAAGTTCTTGACATTCTTGCTTAATTCCAGCAAATGCATTGTTCCTCTCAAATTGACATCTTCGTAAAGTAGCGGATTTTCAAGCGAAGGCCTAACTCCTGCCCTTGCAGCCAGATGAACAACTCTGCTTATTCTATTAGATGAGAAGATTTCCTTTAGAGAATTGAAATCGCGAATGTCAACTCTATATAGTTTGAAATTTTTCTGGCTAAGAAACTGTTTAATATTATTTTCCTTTATTAAAGGAGAATAATAATTATTAAAATCATCCACACAAATGATAGACCTGTTATCATCTAATAATCTTCTTATAAGATGAGACCCAATAAAACCCGCACCACCTGTTACAAGAATGCGTTCATCTTTCATATATCTACACCTTTCTATGGCTAAGTATAACGGAGTGAATATAGCATATGAGAAGGCAATTTACAATTTATCCTTCTCTCCCATACTCATCAAAGAAACATACATCTTCAAGATTTCAATCGTCATCATTTTTCTTTACCAATTTTTGTCTATTGACGAGAATTCATCCAGTTTTTCATGTACTATTTTCTTTATCTCTTCAAGCCTTTCTTGAGTTTTAGCTTCAAATCTTAATACCAATAATGGCTGTGTATTTGATGCTCTTACCAGTCCCCAGCCATCTTTAAACAAAATCCTTACTCCATCAATATCAATTGTGTCATATTTTGATTTAAAATATTTTTCTACACTGTCCATTACTTTAAATTTATCTTCTTCAGATGCGCAATTTACCCTTATTTCAGGCGTGGAAAAATAATGCGGTATCTCTCTAACTATATCTGCCAACGATTTGTCCTTCGCAGATAGAAACTGGAGTAGTCTTCCAGATGCGTATATGCCATCGTCATATCCAAAATAATTATCTGCAAAAAACATATGTCCGCTCATTTCTCCTGCCAGAGGAGCTTTATCTTCTCTCATTTTTTTCTTAATGATGGAATGTCCCGTTTTCCACATTATTGGCTCTCCTCCATGCGCTTGAATATCTTCTATCAATGCCAGAGAGCATTTAACATCAAATATTATCTTTGCTTTCCCCTTCGAAAGAATATCCCTCGCGTAAATAGCAAGCAACTTGTCCCCTCTAATTATGTTCCCTTCATTATCAATTGTGCCAACTCTGTCTGCATCCCCATCATAGGCAATTCCAACATCTGCTTTTGTCTCTTTTACCTTTGCTATCAAATCAGCCACATATTTATCTACAGTAGGGTCAGGAAGATGGTTCGGAAAACTGCCATCAGATTCACAATAAAGAGGAATAACTTCACATCCCAAATCTCTAAACAATCTTGGCGCAATGTCACTGGCTGTTCCGTTTCCTGCATCAATAACAACTTTAAGTTTCTTCTTTATCTCTATCTTTTCCTTGAGCGTTTGGAAATATGTCTGTTTAGGATCTTTTTCTTTGACAGTCCCCTCTCCGATTAAAAAATCATTGGACTCTATAATTTTACTTAATTTCTGAATTTCCTTACCATATATTGAAGCAATTCCTTTAGATATCTTGAATCCATTGTATTCAATTGGATTATGGCTTCCTGTTATCATTATTCCTGCGTCTGCCTTATAATGCAGAATTGAAAAGTAAAGCATAGGTGTTGGACCTTCCCCAACATCAATAACATCACAGCCTGTTGAGAGAAGTCCGCTTATCAGCCAATTGTTCAATATTTTAGAGCTCAATCTGTTGTCATGCCCTACTGCAATCTTTCTGCCTTCCGACATATATGTGCCAACTGCCTTGCCAATGTTTACAACAACATCCTGCGTTAAGTCCTCTTTCACTAAGCCTCGAATATCATATTCTCTAAAAATTTGTTCATTCACAGTTTCTCTCCTAAATTAAATGCGGATTTTAATAATTCTGATTGCTTTAGTATAGCATTCTTTTCATCAATTCCTGAACAGAAAAGTTCTTCCTTGTAATCTACATTAATAGTAACAAAGAAATTCTTTACAATCGATTTTGCATTATCGAAGAAATCTTTTCTGTTTGATCCCTCTACAGAAATGAAAGCCCCTATCTTTCTTTCTTCAAAAACTTGTTTTCTCAATATATTCTTCGCTCTCCAGACACATTGGAACCTGTCTATCATCATTTTGGTTTGCGCACTAAGACTTCCAAAAAATATTGGAGAAGCCAAAATTATAGCATCTGTTTCTTCCACCTTTCTATAAATAGTTTGCATATCGTCTTCAATTATGCAGAATCTATCATTGGGCATATTCTCGCACTCCTGGCAGGGAGAAAATTTTAGATCATTTAAGACGATCTTTTCTACCCGAGCACCCTTATTTTTAGCGCCTTTCAATGCATTACCAAGAAGAATGTCTGTATTTCCACCCTTCCTTGGACTCCCATTTATTCCTAATACTTTCATTTTAAACTCCTTATTTTCTTCTTGCCTCCCACTAACTCCAAGTATTGCTGTGGGAGGTGTCCATTAACACCTGTATTGGTAGCACATTAAACTCTGAACTGTTACAGAACATTATCATTTCAGTTAAATCTCAAAACAGACAGGAGAGCTCCAGGCCATTTCTTTATCCTTTTGGACAACTCTGACATAATAAAAAATAAATGGTCTGCAGTCAAGTTTCCATTTATTGTCGTTTTGGATTTCAGGTTGAGGAATCTCTTCAAGCCTGTCTTTGTCAGGTCGCTTTTTTTAAATCCCCTCATTAAAATAGTATTTCCTGTTTTATTTTCCATTTTCTTCTCCTGTGAAGATTTAAAGATTTCTAAGAAATAAAATATTCTCTGCCGTTTTCCTCTGCGGATTTTTCCGCATAAACAACGCCCTTTATTACATCAAGAGTATCCTCCAGCGGGTAAGGGAGTTCTCCTGTTTTTATCATTTTGACGAAACTTCTTAACATTTCAACATAGGCAAGGAGACATGACAGGAGTATTGAATTTTTCCGGTCATTGCCGACTCCTCTGCCGCCAGAATGGTATTGTCAAATTGTTACAGTTTAATTATTAAAAGTTAATTTTTAAACTTTTTGTGCATTTTTGTTTTATCCGTAAAAAGGTAAACTTTAACATCATTTGGAGGTATAGTAATCCCAAGAGGTTCCTGCTTTTTGTAAATTTTATCACTACCATACTCCACAGTGACTATATCTTCAGCTAATCCCTGATTTAAGACAGTTCCTGTCTTGGATTTACTTCTTTCATTGAAAACTAACAGTAATCTTTCCTTGCCTTTTGAGAGCACAACTACGTCATCCCTGCAAATACCACCTTTTACCTGGAAAGTATCAATCTTTTTACTTTTCAAAAAGAATTCTTCAAAGTTAGCCAGAATAGCACAGGCCTCAGAAATCTTCTCATAGGCGCGTCCCTCCAGGATAGACCATTGAAAAAGCATTACTCCTTTTGCGCCATCGGTTATCATACGCAGCAAGTTGGTTTTAAGACTCTTCCATCTTTCGCGGTCTCTTGAAAGTTTCCAATAACTAATGCCCCCGATAAATGGGACATCGGATAATGCTTTCAGTGTTTCTTGTGTATGAGGAGAGCGGCCATAACCGGCCATTGCCACATCAATCCCGTTTTTCATATAATTCCAGTCAATGGAGTAGTGGTCTTTGTTTCGTTTGCTTTGATACGCACTATAGATATACATCTTTGCTTTTGGATTGGCTGCCTTTACTGCTTCCTGAGCCGCCTTTACTACCTCTGCCATTATCCATGATTGGAAGTCAATCCATTCATCACGATATTTCTCCTTTATTTCCTTCTCGGTTGGTACATTATTTAAGTGAGCAAACTCTGCAAATTTCTTAAGGCTGGATGAAGAGACATCCCCATTAAAGGGATTACGTTCTAGATCCCAGCAAAGACCAATAGGTTTAGTTTTTTTCATATATTCAATAATAAGATTCTGAAATTCCTCTCTCCCTTGATCAATTAAAAAGGCTGGAGAGATAGGTAAAGTCTTACACTTTTTACCATCAAAACTTATTGACTTCATTTCCGGATATTTACCCGCAAGACGTCTGGTTCGATGCTGGAAAGGATATTCCGAGACAATATCAAATTTACTTTCGCTAAGAAGTTTAGACCATCTGTGCGCTCTCTCCATATAACTATTAAAACCGCTCTGATGCCAGGTCTTTAATAGCTCCTGAATTTCTGTTTCGCTATAGGTGCCGACACGAAATGAGTGCCAAAGTTGTATCTCCAGTTTCTTGGGTCTTTTATCTAAAAGAGGGGGGAGGCAATATACAGGCATTCTGTTCCATACTTCAGTGATATTCCTGTTTTCTCCCTCTCCATGGAAGCGAAAATAGATATCGGACTTATTCAGAGAGGAATCTTTTGGTAAATTTAAGACCAGACCAAATAAATGTGTCGATTTTATGCAGGGTACGCCTAATGGAGTCTCTTTTTTATTCGAGGGTTTCGTATTTTTAAAATGAAAAGTATAAGAGTTGAAACTCTTTTTCTCTTTAATAGTTTTTCCTTTCTCAATGCTTTTAAGTTGACCAATGGTGGGATATATTTTCCTTCCGCTTGAATCAACTATTTTAATATCCGAAGGGGTCTGGATAGTGAAACTTAAATTCTTCATTGGATAGTTCATCGGGCTGGCTACAAATAAGGGCAGGTGTTGAGCCGTTCCCTTAGCAAAGTATAATCCTTCTCCCACATTTGCCTTGAGTTTAGTATGCTCTATGAGAACTATTCGCCTTAAGAGGATATTTCTGGCTGAAGGGTCGGGAGCCCATATTGAGCCATCCTTCTGAATTATCGCGTAATCCCATTTTCTATCGTCAAAGTCGCTCTTCTGCCGGTCAGACCAGTCAGATTCTGTTATTGCTGAAACCTTCCAGCAATTGTCAATCTTAATCTTTTCTCCTTGAGAGATATTTATCATACCCGCAACACCGCTGTCAGACATCTCTTTCTTCTTACATCTAAGAGAAAGAATATTAATGCCTTTCCTTAAGTAGAACTCCTTTCCTAGAACCGGAGTTTCATTTACCCTGAACTCTATTTCTCCGGGAAATTTGAAGCTGCAGGAAGCCTTTAAAACTACATCACTGCTGATAGCATATTCAGGACTTCGATAAAGCAGCATCCCTCTTTCTTTATCCAGGAGAGAGAAGGAAATTTTATAGGCGCCGGGCTGCTTAAGGATAATGGGAAGTTTATTGATTTGAGTACTCTGAGGAGTAATATTGCATAATTGAGAGAAAATAAGACCATTTTCCTTTTGATAAACATTCGCATTAAGTTTAAGGTTTAAGGAGGAGGTTTGTGGATTTTTAATCTGGAAACAAAGAGATTGTTTTCCCAATCCGAAAACTGTTTTGGGGAATTCCTGGGGAATAATCTGAATAGCTTTTGAGCAGAGAATTCCTGTGCCAAAATTATCCGGCTCATGAAATCCTGTCTTTACCGGCGACCAGGCACTATTCTCTCCTAAGGCTTTTTCTTCTCGGCATATATTAAAGCGGAACCTGTTTCCCATTTCGGGCTTGAGGTCTATTTCAGAAAGAGGGATGATTGCCTCACCGATCCAGGAATCTTTCCCTACAGAGGCTGCTACCTTCCATTTGCAATTCCAATTTTTATCCTTCTTAAAACTATCAGATTGTGTTGCCAGAGAATTAAAGTCAAGTTTGAAATATCCTTGCTTCTGGGAGGAGGAGATAAATATTTCCACGCAGTCATCTGTGAAGACCCTGCCATCTCTTTCTTTGACATTGGCTTTAAACTTGTGTTGTCTCTGATAGATAGGGTCAAGCACCTTCTCATAGCAGCGGATGGCAAGATAAAGGTTTTTATCATCATAGGTCAGATAGGCTATGGTCTTATTGGCAGGTAAATCTTTCCCCCCCATAAGAACAAATCCGCTAAGAACTGCTGCCTCTTGCCAGCAGGTATCATCAAGATTTCCATCAAGAACCGGAGCTGAATTAGTTTTAGGTATCCTTACTAAAGGGTGTTTGTCATCTTCTGATCCTTCAACGTGACCAAAATAGATATCATCATACCAGACGGTTTCCGAACTATAGTAGTCGCACAGATAGATATAGTTGATTCCTACAATCTCTTTGTCAAACGTATAAATCTTCTCTTTATACTCCCATTCCTCAGAAGAAGAGAAGTTGATAGCGGGATATTTTCTGGAACCATCGGCAAGTTGGATAGCTAGCGCAATTGCATGCTTCGGATATTTGCCTTCCTGCCATTTGCCCTTAACATAATCTTTTACCTTGCTATAACCGGATAATTTGATTGGGGTGCCGGCAGGAATGGCAATCTTAAGCTTTGGACGATGCTGATGGAAGAGATATTTTTCCAGCGCATCCGGAGGAACAGTAATCTTAACCGAATACTTACCATCCACCGCAGTAGTATCATCAATCTTCCCGGCATCACTTCTTGCTCGAGGAGAAAAATACCAGCCAACCGGCAAACCGGTCTTCTCTGATATCTCATCAAAACTCCCGTTTATGATAAGATTCTCTGCCTGAGCTGAACTTAAATAACTACAAACAGCCAAAAAAACAACCAACCCAACAAACATCTTCTTTCTCATCTCACACCTCCATTTTATTTTAAGTTACAGTTTAATTATTAAAAGTATCAATTTAAAAACTTGAAATTACATATCTCCACATCCCCTCCATGAATACCAAGTTGGATTATTTCCTGTAGATGCTGGTTGAACTTCTCATAAAGGTCTTTTTCCAGGCTAAATATTGCTTCATGCCAGTTTCCGTCTTTGTATAGCGAGCCCAGATAAATATTTGCCGTATTCCCAACAACGCTGTCCGTACCTTCTCCTGTAATATATACAACCTCATAGAGATTGTCATTATGATCCCGGACATAGAACCTTATTCCAACTTCTCTATAACTTTTCAAAGTCAGTTTTGCGCTTTTTTTGCTAATATCTAAATAAGGCAGCCCGCTATCCGGAAATAATGATAAAGAGTACCAGTTCTCAGATACTGAATAAATTTTCAGCACCTGTGTTTGGATGTCCTGATCAAAATAATTTGAAAACTCACCGTCACCGCTGTAAGGCGGAGTATCATAACTGTACCAATCAGAGGCAGCTAAAGAAACAATTATCTTCTGCGGATTTTCCCCATAAAGTGTTAAGTTGTCAAGCGAATAGCCTCCGCCAGCTATAGAAAAACAAAAAACCTTTTTAACATTTACGCCAAAACCTTTTTGTAAATCAGAATTAAGGTTTCTCATAATCGAATGCCACTTACTGTTAATAAGATCGCTTCCCAAATAATGGGTAATACGATTTCCATTTATTGTATATTCGCCATTATCAGTCTGGTAGCAGATCTCATAATTTGCATTGTCTTCTCCCTGAACAAAAAGGTATAGCCATGTCTTGTGTTCCGGTTTTATCATAAAAGAAAGGTACTTAGCATGTACATTTAAATGACCGGCAGCAGTTTCTGGGCCGGTAATGCCAAAACCAAAACCTTCAGACGAGTTAACCTTCATGACCTGGCTCTGCAAATCTGTATCATATATAGATTCGACCGTTCCGGTACCTTTATACGGGTGCCATCCATAATTTAGGGGCACATTCAGTTTTTCAAAGGGATTTTCACTTAATTCGACACTCTTCAGATAAAAATCTCTACCTCTTATGAGGACAAAGGCAACTTCTTTTAGGTGAACTCCATAACCAACATACAAATCCCTATCAAGGTCCCTGTACACATCAACCCATTTGCCAGACTTGTAATCCTCTCCAAGATAGTGATATACACACCTGCACCCGGGGATATCTGAAATGGCATAGTCGCCTGTTGCAGTCTGATAATCTATATAGTACCAGCCGTTATCTGAGCCTTTTACGAGAAAATAAAAACCAAGGTGTCTGTTTGTTTTGAAACTAAAACGCACCCATTTGCTGTCAGGATAGCTTTCGAACTCGCTTCTTATAAAAAACAAATTCCCGCTTTCAGTTGAGTAGACCTTTATGACCTCCTTCCCAATCTCGTGATCCATTACTTTAAGCATGGAACCGTTAGCACTTAAAACTGTGTCCTTTCTAAGCCCCCACCCTAAAGTTGACGGTGGCGAGGAGCTGAATGTCAGGTTGTCCAGCCAATAGCCACCGCCGCGAATAAGGACAAGTCCGATATTTTTCAGGTGTTTACCTGTGGCTTTAAAAAGGTCATCCTCCAGGTCACGACTGATGGTGTTCCAATTCTGGTTCCCTTTATAAACAATCGGCAGATTATAATAAATATATTGCCCATTTATAGTGTAGCCTGTTTCTTCCGAGAAACGATAAACTAAATATCGCCAGTCGTTGTCTTCATTACGCAATAGAACATATAATTGGACCTGGTTAGTTGATTTTATCGTATACGAAAGGTATCTTTTTTCAAGTTTTGCGTATGTTTCATCAGGATTATTGGTTAGTTTCTTTCGAATGCCGAAGTTTGTACCCTCTGATGAGGTAATTTTTAAAACATTTCCTTTTAGAAAGTCATCGTATTCGACACTCAACTCGCCGTTCCCCGTATAGATCGACCAGTTGTTTTCTTGAGGCAGACCGCTGTACTCAAAATCATCCACCCAATCCATCAAACTTTCTTCAAATGGTGTCCCCCATATTTGTACTTCAGTCAAAAAAGCTTTAGATGAAGGGTCACTATTTTTAAATGATAACTTGATACTTTTTGCAGAATTGTTTATAAGATCAAGATGGATGTTTTGTATTCCATCAATATCAAAGATACCTATCTCGCCCCAGGAAATACCGTCCTGGCTTATATAGCAGGTAACTGTTTCAAAATCATAGACAGGATCCTGCCATATTTCGATATTATTTAAAGCATATTTTTCTATGAGATTAAAGACGATTTCCGGATTCTTTCCCGCAGACCACATAACGCCTTCGTCCTCGACAAAACCGAAATTGCCGTCCGTCAGGTCGCCATGGGCATTTGAAATACCGCTTCCGCCCTCATTTCCATCCTGCCCCCTGAAATATATAGAAGTATCGCTCTTTCCGCATTCTTCACCAAACTCATCAGGATCTACTGAGTAGGTGTAATAGCCACCAGTTAACATATCCTGATTAACGGCAATATCTTGGCATGTATTTCCATCTCCATACAACTTTTTTTTAAAACCACTATAAATATCAACATATTTCCTGGCAGTTACTTTATTCCCGTCATTATCAGTTACTGTCAGCCGTACCAGATATTTATTAGCCATAGTATATAAATGAGGTGGCGGCACCTCTTCAGCTGAATAAGAACAGTCGCCAAAGTCCCATTCCCAGCTAACAATAGTACCGTCAGGGTCACTTACCTCAGGCTGAAAATTCATCTCTAAAGGCGTAACACCCCCGTCAGGAGTAAAAGAAAAGTCCGCAGACGGAAGTCCTGCTGCCTTCACCGTAATATATTCATAATCCGTTTTCTGATAGCCAAGAATGTCGGTTACAGTAAGTTGTGAAGTAAAGAGTCCGCTGGTTGTATAGGTAAAGGATGGAGCTTCCTCCGTCGAATCAACATTTCCGTCATTATTAAAATCCCACTCGTAAGAGGATACTGTGCCGCCACTGATATCAGCGGAGAAATTAATCGTTAAAGGCACTTCACCTTCTGTTGTTGACGCTATTACTGAGCATGACGAAATTCTATCCGGGTCAGTTACGTTAATCTTTAATGTGGCAGTATCCGTTTTATTATCGTTATCAGTGACAGTTAAACTAACTGTATAATTATTTATCGAAGTATATGTATATGATGGGTTTTGAATTGTGGTATCAATTGTGCCATCACTTGTAAAGTCCCATTCATATTTTATGATCGTCCCGTCATGATCCGCTCCGCTACCCTCAAACTGAACAGTTAAAGGGACAGTACCTGCTTTAGGTGTCGCCTTAATTGATGCTATAGGTGTTCCTTCAAGGACTTCTATGCCAATACAGATAAAGCTTTCTTTTTCCTCATCATTTGTGACTTTAACAAGTGCTTGATAAGCACCAGGGTCAGTGTAAGTCCAGCTGGCAGTTTCGCCTGTTGCGTCTATTGTTCCATCTCGATCAAAGTCCCATGCAATCGAAGTAATTTCTGCAACCGGGTCATATGCAACAACTTGGAAATCAACAGATAGGGGTGCTACACCTGAGACAGGATTCGCCTCAATGCTTTCAATAATCGGATAATGACCCAAATCCGTTGTTTCGGACATATAACGGCTGTTGCGTTTGAATTCTTTATCATTGGCTGTCAGGCAGTAATAATTTTGGAAAGGCACATCATACCAGATAATCCCGTCATTTGAATACTGATACTCTATTCTCGAAATACCATCATTATCAAATGCATCACAGGTCAATGAGAGCTTATACTGCTTCTCAACCTGAAGGGGAACCGTATATGAGGAATACGACCCGAAGATATCTTTTGCCCTGGCACGCAGATATATGTAACCACCCGAAATACCAGGCGAATGAAAGTCAAATTTATGGTATCCTTTGCCTTCAATTTCCAGATTTGTACATTCCGGTACATCGTTAAAGGCCGTCCATCCCTTAACAGTATCAGAATCCTCTATATAGACATAGATGTTTTTCCCATCTGTTAACGGAGCAGAAGAAGAGACTTCAAGCTCAACGACATTATTTTCCGTATCCAGATTGCCATTACCAGGCACAGAATACGACCCTGCTGAAACAAACGCCACCTCGTAAATATCCTGAAGAGAATTTTTTATGTTCTCAGGAGTAGCTTTTATATATGCCGAACAATCCCATGGAGTAACATCATTTGGGGTCTGATAAATATGAATATTTGAGGAAATTCCGTTTTGCGCGCAAAGATTACGGAGCTTAAGCCGTACTTTATTCTCAGACGGCAAGATAACAATATCTTCGCACCTGATTAACAATTGGGTTGGAGGATTGTTGTCCCAGTAGGTGTTTGAATCTGCATGCATCACATCTCTTATATAGGCAAATGAACTGAACTCAGCGTCGTTTGATGGATGCGGCTCTGTATCTCCCCAGCGATTATAAACATAGGCTGTGGTAACGCTGTGCGGAAAAGGAAGATCCGCAGGATCCCAAGGGGGCAGTGTGCCAAGATCATTAGCATAGCTTAAGGGCGTACAAGGATTGTTTTTCTGGTAGATATGGACAAACCGTGCGACCCATCTTGAATATATAAAGAATTTTAAATATTTATTCACGCCATCTAATTCAACTACTTTTTCCAAAGCGTCCTGAAAAGAAGTCCCCGAATAACAAAATGATTCCTCATAGGGGCTACCTGGAGGACCGAAATAATCTTCCGGACCACTTTTCCAAGCGTAGGATTCCAAAACAGCGGTACCCCATACTGTCGTCAACAAATTTTCAATAATTGGGCACCAGTTATACAGATAATGTTTCTCCCAGGTGCCTTGGTAATCTGGGTCCAGTCCGTTGCGATTTATTTGAGAGGTAACATCTTCTCCAACCCAGTCTATACAGTCTTTTACATACATCATCAGTTTGTCAGTATCCTCAACAGTGCATGCAACATGCAAGGAGCATGTAAAAATTATTTTAGGGAAGTTTTTATTTTTCCATTCATATAATTCGCGCATGGTATTGTGATATTTTTGCTTGAATTCACCGACAGTCAGATTTGGATCATAAACGACATCACCCTCATTTGTAAAAGGATGATAACTGTCATCGTCCCTAAAGGGGCCAAAAGGACCCCTGAATGAATTGTCAAACCAACCAAATTCAGTGGTTAAGTCAATAATATAAATACCATGTTCATATAAAGACTGAATAAGGGGCTTGGCATAGTTCTCAAGCCATGATTCACGGAATTGATCATACGTAAGGTTTTTCATTTTTGATGGATATTTATCACGAACAGTGTTGTGAACTCCAAAAATCCTGGCGATTGTTTGAATATTATTATTGTATAAGAAATTCAGTCGCTGAGTTTCCCATAAAAAACCTTCCGGTTCCACCTTTTTTGTATGATCGACGTCCTGACCACATACCCATATCCACGGTATAAGATTTAAATATGCAAAGCCGATCTTCGCCTCTTTGTAGCGCTGTAGTGCCCTGGAGTTACCGAATTCTTCCCAACTTATTTCAAAACTTATCCGAGCTTTTTCAGCTGAATATACTTTATTAAAACGGCTATTTATTTCAAATAAGCTTATTATTAACAAAGAAAAGATTAAAAATCGATTTAATTTACACATAAATATACCTCCAAAAAATTTGGTTATAGTTTAGTTATTAAAAGTTAATTTTTTAACTTTTTTTGCGTTTTTACTTTATATGTAAAAACGCTGCGACAATTCAAGCTCTCTGCCACCTCCTTTCCAGCTTGATTAATATTGTTATATAATGTCATAGCATAACTTCTTCAAATTTCATTTTATTTCCCATCACTAAGCTCTACCCTCCCTAAAAGAATAAAACCAGTAGGAACTGCTGCCTCTTGCCAGCAGGTATCATTAAGATTTCCATCAAGAACCGGAGCTGAATTAGTTTTAGGTATCCTTACTAAAGGGTGTTTGGCATCTTCTGCTCCTTTAACGTGACCAAAATAGATATCATCATACCAGACGGTTCCCGAACTATAGTAGTCGCACAGATAGATATAGTTGATTCCTACAATCTCTTTGTCAAACGTATAAATCTTCTCTTTATACTCCCATTCCTCAGAAGAGGAGAAGTTGATAGCGGAATATTTTCTGGAACCATCGGCAAGTTGGATAGCTAGCGCAATTGCATGCTTCGGAGATTTACCTTTCTGCCATTTGCCCTTAACATAATTTTTTACCTTGCTATAACCGGATAATTTGATTGGGGTGCCGGCGGGAATGACAATCTTAAGCTTTGGCCGACGCTGATGGAAGATATATTTCCCCAGCTCATCCGGAGGAACAGTAATCTTAACCGAATACTTACCATCCACCGCAGTAGTATCGTCTACCTTACCATAGGTACTTGTTGGGGGATGAAATCCCCAGCCAACCGGCAAACCGGTCTTCTCTGATATCTCATCAAAACTCCCGTTTATGATAAGATTCTCTGCCCAAGCCGGACTTAAATAACTGCAAACAGCCAAAACAACCAACCCCACAACTATACCCCTTTTCATATCACACCTCCATTTTATTTTATAAGAATATTCTAATAGAGTTCACCTACCAAGAGTTTTCTTCGTCCCTCCACATGTCCATCGCAGAAAAGAACATTGAAAGATCCATTATGAAGATTCCTCCAGCCATCATCCTCATCTATATCACCGTCATTATCGCCTCCGAGAATGTCTGAGTTAGCGTTGAAATAAGTTGCCACTAGAAGAACGCCATATGATACATTACTCGCAGCGCGAGAGCAACAAAGCAAAACCTTTTCGCTTGGCTGCGGTATTTTCCCTAATTTGGGATATTTTGATTCCCATAGAGCTGCTTCTGAGGGATAGCCATACACTCTTTGTAAATCTGAATTCATTGAAAAGTTCATAGGCATAGAGTAATAGACCCCTTTGTCGCTGGGACATTTATAAATGGTAGATTTTGCGTATGCGGCTCTGATAGATGCCTCATCTGTAGCGTAGGCAGGAATGTCATAATTGGTATAACCTGCATTATCAAGAAGTTGTGCCCATGATTTATCAGAGTTGGAAGCAAGATTGCTCCATGCATAGGGAAAGTAATCGTCATTATCATCAGCATACATCTGAAAAGCCAATCCAATCTGTTTCAGATTGCTAACACACTTTATACTTCTCGCCATTTCCCTTGCCTTTGAGAGCGCAGGCAAAAGTACTGATGCAAGCAAGGCGATGATCGCTATTACGACCAGAAGCTCCATTAACGTAAAACTGAGGGAAGAGCGCAAAGGGCAAAGCACAGAGCGCAAAGAAGATCTTTTAGACCCCAAAATCCTTCTCATTTTACTTAACATTTTCTATTCTCTCCTTGTTTTCTCCTTGGCTTTTATCTCTCTGCAACTGTAACAACAAATGCCTTGACATCCTGTGGAAGAATCTCGGTTTCAATTTCCTTTAAGTTTCCCAAGTCCTTTTCTTCATAGTAATCGTAAACCTTCATCTTCTGGTCGAACTTCTCGTTAATTATCTTGACCTTCTTTTTCGTCTTGTCTTCGTTAATCAGAAGAATCAGCCATATCTTTCCATCGGTAAATACAGTGACATCAGACGGACTCATCCCGGAAACCTTGACCAGGGAATTATCCATGCGATGAGATATAAAGAGACCCTCATAATCGGCAATCAGCCGGGAAATCTCTGCGGAAGCATAGAAGGTTCTTCCATCCAATCGGGGCAAAGTCCAAACCATAACTCCGCCGGTACCATCCACCGCCCGTCGCAATACGACAGCCTTGCTGACAAAACCAGGATATTCCTGACTGCTGACTCTATTAGGATGAACGTTCTGCCCCAGCGCGAGAGGAGTTTTTCCTAAAGCCGCCAAGGTATCTGCTATCCGCTTTTTCGATCTTCCGTATCCACATATGGCTAAATCAATCTTATCAGCCAGCATACTCCAATCAACTCCGTATCCTTCCTTTGTATGCTCGCATTGATAGCCGCTATAGACAGAGAAGACAATCTCCGGATTTGTCTTCTTTACTGCCTCTCTGAATCTACCGCATAGAAGAGCCATCCTCATATTCATAAATTTAACCCACTGTTTCCTGTAATTCTTTTTGATAATCTCAGGAGTAAGTTTCTCTGTTAGTGAAATTTTTGCAAACTCTTTGAACTTCTTTAAACAACAGGGACAGTAGCAGGAGATATAACTATACCAGACAGGAGATTCATAATCCCAGTTAACATGGTCAACTTCACGTCTCTTTACCAATTCCGCAATTTTCTTTTCCACGTATTTCCATGCGGGAGAATCTTCTAAGAGCAGTGTAGTACAGATTTGGTTTTTATGACCATCTCCGGGGACAAATCTTCTCACTCCTTCATTATCCAGTAAAGCCTTCTCCGGATGTTCGCTAAGATACGGTTCACAATTAATATTCCATGAGTTAAAATCAATTGAGGCTAAATTTTTAAGGTTTATCTCAATTGGAATCGGCTTACTGTACCATATCTCATTGAAACCGGCATTGATAAATGATTTAAGTATATAATTTTGACAAACCTTATCATCCATATTACGGAGCCAGCCGCTTCCTAGTAGCCAGACATATTTTTTAGGCTGCTTTCCTCGAAGTGGAGGAAGTATATTTACCTTCAGCTTCTGAGGGACTTCTTCTATGTCTCCTTTTTCCGCTTTCAGATAGTAATAAAATACTGTTTTATCCAAGTCAAAACTTTTCTTTAAGACTGATAATTGAACAAGAATAGAGACAAGCTGATGACTACGGATGTTCCGGGATGTGATAGAATTTGGAGTGGTAATCAGATACTTTTTGTAATTCTTTTTGTTCCTTTTGACAGTCCCCTGCTCCTTGCAGGAAACAGGCAGCCATCCATAGTAGCTGCTAGCACCTAATACATTAAATTCTTCAGGCACTTCAAGAAAGAAGCTATAATCCGTTAATGTCCTTCCTTTAACTCCTTCGGGCACCAGAAACAACTGCTGAATAGAGTTTTGGGCGATTGAGATACCTCCCTTTTCCCAGTTAGGCCAGAAACGGCTCTGATTAAGCAAAATTATCTTACGTAAACAACCTTTCCCTTTTTCCCATGTATCATCCACAGCAAAGACAAAATCTTCAACTGAGAATTCTCCCTTGATTGACCCTTCAGTCTTTATCTCAATAATGTTTTCGCCTTTGACAAGAGGAGTTTCTTTTTCTGTCTCCTCCCCATTAACATAGAGTTTATAATCAGATTCAGCAGTTATATTAGCTTTGAGAACAGAGGACTTTACACTAGCAGAGTAAAGAGGAGAACGATAATAAACCTTAAAGGTAGCAGGGTCTAATATCCGGTATTGAAAAGAGAATTCACCGTCCTTATCCAGCAAGTAATCATAATTCAATTGTTTTTTTCCTGCCAGCTTATAGTCTTGAAATGCTCTCTTTTTTTCTCCCTTGGCAAATTTGATAGTTGTTTCTATTCTTAAAGAAGTATTTGGACGTTGCGGAATAATCTCAGCAGTTAGCTTGTTCTTACCACGATTGAAATTACCCATTTTTACCGAGCTAACCCTGGGGACACCTTTACCAAAGACAATCCTCCCAAACTCCTTGGCATTATGGAAGCCAGTCTCCATTGGCTGCCAGAGGCTGGTTTCCTTCTTATTCTGCTCTATCCTTCCCAGACACACTCCCCATGAATCTCTCTCTTTAACTATGGTATTTAGAGAAGAAAATGGAATAGACATCTCTGCTACCCAGTAGCCATTCTCTATCCTGGTAGAAATTTTAGCATTACTATTCCATGTTTTATCCCTGCTTCCCCATGGATTTTGACCTCCGCACTTCGCATCATTAATAATTCCTTGCCCATTAATAAAAATGTCAAAAAAAGTGTTCTTATCCCTGTTGGTATCAAGTAAAATCACAATACAGTCATCTCCAAAAAGTTTATTATCATCATTTACCAGTGCATTTTTTTTAAAGGCATGTAATTGATTATTGACAGGATCAAGGACACTTGCCTCACATCGAAATGCCACGTAGAGATTATCTTTATCGTAACATAGATAAGCTTTGGTTTGCTCTTTAGCAAACTTATTCTGATTCTTTAAGATAAATGGGGAGCCCTCTATAGTGTTTTTCCAGCATGCATCATTCAACACTCCATCTATCTGTGGAACAGCTGAGGTTTTTCCTGCCATTAACAAGCCTGTTTTGGGAGCAGCTCCTGAGGGTGAACTGAACATTAAAACACTAAATAAACTTAATAGGGAAATTAGCGATAAAACCTTTATCTTCTTTTGCTTATATCTACTCATTTTCTTC